>NZ_CATKPW010000011.1:0-721663 GCF_949767675.1 Pseudomonas sp. IT-P395
GGCGGCCTGACAGCCGACCCATCTTCTGTCTGATGTACTCAGTTCCATTGTAGGAGTGAGCCTGCTCGCGATGGCGGCCTGTCAATCGGCCGATTTCCAGCGGTCAGGTCTTAATCCAACAGCTCATTCGGTCTCATTCGGCTCTTGGAAAACCATGTTTCCGAGCTTTGATAGTTACTGACAGGGTCAACACCAACAACCCTGCAACGATCCACGGAAACGCCCCCACACCGAGGTTGCCCAGCAACACACCACCCACCAACCCCCCACCAGCAATCCCGACATTCCACAACGTCACCAGCATCGATTGCGCTGTGTCAGCAGCCTCTTTCGCGGTTTTCGCTGAGGCGGTCTGCAGCAGCGATGGCATTGCGCCAAACGCCAGTCCCCACACAGCGGTGGCGATGTACACCACATTCGGCGAGTCGCGCCACAGACCCAGTGCTATCGCCGAGAGCATGAACAATCCGGCGCTGATCAATACCAGTTCGCGTAGCCAACGGTCGATCAGGCTGCCGACGATCCACAGGCTCAGCACCGAGGCGAGGCCGAATACCAGCAACACGCGGTCGACATTGGTATCCAGCCCGGAAAGCTGCAGAAAGGGCGCGATGTAGGTGTAGAGCAAGTTGTGCGCGACGACGTAGGTGAGGGTGACAAACAATACGGCTCGCACGCCCGGCAAGTTAAACACCTGACGCAGCGGCATGCGCTTTCCCACGCGTTCGCCGGCGAAGTCCGGTACTTGCCAGCGTACCCAGACCACCAACACTACGGTCAGCGCGGTCATGATCGCGAAGCTCAGACGCCAACCGATCAGGCTGCCGAGCAGGGTGCCGACGGGTATTCCCAGCGATAGCGCGAGCGGCGCGCCGAGCATGGCCACGGTGATGGCGCGGCCTTGCAGGTGCGGGGCGACCATACGGCTCGCATATCCGGCCAGCAGTGCCCAAAGTAATCCGGCAAATACGCCGGCAATGAAACGTGCAATCAACGTTAGCCAGTACAGCTCCGACAGCGCGGTGATGCTGTTGGCGATGGCAAAGCCGCCGATGGCGGACAGCAGCAGCGGTCTGCGCCGCCAGCCGCGGGTGGCGATCGTCAGTGGAATCGCTGCCAGAATCGAGCCGATTGCGTACAGCGTGACCAATTGCCCGATCAGCGCCTGGGAGACATTCAGGCCGCTGCTCATCTGCGGCAACAGGCCGGCGGGCATGGCTTCGGTCATGACCGTAATGAATCCGGCGGTGGCCAGTGCCAGCAGCGCAGCAAGGGGTAATCGCTCGCGGCGTTCGGCAGGTTGTTCAAGTGCGGGGCAATCGAGTTGTGCGTCGTTCATGAGCCGGCATCCGTGTGCAGAGTTGACGAGGAGCACAGGGTAGAGCGCTGCACATCGGTGAAAAACGGGTTAAGGTTCCGAACATATCGGACACGGATGTCAGCAATGGGAGAGTGGTATGGATAGCCTGGGCAGTATTTCGGTGTTTGTTCAGGTCGCCGAAACGCGCAGTTTCACTGAGGCTGGCCGCTTGCAAGGGGTGTCATCGTCGGCGGTGGGCAAAAGTATCGCGCGGCTGGAGGCGCGACTCGGCGTGCGCCTGTTCCAACGCACCACGCGCAGCGTCACGCTGACCAGTGAGGGCGCGCTGTTTCTGGAGCGCTGTCGCAAGATCCTCGCTGAAGTCGAGGCGGCGGAATTCGAGTTGTGTGATGCCGCCGCCAAACCCCATGGCAAGTTACGCATCAGCCTGCCGCAGGTGCATGGCCTGGTGATGCCGGTCATGACCGAGTTCATGGGGTTGTACCCGCAGATTGAACTGGATCTGGATTTGACCGATCGCATGGTCGATGTGGTTGAGGAAGGTTTCGACGCGGTGATCCGTACCGGCAAACCGCGAGATTCGCGACTGATGGCGCGACCGTTGGGCGATTTTCACATGGTGCTGGTGGCCAGCCCGGCCTATCTGGCGCAACGCGGTGTGCCACAAACGCCGGGCGATCTGGCAGCGCACGCGTGCCTGCGGCATACGTTTCATGCGACCGGCAAACTGGAAACATGGCCGCTGATCCGCGCGCAAGGTGCCGCCGAGCCGACGTTGCCGACGCGGCTGGTCAGTACGTCCATCGAGGCCGTGAGCCACACGGTGCTGGCCGGTATGGGCATTGCCTGTCTGCCTGATTTCATGACCCGTGAGGCCGAGGCCCAAGGGCGCTTGCAGCGGGTGCTGGATGCGCATCTGGAACACACCGGGCAGTTCTGGGTCCTATGGCCATCGAGTCGCCACGCCACGGCGAAACTGCGCGTGTTCATCGATCATCTGGCGTTGCGACTTTTTCCCGCAACGCGCGGTCGATAGAGTTGTAACTGCTTTAAGACACTAATCCATGCGCCGCAGGGTCGTGATCTGTTGCACAATACGCCCCGGACTGTTTTCTCTCAGGATGTTCAATGTTGATTTCCACTCCCATGCGTGTTGTCGGGTTGGCGCTGTTGTTGACCGCTGTTGCCGGCTGTTCGAAAGACAAGCCGATGTATGAGCATGAGAACTTCGATGACTCTGGTACGTTTTCGCGCAATTACCCGGTGACCGATTCGGTCAGTTGCGAAGCGGCCCGTCGTGCGTTGCTCAGCCAGGGCTACATCATCACCAGCAGTGACCCGAAACTGGTCAGTGGCCACAAGAGTTTCCAGCAAACCGGCGACACCCACATGGAGATCAGCTTCAACGTGGTCTGCGCCGATGACGGCAGTGTCGGGCACCATGCGACGATGTTTGCCAACGCCTTGCAGGATCGTTATGCGCTGAAGAAGACCAACAACTCCGCCAGCCTCGGCGTGGGTGTGTTGGGTTCGGTGTCGATGCCGATCGGCTCGTCCGACGATTCGATGGTCAAGGTGGCCAGTGAGACGGTGACGTCGCAGAAGTTCTATGAGCGCTTCTTCACGCTGGTGGAGTTGTTCCTGCCGGCGGAAGCAAAGAAAGCTGCGCACATTGAAGAGAAGCCGAAGGCTGACCTCGGTGTGCCTGAGGCGAAGGCGGCTCCGGCAGCGCTGGCGCCAACGCCGACTCCAACGCCTGCGCCCGCCGCAACCCCTGCGCCTGCAGCGGAGCCCGCTCCCGCACCCACCGAGGCCGCGCCAGTGACGTCTGAACCGGTTGCGCCACCGGCAGAGGCCGCGCCGATCACTCCGGCGCCGAGCGCAGAACCTGCACCGGCGCCGACGACCGAAACCATCACGCCACCGGCCAACCCGGACATCCCGCCGCCATCCGAGCCGATTCCGGCGATGCCAGCGTCCGGCCAATAAACCAGCCTCACCGCAAATCCCTGTGGGAGCGAGCCTGCTCGCGAAAGCGTCGGAACATTCAGCACGCATGTGACTGACTGGCCGCCTTCGCGAGCAGGCTCGCTCCCACAGTGGTTTTTGCGGTGGCTTAAAATCTAGTTACATTCCCCTGACAAAATTCCCGCGATAAATTCCTGACCACCTGCTACGTTTTAATCATGAAGGCCGGGTTTCACTTTTCCTTCACACGAGCACGTTAAGCTCGAGGCACTGGGCATTTGCTCAGGCCCATTCAAGAGAGCAGCAGGGGGATTACACGATGGATGAATATCAAGAAGAGCTGCTCGAGTATCAGGCCTTTGAACTGGATCAACCCGAGCCCGCCGAAGACGCCACCGAGCTTTGACTTGCAGCTTGAAGCTGGTAACGCGCAGCCGCTTTTATGCCGTTTTGCGGTGACTGCGGCGGAATTCGCCGGGCGTCTGACCGCTCCAGCGTTTAAAGGCTCGCTGGAACGCTTCGGCTGAAGCGAAACCCAGCAGGTAGGCGATTTCGCCAAAAGCCAGTTCGGTGTCGCGGATGTAGGTCATCGCCAGATCCCGACGCGTGTCGTTGAGGATCGCGCGAAACTGCGTGCCTTCTTCGGCCAGTTTGCGCCGTAACGTCCAGGTCGGCAGCTTCAGGCGTGCCGCCACTTCTTCCAGGTCGGGTTCCCGGCCGCCATTGAGCAACGGCCCCAATAGCTGAGTGATGCGTTCGCGCAGGCTGCGGGTTCGGGTCAATTGCTCAAGTTCCCGCTCACACAACTGCAGCAGATGCCGCCAGGTACTCGGGCAATGCTCGGGATTGCGCTGTGCGAGGCTGTTGAGGTTCAGGCGCAGTTGATTACGCTCGGCACCGAACTGGATCGGGCAATCCCCCAGCACGCTGTAAGCCTCGCGGTAATCGGGCTCATCGAATTCGATTTCAATGCGTTCGGCGCGCAGCGGTTCACCGCTGACACTGGAGAGCTGGTGCAACCACCCGGCGATGATTGAGTCCACGACAAAACGGTTATAGGCGTTGTACGGGCTGATCGAATAGAAACGCAGCCACGCGCCATGGGCGTCTTCGTGAAAACTCGACTGGCCGCGATAGTTGGAACCGTACAACGCTTCGAAACGGATCAGGCAGCGCGCGGCCTCACGCACGGTCGGCGCTTGTGCGGCGGTGACACCGGCCAGCCCGGCCTGGCTCAGGCGACTGAGCTGGCCCATGCGCAATCCCAACGCCGAATTGCCGGTCAGTTGAATCGCCGCGTGGCCCAGGCGCATATAGCGCGGAATCGACAAACGCGCCCCGGCCTCGGCCAGCCGTGCGGCGTCGAGGCCATATTGCTCGAGGAGCGGCTGCGGATCGAGCGCATGACTGCGCACGGCATCGGCGAGGCTGTGCACGAAGCCCACCGACAGATCCCCCAAACGCATCGGCAGCGGTTTCATGGCTTACAACCAGATGTTCAACAAACGCGCGCCACGGGCCTCGCCATCGGCGAACTGCTGACCGTTGCTGCTGAGGAAACTCTGACCGGCACTGGCCTTGTCCCAGAACTGCCCGCGCAGGAACACACTGATGCCGGCGATCGCTCGGCTGCTCGGTGGCTGCGCGGTCAGCGTCAACCGATGCCAAGCCTGTCCTTCTGTAAGCTCACCGGGTTTGAGACTGACCGAGCCCGGGGTACTTGAACCTTTGTAACCGCGCCATGGCTGATTCCACGCACCTTGGCCGAACACCTGCGCCGGCACCGCAACCAATTGTGCGTTTTGCTCATCGAGTTTGCGGTAATTGTCCGGATACCAACTGTCGCTGCCAATCAGCACACCGAGGCGTCCGGCCGGGGTGTCGACCACGTTGAGCGCATGTTTGTCTGCACCTTCGATCACTTCACGTTGATCGAACACCGGGTGCATCTGCCGTTGCGGCTGACCCAGCGGCACGCCGTCACGGCCGAACACCACGCTGCTGTTGAACAGCGCACCGCTGCCGGGTTTGAGCTGGCCATCACGGATGCTCGGTTCCGGCAGCACGATCGAACCCGCCACCAGCGTCACATGAAACTCTTTGGCCAGACCACCGAACAGTGCCTGGTAATCCTTGGCCATCGCCTTGGATTTCATGCGCAGGTACGCGTCATTGAGGCGGTCACTGCCGTTGGCACTGAACCAGGCGCGGGCGAACAACAACGGATTGCTCGCCGCCAGCCAGTTCATCGCCTCGGCGAGGGTCGGGGCCTGATACAGCTCGTCTTTTTCACCGCTGAGCAGCAACCAGGTGCCGACGTTTTCCGGCAATACCACGACGGTTTTGTCATTCAGCAGGCCTTGATCCTGGGCTTGCTGCAGATAAGCCGCGAGTTTGCGGTGCAAGCGTTCGGCGCTTTGATAATCGGTGGGAAACAGTTCGGGCTGGATGCCCAGCAGATTGCCGCGATCGGCGGGGGTGCCCTGATCGACCGCGACTTTAATGCGTAAGTCCGACAGGTAATGCCCCGCCGGCCGGTCCGCCGCCCACATGGCGTAGGTGGTCAGGGCGGCAACGAGGGCCATGGAAAAAAACAGGTACAAAAGTTTGCGCATGAAAACCAACAACTACCGGGTGCAGGGTATGGCGACTAGGGTAGGGCCCATGGCTCCGGTTGCCAAGGGGCGCTGCGCATTTGGATCAATAAGTTGTCAGTTACGGTCATTGAGTGACAGCGATGCGACTCTTAGTCTGTCGAACATGACTGATGGGGGCCGCAGAGCTCCCGCAACTTTTCCGTGATTGCTCGTTGTGGAGTTACCGATGACCGCCGCTCATTACCCGCACCTGTTGGCCCCGCTGGACCTGGGATTCACCACGCTGCGCAACCGCACCCTGATGGGCTCGATGCACACGGGCCTTGAAGAAAAACCGGGTGGTTTCGAGCGCATGGCGGCGTACTTCGCTGAGCGTGCCCGAGGCGGCGTTGGCCTGATGGTCACTGGCGGTATCGGTCCGAACGACGAGGGCGGCGTCTATTCTGGTGCGGCCAAGCTGACCACCGAGGAAGAAGCGCTCAAGCACCGCATCGTCACCCGCGCGGTGCACGACGCGGGCGGGAAGATTTGCATGCAGATCCTTCACGCTGGGCGTTATGCCTACAGCCCGAAGCAGGTCGCGCCGAGTGCGATCCAGGCCCCGATCAACCCGTTCAAGCCCAAAGAGCTGGACGAGGAAGGCATCGAGAAGCAGATCAACGATTTCGTCACCTGCTCGGTACTGGCGCAGACCGCCGAGTATGACGGCGTCGAGATCATGGGCTCGGAAGGGTATTTCATTAACCAGTTCCTCGCCGCGCACACCAATCACCGCACCGACCGTTGGGGTGGCAGCTACGAAAACCGTATGCGCCTGCCGGTGGAAATCGTTCGCCGTGTACGCGAAGCCGTCGGCCCGAACTTCATCATCATTTTCCGTCTGTCGATGCTCGATCTGGTCGAGGGCGGCAGCACCTGGGACGAGATCGTCACCCTGGCCAAAGCCATCGAGCAAGCCGGCGCGACCATCATCAACACCGGCATCGGCTGGCACGAAGCGCGGATCCCGACCATCGCCACCAAAGTGCCGCGTGCGGCGTTCAGCAAGGTCACGGCCAAACTGCGCGGCTCGGTGAAGATCCCGCTGATCACCACCAACCGCATCAACACCCCGGAAATCGCCGAGCAGATTCTTGCCGAGGGCGATGCCGACATGGTCTCGATGGCGCGGCCGTTCCTCGCCGACCCGGACTTCGTCAACAAGGCCGCTGAAGGTCGTGCGGATGAAATCAACACCTGCATCGGTTGCAACCAGGCGTGCCTCGACCACACCTTCGGCGGCAAGCTGACCAGCTGTCTGGTCAACCCGCGTGCGTGCCACGAAACCGAACTCAACTACCTGCCGGTGCAGCAGAGCAAGAAAATCGCCGTGGTCGGCGCTGGCCCTGCCGGTTTGTCCGCCGCCACTGTAGCTGCCGAGCGCGGCCATCAGGTGACGTTGTTCGATTCGGCCAGTGAAATCGGCGGCCAGTTCAACATCGCCAAGCGCGTGCCGGGCAAGGAAGAGTTTTTCGAAACCCTGCGTTACTTCAAGCGCAAGCTGCAGACCACTAACGTTGAGGTGTGCCTGAACACCCGCGTCGACGTGGCGAAACTGGTTGAAGGCGGGTACGACGAAATCATCCTTGCCACCGGCATTGCGCCGCGTGTGCCGGCGATTCCGGGCGTCGACAACGCCAAGGTGCTGAGCTACCTGGATGTGATCCTTGAGCGTAAACCGGTCGGCAAGCGTGTCGCTGTGATCGGCGCCGGCGGTATCGGTTTCGATGTGTCGGAATTCCTTGTCCACGAAGGCGTGGCCACCAGTCAGGATCGCGCCGCGTTCTGGAAAGAGTGGGGCATCGATACCAAACTGGAGGCTCGCGGTGGCGTCGCCGGGATCAAAGCCGCACCGCATGCCCCGGCCCGTGAAGTGTTTCTGTTGCAGCGCAAGAAAACCAAGGTCGGTGATGGTCTGGGTAAAACCACCGGCTGGATTCACCGTACCGGTTTGAAGAACAAACAGGTGCAGATGCTCAACAGCGTTGAATACCTGAGCATCGATGACCAAGGCCTGCACATTCGAATCGGTGAAACTGGCGAGCCACAACTGCTGGCGGTGGACAACATTGTGATTTGCGCGGGGCAGGATCCGCTGCGTGAACTGCACGACGGTCTGGTTGAGGCGGGGCAGAACGTGCACCTGATCGGCGGCGCCGATGTCGCGGCGGAGCTGGATGCCAAGCGTGCGATCAACCAGGGTTCGCGCCTCGCCGCTGAACTTTAAGCCCTGCGCTGAACCTGTGGGAGCGAGCCTGCTCGCGAAGGCGTGGTGTCAGTCGACATATGTATTGGCTGACACTCCGCTTTCGCGAGCAGGCTCGCTCCCACAGGGTTTGTGTTGTTCACAGATGCAGTGAGCACCACCAAACCAATGTAGGAGTGAGCCTGCTCGCGATGGCGGCTTGTGAGCGACTAGAATGCCGGCTCTGTCCAGATCGAATCGCCGCCCATGCTTTTGCCTCCCTCCAACTGGCTCCCCCAAGCCCCGCTACAACCGCTTCAACTCGACTGGCTCGCAACCGCCGGCATTGAAGTCGCCATCCTGCGCCTCGACCAGATCGACCCGCTGATCAGCGGCAACAAATGGTTCAAACTCGTCGAACACCTCAAGGCCGCTGATCGCGTGGGTGCCGAAGGCATCATCAGTCTCGGTGGGGCTCACTCCAATCATCTGCATGCGTTGGCGGCGGCGGGAAAACGGCTGGGGTTCAAAACCGTGGGGCTGTTGCGCGGGCATGCGCAGGAAACGCCGACCGTGCAGGATCTGCAAGCCTTCGGCATGCAACTGCATTGGTTGGGTTATGGCGGCTATCGCGCACGCAATGAACCGGGATTCTGGGCGCCTTGGCGCGCGCAGTATCCGCAGTTGTATGCGGTGCCCGAGGGCGGTGGCAGCTTAACGGGGGCGCTCGGTTGTGCGGCCATCAAACAGCAGGTGCAAGCGCAATTGCACACGCTGGGCTGGAGTGATTATCACGCTTGGTGGCTGGCCTGCGGCACCGGCACGACATTGGCGGGATTGCTGCTGGCCGAAGCAGGGGCCCACCCGGTCTATGGCGCGCTGGCTGTGCCAGATGATCACGGCGTGGCGCCGCAAGTCGAGTCGATCCTGCAAGCCGCAGGGCAGGGCAACGGGCGCTATGAACTGATCGACGCCAGCCGCGGCGGTTTCGCCAAGGTTGATCCGGCGTTGCTTGAGTTCATCGAACAAACCGAGCAGGCCAGCGGCGTTCCTCTGGAGCCGCTGTACACCGGCAAGGCGTTGCTGGCGCTCAAACTGCAAGTCGAGGCGGGCAGGTTCGCAGCCGGCACACGGCTGATCTTCATTCATACCGGAGGTTTGCAGGGGCGGCGCGGGTTTATCGCCAGCCCCTGACGCTCAACCGCGCTTGGGCATCATCCGCAGCAGGGTGTTATCGCGCACCACATAATGGTGATAGATCCCCGCCAGGGCATGTAGCCCGATCAGCCAGTAGCCGATCGTGGCAATGAGCACATGCCAGTACTCGACCTGTTTGGCGAAATCCTTGTTCTCCGCGACCAGCAGCGGCAGATCAAAACCGTAGAACATCACCTGATGCCCTTCGGCGCTGGTGATCAGCCAGCCGAGAATGGGCATGCTGATCATGAACAGGTACAACGCCCAGTGCATCAGCCGCGCCAGCACGGTTTGCCATTGCGGCGAGGCGGGGAAGATTTTCGGCGCCGGGCCAATGCTGCGCGCGAGCAGGCGAAACCACACCAGCACAAACACGGTCAGGCCGAGCATGTAGTGCACTTCGCGGATCAGCGTGCGCCCGCCACTGCCTTTGGGAAACAGGCCGCGCAACTCCATGCTGGCGTACACCAGCACCAACAGGACCAGCATCAGCCAGTGCAACAGGACCGAGACGGTGCTGTAGCGCGATTCGGAACTTGTCCACGGCATACGGTGTGTCCTCACAGATCAGGGTCAAAACGGCCGTTCTTGGGCGACGGCATGCTTTAACTGTAATCCGCTTTGGCGGATTTGCCTGAGGCTGATCGGACTTTCAATGCTCTGAATGGGGGCTTTGCCAATAAAAAACGCCAGCGTCTTGCAGACGCTGGCGTTTTTGTTTGCAGCCAGCGCCAGGAATCAGCTCGATTGCGGCATCTCGCCGTTGGCCAGGCGCTTGTTGATGTCAGCAATCACTTCCGGCAAATCGGTGATGGTGTCGATCATGTAATGCGGGCGCGAGCCTTCGAACAGCGCGTGAATGCGCTTGCGTTCGCTGGCCAGTTCATCGCTGCCCAAGGCGCGGAAACCGGCGTAATCCAGACCCAGCGCGTTGCCCGAGCAGATCAGTGCCACGGTCCACATCCCGGCGCGGCGGCCTTCGAGAATGCCCGGCACGGTGTCATCGATCTTCACGCACGCCGCGACATCGTCGATGCCCAGCGCGATGACGTTGGCCAGGGCCTGTGCCGGCCATGGGCGACCATTCGGCACTTCGTCTGTGGCAACCACGTGGTCGGCGACGTAGCCGTTGGTGGCAGCCAGTTCGACGACCTTGTCCATCACTTGCTTCGGGTAGCCTGAGCAGGAACCGATCTTGATCCCTTGCTGACGCAGATTGGCGATGGTTTCCAGTGCGCCGGGAATCAGCGCCGAGTGCTCGGCGATCTTCTCGATCTGCAGCGGCATGAAGCGCTTGTAGATCGCGGTGACGTCGTCATCGGTCGGCGTGCGGCCGAATGCCTTGCGATAACGCTCGGCCACTTGCGGCTGATCGCAGAGGGTGCGGATGTGATCCCACTTGCCCATGCCCATCGGGCCACGGGCTTCTTCGATGGAGACCTGCACGTCGAACTCGGCGAAGGCTTCGACGAAGATCTGCGTGGGTGCGAACGAGCCGAAATCGACCACGGTGCCGGCCCAGTCGAGGATCGCGGCTTGCAGCTTGTTTGGATTGACGTAGTTCATGTTGATCAAATTCCTGAGTTGGCAATGCAATTCAAACTGTAGGAATGAGCCTGCTCGCGATAGCGGTTGATTATTCAACATCTTCGTCGACTGACACGGCCTCATCGCGAGCAGGCTCACTCCTACAAGGGATTGGTGGTGTGGCTTAGATTTCGAGGACTTCCATCTCGCGCAGCACTTCGCCGACCGCCGCCACGGCCTGGCGCATTTCGTCCGGGCTGACATGGCCGATGCAACCGACGCGGAAGGTCTCGACCTGGGTCAATTTGCCCGGATAGAGGATGTAACCCTTGGCCTTGACCCGCTCGTAGAAATCCTTGAACTGATAACGCGGATCTTGCGGCGCATGGAACGTGGCAATGATCGGCGCCTGAATCGCCGCCGGCAGGAAGCTGCGCAAACCGAGTTTGCCCATCTCATCCATCAATGCCTGACAGTTGGCGGCATAGCGCGCATGCCGCGCCGGCAGGCCACCTTCTTCGTTGTATTGCAGCAGCGCTTCGTGCAGCGCCGCGACCACGTGGGTCGGCGGGGTGAAGCGCCATTGCCCGGTTTTCATCATGTAAGCGTGCTGGTCGTACAGGTCCATTGCCAGCGAATGCGAGTTACCGGCGGCAGCGGCCAGTGACTCTTTGCGAGCAAACACGAAGCCCATCCCCGGCACGCCTTCCAGGCATTTGCCGGACGCGGCGATCAGTGCGTCGAACGGCACTTGCTGCGCATCCACCGGCAGTGCGCCGAAGGAGCTCATGGCGTCGATGATCAGGCGTTTGCCGTGTTGCGCGACGACCTGGGCAATCTCCGCCAGCGGGTTGAGAATGCCGGTGCTGGTTTCGCAGTGGATC
The DNA here is from genome assembly GCF_949767675.1 of Pseudomonas sp. IT-P395. Lineage (NCBI taxonomy): Bacteria > Pseudomonadati > Pseudomonadota > Gammaproteobacteria > Pseudomonadales > Pseudomonadaceae > Pseudomonas > Pseudomonas sp. IT-P395. Next base: position 11,719 of record NZ_CATKPW010000011.1, read on the forward strand.
AGCGCAACGTGGGTAATGTTGCTATCGGCGCGCAACAGGCGATCGACGTCAGCGGCGGTGGTCGGCTCATCTTCAGCGGTTTCGAAGGTGCTGAACGAGCGGCCGAGCACTTCGCAGATCTTCGCCAGACGCTTGCCGTAGGCACCGTTGATCAGCACCAGCACTTTGCCGTCACGCGGCACCAGGGTGCCGATGGCCGCTTCAACAGCGAAGGTGCCGCTGCCCTGCAATGGCACGCAGTGGTGAGTGGCGGCGCCGTTGAGGATCGCCAGCAGTTGTTCGCACAGGCTGGCGGTCAGTTGATTGAAGCGGTCATCCCATGACCCCCAGTCGACCATCATCGCCTGGCGGGTGCGGGCCGAAGTGGTCAACGGGCCGGGAGTGAGCAGGATGGGTTCGGCGATACTCATTCGTATGTCCTCGGATTGCGCTGTGGGATGAAGCTACGGGGCATACGTTGCAATTCGCCGTTGCATCAATCAAATTGTTTGTTGTTATGCCAGCCATCAGCGAGAGTTATTCATGAACCTGTTCCAGCTCCGCGCGTTCGACGCCGTGGCCCGTGAAGGCAGCTTCACCCGCGCCGCCGCGCGCTTGTTCATCAGTCAGCCGGCGGTTACCGGGCACATCAAGGCGTTGGAAGAGCACTATCAGATCACCCTGTTGCGGCGCACCGCGCGACGGGTGGAACTGACCGAGGAGGGCACCAAACTCGCGGCGATTACCCGCGCAATGTTTGGCCTCGCGGAAGAGGCGCAGACAATGCTCGAGGCCAACCGGCAATTACTCACCGGACGGCTGGAAGTGGCGGCGGACGGGCCGCACATGGTCATGCCGATGCTCGCCAGCCTGCGTGCGCGGTATCCGGGGATCACCGTGAATCTTCGTTTGGGCAATGCTCAGGAAACCCTCGCGGCGTTGTTGTCGGAACACGCCGATGTGGCGGTGTTGACCGAAGTGGAGCCGCGCAAAGGCTTGCATCTGCAAGCGTTGAGCGAATCACGGATCTGCGCCTTGGTACCGGCAGGGCATGCGTGGGCGATGCGCACCGGGGAAGTGAAGCTCAAGGAGCTGGATCAAGTGATCATGGTGTTGCGCGAGCCGAGTTCGATCACCCGGCGCACGTTTGATGAGGCTTGCACGCAGGCATCGATCCATCCGCGGGTGTTGCTGGAACTGGACAGCCGTGAGGCGGTGACCGAGGCCGTTGCCGCTGAGTTGGGCGTTGGCGTGGTGTCCTCGGTGGAGGTCAGTCATGACCCGAGGGTGGTGGCGATTCCGATTGTCGGCGAAGGGCTGGTTAATCGGCACATGATTGGTTGCATGGAGCGGCGCCGGGAGTTGCGCTTGATTCAGGCGTTCTTTGGCTTGGCGCCGGCCTGATACACCGAGTCGCCCCAATCGCTGGCAAGCCAGCTCCCACAGTGATCTCGGTCGTTCAAAGGTGCTGGGTACAGCCAAGAAACCTGTGGGAGCTGGCTTGCCAGCGATGGGGCCGGTATTCCTTACACAAGACTGTCGCGAACCATATCGAGGAAGGTCGCCACCACCCGTCGATTGCTTTGCTCGCGCAAACACACCAGCGTCTCCGTCAGTCGTCGTGTGCAATCTATTATCGGCAACGCACACACCCGCGAATCCGCACCAAACTCCGCCGCCGAAACAACGCCGACACCAATCCCGACCACCACCGCCTCGCGCGCCGCTTCCCGCCCCTCAACCTGAATCGCCGGACGAATACGAAACCCCGCCCGCGCCATTTCCTCTTCCAGCGTTTGCCGCGTCACCGAACCGTGTTCACGCAACACTAGCGGCGTGTCATCCAGGTCTGCCAGGCAAATCGATTCACGTTCGGCCCACGGATGATTGCGTGATACGAACGCCACCATCGGATCATTGCGCAGCGGCACACACAGCAAGCGTTCATCACTGACATCACGCCCAAGCAACGCCAGATCGGCCTGATAGTTGAACAGGCGAAACAGCGATTCATCGGTATTGCCGGTCTCGATCTTCACGCTGATGCCCGGATAGCGCTCACAGAACCGCGCGATCTGCGGCAACACGTGCACCGGTGCATCCACCGCCAGAATCAGGCTGCCGGTCTGCAGGGCCTGGGATTCCTGCAGCAGTTCCTGCGCTTCGGCTTCAATTACAAACAGGCGCTGGGTGATCGCCAGTAAGCGCTCGCCCAGGTCGGTCAGGCGCACGGAACGTTTATTGCGGTGAAACAGCAAAACGCCGAAACGCTCTTCGAGTTTGCGCACTTGGTCGGATATCGCCGGTTGCGTGAGAAAAAGGCGCTCGGCGGCTTTGGTGAAGCTTCCATGCACGGCCACGGCGTGGAAGGCTTTGAGTTGGGCGTGGGACACCGACATGCAGTCACCTGATCGATAAGTCAGTAACAAGCTGAGCTTATGTGTGAAATACGATAAATCGATTTTATTTATTAAACAGTAATTGCTTTGATCGGCTCACGCCATCGCTGACTGCCCGCTCGGGCCGCACGGTGGCCATGAGCCTGTGCGTGCAACAGCAGGACTCATCTGACCGATATCGCCTTAGGGACGGGGTGATATCGCAGTGCTCAACAATAAAAACACAGGCGTTTTGCTTAACGATTCTGCCGGCACACTCACACCCTGAGGTCAGAACCACCATGAACAAGCACATCGGCACCATTGCGCGTTGGCGCGTGCAGATTTTCGCGATTACCTGGCTGGCGTACGCCGCTTTCTACTTCACCCGCAAAGCGTTTTCGGTGGCCAAACTCGGCATCGCCGAAGACCCCACCTTCATGCTCGACAAGATGGCCATGGCCAACCTCGATGCGATTTATCTGGCGGCTTATGCCCTCGGCCAGTTCACTTGGGGCATGCTCGCTGACCGCTTTGGCCCACGGGTCGTGGTGCTCGGTGGTTTGCTGATTTCCGCCGCCGCGGCGCTGGTGATGGGCAGTTACGCGACGTTGCCAATCTTCGCCACCTGCATGTTGATTCAGGGGTTGGCGCAGTCCACCGGATGGTCGGGATTGTGCAAAAACCTCGGCAGTTTTTTCCCTTCCCAACAACGCGGGCGAGTGCTCGGGTTATGGAGTTCCTGCTACGCGTTTGGTGGTCTGGTAGCGTCGCCGTTCGCCGGTTGGTGGGCGTATACCTTGATGGGCACCTGGCACGCGGCATTCATTTCCAGTGCGGTGGTGGTTGCCGTGGTGGCGGTGTTGTTCTTTATCTTCCAGCGCAATAAACCCGAAGACGTCGGCTTGCCGGCGGTCGAGCCGGAGCCTGAACTGACGGCGGAAGAAACCGAAGCCAACAGCAAACTCAGCGTCTGGGAGCCGTTGAAGGAAATCCTGCGTAACCGCACGGTGCTGGTACTGGGTCTGGCGTATTTCATGTTGAAACCGGCACGATACGCGATTCTGTTGTGGGGGCCGGTGATTGTCTTTGAACAGATGCCGAGTGTCGGCAAGGTCGGCGCGGCGATCATTCCCACCTCGTTCGAACTGGCCGGGTTGCTCGGGCCGATCCTGATCGGGCTGGCCTCGGACAAACTCTTTGGTGCCCGGCGTATGCCGGCCTGCGTATTGAGCTTGTTGGCGCTGACCGTGACGCTGGCGCTGTTCATGGCTGCGTTGCAGAGCGGCAGTGTGTTGCTGGTGGTCGCATTGTTGTTTGTCATGGGCCTGACCCTCTACGGCCCGGATTCAATGATCAGCGGTGCCGCCGCGATCGACTTCGGCAAAGCCAAGGCCGGCGCCACGGCGGCCGGTTTCGTCAACGGCTGCGGCTCGGTCGGCGCGGTACTCGGCGGTTTGCTGCCAGGCTACTTCGACTCGGTGACGGTGTTCATCGTCTTCGCCGGTTGTGCGCTGTTCTCGGCGCTGGTGCTGATTCCGCACTGGAACAGCCGTCCGGTCGGCGTGATGGAGCCGCGTGCCTCAATCCCCAATTGCCCGCTGACGATCAAACCCCTGCGTTCCTGAAACCCTTTGCCTCGCGGCCTGCTGCGGCGCTCGCGGCAGGCTGGGTCGTGGCCATCTGACTTGGAGAACCCCACATGAGACCGTTTTGGCTGGAGCAGGCCTTGCAGGCCGACAGCTCTGAAACCTGCCCGCCGTTGCACGGCGAAGTCCGCGCCGATGTGTGCATCGTCGGCGGTGGCTACACCGGGTTGTGGACGGCGATCATGCTCAAGCAACAGAACCCCGAACTCGATGTGTTGCTGATCGAAGCGGACATCTGCGGCGCTGGCGCCAGTGGGCGTAATGGCGGGTGTGCGCTGTCGTGGTCGGCGAAGTATTTCACCCTTGAGCGCTTGTTTGGCGTCGAGGAAGCGGTACGTCTGGTCAAGGAATCGGAACGCAGTATCCACGCGATCGGCGAGTTCTGTGAGCAGTACGGTGTCGACGCCGATTACCGTCTGGACGGCACGCTGTACACCGCGACCAACCGCGCGCAAGTCGGTTCGACCGACGCGGTGATCGCCGCACTGGAGCGCAACGGCATCAACTCGTTCACCCAGCGTCCGCTGGCCGATGTGCAGCGCATGGCCGGTTCGAGCAAACATTTGGAGGGCTGGTTCTCGCCGGCAGCGGCCAGTGTGCAGCCGGGCAAATTGGTGCGTGGCTTGCGTCGGGTGGCATTGCAGTTGGGTGTGAAGATTCACGAAAACACGGCAATGACCGGGCTGGAGGAGGGACGCCCGGCGCGCTTGCAGACGCCGAATGGCACGGTGATCGCCGATCGCGTGGTGCTGGCGATGAACGCGTGGATGGCCCGTGCCTTCCCGCAGTTCGAACGTAGCGTGGCGATTGTTTCCAGCGACATGCTGATCACCGAACCGCGCCCGGATCTGTTACAGGAGATCGGTTTGACCAGTGGCGTCACCGTGCTTGATTCGCGGATTTTCGTGCACTACTACCACAACACCCCGGACGGCCGGATCATGCTCGGCAAGGGCGGCAATACCTTCGCGTTCGGCGGGCGCATGCTGCCAGTATTCGATCAGCCATCGCCCTATGCCGGCCTGCTGAAAAACAGCCTCGCCGACTTCTTCCCGGCATTTGCCGATGTCAACGTCGAGGCCACTTGGAACGGCCCGTCGGATCGCTCGGTCACCGGTTTGCCGTTCTTCGGCCAGATGAGCAGCGCCGGCAATGTGTTTTACGGTTTCGGCTATTCGGGCAGCGGTGTCGGCCCATGTCACATGGGCGGGCAGATTCTCGCTTCGCTGGTGCAAGGCCTGGACAATCCATGGACGCGTTCGCCGCTGGTCAACGGGCCGCTGGGCTACTTCCCGCCGGAGCCGATCCGTTACCTCGGCTCGCTGATGGTGCGCAACGCCATCCGCCGCAAGGAGCGCGCCGAGGATCACGGCCGGCGGCCTCGGCATCTGGATGTGCGTCTGGCCAGGTTCGCCGCAGCGGCGGGCAAGGCTGACAAAGGTTGAAGCACGGCGTGTTGATGTAGCGGGATCAGCGGGCGTTGCTGTTGAGCAACCAGTCGAGCAACAAGTCGTCGTCGCGTGCGGGCGGTGGTTCGCGAGGCGTCGGGTTGGGTGCGTTGCCCAGACAGAGAATTGGCCGGTCCGGGTCGCTGTCGAGGAAGCTCACCCACACTTCGTTGCCGGCGCAGGGCAGTTCGTCCCGTGCGACTCGACCATTGGTTCGCGTCATGGCAATGGGCAGCCAGACCGCGTCGCTATCAAGTGTTTGCGATTGTTCCGAGGGCCACAGCCTGACGGCGACTCGACCTTGCTCATCGAGCTGCGCCGGTTGCCCGATGGGTCCGACCACCTGTGCCAGGTGATACCCAGCGATGGCCGGGCGGGTTTGTTTGAGCGCTGGACGGTAGTCGGTCGACCAGGGCTGGGCGGTGAAATCGTTGTGGTAGCGGTGCCGCGGCGGTGTCGGATCCAGAATCGACGGATGTTGCCCATGATGGCGTATTGAAGTGAGTCGCCATTGTTCGTTGAAGTGGCTGATCGGATGCGCCGACACTTGCAGCAGATGCCCACTGAGCAAGCCCACCCGGTCAGAGCGGCCGTTGATCGTACGATGCTGGCAGCGTTGCCGTTCCAGATGTCGACGGCTGCGTTGTTCGTGGTGACGTTGTTCGAGAGAGGGTATCGGCGGCAGGGGGTTGGCTGTGATGTGGTTGGCGGCATCGTTGCTGAGCGCTTGCTGCCCTCGATTACGCACCGCATGCAGTGTGGCGATGGGGGCAGCGTGATGATGCTGGTACAGCGCACTGACGCAGGGGGAGGGCGTTTGCTCGCAAGCCTTGAATGCAACCAGCACCGGCATTTGCGGCAAGCTCAAGCTGTCATCGGCAAACACGACAATGTGCCCGTCCACCCGGTGTTCGAAGTGATAGTGAATGCCTTCCTCTTCGCAAAGCCTGTGCAGCAGCGCCAGATCGCTTTCTTCGTACTGGATGCAAAACGGCCGGATCGGGTATTGCCCGACGCTCATTTCAATCCGGTAGCCGTCAGCGGGCAAGGCATTTTCCGTGAGCAATTGCTCAAGGATCTGCGGCACGCTCAGTTGCACGAACACGCGCCGTTTGCTCGGCTGGGCCAGCCTCTGCAGGCGCGGCACAACCGTCAGTCGATAGCCGATCCGGTGTGTGCCTCGATGTTCGCAACTGGCACTGTCGATCACGCCGTGAATCCCATGATGGTCGTCCAGGCGCAGAAATGCCGGTTGATGCAGAAATGTACCCGGCGCCATGGCGGGGGCCAGGCCGATCAGTTCGATGTCGAAACGGTAGGGCTGGTTGAGCGCTTCCTCGCCGTGAAAGCGCACCACTGGCAGGCACAGACCGCTGTCGGTCAGGGTCAGGGTAAAAGGACTTTCCTTGTCATTGAGCATTCGAACGGGCTCTGTCAGGCAATACGGGCCTGAGAGGGTACGAAACCGCAGCGTTGAATGGTCATGTCAAATCCGTTTTTCAGAATCGCCCTACACGCTTTGGTGAAGATGTCGATTCCACATTGCGTTTTTTTGGTCGATTGCCGACTTTAGGCCGTATAAACTTGGCGCCACGCGTCGGCCAATAGATGTCTCGGCGCCACAGATCAAGAGAGTGAGTAATGGGCGCACAGTGGAAGGTTAAACACAAAGAAGCGGCAGCCAACGCCAAAGGCAAGATCTTCGGCAAATTGGTGAAGGAAATCACCATCGCTGCCCGCAACGGTGCCGATACCACCACCAACGCACACCTGCGTCTGGTGGTCGAACAGGCCAAGAAAGCCTCGATGCCAAAAGAAACCCTGGACCGCGCGATCAAGAAAGGCGCCGGTCTGCTGGGTGAAACCGTGCAATACCATCGCGTGACCTACGAAGGGTTCGCCCCGCACCAGGTGCCGCTGATCGTCGAGTGCGTGACCGACAACATCAACCGTACCGTCGCGGAAATCCGCGTGGCGTTCCGCAAGGGCCAACTGGGGGCTTCCGGCTCCGTGGCCTGGGACTTCAACCACGTCGGTATGATCGAAGCCTCGCCGGACACCCCGGACGCCGATCCGGAAATGGCCGCCATCGAAGCCGGCGCGCAGGATTTCGAGCCGGGCGAAGAGGGCGCGACGCTGTTCCTGACCGACCCTACCGATCTGGATGCGGTGCAGAAAGCACTGCCAGAGCAAGGTTTCACCGTGTTGTCGGCCAAACTCGGTTACCAGCCGAAGAACCCGGTGAGCGGTTTGAGCGACGAGCAGATGGCTGAGGTTGAAGCGTTCCTCGAAGGCCTCGACAACCATGATGACGTGCAGGACATGTTTGTTGGCCTGGCGGGCTGATCGGCTTCATCAGTGATGGCCTCATCGCGGGCAAGCCCGCTCCCACAGGTTCAGAGGTGTCCACACATTTTGTGAGCGACTCGGACACTGTGGGAGCGGGCTTGCCCGCGATTGACTGCGCAGCAGTCAGCTTTGCCGCAGAACCGCATTAACTTCAGCAAACCCCGGCCGCGCCAGCACCTCCGCCTGACAGCAACGCCGCTCCAGCTCTTCGAGCACCGCACGCAATTCATCACTCAACCCCGAGTCGATGCGTGCCAGCAATTCCCCCAGCAAAATCCCGAACGCGCGCACTTCAATACGTTGCAACGCCCGTGTTTCTGCTGTGTCGGCAACCGCGTGGAACGACGCCCCACCAAAATCCCCGAGCAGGCAATCGCCGTGTCCATTCAACAGAATGTTGTGCCCGTAGAGATCGCCGTGGGTGATGCCTTGCCGATGCAAGTGTTCTGCCGCCGAGGCAATGCCTTTGGCAACGTTCAGCGCAACCTCGGCGCTGAACCGGCAATCATCGGCGTAAACATCTCGCGAGCAGGATGCCAGGCTTGGCAGGTCGGCGAGGTTGCGGAAAGACGGATCGATCAACTGCATCACCAAGCCTTGCTGGCCGTCGGGATGGCCATTGATGCGCCCCTCGATGCGGATCAGATTGGAATGCAGACCGGCGGTGATACAGGCATTCATTTCGTGCAGCGGTGAACCGTCGCTGGTCATTTCACCTTTGTACAGTTTCACCGCGACCGGCGTCACTGAGCCATCGTCGCGTTGCCAGCTCGCCCGGGAAATCACCCCCGAAGCGCCTTCACCCAGCCGTTGCTCCAGGCGCAGCGCTGACCAAGGGATGTGCGGCGTCGCTTCCAGCGCGGCGGCGTCTGCCTCGGTTTCCAGCGGATTACCGGCGTAGGCCAGCCACGTCAGGCTCGGCAGCGCGAGCAGCCACTGCGGCAGTTCGGTCAGGCGGTTGGCGGCAATGCGCAGCAGCTCCAGTCGATGGCAGTTGCTCAGCGAGGACGGCAGCGCTTGCAGGCGATTGCCGGACAGCATGAGTTTTTGCAGGGCCGGGCGCTCACCGAGTTCGCTTGGCAGGCTTTCGATGCAGTTGTCGGTCAGGATCAGCCAGCGCAACTGAGGCGGCAGCGCTTGAGCGGGGACGTTGACGATGCGATTGGCCCTGAAACCGATCATCGTCAGCGCCGCGCACTGGCCGAGACAGGCTGGCAGTTCGGTGAACGGGTTATCGGAGCAGAACAGCACGCGCAGGCGCGTCAGACGATGCAAGTCATCCGGCAGGCTGCTCAATTGGTTGCCGCTGAGGTTGAGGATTTCCAGGGTGTCGGCCAGGTCGAAAATCTCGCGCGGGAACTCGGTCAGTCCACAAGACAGATCCAGACGCGTAATGCCCGACAACTCGCCGGCGCGCAATTGAGCAAGGGTGTGCATGTTGGTGTTCGCTATTGTTCAGTGGAGCGACGCTGGGGCGCTGGGAATGGGCAGCATGATAACGGCAAAGCCCGGGTTTGAATTGGACAGATGGCGAAACTTCAGTAGCCCTTGGTGGGAGCGCGCCTGCTCGCGAAGGCGGAGTGTCAGAAGCTGATGTTTTGACTGATAGGGCGCTTTCGCGAGCAGGCTCGCTTCCACAGGGGAATGGCGTGCTCAGATCGTCCCGTGCACTTCTTGCAACTGCCCCAAGCGGCTGCGCGTGCGCGCCAGGTCGATGACATGGCCGTCCATGCTTTCGCGCAAGGGCAGTCGACCGAGTAGCGTCAGGTGCTTGTCCTGGTCGTACAGCACGTCGATCAGGTTGATGAAGCGCTGTTGCGCGGCGATCGAGCATTGCGCCAGTTCTGGCAGATCATCAATGATCCAGCGGTCGAAACGTCGACACAGTTCCAGGTAATCCATGACCGCCGTTGGCTGTTCACACAGATCGTTGAAGGTGAAACCGACCCGCCGCTCCTGACAAAACCGCGCCTGAAACTGCCGGGTGCCGACTGTTAGCGTGACGGTTGGTGCGTCGGCAGGTGGCAAATCGAGGGCGGCGCGCTGTGCTGGCGTCGCCGGCCACACGTAATGCCCTTGGGTGAAGATCTGATGTGCAGAATGGCGCGTCTGGCTGCGGTAATCGTGCGGGCCGCCGACCTCCATCACCTGCATGCGCGTATTGATCAGTTCGATCACCGGTTTGAAGCGGGCGTGATAGAGCGGGTTGGGCAGCAGACCTTCCGGCGCGTAGTTAGAGGTGACCAGCAGCAGGATCCGCCGCTTGAACAGTGCCTTGAACAGCCGGGTGATGAGCATGGCATCGCCGATGTCATGCACATGAAACTCGTCGAAACACAGCACCCGGCAATCTTGCAGCAATTCGTCGAGGCAGACTTCGAGAGCATCGTCGTGCTCGCGATGACTGAACATGGCCTGATGCAATTGCGCGAAGAACTGATGGAAATGCAGACGCCGTTTCTGGGTGATCGGCAAGGCTTGAAAGAAACCGTCGAGCAGCCAGCTCTTGCCACGTCCGACAGCGCCGAACAAATAGAGGCTCTGGGGTGTGCGAGCGCTTGCGCCGAGCAAAAGACTCGCCTGCTGCGCCATGCAATCGATGACGCACTGCTGGCTGTGGCTGAGGGTGTAGCCCTGACCACTGGCCTTGTGCCGAAAGTAATCGCGGATCGACTGGGCACTGGCATCATGCCCGGCACTGGCCGGAAAACCTTTGCCGAACCAGCGGCGCAACGCCGGCCAGCGCTGGATCAGTCGTGATCGTTTCGGCGGTTGGGCAGGCACTGTGGGCGTCTCCGTGTTCGTCAAGACCGGCTCCCGGGAGCGCGGCAACGTAGTGTAACCAGACGCCGACTTGGCCAGCCACCGCGACGATCCGAGAGTGGGCGGTTATTGGACAAATTTGTGCGGCACGTACAGCTATTTTTAGCGACATGGCTCGACGTGTTGCCAACCTTTCGAAACATATCTCGGGCGATCCCTGGATCCAATCGACTGGCGGAATCGTCGACCGTTGCTAACCTCAATCACAGAAACGACGTCGCAAGCGATCACTGACAAGGAACGGCGCAGTGAATATACGGGTGGTCATGGGCCTGCTGGGGGTACTCGCTACGCCTGCTTATGCGGCAGATCTTCAGGTCGAAGTGCGCGTCGATGTGCAGCGCGGCTGCCAGTTGGTTGGCCAGCAGCGGGAGGCAGGCATCGAGCAATTGGGTGTGCTCGACTTCGGCAGCACCGCACGCCTCGATGACCCCGCCGGGCCGTTGGCTGCCGCATTGACCAATCAGCGCCTGCCACGGCTGGAGTGCAACCCGGACACGCCGTACCAGATGCGCGTCGATGGCGGCTTGCATGGCGGTGTCGGTGAAGTCCGCTACATGGCCGGTTCGTTCGGCAGCAAACCGATTCCGTATCGCTTGTATCAGGACGCGGCGCGCCGGGTACCGCTGGTGGTGGATGTGCCAGTCAGCGGGCGGGTGCCGGACAGTGGCACGGTAGAACTGCCGCTGTATGCGCGGATCGAGCGTCTGGCTGAGGTGCCGCGAGTCAGCCGTTATTCGGATCTGGTCAAGGTGACGGTCACCTGGTGATCGCGGTATCAAGGCAACCGCTGGACGCGGGTGCACAAGGAAGGCGTTCAATCATGAGCGCGGTGATCGATTCAGCGTGAAGGAGCAGGGACGGGCGCAATGACAGGCAAACACTGGATGGTGGTGGCGGCAGGTACGCTGGCATTGCTCGCAGATGACGCGCAAGCGGCGATGAGCGGGCAGATCAATGCGCGGCTGATCCTGATTGCCGGCTGCGAAGTCACCAATACCAGCACGCCCGAGAGCCCGGTCAGTGCCCTCGGCACCCTCGATTTCGGCCTTCAGGGGCCCACCTGGAACGCACCGATCAAGGCCAGTCTCGACGGTGACAGCAGCGGTACACTCAACGTTGCCTGCAATCCTTCGGTCACCGGCTTCACCGTCACTATCGATGGCGGTACCCACGGTGACGGCAACACCCGGCGCCTGAGCAACGGCCGCCAGACCCTTCCCTATCAGCTGTTTGTCGATCCCTCCGGCGCCCGGAGCTACAGCATCGGCCAGCAACACAATTTCGCTGTCACCAGCGGTGCGCAGATACCCATTCCGGTATTTGGCTCGGTGGTGGCGAATACCCGCGCGGTGCCGGCAGGGGTCTATACCGACACCCTGACGGTGACGCTCGACTGGTAAACCCGTAGAGGACGGACACCATGCGTACGTTTGCATCAAGGATAGGTTTGTCGTTACTCGGCCTGGCGCTGGTTTCCAGTGCCAACGCCGCCACCACGGTCACCGGCCAGATCACCTCCAGCCTGATCCTGATCAGCAGTTGTCAGGTCAACGGCGCCGGCGGTTCCACCGGGCTGAACTTCGGTGCGTTGAATTTCGGCACCGCCAACAGCCTGTTCACCACCGCCACCGGGCAGGTGTTGGGCGGTGGTGGCGGGGCGCTATCGATTCTCTGCTCCAGTGGCACCACGCCGACGGTCAAGGTGCGCGCGGGTTCCCATGACGGCATGTCGCCGGGCGGCACGCGAGCGTTGTATGACGGGGTGGCCAATTACGTGCCGTACGACTTGTACACCGATGCCGGGCACTCGCAACTGCTGGCGATCGACGGGACCATCAACCTTGCGGCCAGCACCGGTGTCGCGCAGACGGTGAACCTCTACGGTCAGGCGGTGGGCAAGGCCGGTTTGCCGGCGGGGACTTACACCGACACCGTCGCTGTTGAACTGACGTTCTGATGCCATGCGCTGCCATGGCTGCGCCGCGTTGCTCCTGCTTTGTGCGGGCAGTGCACCGCTGCCGCTGACCGCCGCGACCAGCCAGAGCTTTCAGGTCAGCGCCACGGTCACTGCCGGGTGTCTGGTGGTGGGCGGGGTATCGAATTATGGCGGGCTGAATTTCGGTTCACGTTCGGCACTGGCCACCGGCACCGTACAGGTCGCGCTGACCGGCGGGGTGCAATTGCAATGCACGCCGGGCGTAACGCTGAACATGAGCGTCGATGGCGGCCAGTACAACAGCAGCGGCCGGCATATGCAGGTCAACAGCGGCAGCGCGCGGGTGGCGTATGCACTGTTTCGTGATGCGGCTTACAGCCAGAGCCTGGGTATTGGCCAGAGTGTGGCGGTGGCTTACAGCGATGCGAACAACATCAGCCTGCCGATTTACGGTCAGGTGCAATTGCCGGGCAATCAGCCTGGGGGGACGTACAGCGACGTGTTGCAGGTGCAACTGTCGTGGTAAGGCGAAGTTGAATGGCCGACAAGGAGCAGGTTTATGGGGGCAGTTACGTCACGGCATTCGCTCGTGTGTTGCGCGATGTGCGCGGTGGTCATGTTCGGGGCAAGCAACGCACACGCTGCCAGTTCGGTGCTGATCTGGCCGATCGATCCGGTGCTGGAGGCTGATCAGCAGGCCAGTGCGCTGTGGCTGGAGAACCGCGGCAGCGAAACCGCCAATCTGCAGATCCGCGTGTTCGGCTGGAGCCAGAGTGGGTTCGCCGAGCAATACCAGAACCAGCGCGACGTGATCGGCAGCCCACCGGTGGCGAAAATCGAACCGGGGCAGAAACAATTGGTGCGTCTGACCCGGACCAAGGAAGTGCCGCCGGGGCAGGAACTGGCCTATCGAATCATCATCGACGAAATTCCCACTGCGCAACCAGCGACTACCGACGGCGGCAAAACCGCCGCCGCGATCCGCTTCCAGATGCGTTATTCGGTACCGCTGTTTGCCTATGGCGCGGGGCTGTGGAGCAAGGAAGACAGCACCCGTGCGCGCGATCCCAAAGGTGTCGGTCTGCCGCAGTTGAGCTGGCGCACGGTGGCGGTGGACGGCAAGCCCTACGTCGAAGTGCGCAATCAGGGCGCGGTGCATGCTCGGCTGACCGACGTGGCCATCAAACAGGCCGGGCAGAGCAAGCCATTGGCCGAAGGGTTGTTGGGTTATGTGCTGCCCGGTGCGGTGATGCGCTGGCCGGCACCGACGCCGCTGACCAGTGATTCAGCGTTGCAGGTACGAGTAAATGGCGCGGCACAGGTGCAGAGCATCACGCCAGCCAAGTGAGTGAGTCGTAGCGCAGGCATCTGGCGTCGACGCAAGCGGTATCAGGAGGATTGAGTCCATTGACGGACGTAAAGCGCGTATGAGCCCAGGACGGGTTCGCCGTATTCAGCGTCCGTTGTGGCTCATCACCGGCGCGTGTTGCCTGATGTTCATTCAACCATCCGGGGCCGGCGATCTGCCGCCGCCACCCAGCGGCATGGAGGCCGTGAGTGATGCACAGTTGTTTCTGGAACTGGTGGTCAACCAGATGAGTACCGGGCGCGTAGTGGCGGTGCAGCAGCGCGACGGGCGCTTGTTTGTCCCGGCGACGGCGTTGCGTGAAACCGGCATGAAGCTGCCCGACAGTCTCGGCGCCGAGGTCGATCTCGACAGTCTGGCGGGGCTGCACTCTGACTACGACAGTGTTGGTCAACGCCTGCTGCTGGACGTGCCGCCGGACTGGCTGCCGGAACAGTTCATCGGTAATCGACAAGCCTATCCGCGCACCCCGGCGCTGAGCAGTTTCGGCGCGCTGTTCAACTATGACCTGTACCTCAACGACACTGACGATGCCGGCACTTACCTGGCGGCGTGGAACGAAGTGCGGCTGTTCGACAGTTGGGGCACGTTGTCCAATACCGGGCAATACCGGCGCACCTTGTCCGGTGATTCGCTCAACACGCTGGACAACGGCTACTTGCGATACGACACCACCTGGCGTTACTCCGACGACGAGCGAATGCTTACCTATGAGGCCGGCGACGTGATCAGCGGCGCTTTGCCGTGGAGCAGTTCGGTGCGTCTGGGCGGCGTGCAGTTCTCGCGGGATTTCGCGGTGCGCCCGGATCTGGTGACCTATCCGTTGCCGCAATTTGCCGGTGAAGCAGCGGTGCCGTCCTCGGTGGATCTGTTCATCAATGGCTACAAGTCCAGCAGTGCAGACTTGCAGCCCGGGCCGTACACACTGACCAATATTCCGTTCATCAACGGCGCTGGCGAAGCTGTCGTTGTGACCACTGATGCGCTCGGTCGGCAGGTCTCGACCACGGTGCCGTTCTATGTCACCAGCACCTTGCTGCAAAAAGGCTTGAGCGACTTTTCCGTGGCCGCCGGTACGTTGCGTCGCGACTACGGTTTGAAGGATTTCAGTTACGGGCCGGGTGTCACCTCAGGCAGCCTGCGTTACGGCATCAGCGACAGTTTCACTCTGGAAAGCCATGCCGAAGCGGCCGATTCGCTGACACTGGGCGGCCTCGGCGGCAACCTGCGTCTGGGCAATTTCGGCGTACTCAACAGCGCGATGAGTCAAAGCCGCTTCGACGGCGAGGGCGGGCAGCAATTAAGCCTGGGCTATCAGTACAGCAACCAGCGTTTCAGCTTTTCTTATCAGCGGCTGCAACGTCACGCTCAATACGCCGATCTGACCGTGGTCGACAGCCCGTACATCAGTCTTAGCCGGCGTAGCGAGCAAGCGACCCTGAGCCTCAACCTAGACCGCTGGGGCAGTCTCGGCGCGGGTTATTTCGATGTGCGCGCGGCGGACGATTCGCGCACGCGGCTGCTCAACCTCAGCTGGAGCAAGCCGCTGTGGCGCAACAGCAGTTTCTACCTCTCGGCCAACCGTGAGATCGGCGACAGCAACTGGGCGGTGCAGGCGCAACTGGTGATTCCATTCGATCTGCGCGGCAGCCTGGCGATCAGCAGCGATCGTAGTAAAACCGGGCAGAGCCAGCAGCGGGTCAACTATAGCCGCGCGGTGCCGACTGAGGGCGGCGTGGGTTTCAATCTGGGCTACGCCAAGGGTGATGGTGCTGATTATCGTCAGGCCGACGTCACCTGGCGTCTGCAATCGGTGCAGTTGCAGGCCGGCGTCTACGGTACTTCCGACGCCGAAACCCGTTGGGCCGATGCCAGTGGTTCGCTGGTGTGGATGGACCGTCAGGTGTTCGCCGCCAACCGCATCGACGATGCATTTGTGGTGGTCAGTACTGAGGGTTTTGCCGACATTCCGGTGCGCTACGAAAATCAGCAGGTCGGCCAGACTGACAAGAATGGGCATCTGCTGGTGCCGTGGAGCAGTGCCTATTACCGCGGCAAGTATGAAATCGATCCACTGAATCTGCCGGCCAACGTGCGCAGCCCCAACGTCGAACAGCGTATCGCTGTGCGGCGTGGCAGCGGTTATCTGCTGGAATTTCCGCTGACCCGAGTGATTGCCGCGAGCATCGTGCTGGTCGACGCGCAGCAGCGCGAGTTGCCGCTGGGCGCGGGTGTGCTGCATGAGCAGAGCGGGACGCGGACGGTGGTCGGTTGGGATGGGCTGGTGTATCTGGAAAACCTGCAGGCGCAGAACTCGTTGCAAGTGACGCTGGCCGACGACAAGACCTGTCAGGCGCAGTTCAGTGTCGATCTGAATCAGGATCAGGTGCCGTTGATTGGCCCGTTGGTGTGCCAATGATGTTCCGGCGATGGCTGTTATGTCTGGCACTGCTTATACCCGGGGCGGTGCAGGCCGCGTGCTCGGTGGTCAGCACCACGCCAGCGGCGTTTGGCACGCTCAGTTCGATTGCCGTGCGCACAACTTCGCAACCCAGTTCCACGTTGAATGCGGGTTTGAGTTGCACCGGTTCGCTGCTGTCCCTGCTGACCAGCAACGACCACTTCTGGGGCACCGTTTCATCGACTCAAAGTGGTCTGGTCGGGCCGACCGGCGATGTCATCAATTACACGATCTACGCCAACAACAGCGCCAGCTATCCGCTGACTCGCGGCACTGCCTATGACTTTGCCCGCAACGGCATCATCGATGCTCTGGGCCTGCTCAACGGTACGACGCCGAAAACGGTGCCGCTGTATCTCGGTACCACCATTGGCAGCAACGTCGCCGCCGGGGTGTATACCGAAACCCTGAGTATTTTCTGGAACTGGAATTACTGTTCGGGCATCGGCATCGGTGCTATTTGCCTCGGGCGTGATATCGCCAACGGCACGACGTCGTTGACGGTGAACTTGACGGTGTCCAACGACTGTACGATTACCGCACCGAACATTGCCTTCGGCAGCGCGCCGGTGGTCAGCGCGTTCACCCCGGTGACCGGACAGACGATCAATCTGGCCTGCACCAAGGGCAGTGCCTACACCGTGGGGCTGAGCGACGGGCAGAACGCGGTGAGTGTCGGTGGCCGGCGCCGGATGATTTCCGGAAGCAATTATCTGGCCTACGACATTTTCAAAAGTGCCAGCACCACGCGTTGGGGCAGTGTCGGCGCGGCACGGCGGGCGAGTACCGACGCCGAGGTCAATCCGGGAAACGGCTTGGGCACGGGCAGTCAGATCTTCAACTACAACGCGAAGATCTACACCGACCAGACCACGCCGCCGGCGGGCACGTATCTGGACAATGTGGTTTTGGACGTGGGTTTCTGAGCTGACACGATCCTTTGTAGGAGCTGTCGAGTGAAACGAGGCTGCGATCTGTTGATCTTGCCCTTAAGAACAAGATCAAAAGATCGCAGCGTGCCGCAGCTCCTGCATAGAACAGCGGTGTTTTCAGAATTGCAGTGATTGCTTGAGCTGTTGCGCCGCTGGTGTATCGACCGGGCTGACCATCGCATAGTTGTAGCCACCACCCGACCAGTATTCGGCCTGCAAGTCGCCATCACTGCGGCTTCCACGGGGCAAAAAGGTGTTCTTCGGCCCCGGCGGGCGCACGTAGAAACTCACTTTGTGGCCGTTGCCATCCTCATACATCACCATCGCTGCCGGGCCTTCGTCGGTGCTGAGCAGGCGTCCGCTGACCGGTTCAAACCCGGCCGCCTTCAGATCCGGTAAACGACTGGCCCGGTTGAAATAACGGTCGAGCCAGCGCTGCATGTCGCCATCACTGTCGACCTTGTAATCAGCCGGCAGCATGCCTTGCTGGGCAATCAGGCGATAGGCTTGCAAGGCGTCGGTCATCGGCAACATGGACGGGCGCACCAGGGTCATTTCCCGAGCCTGCCAACCACTGAATCCGCCGACGCTGACCGCGATCAGCAACACCGCCGCGCTGGCCAGATGGCGACGCGATTGACGCTGGCGGCGCTGGCGAATCATCGCCGGATCAAGCGCCGGGTTGGCCGGTTGCTGCAATGCGCCGCTGAGTGCCGCGCGCAATTGCTGGGCATCCTGTTGCCAGGCGCGAACCTGCGCCGCTTCATCCGGGTGACTGGCCAGCCAGGTCTCCAGCACACGCCGGTCGGCGTCGCTGAGCTGGTGGTCGACATAGGCGTGCAGGTCACGCTCGTTGGGAGGCAGGCTGATCATTTGAGTATCCGCAAAGAAGGGCTGCTGATTTCGCCGTCGCTGAGTTGGCGCAAGGCCTGGCGGGCGCGGGACAGGCGCGACATCACGGTGCCGATCGGGGCGCCGAGAATCTCGGCGACCTCTTTATAGGAAAGGCCTTCCACTGAGACCATCAGCAACAGGGCGCGCTGTTCGCTGGGCAGGCGATCGAAGGCTTGCAGGGTCGACTGGGCGATGACGGTGCGCTCGACCGAGGGTTCGGCATCGTCGCGGCCGGTGAAGAATTCGAGCATGCGCGCATAGCGTCGGGAGCGCCGATGGGCGTCGAGAAACTGCCGATAGAGGATCGCAAACAGCCAGGCGCGCAAGTCGCCGTCGGCGCGTTTATCGCCCCAACTCGACAGTGCCCGCTCGAGGCAAGCCTGTACCAGATCGTCGGCACTGCTGCTGTTGCGTGTCAGTGACACGGCAAAGCGGCGCAATCTGGGAATGATTTCTCTCAACTGTTCGTCGAATTCGCTCATGAAATTCTGCTAGTCACTACGCTGTGGACTAGGGAGACGCCCGTCGTTGGAGGTTATTCCACGTTCGGAAAAATAAATACCGTCGCGTGGAATAAACCCGGACGAGGCGCGTCTTGCTGATTCTTCCTACTTGTGGCCGATGGCCCTGGAGTTTTTCATGGTTGATCGTTCATCACCCGATGCTGCACCGCCCGGCGGGCCGCAGCGTCCGCCACTGAGTGCGGCGAGCCTGGTTCTGCGTCTGGGCGGCATTGCCGTGGTAGTCGCCGCAGTGGCCGGAGCATTCGCCTACGTTCACGGCAACTTTGACCCACAACGCCTGACGCCAAAAGCGTTGGTCGATGTGCTGGAGAAGAACAACGGCGTGCACCCCGGGTTTCGCCGTAACCACGCCAAAGGCGTGTGCGTGATCGGGCATTTCGAGAGCAGTGGTGAGGCACGGGCGTTTTCTACCGCGCAGGTGTTCAACGAGCCGCAGACCCCGGTAGTCGGGCGATTCGCCTTGCCAGCCGGCAATCCGTATGCACCGGACAGCAGCGTGCCGATTCGCAGTCTGGCGTTGCGATTCACCCAGGCCAACGGGCAGCAGTGGCGCACCGGGATGAACAGCATGCCGGTGTTCCCGGTCGGTACGCCTGAAGCGTTTTATCAATTGCAGCAGGCGCAGTCGCCAGATCCGGCCACCGGTAAACCGGATCCGAGCAAGGTGCCAGCGTTCTTCGCATCGCATTCGGAAGCCGTGCCGTTTCTGACCTGGGTGAAGACCGCCAAACCCTCGGCCAGTTACGCCACCGAAACCTACAACAGCGTCAACGCGTTTTATCTGGTCGACGCCAGCGGTAAAAAACAGGCCGTGCGCTGGAGCATGACGCCGTTGGCGCGAGACGCTGCGGGCGCCACTGCGCCTGAGGGCGGCGATTTTCTCGAGAAGGATCTGGTGCAGCGGTTGGCGTCTGCGCCGTTGCGTTTTCAGTTGAACATCACCCTGGCCAATCCTGAGGACCCGGTGAACGATGCCAGCAAGACCTGGCCCGACGGCCGCAAAGTGTTGAACGCCGGCACACTGGTGCTGGAGAAAACCCAGCCACAACTGAGCGGCGAATGCCGTGATATCAACTACGACCCGCTGGTGCTGCCGGCCGGGATTCAAGGCTCCGACGACCCGTTGCTCGCGGCGCGTTCCGCCGGTTACGCCAATTCCTATCTGCGTCGCACCAGCGAAGTCAGCCAGTTGCCCGCTGCCAAACAGGAGGCTCGTCCATGAGCACTCAACCGACGCATTTCGCCCTGTTGGCGCGCCTGCTGCACTGGCTGATGGCAATCATGATCATCGCCATGCTGTTTATTGGTGCCGGCATGGTCACCTCGGTTTCCGAGCGGCATGAATGGTTGATCCATCTGCACAAACCGCTGGGCATTGCGATTCTGGCGCTGGTGATTGTCCGTTTGCTGGTGCGGTTCACTACGCGCCAACCGCCGCTGCCAGCGGATTTGCCAAGTTGGCAAGTGATGGCGGCGAAGGCTTCGCATCTGCTGCTGTACGCGTTGATGCTGGTGTTGCCGTTGCTGGGCTGGGCGATGATCAGTGCTTCGGGCGAACCGGTCATGCTCAGCACAACGTTGCAGTTGCCAGCCATTGTTCCGGCCGATGCGCAGTTGTTCGCGTTATTGCGCAAGGCGCACGGGTATCTGGCCTATCTGTTGTTTCTGACGGTGCTGCTGCACCTGGCGGCGGCGCTGTTTCATGGCTGGATCCGCCGCGACGAGGTGCTCGACAGTATGTTGCGCGGTCGCGACCGCGGTTAACTCGCTTGAGTGGCGCAGCGTGCCGGTGCGCCGCTTTTCAGGGTCAGCCACCAGTACGCGAGCGCCACGGCGTTGATGCCCGCGCCGAGCAGGCACACGCCGATCCATCCGGCCCACGCGTACATCGCGGTCGAGCCGATGGAGCCGAGCGCGCTGCCGATCGAGTAGAACAGCATGTAACCGGCGGTGAGACGGCTTTGCGCTTCGGGGCGCACGCTGTAGATCATGCTCTGGCTGGTGACGTGCACCGCTTGCAGACCCAGATCCAGAGTGATCACCCCGAGTAGCAATGCCCACAGCGAAGATTGGGTGAGGGCGATTGGTAGCCATGAAGCGAGCATCAGCAACAGCGAAAGACCGCTGACCCACTGCCCGAGACCGCGATCCGCCAGATGCCCGGCGCGTGCAGCGGCCAGCGCACCCGCTGCGCCAGCCAGTCCGAACAGACCGATTTCACTGTGCGACAAGGAAAGTGGCGGCGCGGCCAGCGGCAACACCATCGGCGTCCACAGCACCATTGCGCTGGCAAAGGTCAGCAGCGCGAGGATCGCGCGTTGACGCAGTACCGGTTCCTCTTTGAACAGACCGAATACCGAAGCAATCAGTGCGGTGTAGCCAGTCGCCGGTTGTGGGGCTTCATGCTTGGGCAGGACGCGAAACAGCAGCAGCGCCATCAACAATGTCAGCCCCGCTGACAGGAAATAAATCGCTCGCCACCCAGCCAGATCGGCCATGCCGCCGGCAACCGTGCGTGCCAGCAGAATTCCTACCACGATACCGCTGGTGACCACCCCGACCACGCGCCCGCGCTGGGCCGGGAGCGCCAGCGTGGCGGCGTAAGCCACCAGCACCTGCGTCACTACCGCGAGCAGCCCTGTCAAGGTCATGCCAAGCAGCAGCCACGCACTGTTGGGCGCCAGCGCGATCATCAACAATGCCGCTGCCGATAGCAGCGTTTGAGTGACGATCAATCGGCGCCGGTTGAGCAGATCACCGAGGGGCACCAGTAGTACCAGACCGATGCCGTAGCCGATTTGCGTCAGGGTGATGACGATGCCGATGGTCGCCGGCGACAGGGCAAACGCCTCGGCCATGGCGTCCAGCAATGGCTGTGCGTAATACACGTTGCCCACGGCCAGACCGCAGGCCACAGAGAAAAGCAAAACGGCGCTGCTTTTGAGAGGTTTCATATCCCGCATCCTTTTAGGTTTCAAAATAAAACCTTGATCACGGTATTAGTACGGGTTTTATTTTGCAACCTGTTTGCGCGAGTGTGTGAATGGCAAAAAGCAAAAGATCGCAGACAAGCTGCGATCTTCTAAGGGACGGAGGAGGGGATCAGCGCAGGGTATCAACCATGTCAGCGATGGTGGTCAGCACATCTTTGCCCAACTGTTTTGAGCGCTTGCCCGACCAGCCGGTTGCTTTGTCGGGATGGTCGTCGTGATCCTTGAACGGCATTTCCAAGGTCAGCGACAAGCAGTCGTATTTCTGCCCGACGCTGTTGCAGGCCAGGGTCATGTTGGCCTGGCCCGGTTCGTCGCGGGTGTAGCCGTGCTTGGTCTGGAAATCTTTGGTGGTGTGTTTAAGGTGGCTGCGAAAGTGCTCTTCGAGCTTCTCGATTCGTGGCGTGTAGCCCGGATTGCCTTCGCAACCGGCGGTGAACACATGGGGGATTTCTTCATCGCCGTGTACGTCGAGGAACAGGTCGACGCCATACTTTTCCATCTGTTGTTGTACGAAAAGTACTTCGGGGCTGACGTCCTGACTGGCGTTCTGCCAAGCGCGGTTCAAGTCCTGGCCCATGGCATTGGTGCGCAGGTGACCGTGGAAGGCACCGTCCGGATTCATGTTCGGCACCAGGTACAGATCGGCACTCGCCAGCAGCTTGTTCAGCACCGGATCGTCATGTCTTTCCAGGCGTTCGATCACGCCTTCCATGAACCATTCGGCCATGTGTTCGCCCGGATGCTGCTGAGCAATGATCCAGACTTTGCGCTGGCCTTCGGCACCGGTGCCTTTGCGCAGCAGCTGAATGTCGCGGCCTTCGACGCTCTTGCCGGTTGCCAGCAATTCGGTGCCGGCCTTGCTCAGTGCCTGATCGATCAACCAGTCGTGACGGCCACGGCTGTAGGGTTCGAAGTAGGCGAACCATGCATGGGTTTGCTCGGCTTCGAGGCAAAAGCGCAGGCTATCACCTTCAAAACTGGTTGGAATGCGGAACCAGTTGACGTGGTCGTAGGAGGCGACTGCCTGATAGCCGGTCCAGGCTTTGTTATAGGAAGATTGGCTGGCGTTGACCAGGCGGAACCAATGTTCCTGATGAACATGCAGGCCGCTGGCCTTGAAGTGGAACCACTGAAAGTGAGCGCTGCGGGTGTCCGGGCGAATGGCCAGAACCGGATTGAGCGGGTTGCTGATGTCGATGACTTGGATGTTGCCGCTGTCGAAGTTGGCGCTGATGTCGAACGAAGATTTGGCCACGGTCATAATCGATTCCTGAATATGATTTTTATGGCCGTTACTTTACACGCAGGCAGGGCTGAAACCGAGGGGAATTGCGGGGTGTGGCGGGGGGCGTCCTCCATGACGCGCAAGCAGCTTAGAGACTGTGCGATTGATTCTCAAGTGCTAATTGTCATTAGTTTGCCCCAATCTGGCCGGGCCTCGCTTGCCAAGCGATATTCTTTTGATATTATCCGCGCCATCGAATTTGCAGCACTTAAAGACTTCATTAGCCTGAAGCCATAAGCCCGAAAAACGGGCAAAAAAAGACCCGGCAAAAAGCCGGGTCAAAAACCGTGATTAGCCTGATGAGGAGATAGTCCAGAAGACCGACCTAAGGTCTCTGGTCCATCGACTGATCTCGCGACCAGCTGCATGCAATAATAATCATTATCATTTGCAAGTCAAATGTTTTTATCTGCGCGATTGGAAAATTCTTTCCCGTCCGCCCACACTCGCGTCCCTCTCAGGCTTCATCGCCATCGAGCGAATGGTCGACCATCGCCCGCGCCATATCCACCATGTGCACCACTGAAAATGCCAGATCGCGACTCGCGCCTTGAAGGCTTTCGGCTGCCTTGAACGCAGTGGCTGCCGCACAGCGCAGCAGGTCCGAGGCGTGTACCAGGGCTTCTTCGCCACTGAGATGGCGCCTGACATCGAAAAAACGCTCGTCGACCTCTGGTTCTGAAACAGCTGGTTTCAAGTAATAGTCCAGCGCTCGCTGCGCTGCCGCATTGCCCTGAGGGGAGGTGAAGCTGGTGTCCATTTGCAGGTCGGGCAAGTCTTTGCTGCTGATATTCATGATGAAGAAGCACTCCTTGGTCGATTGTAAATCCGTGCTTTCAGAATAGTACTCTGTGTAGTTGTGACCAGAATTTAAATACTACAATATGTGTTTTGTTGGCCGAAGGCGTCGACGTAAGGTGCTGCACATGGATAAATGGATTGAGTTGGTCAAGGCCAAGATGAGTGAACTCAAAATCACTCAAACAGAGCTCGGAGAGCGCGTCGGCATGTCCCAGGGCGGGATAGGCCATTGGCTGAACAAGCGTCGCGAACCCGGCATCACGGAAATGAACCGCGTGCTGCAGGCGCTGGGCATGGATTTCCTCGAAGTGGTGCTGGTGATCCGTGAACCGCAACCAATGGCGGACGACGAGATGCCGCTGGCGCAGAAGTACAACCCGTACTTCCGTTACCCGGTCAGCGATTGGCAGACGACCTGCGAGGTGCGCGAGAACGATCCGGCGTCTTACACCAAGGCATCCGGCAAGCAGCGCTTCGAACTGACGGATTACCATGCGCGTGGCCCGGCGTTCTGGCTGACGGTGACGGGGGATTCAATGACCGCCCCCAGTGGCCAGAGCATCGCCGAAGGCATGCTGATTCTGGTCGACCCGGCGGCCGAAGCGGTGCCCGGCAAACTGGTGATCGCCCAGTGGCCCGACAGCCCTGAAGCGATCTTCCGCAAACTCGACGAAGAGGGCGGCCAGCGTTACCTGGTGCCGCTCAATCCGACCTGGCCGAAAGCCCTGCTGACCGATGAGTGTCGAATCATCGGTGTTGTGGTTCAGGCAACGGCGCGTTACTAGTCAGATCGATCCGCGCCCGGCGTAGGATCGATCCTCCCCATCACACTGCTTCCAGTTCAACCAAAGCGCTGCCTTCGCCGACCATTTCGCCTTCCTGGCAATACAGCGCTTTGATCACTCCCGCATGCGGCGCGCGGATGCTGTGCTCCATCTTCATTGCTTCCAGCACCACCAGTTGCGCACCGGCCTCGACCGATTGCCCGGCCTCGACCAGCACACGGACAATGCTGCCGTTCATGGGCGCAGTCAGGCCACCCTGATGACTGTGACTGGCTTCGACGGCGCTGATCGGGTCATGCGTCTCGATGCGCCGCAACTCACCTTCCCATTGCAGATAAAGCGCATCACCTTGGCGGATAGCCCGCAACGTACGACGTACGCCATCGTGCTCGACGATGAGGGCTTCGCCGGACAGTCTGGCGTGATCATCGGCATTCAGCGTCAGTGCTCGATCCTGTCCCTCGCAACTCAAATGCAGGGTGATTTCCCGAGGCAATCCCGCACGCAAACCGCTGTTGAGTGACCATGGCGAAGCCGGGTCATCCTGGCGCGCCAACTGCGGCAGGCTCTGCGCCACCGCCTGAGCCGCCGCGTTCCAGAACGCATCGCTCAACGCGCCCGGCGCAGGCAGCAATTGCTCCTGATAACGCGGAATAAATCCGGTATCCAACTCCGCCGCCGCAAACGCCGGGTGTGCGATGATCCGCCGCAAAAAGTTGATGTTGGTCTTCAATCCGCCAATCGCGAATTCGTCGAGCATGCTCAACAGACGCAGGCGCGCCTGCTCACGATCCTCGCCCCAGGCAATCAGCTTGCCCAGCATCGGGTCGTAGAACGGCGAAATTTCGTCACCTTCTTCAACCCCGCTATCGACCCGGCGTCCAGGCCCTTCAGCCGATTCGCGATACAACGCCAAGCGTCCGGTCGCCGGCAGGAAGTCATTCGCAGGATCTTCGGCGTACAAGCGCACTTCGATCGCATGGCCGTTCAATGGCACCTGCTCCTGAGTGATCGGCAATGCCTCACCACGCGCCACGCGGATCTGCCACGCGACCAGGTCCAGACCGGTGATGGCCTCGGTCACTGGATGCTCCACTTGCAGGCGCGTATTCATCTCCATAAAGAAGAACTCACCGCGCGCATCCAGCAAAAATTCCACAGTACCGGCGCCGACATAACCGATTGCCTGCGCCGAGCGCACAGCCGCCTCGCCCATCGCCCGACGCAGTTCCGGGGACAAGCCCGGTGCCGGCGCTTCTTCGACGACTTTCTGATGGCGTCGTTGAATCGAGCAGTCACGCTCGTTGAGGTACAGGCAGTTGCCATGTTGATCGGCGAACACCTGGATTTCCACGTGACGCGGTTTGAGCAGGTATTTCTCCACCAGCATCCGCGAATCGCCGAACGACGACTGCGCTTCACGTTGAGCGGAGGCGAGGGCTTCGGCCAACTGGCTGACGTCCTCGACCACTTTCATGCCTTTGCCACCACCGCCGGCCGTGGCTTTGAGCAGCACCGGATAACCGATGCGTTCGCAGGCATCGCGGAAGGTGTCGAGGTCCTGTGCTTCGCCGTGATAACCCGGCACCAAAGGCACACCGGCGGTTTCCATCAGCGCTTTGGCGGCGGACTTGCTGCCCATGGCGTCAATGGCCGAGGCGGGCGGGCCGAGGAAAATCAGCCCGGCCGCTTCGATGGCACGAGCGAAGCCGGCGTTTTCCGAGAGAAAACCGTAACCCGGATGAATCGCCTGCGCGCCGCTGGCCTTGGCCGCTGCGATCAGTTTGTCGATTTGCAGATAACTGTCGGCGGCTTTGCTGCCGCCCAGGTCGACGCGAATATCCGCTTCCCGGCTGTGCCGCGCCTCGCGGTCGGTGGCGCTGTGCACGGCGACCGTGGTCAGGCCCAGCGCTTTGGCGGTGCGCATCACGCGGCAGGCGATTTCGCCACGGTTGGCCACCAGCAGGGTGGTGAGAACGGGTGCGCTCATCAATGCGGCTCCTTGGTGGTGGTTGCGGCTTGCCAGCTCGGTGGACGTTTTTGCAGAAAGGCGCGCAAGCCTTCCTGACCTTCCGGGCTGACGCGGATACGGGCGATGGCATTTTCGGTGTAGCGGCGCAGCGCCGGGGTCAGTGAGCCGTTGCCGACTTCACGCAGCAGGTCCTTGCTGGCGCGCATCGCGGCGGGGCTGTTGAGCAGCAAGTTGTTGATCCAGTGCTCGACTTGCTGATCAAGTTCAGCGGTCGGATAGCTCTCGGACAACAAACCGATTTCGCGCGCACGTTGCCCGCCGAAACGTTCGGCGGTCAGGGCATATCGACGTGCAGCGCGTTCGCCGATGGCCTGCACCACAAACGGGCTTATTACCGCCGGCGCCAGACCAATGCGTACTTCCGACAGGCAGAATTGCGCGTCATCGGCGCCAATCGCCATGTCACAGCAACTGATCAACCCCAGCGCGCCCCCGAATGCCGCGCCTTGCACCACAGCCACGGTGGGGATCTTCAGCTTGGCGAGGTTGTACATCAACTCTGCCAGTTCACGGGCGTCGTCGAGGTTGGTGTGGTAATCGAGTTCGGCCGATTGCTGCATCCACGCCAGATCAGCGCCGGCACTGAAGTGCTTGCCACGGCCACGCACCAGCAAGAAACGCAGGCTGGCGTCGCTGGCGACTTTGTCCAGCGCGAGGATCAGCTCGCGGATCATCTCGGCGTTGAAGGCGTTGTTCTTTTCCGCGCGGTTGAGCCACAGCGTGGCGAAACCCCGTGGGTCGCTCTGCAGTTCGAGGGTGTTGAAATCACTCATGAGATTCTCCCGATCACATCCGGAACACGCCGAAGCGGCTCGGTTCGATTGGCGCGTTCAGCGACGCGGACAGGGCCAGGGCCAGCACATCGCGGGTCTGCGCCGGGTCGATGACGCCGTCGTCCCATAGCCGTGCGCTGGAATAGTAGGGGTGACCCTGCTCTTCATACTGGTCGAGGATCGGTTGTTTGATCTCGGTTTCCTGCTCGGCACTGAAACCCTGACCGCTGCGCTCAGCCTGCTCGCGTTTGACCTGCACCAACACGCCCGCCGCCTGCTCGGCGCCCATCACGCCGATCCGCGCGTTCGGCCACATCCACAGGAAGCGCGGATCGTAAGCGCGCCCGCACATGCCGTAGTTACCGGCGCCGAAGCTGCCGCCAATGATTACGGTGAATTTCGGCACTTTCGCGCAAGCCACCGCCGTTACCAGTTTCGCGCCATGTTTGGCGATGCCGCCGGCCTCGTATTTCTGGCCGACCATGAAGCCGGTGATGTTCTGCAAAAACAGCAGCGGAATGCCGCGCTGACAGGCCAGCTCGATGAAGTGCGCGCCTTTCTGCGCGGCTTCGGCGAAGAGGATCCCGTTGTTGGCCAGAATCGCGATCGGATAACCGTGCAAATGGGCGAAACCGCAGACCAGCGTGGTACCGAACAGCGCTTTGAATTCATCGAACACCGAACCGTCGACCAGTCGCGCAATCACTTCGCGCACGTCGAACGGCTGCTTGGCATCAGCCGAAACCACGCCGTACAACTCATCGCTGGCGTACAGCGGTGCAATCGGCGCGCGTTGCTGCACTTCACCGAGTTTGCGCCAGTTAAGGTTGGCGACGCTGCGGCGGGCGAGGGCGAGGGCGTGTTCGTCGCTCTCGGCGTAATGGTCGGCGACCCCGGAAATCTTGCAGTGCACATCGGCGCCACCCAGATCCTCGGCGCTGACCACTTCACCGGTCGCAGCTTTCACCAATGGCGGGCCGGCGAGAAAAATGGTGGCCTGATTGCGCACCATGATCGCTTCGTCGGCCATCGCCGGCACATAAGCGCCGCCAGCGGTGCAGGAGCCCATGACCACGGCGATCTGCGGAATGCCCATCGCGCTCATGTTGGCCTGGTTGAAGAAGATCCGCCCGAAGTGCTCGCGGTCCGGAAACACTTCGTCCTGACGCGGCAGGTTGGCGCCGCCGGAATCCACCAGATAGATGCACGGCAAGCGATTCTGTTGAGCGATGGTCTGTGCGCGAAGATGTTTTTTCACGGTCAGCGGGTAGTACGAACCGCCCTTCACCGTCGCATCATTGGCGACGATCATGCACTCGACGCCTTCGACCCGACCGATCCCGGCAATCACGCCAGCGGCGGGCACGTCTTCGCCATACACGGCGTGGGCGGCCAATTGGCTGATTTCCAGAAACGGTGAGCCCGGATCGAGCAAACGGTTGATGCGTTCGCGCGGCAGCAGTTTGCCGCGCGAGGTGTGGCGTTCCTGGGCTTTCGCGCCGCCACCCTGCGCCACTTGGGCGAGCAGGGTGTGCAGGGCGTCGACCTGTTTGAGCATCGCCGCGCTGTTGGCGGCGAACTCCGCTGAGCGGGGATTGAGCTGAGTGTGCAGGGTAGCCATGGCCAGCTCCGTTTAGCGGGTTTCGTTGAACAGTTCGCGACCGATCAGCATGCGACGGATCTCACTGGTGCCAGCGCCGATTTCGTACAGCTTGGCGTCACGCAGCAGACGACCGGCCGGGAACTCATTGATGTAACCGTTACCGCCGAGAATCTGGATCGCGTCGAGGGCCATTTGCGTGGCGCGTTCGGCGGTGTAGAGGATCACCCCGGCGGCGTCCTTGCGGGTGGTTTCGCCGCGCTCGCAAGCCTGCGCAACTGCGTAGAGATAAGCGCGGCTGGCGTTGAGTTGGGTGTACATGTCGGCGACTTTGCCCTGAATCAGCTGGAATTCACCGATGCTTTGGCCGAATTGCTTGCGGTCGTGGATGTACGGCACGATCAGGTCCATGCACGACTGCATGATCCCGGTCGGGCCGCCGGACAACACGACGCGCTCGTAATCGAGGCCGCTCATCAACACTTTTACGCCGCCGTTGAGCACGCCGAGGATGTTTTCTTCCGGCACTTCGACGTCATCAAAGAACAGCTCGCAGGTGTTGGAGCCGCGCATGCCGAGCTTGTCGAATTTGTTGCTGCGGCTGAAACCTTTCCAGTCGCGCTCGACGATGAATGCGGTGATGCCGTGCGGGCCTTTTTCCAGGTCGGTCTTGGCGTAGATTACGTAAGTGTTGGCGTCAGGGCCGTTGGTGATCCAGGTTTTGCTGCCGTTGAGGACGAAGCGGTCACCGCGTTTATCGGCGCGCAGTTTCATCGAGACCACGTCGGAGCCGGCGTTGGGCTCGCTCATCGCCAGTGCGCCGACGTGCTCGCCGCTGATCAGCTTCGGCAGGTATTTGGATTTCTG
The DNA here is from genome assembly GCF_949767675.1 of Pseudomonas sp. IT-P395. Taxonomy (NCBI): domain Bacteria; kingdom Pseudomonadati; phylum Pseudomonadota; class Gammaproteobacteria; order Pseudomonadales; family Pseudomonadaceae; genus Pseudomonas; species Pseudomonas sp. IT-P395. The sequence continues at coordinate 41,597 of NZ_CATKPW010000011.1, forward strand.
CTCGTGGTTGCCGTTGCGGTTGATCTGGTTGACGCAGAGGTTGGAATGCGCGCCGTAGGACAGCGCCACCGAGGCCGAACCGCGACTGATTTCTTCCATCGCCACCACGTGCGCCAGGTAACCCAGGCCTGCGCCGCCGTACTCCTCCGGCACGGTGATGCCGAGCAGGCCCATGTCGCCGAATTTGCGCCACATGTCGGCGGGGAACAGGTTGTCGCTGTCGATCTGCGCAGCGCGCGGAGCAATTTCCTTGGCGACAAAGGACTGAACCTGATCGCGCAGCATGTCGATGGTTTCACCGAGGGCGAAGTTCAGGGATGGATAGCTCATGGGTCACCTTTTGGCTTTTTTGTAGGGTGGGGAGGGCGGTCATTCAGCTCTCACCTTTACGTTAACGTAAGCCTGCGATGAAGGGCTGTCAATCACCCTTTACGTTAACGTCAACTTGAGCGACAGTAGGGGCAGTTCAAGATTGAAAGCTGATTAGATTTTGTAGGAGTGAGCCTGCTCGCGATCGCGTCGTGTCAGTCGACGTAAGTGTTGACTAATGGATCGAGATCGCGAGCAGGCTCACTCCTACAAGTGACCGTCGGCAACCCATAAATAAAGACAATAGGGGTCGTCATGGATCAACCCAGTGCAAACCCGCCGCGCAGCTACACCCGTGGTTCACAGGACAAAGCCTTGCTGGCGATGACCATCGGGCAGAAGTTCGATCAGACTGTCGCGCAATACCCCGACGGTGAAGCGCTGGTGGTCCGCCATCAGCAGTTGCGTTATTCCTGGCGACAACTGGCCGAAGCGGTGGACCTGCACGCCAGAGCGCTGCTTGCCCTGGGTTTGCAGGCGGGGGATCGGCTCGGTATCTGGGCGCCGAACTGCGCGCAGTGGTGCATCACGCAAGTCGCCACCGCAAAAATCGGCGTGATCCTGGTCAACATCAACCCGGCCTACCGCAGTTCCGAACTGGAATACGTGCTCAAACAATCCGGCTGCCAATGGCTGGTCTGCGCCGGGGCGTTCAAGTCCTCCAACTACCACGGCATGCTGCAAGGCCTGGTGCCGGAACTGGCCGAGCAACCCCTCGGCCAACTGCGTAGCGAACGCCTCCCCGAACTGCGCGGCGTGATCAGCCTCGATGCGCAGCCACCCTCAGGTTTCCTGCCGTGGTCGGAGCTGGCAGATCTCGCCGCCAGTCTCTCCCCCGAACAACTACACGAACGCAGCAACAGCCTGCACTTTGATCAGCCGGTGAACATCCAGTACACCTCCGGCACCACCGGTTTCCCCAAGGGCGCGACCCTCAGCCACTACAACATCCTCAATAACGGTTACATGGTTGGCGAAAGCATCGGCCTGACCCCGCGCGATCGCCTGGTGATCCCGGTGCCTCTGTATCACTGCTTCGGCATGGTCATGGGCAACCTCGGCTGCATCACCCACGGCAGCACGATGATTTACCCCAACGATGCCTTCGATCCTTTACTGACCCTGCAAACCGTCGCCGAAGAGAAAGCCACCGGCCTTTACGGCGTACCGACCATGTTCATCGCCATGCTCGACCAGCCACAACGCGCCCAATTCGATCTGTCGAGCCTGCGCACCGGGATCATGGCCGGCGCGACGTGTCCGATAGAAGTGATGCGCCGGGTGATCAGCGAAATGCACATGAGTGAAGTGCAAATTGCTTACGGCATGACCGAAACCAGTCCGGTGTCACTGCAGACCGGGCCGAACGATGAGCTGGAATTGCGCGTGACCACCGTCGGCCGCACCCAGCCACAGCTGGAAAGCAAGATCATCGACGAGGCCGGCAACCTCGTGCCACGCGGCACCATCGGCGAACTGTGTACCCGTGGTTACAGTGTGATGCTCGGTTACTGGAACAATCCGCAAGCCACCGCCGAAGCCATCGATGACGCGGGCTGGATGCACACCGGCGACCTGGCGAGCATGAACGAGGAGGGTTACGTCAACATCGCCGGGCGTAACAAGGACATGATCATTCGTGGCGGCGAGAATATTTACCCGCGTGAGCTTGAGGAGTTTTTCTTCACCCATCCGGCGGTGGCGGATGTGCAGGTGATCGGCATTCCGTGCTCGCGTTACGGTGAGGAGATTGTCGCCTGGATCAAACTCCACCCCGGCCACAGCGCCACGGAGCTGGAGCTGCAAACCTGGTGCAAGGAACGTATCGCGCACTTCAAGACGCCACGGCACTTCAAGTTCGTTGAAGAGTTTCCGATGACGGTGACGGGCAAGATCCAGAAATTCAGGATGCGTGAGATCAGTATCGAAGAACTGAAAACAATCGAGCGTTAACCACCACCCCTGTGGGAGCTGGCAAGCCAGCTTCCACAGGGATTTGCGGTGAAAACACAAATCACAGAAAGCACAAAGGGGAGCCGAAGCTCCCCTTTAATTTTGTCGTCGCGTGCTCTTTTTTATTATTGAGGGTCGGTCTGTTGTTGTTTTTGGCAACCGTGGCCCTTTACCGCTGTTTTTGGCGACCCCCATCCGGGGTCAAGAGCAAACGTATTTTTTTGAGCGCTGATCTGCTTTCTCGCTAAGCGATCCAACCGATTCGGGAGCTACCTGAAGGTAGTTTTATTGTTCTCTGCCCGGTTGCGGGTCACTCCTGAGAGCACCCTGAAAAGCACACCTTCTCCAAAAAAATCTGTTAGCTGCGTCTCTGCCGTGTTGTTTTTGTTATGTCAGAGTCGGTACGTCTTATTTTTATTGGTTTGCTGCTTTTTATTCTTGTTATGCCATAGAGATAGCAGAAGCCGTGCCAACTTTTAAAAAACCTTATAAATCAAAGGTTTGAAAATTTCGCCAGATTTTCGCTCCAGCGAAACCAGACAATTTGTTTCCGTGTTACTCGCTTAAACCCACATTCCGGACACAGCGGTAACACCTTCCCCCCTTACTGCGCGCTACGAGCCTTGGCCACGCGCGAACCGCTCGGGCGACCGAGCACCGCGCTGATCTGCTGACCCGCGGCAATCAAGGCGTCCAGGTCGATACCGGTCTCGATACCCAGGCCGTTGAGCAGGTACACCACGTCTTCGGTGGCAACGTTACCGCTCGCGCCTTTGGCGTACGGGCAGCCGCCGAGGCCCGCGATAGAGCTGTCGAACACCGAAATCCCTTCAAGCAGGCTGGCGTAGATGTTGGCCATGGCCTGGCCGTAAGTGTCGTGGAAATGCCCGGCGAGTTTTTCCCGTGGCACTTGCGCCGACACCACTTCAAACAAGCGGCGCGTCGCGCCCGCAGTGCCAGTGCCAATGGTGTCGCCCAGCGAAACTTCGTAGCAGCCCATCGCATACAACTCGCGCGCGACCATCGCCACTTGCTCCGGCGCGACCGTGCCTTCGTACGGGCAACCGAGCACACACGACACGTAACCGCGCACGGTAACGCCGTGCTGCTGCGCGGCTTCCATGATCGGCGCAAAGCGCGCCAGGCTTTCGCTGATCGAGCAGTTGATGTTGCGTTGCGAGAACGCTTCGGAGGCGGCGGCGAACACCGCGACTTCCTTGACCCCGGCAGCGATGGCGTCTTCAAATCCGCGCAAGTTCGGCGCCAGTGCGCCGTAGGTTACGCCGGGCTTGCGCTGAATCTGCGCGAACACTTCGGCGGAACCGGCCATTTGTGGCACCCATTTCGGAGAGACGAAACTGCCGACTTCTATATAGCCGAGGCCAGCGGCGCTCAAAGCATCGACCAGTTGCACCTTGTCAGCGACGCTGATCGGTTGGGCTTCGTTCTGCAAGCCATCGCGCGGGCCGACTTCGATCAGGCGTACTTGGGAGGGGAGGGACATGGGCTGACCTGCTCTTTTGAATTTGTGGAGAACCCCTGTAGGAGTGAGCCTGCTCGCGATAGCGGTGTATCAGTCAAGCAATTTTCATCTGGCACTCCGCGATCGCGAGCAGGCTCACTCCTACAGGGGGATTTATGTTGTTAGTCAGATCGCCTGCTGGCTCTTCAGCGTCTGCTCCAACGCCTGGACGCAGCGCTCTTCAGCGGTATCGAGTTCCAGTTTCATCTGTTCGATATCCAGCAACTGCTGTTCCAACTGCTCGCGACGCTCAGTGATTTTCGCCAGCATGCTGTTGAGCTGTTTGGTGTTACCGCTGGACGGGTCGTAGAGTTCGATCAATTCGCGGCATTCGGCCAGCGAAAAACCGATGCGCTTGCCGCGCAGGATCAGCTTCAGGCTGACCTTGTCGCGCGGCGAATAGATGCGTTCCTGGCCACGGCGCTCAGGGCTGAGCAGGCCTTGTTCTTCATAAAAGCGGATCGCCCGGGTGGTGATGTCCAGCTCGCGGGCGAGGTCGGAGATGCTGTAAGTCTGGCTGCTCATGGAAGCGCTCGGAAAAAGGTCTTGGCGCTAAGCTAATGGCAGGTTGACGTTTACGTCAAGCAAGAAAAAGATCGCAGCCTTCGGCAGCTCCTACAGGGGTGATAGATTCCAAATGTAGAAGCTGCCGAAGGCTGCGATCTTTTGATCTTTCCTTACACCACCTGCTTATCCAGCTTCTTCTCCTGCGCCGTCACCTGCTGGCACAACTCGATCATCTGCTCGCGCATCCAGCGATTCGCCGGATCCTGGTCAGTGCTTTCATGCCAATACAGATGCGTCTCCACCGGCGGCACATCATTCACCGGCAGATTAAACGCCTGCAGTTCATGGCGACGGGCAAAGCGCTCCGGCACGGTCATGACCATGTCGGTCTGCTGCATCACCTGCGATGCCATCAAATAGTGCTGCGAACGCAGGGCGATCTTGCGTTGAATGCCCATTTTGCCCAGCGCCAGATCGACATAACCCAGGCCACTGCGACGGCTGGAAATATGGATATGGGTCAGCGACAGGTAATCATCCAGCGAGAGCTTTTCCTTGCCCGCCATCGGATGCCCTTTGCGCATCGCGCAGACGTAGCGGTCTTCCATCAGCTTGACGTGGCGCACCTGCGGGTCGGTGTTGAGTGGCGCATCCACGGCGAAATCCAGACGCCCGGCGGCCAGCTCTTTGGTGGTTTCGCGGCGTTTGGACAGAAAACTTTCGATGATCACCGTCGGCGCCAGGCGGCGCAGGCGCTGAAACAGCGGCGGCAAAATCACCGCCTCGGTGAGGTCGGTCATGCTGATGCGGTAAGTCTTGACCGCTTGTGCCGGGTTGAAAATGCGGCTTTCCTGTACCGACACACGCAGCAACGACAGCGCGTTACGCACCGGGCCGATGATGTTCTGTGCCATCGGTGTCGGCACCATGCCCTGAGCCGTGCGCACGAACAGCGGATCGTTGAAGGTCTCGCGCAACCGCGCCAATGCGTTGGACACCGCCGGCTGAGTGATGCCGACAATCTGCCCGGCGCGGGTCAGGTTGGCTTCGGTGTAAATCGCGTCGAAGACGATGAAAAGGTTGAGGTCGACCTTGCTCAGATTCATAACGCGGCTTCTCTTGTTTTTAAGGGCTGACGATCACTGGATCATATATCGGTGATGAATGTTTATACACGCCGAGAATAGGCTAGGTAAATTATCAGCGCTGTTCTAGCATCGATTGCATGACTTGAACAACCTCTGCCCAAGAAGGTAATTGATCATGGATTTCGCTTATTCGCCCAAGGTGCAAGAACTGCGTGAGCGCGTGACCGCGTTCATGGACACTTACGTTTATCCGGCTGAGGCGGTGTTCGAACGCCAGGTTGCCGAAGGCGATCGCTGGCAGCCGACCGCGATCATGGAAGAGCTCAAAGCCAAGGCCAAGGCCGAAGGTTTGTGGAATCTGTTTCTGCCGGAGTCGGAACTCGGTGCCGGTCTGAGCAACCTCGAATACGCGCCACTGGCAGAAATCATGGGCCGCTCGCTGTTAGGCCCGGAGCCGTTCAACTGCTCGGCGCCGGACACCGGCAACATGGAAGTGCTGGTGCGTTACGCCAACGAAGAACAGAAACAGCGCTGGCTCGAACCATTGCTGCGCGGCGAAATCCGCTCGGCATTCGCCATGACCGAACCGGACGTGGCCTCCTCAGATGCAACCAACATGGCCGCCCGTGCCGTGCGTGACGGCGATGAGTGGGTGATCAACGGCAAAAAATGGTGGACCTCCGGCGCCTGTGATCCACGCTGCAAAATCCTGATTTTCATGGGCCTGAGCAATCCAGATGCGCCGCGCCACGCCCAGCACTCGATGATCCTCGTGCCAGTCGATACTCCCGGGGTAAAAATCGTTCGTCCGCTGCCGGTGTTTGGTTACGACGACGCTCCGCACGGCCACGCCGAAGTGCTGTTCGACAACGTGCGCGTGCCGTACGAAAACGTCCTGCTCGGCGAAGGGCGCGGCTTCGAAATCGCTCAAGGTCGTCTTGGCCCAGGCCGGATTCACCACTGCATGCGCTCGATCGGCATGGCCGAACGTGCACTGGAATTGATGTGCAAACGTGCGGTGAGCCGCACTGCATTCGGTAAACCACTGGCACGTCTGGGCGGTAACGTCGACAAGATCGCCGACTCGCGGATGGAAATCGACATGGCACGTCTGCTGACGTTGAAAGCGGCGTACATGATGGACACCGTCGGTAACAAAGTGGCGAAGAGCGAAATCGCGCAGATCAAGGTTGTTGCGCCGAACGTCGCGCTGCGCGTGATCGACCGGGCGATCCAGATGCATGGAGGGGCAGGGGTCTCGAACGATTTCCCGCTGGCCTACATGTACGCCATGCAACGTACTTTGCGCCTGGCCGACGGCCCGGACGAAGTGCACCGCGCGGCGATTGGCAAGTTCGAGATCGGCAAATATGTGCCGAAGGAGATGCTGCGAAGCGAGCGCTGATTCAGCACCGCGTTAGCGTTCATCGCTGGCAAGCCAGCTCCCACAGGGATCTCCAGTGAACACAAATTTTGTGAACACCAGAGAAATCTGTGGGAGCTGGCTTGCCAGCGATGGCATCAGCAGGTGCAACACATCAACATCAGACTCAATACACCCAAACCTCAACCCGCCGATTCTTGATCCTGCCCTCATCCGCATTGTTCGCCGCCACCGGCATCAACGCGCCAAAGCCACGAACCTCACGCAACACCACGCCGTTTTTCACTAACTCCCGCCGCACCGCCATCGCCCGCAGCTTCGACAGCAGATCCGCCCGCGCCGGGTCGTCCTTGGCATCACCAAACCCGACCAATGTCACCGCGCGCTCGGTCTTGTCATGGCGCTTTATATAGTCGAACACCCGTGCCAGATCCTGCCGCGCCTTGTTATCCAGACTCGCGCTGCCTTCTTCAAACCGGAAATTCACCGTCAGACGCTGGGCGTGACGGCTGAGGGATTGATAACCCTCGGGCATCAGCGCATTCGGCGCGACGCTCATCGCATGCACGGTCTGACTGATGAAACCGTTGGCGGCGACAATTGCCTGGCCCTGACGACTTTGCGCAAATGTCACCAATGCCTTTGCCCACGGATTCTTGCTGTCGGGCGGCAGATAGAAGAACAAGCGCCGCGACAGTGGATAGTCTTCGGTGGCGATCAGGCTGTTCAGCGGCAACATCGATTGCGACGCGCCATCGGCAATGGCCACGGCTTTGGCCTGGCGCACGTAGGGTAAACCGATGAAGCCGATGCCTTGTGGATCCGCGCTGACTGCGTCGGACAATTGCTCGCTGGACTCAAACCTTTTCGCGTTGCTGCTCAGACTTTTCCCACGCCGGCTCAGGACCAATTCCTTAAACGTGTCGTAGGTACCGGACTGATCATCGCGCGCGTATAAATGAATGGCGCCGCCACGTCCGCCGAGGTCTTCCCAGGTTTTCACCTCACCACTGAAGATCCGCGCCAGTTGCTCTGTGTCGAGTTGATGCAGTGGATTGTCGGGGTGAAGGATGATCGCCAGGCCATCGATGGCGATGACTTGCTCGGCGGCCGGGCTTTTCAGATCGCCGAGCGTTTGCAGGCTGAGCAGCTCGCTGTCCTTGATCTCGCGAGAGGACGCCGCCAGGTCGGCGCTGGCATTTTTCAACGCGGTGAAACCGGTGCTGGAACCGTGGGCGGCGACTTCAACGACCACGCGTTTGCCTTCGTGGGTCTGGCCGACGATGCGCAATTCATTAGCGTTGTCCGGGGTTTCGCGGTGGATCTTCAGCAAACCCTGTTCCTGCAGCAGGCCTTCGACCAGTGCCGGGCCGAGTTCGGCGCCGATGGTGTTGGAACCTTGAATGCGCAGCGCCGGGCCGTTTTCAGGAAGGGGCAGGGCGGCGGCCGAAACCGTCAGCCACGCACTCAAGAGAAAAACGCACAGAACACGCAGGGTCATGCCGGCACCGAATCAAGCCAAGGGGATTGCCGGGGAGATTAAGTCAGGCGCATGACCGAAAGATGACACCGATTCAATGTAGGAGTGAGCCTGTTCGCGATAGCGTTGTACCGGTCAACATTTATGTCGTCTGATTCACCGCTATCGCGAGCAGGCTCACTCCTACAGGTATTGCGTAAGGCTGGGGATCAGCTGAGCTCAAGCCAGATCGGCGCATGATCGGACGGTTTTTCCATCCCGCGCAATTCATAGTCAACCCCGGCGGCCTTCACCCGCGGCAACAAACCATGCGACGCCAGAATCACGTCAATGCGCAGGCCACGCTTCGGCTCATCCTCAAACCCACGGCTGCGGTAATCGAACCAACTGAACATGTCGGTCACGTCCGGGTTCAGGTGGCGATAGCTATCCGTCAGGCCCCAATTCTTCAAGCGCGCCATCCACTCGCGTTCTTCCGGCAGGAAGCTGCATTTGCCGGTTTTCAGCCAGCGCTTCATGTTGTCCGGGCCGATGCCGATGTCGCAGTCTTCCGGGGAAATGTTCACATCGCCCATCACCACCAGCGGCTGCTCGTTGTGGAACTGGCTTTCCAGTAGCGTTTGCAGATCGCTGTAGAAACGCTGCTTGGCCGGGAATTTGGTCGGGTGGTCGCGGCTTTCGCCCTGTGGAAAATAGCCGTTCATGATGGTCACCGGCACGCCATTGGCGTCGGCGAAGGTGCCCCAGATAAAGCGGCGCTGGGCGTCTTCTTCGTCGGTGGCGAAACCTTTGTGGATGGCGATCGGTTCCTGACGCGAGAGCATCGCCACGCCGTAATGGCCTTTCTGGCCATGGAAGTACACGTGGTAGCCGAGGGCGCGGACTTCTTCGAGCGGGAACTGGTCGTCGTGGACTTTGGTTTCCTGCAGGCCGATGACGTCCGGCTGATGTTTTTCGATCAGCGCTGCCAGCTGATGCGGACGGGCGCGCAGTCCGTTGATGTTGAAGGAAACGATCTTCATGGTCGGCAGTCCTGGCAAAAGGGCGATGCTAGCTGACATGGGGGAGATGGGCCAGTGTGGGAGAAATCATTTTGGCCTGTGGGACATGTGTTGCCTCGGAGGGCCCCATCGCTGGCAAGCCAGCTCCCACAATGTCCGCGTCGTTCATAACATTCATGTACACCAGAGAAACCTGTGGTAGCTGGCTTGCCAGCGATGGGGCCAACCCGGTCGATGAAGATCCCGAGTTGGTCTATACCTGTGGGGAACTGTGTCACTGCCAAAAGGTTCGTACCAACAAGAGCGCCGCCATTTGAACGCGCCCGGGGAGAATCACCGTCATGCCTGAAACCCAGACCGCCATCGCCGACATTCATATGCTCGACCGCGGCTACTCGCGCGAAGCCCGCTCGCTGCTTTATCAGGCCTATCGCCACGAACCGACCTTCGGCTACCTGTTCGAAGCTGAGCGCCCCGGCTACGAACAGCGCGTGCGGGCAACGGTGCGCGAACTGGTCAAACAACACTTTCTGCAGGATCTGCCGGCCATCGGCCTGCTGGTCAACGACCGCCTGATCGGCATCGCCCTGATCGCGCCACCGCAACGCCGTTTGGGCATCACCGAAAGCTGGGCGTGGCGCCTGCGCATGGTGCTCAGCACCGGTTTCCGCTGCACCCGCCGCTACCTTGAATACCACGATGCCGTTGCCGCCTGCGTGCCCAGCGATTCCGTGCACATGCTGCCGCTGCTGGGGATTCACCCGCAGTTCCAGGGCAAACATTTCGGCGAGCAATTGCTGACGGCGGTACACAACTGGTGCGCGGTCGACGAAACCTCGCAAGGTGTGGTGCTCGACACCGGCAACCCGCGTTATCTGGAATTCTATAAAAGGCAGGGTTACGAGGAGATCGGCGAGGTTGCCGTCGGACCGGTGCGCGAACACGTATTTTTCCACGCCAACCCGCAGGTGTTACAAACTGCAACAGCATAACAATCGAACTTCTTGGGAAATTTCCTGTTCTATCACGCTCCCAAGCCCGTGATAGCATCCGCGCCTATGAAGTTTCCAGGAAGATTTACCAGTGGCGTGCTCATGCTGTTAACCAGCTGCGCGGCGCTGGCGCAAAGTGAATTGGATGTGCGGATCAAACCGTCCAACGATGAACTCAAGGCCAATATAGAAGGCTATATCGGCAGTCTCGGCGACCGTGACGAAGAAGCCCTGCAGCGCTTCAGTCGCGGTGCCGAAGAGCAGGCGCGCAAGGCGGCCCAGGCGTTGGGCTACTACCAGCCGCAGATTGAAAGTGACGTCAAGGGCGGCGACAAGCCGCGCTTGGTGTTGAACATCGATCCCGGCGAGCCTATTCACCTGCGCAACGTCACCATTCGTGTCGACGGCCCGGCTGCCTCCCTCAAATCCTTTCGTGTACCGAAAAGCGATGCGCTCAAGTCCGGCGCGGTGCTCAACCATGGGCGTTACGAAGACGCCAAAAGACTTATTCAGAATCAGGCCTCGCGCTTCGGTTTCTTCAGTGGCCATTTCACCAGTCAAAAACTCATGGTCGACCCGCGCGCCGGGGTGGCCGACATCGAACTGATCTACGACAGCGGCCCGCGTTATGCGCTGGGCAAAGTCAAATTCGAAGGTGACACGCCGTTCGACGAAGACCTGCTGCAACGCATGGTGCCGTTCAAGGAAGGCGAACCGTACGACTCCGAGCTGATCGCTGAGCTGAACCGCGATCTGCAATCGAGCGGCTATTTCGAAGGCGTGCGCGTCGATGCCGCACCGACCACGGCGAAAAATGACGTGATCCCGGTGGAGGTCAAACTCGACACGCGCAAGCCACGGACCATGGGCCTGGGCCTCGGTTACTCGACCGACGTCGGCCCGCGCATCAAAGCCAACTGGACGCGCCACTGGGTCAACCCGCAAGGCGACAGTTATGGTTGGGAAGCCGAACTCTCGGCGCCACGGCAAAACGTCGGCTTGTTCTACGACATCCCGCTCGACCCGCCACTGACCGACAAACTGCGCTGGGCCGGTGGCTATCAATTCGAAGACATCGACGGCTCCGATACGCTGAGCAAGCTGCTGACCTTTGGCCCGGAATGGCACAGCAAATTACCGAGCGGCTGGCAGCGGGTGATCTCGCTGAAATGGCAGCGCGAAGAATATGAACTCGGCGACGATTCGGGCCTGAGTACCTTGCTGATGCCCGGCATCAGCTACTCGTACCTGAAAAGCGACAACCGTATCGACCCGCACAACGGCTATCGCCTGAGCTTCGAGAGCAAAGTGGCGAAGGAAGGCCTCGGCTCGGACAACAACCTTTTATATGGCACCGCGCTGGTCAAAGGCCTGACCACGGTATTCGACAAACACCGCTTCCTTGGTCGCGTGCAGGTCGGCGGCAGTGCCACCAACGGCTACAACTCGATTCCGCCGTCGCTGCGTTTCTTCGCCGGTGGCGATCAGAGCGTGCGCGGTTACGATTACCAGAGTCTGTCGCCGAAAAACTCCGACGGTGACCGGATCGGCGGGCGTTACATGGTCGCCGGCAGCGTCGAGTATCAATACTCGATCGCCGAGAAATGGCGCGTCGCGACTTTCGTCGACCAGGGCAACTCTTTCAACAAACTCGAACTGCCGAATCTCAAGACCGGGGTCGGTATTGGTGTGCGCTGGGTCTCGCCGGTGGGGCCGATCCGCCTCGACCTGGCCCACGCACTCGACGACGATGGCGGCATCCGGCTGCACTTTTCCATGGGGCCTGAGCTGTGAAGCGTGGTTTGAAAATTACGGCGCTGGCGTTGTTGGCGCTGGTGTTGTTGATTGTGTTGAGTGTCACCGCCGTACTCGGCACGGCGGCCGGCAGCCGCTGGGTGCTGGGCCTCGTACCGGGTCTGACAGTGGAGAATTTCCAGGGACGCCTCGGCGGACAATGGAGTGCCGATCATCTGCTGTGGCAGCAGGACAGCAGCCGCGTCGAACTGAACAAGGCAATCTTCGCCTGGTCACCGCAGTGCCTGACCCGTATGACCCTGTGCATCGAACAGCTTCAGGCTGACCAGGTCATTCTGCAATTCCCGCCGAGCGAAGAGACGACCGAGAGCGGCCCGATCAAACTGCCGGATCTGCAATTGCCGGTGGCCATCGAGCTGGGCGACGTGCAGGTTGGCAGCCTGTTGTTCAACGGCAGCGAACAGCTCAAGGGCCTGCAACTGGCGGCGCACTGGACTGCCCAGGGCATGCAGATCGACAGCGTGAAATTGCAGCGCGACGACCTCAGCCTGAACCTGTCCGGCACACTTGAACCGAGCGGCAACTGGCCGTTGAACATCGCCGGTGACCTGACCCTGCCATCCCCGGGCACTGGGCCGTGGTCACTGGCGTTGAAGATCGACGGCGACCTGTTGAAAACCCTCAACCTGCACGCCGACAGCCGTGGTTACCTCGACGGCCAGTTGAGCGGCGAACTGCAACCGCTGGTTGAAAACCTGCCGGCGAAAGTGCGCATCACCTCCGAGGCGTTCAAACCGAGCGCTGATTTACCGGACACTCTGCAACTCAATCAACTGGTGTTGACCGGCGAAGGCGACCTGAAAAACGGTTACCAGCTCAACGGCAACGCCACGCTGCCCGCCGACAAAGGTCCGGTGGCGTTGTTGCTCAAAGGTAAAGTCGACGCCAGCGGCGCGCAGATCGCCGGCCTTGATCTGACGGCCAACGACAAGCAAAGCCTGAAACTCACTGGCAGTGTCGATTGGAGCAAAGGCCTCAGCGCGCAAGCCAATATCAACTGGCAGGATTTCCCGTGGCATCGTCTCTATAACGAAATCGACGAGCCCCAAGTCGCCTTGCGTACCTTCACTGGCGAAGTCTCCTACACCGACGGTCAATACCTCGGTAACTTCGACGCCGCACTGGATGGCCCGGCGGGCGCGTTTACCCTGAGCAGTCCGTTCAGCGGCAGTCTTAAACAGATCGCTTTACCGCAACTGAAAATGCAAGCCGGGCAGGGCAAGGCTGAAGGCCATGTGAATGTGCAGTTCGCCGACGGCATCGCCTGGGACACCGCACTGGAGTTGTCAGCACTCAACCCGGCGTACTGGGTCGCCGAGTTGCCGGGCACTTTGGCCGGGCCACTGAAAAGCCAAGGCGAAATGAAGAATGAACGGCTGAGCCTCACCGCCGATCTCGACTTGAAAGGCAAGCTGCGCGGTCAACCGGCGATCCTCCAGGCCAAGGCCGACGGCGCTGGCGAGCAGTGGAATCTCAACGCCCTGCAAATCCGCCTCGGCGATAACAGCATCAGCGGCAAGGGCAGTCTGCAACAGAAGCTCACCGGGCAGATCGACATCAAGCTGTCGCGCCTGGCTCAGCTCTGGCCGCAACTGCGCGGGCAGGTCAACGGCCAGGTCAATGTGGCCGGCACGCTGAAGGCGCCGCAGGGCAAACTTGGCCTGCAAGGTTCGCAACTGGCGTTCCAGGACAATCGCCTGCAAAGCCTCAATCTCGACGCCACCCTCGACAGCGCGCAACGGGCGAAAATCGATCTGAAAGGCAGCGGGATTCAGGCAGGTGACACCAACCTGGGCGTGTTGACCGCCAGCGCCCAAGGCGACATCAAGAACCAGAAACTCAACCTCGACCTGATCGGGCCGAAACTGAAACTGGCCCTTGGTCTGGATGGCAATCTGGACAAGGGCAACTGGCGCGGGCGTTTAGCCAGCGGCGACATTCAGGCCGGTGGCCAGGACTGGAAACTGCAAAGCCCTGCCAAGCTAGAACGTCTGGCCGACGGCAAGATCAACTTCGGCGCTCATTGCTGGATGTCCGGCGACGCCAGCCTGTGCGGTGAAGATCAGCGCCTGATGCCGGAGCCGAAACTGCGCTACCACCTCAAGCAGTTCCCGATCGAAAGCCTCGCGCAATGGCTGCCGAAAGACTTTGCCTGGAAGGGCAAGCTCAACGCCGATCTGCAACTGGATCTGCCGGCCAGCGGCCCGAATGGCGTGGTCAGCATTGACGCCAGCGGCGGCACCTTGCGCATGAGGGAAAAGGACCAGTGGCTGGATTTCCCGTATCAGACCCTGAAACTCACCAGCAAACTCACGCCCAAGCGCGTCGACACCGAACTCAATTTCGTCGGCGGCAAACTCGGCGAGTTGCTGGTGCAGGCGCAGCTCAATCCACTGCCGAAAAACAAACCGCTGAGCGGCTCGTTCCGCCTCAGCGGGCTGGATCTGTCGGTGGCGCGGCCGTTTGTGCCGATGGTCGAGAAACTCACCGGGCGCCTGAATGGCAGCGGCACGATTTCCGGTGGATTGCTGGCGCCGCTGGTTAACGGCACCGTGCAGCTCAGTGACGGCGAAGTGTCCGGCGCCGAGTTGCCGATGGAGCTGCAGAACCTGCAACTCACCGCGCTGATTGCCGGCGAATCGGTACGCCTCGACGGCGGCTGGAAAAGCGGCAAGAGCGGGCAGGGCAGTCTGAACGGCAATGTGGCCTGGGGGCAGGCGCTGGTGGTCGATCTGGCGCTCAAGGGCACGCAATTGCCGGTCACCGTCGAGCCGTACGCCAAGCTGGAAGTGGCGCCGGACCTGAAGATTTCCATGGCTGGCGACGAACTGAAGATCGCCGGCAAAGTGCAGGTGCCCAAAGGTGAAATCACCGTGCGCGAATTGCCGCCATCAACGGTGAAAGTCTCCGATGACACGATCATCGTCGGTGCGCAGACCGAAGAGGGCAAACCACCGATGGCGATGAAAATGGATATCGACGTGGTGGTCGGTGAAGACAAACTGGCCTTCGCCGGTTTTGGTCTGACCGCCAACGTGCAAGGTCATGTGCACATCGGCGACAACATGGATACCCGTGGCGAGCTGTGGCTCAACGACGGCCGCTACAGTGCCTACGGCCAGCGCCTGCAAGTGCGGCGTGCACGTCTGTTGTTCGCCGGCCCCCTCGATCAGCCGTATCTGGACATCGAAGCGATCCGCCAGACCGACGACGTGATCGCCGGTATTCGCCTGAGCGGCAGCGCCGAGCAGCCGACCACACAGATCTTCTCCGAGCCGGCGATGAGCCAGGAGCAGGCGCTTTCCTATCTGGTCCTCGGCCGACCGCTGAGCACCAACGGCGAAGACAACAACATGCTCGCGCAAGCGGCGTTGGGTCTGGGCTTGATGGGCAGTTCCGGGGTCACCAGCAGCCTCGCCAAGGATCTGGGGATTCAGGACTTCCAGCTCGACACGGCGGGCAGCGGCGATGCCACCAGTGTTGTGGCCAGCGGCAATATTACCGAGAAGCTCAGTTTGCGTTATGGCGTGGGCGTGTTTGAACCGGCCAGCACCATTGCGCTGCGCTACAAGCTGAGCAAGAAGGTTTACGTCGAAGCGGCGAGTGGCGTTGCGAGTTCGCTGGATATCTTCTACAAACGCGATTTCTAACGCGCGTTTCCCATGGCCGGGTCGCGTCGCTGCGATCCGGCTTTTGCAGAATGAATTAGACTCAGCGCTACTTGAATGCTGCGCGATTGGCGGCTGCCCGAAAACAACAGAGACGCCTATGATCCGCTTGAGTATGGTCTTGCTCGGTCACGAATTCGTCCGCAAGCGTTGGTCCG
This sequence comes from Pseudomonas sp. IT-P395, assembly GCF_949767675.1. NCBI lineage: Bacteria > Pseudomonadati > Pseudomonadota > Gammaproteobacteria > Pseudomonadales > Pseudomonadaceae > Pseudomonas > Pseudomonas sp. IT-P395. The sequence continues at coordinate 57,534 of NZ_CATKPW010000011.1, forward strand.
CGCTGGCGCTGACGGGCATTGTCTGGGGCGCGGCCGGTGTGGGCATCTTCATTGATGCGCTGGACGGCGTGCTGTATTTCCCGCTGCATCTCTTCGGCTATCTGTTGTTGCTCGAAGCGCTGATCCTGCTGCTGGTGCCGGCACCACAAGCCGGGACCGCTGCGGCCCTGCGCAGAGCGCGCGGACTGGCTTTTCTCATGCTGGGGCTGCTGATCGTCGACCGGCAACATGCCGCCGGGCTGATTCTGGCGGTGCTGTTTGGTGGGGCTTTTCTGCTCGATGGCGGCTTTCGGTTGGCGGCGGCGCTGGTGGTGCGCTTTGTCGGTTGGCAGGTGTCGTTGCTGGCGGGGTTGTTCGAAATCGGCTTTGGCGTGTTTATCCTCGAGCCGTATCCGACGCTGTATAAGGGCACGGTGCCGTTTTGCATTGGCATGAGCCTTTTCCTGACCGGTTGCGCCTTGTTGCGGCAAGCCGTGCGCTTCAAAAACCAGCCGCCGCTGACAAGCCCTTTGTCGGTCAGTGCGCCGGCCAGCAGCGATGCGTTGGTGATTCACGTCTGGACCCCCAGTGGCACCGTCGACGACACCTTAGTGCGCAACCGCCTGCTCAACCGCTACATCGCGGCGGTCGATATCAACGGCGTGATCTCCGCCGGTCATGCGGCGCTGGAATGTGGCCCGGACATTTACATCAGCCATTACCCGCAGGACGACATCGATCGTTCGGCGGGGGATTTTGTGCGACTGCTGCGGGCGACGCCGAACAACGATGTTGCCGGCAGGTTTTTGCCGGATTATGCGGGGGAGGTGGCTGACTGGTGTCCGTCTTCGGTGCAGGTCAGTTTTGCCCATTACGACGCCCGACGCCTGCATGCGTTCTGGACTGCGTATCGGCAGAACAGCACGTACAACCTCACCAGTCGCAATTGTTCCAGCGCCGTCGCTCATAGCCTCGAAGCGGCCCTTGAGGGAGCGATGAACCGGGGCCATTCGAGCATGCTGGATTTCGCCCGGGTCATTTTCAGCCCCGAGTTCTGGGTTGCCGCGCAAGTGCGCAAACGGGCAGAGGCGATGGCGTGGACGCCCGGACTGGTGCTCGATTATGCGCGGGCGTTGCATGCCGCCATCGAGCCGGCACCGCCGGGTTGGCACAGCATTTATGCGGTGAGCAAGCGTGCGTTTGGGTATGTGGGCGCTGCGTTGCGGGGGCGCGAGGTACATCCTGTGCAGCCGCCACCTGTGCATCCAACTGACGAATCCTGACCGACTTCACACCGAGTCGCTCCAATCGCGAGCAGGCTCACTCCTACATTCGAAATGCGTTCCCTTGTAGGAGTGAGCCTGCTCGCGATGGCGTCCGCCTGTGCAACACAAAAACCAACTCCACTGGTCAACTAATTGCAAAGCAGCCTAACTATTGCGTTGACATTCGCTGCCTAGGCAGTAACATCTCGACATACATTCACTGCCTAGGCAGTTATTAGGTGAGCAAATGAAGCATTTCACCCCGGACGAATTCAAACATTGCCATCTCGGCCTGTTGCTTGGCCGTGCCGCGCTGCTCAAGGACCGGATCATCGACACCCACATGGAACCCCACGGCATCACCGCCGCGCAGTTCAAGGTGTTGATCATCATGGCCCAGTTCGGCGTCGATACCCCGGCCGAACTGTGCCGGCATCTGTCGCTCGACAGCGGTTCGATGACACGCATGCTCGATCGTCTGGAGCAGAAAGGCTTTCTGGCTCGCCAGCGCAGCGAAGGCGATCGCCGTCAGGTGCAGCTCAAGCTGACCGAACAAGGCCAGCAACTGGCCGATCGCCTGCCGCACATCGGCGCCGACGCGATGAATGAACTGGCCGGCGCCGTCACTCCGGACGAGTTGAAGACCCTGGAATACATCCTCAAGAAAATTCTGCTGGCAGCCGGTGACCCGATCACCATCCAGCGCTTAGGTGAACACAATGAGCGGTAAAACCTTGCGCAGCAGCCTGACGCTGGTGCTGTCGGCGATGATCCTCGCCGGTTGCGCCAACTACAGCGGCCTCGATACTTCCGGTGCGAGCCTCGATGCGAAAACCCTGAAAACTGGCCAATCGCTTAGTGGCGTAACGCTGTCGCCGGCCGCGTGGCCGAAAAGCGACTGGTGGACCAGCCTCGGCGATCCGCAACTCGACGGTCTGATCCGCGAAGCGCTGCACGATAGCCCGGACATGCAAATCGCCGAAGCCCGCGCCCATCAGGCCAGCGCCGCCGCGTATGCCGCCGATGCCGAACGTTATCCGACCCTCGACGCCAGCGCCGGCATCAGCCGTTCGCGTCTGGCCAAGGATCAGGACCCGCGAGGGCAGGGCGATGCCTACGCCACCGTGCGTAACGTCAGCGCCGGGTTCAATTACAACTTCGACCTCTGGGGCGGCCAGCGTGATGCCTGGGAAGCTGCACTCGGTCAGGCCCGCGCCGCTGAAGTTGATCGTCAGGCTGCGCAGTTGACGCTTGCTGCCGATGTCGCTCGTGCCTACAGCGATCTCGGTCAGGCGCACATCGTTTATGACCTGGCGAACGAAGACCTCAAGCGCACCAAGCAGATGCTCGACCTCAGCCAGCGTCGCCTGAGTTCCGGGATCGACAGTCAGTACCAGTTCCAGCAAACCCAGAGCCTGGAAGCTAGTTCCGAAGCCAGCCTGATCGACGCAGAAAAACGCTTGAACAGCGCCAAGATTGCCTTGGCCGTGCTGCTCGGCAAAGGCCCGGATCGCGGCAACGAAATCGCCCGACCGAAAGTCCTGCAAGCCAGCGCCGTCGCCGTGCCGTCGGTGTTGCCGGCGGAACTGCTCGGTCGGCGCCCGGATCTGGTCGCTGCGCGCTGGCGTGTAGAAGCGGCGAGCAAGGATATCGACTCGGCGAAAACCCAGTTCTATCCGAACCTGAACCTGACGGCCTCGGCCGGCGCCGAATCCCTTTTGGGTGACGCGATGTTCGGCTCGGCCAGTCGCTTCTTCAACATTGCCCCGACCATTTCGGTGCCGATCTTCGACGGCGGACGCCTGCGCGCCAACCTCGATGCGCGCGACGCCGATTACGACCTGGCGGTGGCGCAGTACAACAAAAGTCTGGTGAAGGCACTGGGCGATGTCAGCGACACGATCAACCAGTTGCGTGACATCGGCCGGCAGATCGGTGCGCAGCAACACGCCACCGACATTGCCCAGGATTCTTACAACACCGTCGTCCAGCGTTACGGTTCCGGCATCGGCAACTACCTGGACGTGCTCAGCATCGAGCAGCAATTGCTGCAGGCCCAGCGTCAACTGGCCAACCTCAATGCCGAGCAGATCGACCTGTCGATTCAACTGATGCAAGCGCTGGGCGGCGGCTTCCAGGGTGACACCCTGACCGCAGCCAACGCCACCCCAGCCACGCCGCACAACTAATTCAAGGTACTTGTCATGGCCACTGCCGAAAACACCCAAGCTCAAGGCAACACCCCGGACACCGGCAACCCGCGCAAACGCAAAGTCATGCTGCTGGTGCTCGCCGTTGTCGTCGCGCTCGCCTGCGCCGGCGTCTGGGCGTATCACGAATTCATCGGGCGCTTTAACGAAAGCACCGACGACGCCTACGTCAACGGTAACGTCGTCGAAATCACCCCGCTGGTGACTGGCACCGTGGTCAGCATTGGCGCTGACGATGGTGATCTGGTGCACGAAGGTCAGGTGCTGATCAACTTCGATCCGAACGACGCTGAAGTCGGCCTGCAAAGTGCCCAGGCGAAACTGGCGCGCACCGTGCGTCAGGTGCGCGGTCTGTATAGCAACGTTGATGGCATGAAAGCCCAGGTCAACGCGCAACAGGCCGAAGTGCAGAAAGCCCAGGACAACTACAACCGCCGGAAAAACCTCGCGCAGGGCGGGGCGATTTCCCAGGAAGAACTGTCCCACGCTCGCGACGACCTGACCTCGGCGCAAAACGCCCTGGCCAACGCCAAACAGCAACTGAAAACCACCAGCGCACTGGTTGATGACACCGTGGTGTCGTCGCACCCGGACGTGATGTCGGCCGCTGCCGATCTGCGTCAGGCCTACCTGACCAATGCCCGCAGCACGTTGATTGCGCCGGTCACCGGTTACGTCGCCAAGCGCACCGTGCAACTCGGTCAGCGCGTGCAGCCGGGCACGGCGTTGATGGCGGTGATTCCGCTGGATCAACTGTGGATCGACGCCAACTTCAAGGAAACCCAACTGCGTGACATGCGCATCGGTCAGCCGGTCGATATCGAGTCCGACATCTACGGCAGCGACGTGAAGTACAGCGGCACCGTCGACAGCCTCGGCGCCGGCACCGGTAGCGCGTTTGCTCTGCTGCCAGCGCAGAACGCCACCGGTAACTGGATCAAGATCGTGCAGCGTGTGCCGGTGCGGATTCACATCAACGCCGAAGAACTGGCCAAGCATCCGCTGCGCGTCGGTCTGTCGACCAACGTTGAAGTGAACTTGCACGACCAGAGCGGCCCGGTGCTCGCACAGCAGCCGCCGCAAAAAGCCTCGTTCAGCACCAACGTCTACGACCGCCAACTGGCCGAAGCCGACGCGATGATTGCGCAGCTGATCCACGACAACAGCGCAGCGGTGAGCAAAACCGCACAACGCTGACCTGCACTGACTTTGTAGGAGTGAGCCTGCTCGCGATAGCGGTGTGTCAGACCCAATTCCTCGACTGATACACCGTTATCGCGAGCAGGCTCACTCCTACAGGGCTGCGGCGACCATCAGGTTTCATAGGATTCACAATGAGCAATAACGCCTCTTTCACGCCGCCCAGCCTGTTGCTCAGCACCATCGGCCTGTCGCTGGCGACGTTCATGCAAGTGCTCGACACCACCATCGCCAACGTGGCACTGCCGACGATTTCCGGCAACCTCGGGGTGAGTTCGGAGCAGGGCACCTGGGTGATTACCTCGTTCGCCGTGAGCAACGCGATTGCGCTGCCACTGACCGGTTGGCTTAGCCGTCGGTTCGGCGAGGTGAAGCTGTTTCTCTGGGCCACGATTCTGTTCGTGCTGGCCTCGTTTCTCTGCGGTATCTCGACGTCGATGCCGGAACTGATCGGCTTCCGTGTGCTGCAAGGTCTGGTCGCCGGCCCGCTGTACCCGATGACGCAGACCCTGTTGATCGCAGTTTATCCGCCCGCCAGGCGCGGCATGGCCCTGGCGTTACTGGCGATGGTCACGGTGGTCGCGCCGATTGCCGGGCCGATTCTCGGTGGCTGGATTACCGACAGTTACAGCTGGCCGTGGATCTTCTTCATCAACGTGCCGATCGGCATCTTTGCGGTGATGGTGGTGCGTTCGCAACTGGCCAAGCGTCCGGTGGAAACCAGCCGTCAGCCGATGGATTACGTCGGTCTGATCACGCTGATCATTGGTGTCGGCGCGTTGCAGGTGATCCTCGACAAGGGCAATGATCTGGACTGGTTCGAGTCGAACTTCATCATCATCGGCGCGGCGATTTCGGTGATCGCGCTGGCGGTGTTCGTTATCTGGGAAATGACCGACCAGCATCCGGTGGTGAATCTGCGGTTGTTCGCTTACCGCAACTTCCGCATCGGCACGTTGGTGTTGGTGCTGGGTTATGCCGGGTTCTTCGGCATCAACCTGATCCTGCCGCAGTGGTTGCAGACGCAAATGGGCTACACCGCAACCTGGGCGGGTCTGGCCGTGGCGCCGATCGGTATTTTGCCGGTGCTGCTGTCGCCGTTTGTCGGCAAGTACGCGAACAAATTCGACCTGCGATTGCTGGCCGGATTGGCGTTTCTGGCGATTGGTTTGAGTTGCTTTATGCGGGCGGGATTCACCAATGAGGTGGACTTCCAGCACATCGCGTTGGTGCAGTTGTTCATGGGTATTGGTGTGGCGCTGTTCTTCATGCCGACCCTGAGTATTCTGATGTCGGACTTGCCGCCGAGCCAGATTGCCGATGGCGCGGGTCTTGCGACTTTTCTGCGGACATTGGGCGGTAGCTTTGCGGCGTCGCTGACCACATGGATCTGGATTCGCCGCGCGGATCAGCATCATGCGTATATGAGTGAAAGCATCAGCACTTTCGAACCGGCGACCCGCGAGACCTTGAATCAGTTGGGCGGGGCGAGCCAGTCGGCTTATGCGCAGATGGATCAGATCCTCACCAGCCAGGCGTACATGCTCTCCACCGTGGATTACTTCACGCTGCTGGGCTGGGGGTTTATGGGGTTGATTCTGATTGTGTGGCTGGCTAAGCCACCGTTTGCCGCGAAGGCGGGGCCGGCGGCTTCAGGGCACTAAAGTCAAAAGCCCCTCACCCTAACCCTCTCCCGGAGGGAGAGGGGACTGACCGAGTCGATTGTTTGAGGTACACCGACTTGCAATACCGAGTCGAACTCAGGTTTTGAAAAGCACAGAGATCGGCTCCCATATCCCCTCGCTCACTAGGGTAGAGGGGACTGACCGAGTTGATTGTTTGAGGTACACCGACTTGCAATACCGAGTCGAACTCAGGTTTTGAAAAGCATAGAGATCGGCTCCCTTTCCCCCTCGCCCCCTTGGGGGAGAGGGCTGGGGTGAGGGGGTAAAGCTTTTAGCCGTGCGGCAAAGCCAGCGGCGGGGCGAAGTCGAACGGCGCCAACGCGTAGCCGCTCTCATCCACCTGCAACGCCCAACCCTGCCGATCCCAATCCCCCAGCACAATCCGCTTCGCCGCTTGTTCACCAAGCTGCAACTTGTGAATCGCCGGGCGGTGAGTGTGCCCGTGGATCAGGGTTTTCACGCCAAATTCCTGCATGATCCGCGGAATCTCTTCCGGCGTGACATCGACAATGTCATTAGCCTTCATCCGCGTCTGTGCCTTGCTTTCGCTGCGCAGCTTGCGCGCCAGTTTGTGGCGGCTGCTCAAGGGCAGGTTACGCAGGATGAACAGCGTGATCGGATTACGCAGATAACGCCGCAGCTTCATATAGTCGACGTCGCGGGTGCAGAGGCTGTCGCCGTGCATCAACAGCACCGGCTCGCCGTAAAACTGCACGACACTCGGATCCTTCAGCAAGGTGCAGCCGGCCTGTTTACAGAAGGCCTTGCCAAGCATGAAGTCGCGATTGCCGTGCATCAGGAAAATCGCCGTGCCACTGTCGCTGAGTTCGCGCAGGGCCTGGCAGATGGAACGCTGGAAGGGCGTCATGGCGTCGTCGCCAATCCACGCTTCGAAGAAGTCGCCGAGAATGTACAGCGCACTCGCCGAGCGCGCGCGTCCGGCGAGCAAATCCAGAAACGCCCGGGTAATGTCCGGGCGCTCCTCTTCCAGATGCAAGTCTGAAATCAGCAATATCACGCTTCGATGATCTCGGCTTTCTCGATGATCACGTCGTCTTTTGGCACGTCCTGGTGACCGGCCTTGGAGGTAGTGGCAACGCCTTCGATCTTGTCGACGACATCAGTGCCGGCAACCACTTTACCGAATACGGCGTAGCCCCAGCCCTGAGCGGTCTTGGCGGTGTGGTTGAGGAAGCTGTTGTTGGTGGCGTTGATGAAGAACTGCGCCGAGGCCGAATGCGGGTCCATGGTGCGAGCCATGGCCAGGGTGTACTTCTCGTTCTTCAGGCCGTTGTCGGCTTCGTTCTGGATGCTTGGGCGCTTGTCTTTCTTTTCTTGCATGCCAGGCTCGAAACCGCCGCCCTGGATCATGAAGCCCTTGATCACGCGGTGGAATACCACGTTCTCGTAGTGACCGTTTTTAACGTATTCGAGGAAGTTGGCAGCGGTGATCGGCGCTTTTTCCGCGTCCAGTTCGATGACGATGTCGCCGTAGTTGGTGGTCAGTTTGACTTGAGTCATGATCGCTACTCTTTATAAGGAATTCGTGGGTAATGGGACATTTCGACCCGTTACCGGTTCAGCCCATCGGCCAAGGTGCGCAGTTTAGCGTGACAGGCGCGAATTTCGAGGCAGTTTTTCCAAATCCCTGCGATTAAATGCGCTCCTTTATAGGCCGTGCTCTGTCAGCCCCTTGACAGCATCGGCTATGATAGCGGCTTTGTTTTGTCTGGCCCCCTCTGCGGCCGCGCACATGTAAGTCAAGGATCCTATGAGCAAGCCCACTGTCGACCCTACCTCGAATGCCAAGTCCGGCCCTGCCGTGCCGGTCAATTTCCTGCGGCCGATCATCCAGGCAGACCTGGACTCGGGCAAGCACACCCAGATCGTCACCCGTTTCCCGCCGGAGCCCAACGGCTACCTGCACATCGGCCACGCCAAGTCGATCTGCGTGAACTTCGGCCTGGCCCAGGAGTTCGGCGGCGTCACGCACCTGCGTTTCGACGACACCAACCCGGCCAAGGAAGATCAGGAATACATCGACGCGATCGAAGCCGACGTCAAATGGCTGGGCTTTGAGTGGTCCGGCGAAGTGCGCTACGCCTCGCAGTATTTCGACCAGTTGCACGATTGGGCCGTCGAGTTGATCAAGGCCGGCAAGGCCTACGTCGACGACCTGACCCCGGAGCAGGCCAAGGAGTACCGTGGCAGCCTGACCGAGCCGGGCAAGAACAGCCCGTTCCGCGACCGTTCGGTAGAAGAAAACCTCGACTGGTTTGCGCGCATGCGCGCCGGTGAGTTCCCGGACGGCGCCCGCGTGCTGCGTGCCAAAATCGATATGGCCTCGCCGAACATGAACCTGCGTGACCCGATCATGTATCGCATCCGTCACGCGCATCACCACCAGACCGGTGACAAGTGGTGCATCTACCCGAACTACGACTTCACCCACGGTCAGTCGGACGCCATCGAAGGCATCACCCACTCGATCTGCACCCTGGAATTCGAAAGCCATCGTCCGCTGTACGAGTGGTTCCTCGACGCCTTGCCAGTGCCGGCGCACCCGCGTCAGTACGAGTTCAGCCGTCTGAACCTCAACTACACCATCACCAGCAAGCGCAAGCTCAAGCAACTGGTCGATGAAAAGCACGTCAACGGCTGGGACGATCCGCGCATGTCCACGCTGTCGGGTTTCCGCCGCCGTGGCTACACGCCGAAGTCGATCCGCAACTTCTGCGAAATGGTCGGCACCAACCGTTCCGATGGCGTGGTTGACTTCGGCATGCTCGAATTCAGCATCCGTGACGACCTCGATCACACCGCGCCACGCGCCATGTGCGTGCTGCGTCCGCTGAAAGTCGTCATCACCAACTACCCGGAAGGCCAGGTCGAAAACCTCGAACTGCCGCGCCACCCGAAAGAAGACATGGGCGTACGCGCGCTGCCATTCGCTCGGGAAATCTACATCGACCGTGACGACTTCATGGAAGAGCCACCGAAGGGCTACAAGCGCCTGGAACCGGCCGGTGAAGTGCGTCTGCGCGGCAGCTACGTGATCCGTGCCGACGAAGCGATCAAGGACGCCGATGGCAACATCGTCGAACTGCGTTGCTCGTACGATCCGGAAACCCTCGGCAAGAACCCTGAAGGCCGCAAGGTCAAAGGCGTGATCCACTGGGTGCCGGCCGCGGCCAGCGTCGAGTGCGAAGTGCGTCTGTACGATCGCCTGTTCCGTTCGGCCAACCCTGAGAAGGCCGAAGACAGCGCGAGTTTCCTCGACAACATCAACCCTGATTCGCTGCAGGTACTCACCGGTTGTCGTGCTGAGCCATCGCTTGGCAATGCACAGCCGGAAGACCGTTTCCAGTTCGAGCGCGAAGGCTACTTCGTCGCGGATTTGAAGGACTCGAAACCAGGTCAGCCGGTATTCAACCGTACCGTGACCCTGCGTGATTCGTGGGGCCAGTGATTCAGCGTCAAAGGAAATAACGTGCTAACGATCTACAACACGCTCACCAAGAGCAAAGAAGTCTTCAAGCCGCTGGATGGCAACAAGGTGCGCATGTACGTCTGCGGGATGACCGTGTACGACTACTGCCACCTCGGCCACGGCCGCAGCATGGTCGCGTTCGACCTGGTGACCCGCTGGTTGCGGTTCAGCGGTTACGACCTGACCTACGTGCGCAACATCACCGACATCGACGACAAGATCATCAATCGCGCCAACGAGAACGGTGAATCGTTCGAAGCGTTGACCGAGCGCATGATCGCCGCGATGCACGAAGACGAAGCGCGCCTGAACATCAAGAAGCCGGACATGGAGCCGCGCGCCACGGATCATATTCCGGGCATGCACGCGATGATCCAGACCTTGATCGACAAGGGCTACGCCTACGCTCCTGGCAACGGCGACGTGTACTACCGCGTCGCCAAGTTCATGGGCTACGGCAAACTGTCGCGCAAGAAAATCGAAGACCTGCGCATCGGCGCCCGCATCGAAGTCGACGAGTCGAAACAGGACCCGCTCGACTTCGTCCTGTGGAAAGCCGCCAAACCGGGCGAGCCGAGCTGGGAATCGCCGTGGGGCGCCGGGCGTCCGGGCTGGCACATCGAGTGCTCGGTGATGTCCACCTGCTGCCTCGGCGAGACCTTCGACATTCATGGCGGCGGCAGCGACCTTGAGTTCCCGCACCACGAAAACGAAATCGCCCAGAGCGAAGCGGCCACCGGCAAGACCTACGCCAATGCGTGGATGCATTGCGGCATGATTCGCATCAATGGCGAGAAGATGTCCAAGTCCTTGAACAACTTCTTCACCATTCGCGACGTGCTGGAAAAGTACCACCCTGAGGTCGTGCGTTACCTGCTGGTGTCGAGCCACTACCGCAGCGCGATCAACTACTCGGAAGACAACCTCAAGGACGCCAAAGGCGCGCTGGAGCGTTTCTACCACGCGTTGAAAGGCCTGCCGACTGTGGCGCCGGCTGGCGGCGAAGCGTTTGTTGAACGCTTCACTGCGGTGATGAACGACGACTTCGGTACGCCGGAAGCCTGTGCCGTGCTGTTCGAGATGGTGCGTGAGATCAACCGTCTGCGCGAGAGCGATCTTGATGCAGCGGCAGGTCTGGCGGCGCGTCTGAAAGAGCTGGCGAGTGTGCTGGGTGTGTTGCAGTTGGAAGCGGATGACTTCCTGCAGGCGGGCGCTGAAGGGCGTGTCGATGCGGCTGAGGTTGATGCGTTGATTGCGGCGCGTCTGGCGGCACGGGCGGGTAAGGATTGGGCTGAGTCTGATCGTATCCGTGACCAGCTCACTGCCATGGGTGTTGTGTTGGAAGACGGCAAGGGTGGGACGACCTGGCGTCTGGCTGACTGAAAGCTGTACTTGTTACAAACAAAACCCGCCGTGTGCGGGTTTTTGTTTGGCCGCGAGAAAAGCCCCTCACCCTAACCCTCTCCCAGAGGGAGAGGGGACCGAATGGGGGATGCTTGCGAGATACGCCGACCTGAGCGATTTCTGCCGAATCCATAATCGACACAATCTTTCAGGTCGATGCACAACGCCAGACACCTCGGTCAGCTCCCTCTCCCTCTGGGAGAGGGCTGGGGTGAGGGGAATGGTGTCAAAGCGATCCACCGACCTCAACGCTCCGTACCAAATCCATAATCGACTGGTTCTTTCAGGTCGATGGATGACTCGAGACACCTCGGTCAGCTCCCTCTCCCACCGGGAGAGGGCTGGGGTGAGGGTTGCTTTTGACGTTCGCGTAGGTCTTGATGTCGGCAACGCGTTCAGCCGGATGCTGAGCGGCGATGAATATCGAATGGAGACACCATGGCCAATCACTACCGCGAGCTGCTAACGACCCCCGGCGCCACCGGGTTAGTGCTCGCGAGTTCTATCGCCCGCTTGCCACAGGCAATGATCGGCATCGGCATCATCACCATGCTGGTGCAGCAGACCGGGGTTTACTGGCTGGCCGGCACCGTCGCCGGGACGTTCACCCTGGCCAACGCACTGCTCGGCCCGTACATCTCGAGACTGGTCGATCAACATGGCCAGAGCCGTGTGCTACCCGTTGTCACGGCGTTCAGCATTGCCATGTTGCTGGCCCTGATCCTTGCGGTTTACATGCGGGCACCGGCCGCGCTGCTGTTTGTTCTGGCCGCACTGGCGGGGACGATGCCGAGCATGCCGTCGATGATCCGCGCGCGATGGTCGCAGTTGTTCCGGGGCAAGCCGCAGTTGCACACGGCGTTTTCGCTGGACACGGTCCTCACCGAAATGGCCTACATCGTCGGTCCGCCGCTGGCGATCGGCTTGAGCGTGAGTTTCTTTGCCGAGGCGGGGCCACTGGTCGCGGTCGGGCTGCTGGCCGTCGGGGTGACGGCGTTTCTCCTGCAACGCCAGACTGAACCTAAAGTTGTCGTGGGCCACGCCAGTCATGGCGGCTCAACCCTGCGGATTCCCGGCGTACGCACCATTGTGCTGGCGCTGTTGGCGATGGGTGTCATTGGCGGAGCAATCGATGTGGCCGTCGTCGCGTTCGCCAATGCGCAGGGCTGGCCAGCGTCGGCGACCTTTATCCTCGCGGCCTATGCGTTCGGTTCACTGGTGGCGGGTTTGACGTTCGGTGCGATGAGGGTTTCCCTGGCGATTGAAAAACAGTTTCTGATCGGGATATTGGTGACGGCGTTCACCGGTGTACTGCCTGTTTTTGCAACGGATGTTTATGTGCTGACAGCGGCGCTGTTTATCGCCGGCATCTCATTTGCGCCGACGATGGTCGTGGTGATGAAAATGGGGACGATCATTATTCCTCCGTCGCGGATCACGGAGGGGCTGACATGGATGACTACCGGTATCAGCGTTGGTGTTGCGCTGGGCGGCATGCTGGCAGGGTTGGTTATTGATGCCTTCGGCGCGCGCGCGGGATTTGCGGTGGCTATTGGTGCGGGTTTGATGATGGTGGTTGTTGTGCTGGTGGGGTTGCGCACATTGGAGGCGGCTTCGGTTGCGCATGTTGAGCCAGAACTTTCGCCCTCACCCTAGCCCTCTCCCCCAGGAGAGGGGACTGAATGGGGGATGTTCAGGAAATACACCGACCTGAGCGATTTGCGCTGAATCCATAATCGCCACGATGTTTCAGGTCGATGTCCGGCGCCAGACACCTCGGTCGGCTCCCTCTCTTGGGGGAGAGGGATGGGCGGGCGGCGTTCCGATGAGGGGAAGGGGTTCACTCAACCTTCAATCTGCCGCAACCGTTTATAGAGCGTATTGCGGCTAACACCCAAACGTCGCGCCAGATGCGAAATATTGCCCCCGGAAGCCTTTAACTCCCGGTTCAACGCTTCCACATCATTCAAATCCAGCCCCAACGGCGCCGCGCTCTCAACCGGCTCCATCTCCAGATCCACAAAAAAATCATCCGGCAAATGCTCCAGCCTCACCGGCTGTTCCTCAGCCATCGCCAACGCCACCTGCATCACACTACTGACCTGACGCAAATTCCCCGGCCACGGATGACGGCTGAACAGTTCCAGCACTTCCTGGCTCAACCCCGCCCACTGCGTCGGTTCACGATGCTGTTCCCACAATCGCTTAAACAACGCCTCCTTGTCACTACGCTCCCTCAGCGGCGGCAGTTCCAGCGTCAGTCCACCAATGCGGTAATACAAATCCTCACGAAACCGCCCCAATTGCACTTGTTCACGCAAAGAACGGTTAGTCGCCGAAATAATCCGCAAATCCACCGGGAACAATTCGCTACTGCCCACCGGTTGCACGCAGCGCTCCTGCAACACCCGCAACAACCGCGCCTGCGTCGGCAACGGCATATCGCCAATCTCGTCGAGAAACAGCGTGCCTTTGTCCGCCTTGCGAATCAGCCCGATGCTGCCTTTCTGGTTGGCCCCGGTGAATGCGCCTTTCTCATAACCGAATAACTCGGACTCGACCAGTTCGGCGGGGATCGCCGCACAGTTGACGGCAATGAACGCCTGTTTGCTCCGTGAGCTGGCCTGGTGCAGGGCTTTGACGAAGACCTCTTTGCCGACCCCGGTTTCGCCATGGATCAGCAGCGGAATGTCTTTTTCCAGTAACCGCTCAGCCTGCCGCACGGCTTTTTCCACGCGACTGTCGCCGAAGTGCAGGGTGTTGAGGCTGATGGCGGTGGGCGCGGCGGTTTTGGGTTCAGCAGCAAAAACGCGCGGTTGAATCGACGCCTGTTTCGGCCGCTTCAACAAACATTGAAAACGGTTACGCCCAGAGGTCTGCAAGGCAAACGGCAAACCGTCCGGCTGGTTGATCAATTCCAGCAGCGACACTTTGAACAGGCTCTCAACGCTGACCCGCGACAAACGCACGCCGAGCAAATTGTCCGCCCGGCGATTGGCCGACAGCACCTGACCGCTCTCATCAAAGATCAACAACCCGGCCCACTGACTGTCGAGGTTGTTCAACCCGGTGTTGAAAGTCAGTTGAAAATGCTGGCCATGGAACAGGTTGAGGATCAGCCGGTTTTCCACGGTCTGGCTCATCATCTTGACCATGCCCAGCGTGTGCGAGGGCGGCAGATAGCTGTCGCTGGACACATCGAGCACCGCGATCACCTTGCGCTCGGCGTCGAAAATCGGCGCGGCAGAACCGGTCATGAAGCGGTTGGCCTTGAGAAAGTGTTCGTCGTGTTCAATGTGCACCGCTTGCTCACACGCCAGTGCCGTGCCGATCGCATTGGTACCGCTGCAGCGCTCCATCCAGCTCGCCCCAGCCTGAAAACCCCTGGCCAGATTCGGTTCGATAAAGCGTTGCGTGCCCCACGAGGTCAGCACCTGGCCCTGATTGTCAGCGAGCATGATCAGGCAGTTGGAGTTGCTGAGGATGTTTTCGTAGTAGGGCAGGACTTCCTGGTGCGTGGTCTGCACCAGTGAATGATGGCTGTCGAGCAACTGCGCAATGCCGGCGGCAGGCAGTTGATCGAAGGCCGGCGTGCTTTGGTGGTCGAGACCGAACGCGCGACAACGTTGCCAGGACGTCTGGACGATCGCGTCGTGGGACAGCGGCGGGGCAGGTGCGGCCATGGCAGTCAGCCTCTGATGCAGCATTCTTATTATTGTTATTCGATCCTACAGGGGGATCGGTTCGCAAAAAGCGTTCATAGAGTGTTGTTCACTATTGTTCATTGTCAATCGGCCAACTGTTCAAATGTGTTCAGCAATGAACGCCGTTTCCCCACGCTTTCACCGATTTTCGCGACAAATCAATCACTTAGTATTTTTGGCACGAAACTCGCTCCCGTGCACAGGTCGATTGACTCCAATAATAAAAAGGCCGAGCCATGTCACTCACCCTGGAGCACGTCAGCCGTACCGTCGAGGGCCAGACCTGGATCGACGATGCGTGCCTGAAATTCGAACCCGGTTCGTTCAACGTTTTGCTCGGCCGCACCCTGTCCGGCAAAACCAGCCTCATGCGTTTAATGGCCGGGCTCGATAAGCCCGACAGCGGTCGCATCCTGATGAACGGCGTCGACGTCACCCAGCGCCCGGTGCGTTTGCGCAACGTGTCGATGGTTTATCAGCAGTTCATCAACTACCCGACCATGACCGTGTTCGAGAACATCGCCTCGCCGCTGCGGCAGGCCGGTGTCTCGAAAGAGATCATCCACAGCAAAGTGCAGGAAACTGCGAAGATGCTGCGCATCGAGAAGTTTCTGCAGCGCTATCCGCTGGAGCTGTCCGGCGGTCAACAGCAGCGCACGGCCATGGCCCGCGCGTTGGTCAAGGACGCCGAGCTGATCCTGTTCGATGAGCCGCTGGTCAACCTCGACTACAAACTGCGCGAAGAGCTGCGTCAGGAAATGCGCGAGCTGTTCAAGGCGCGCCACACCATCGCCATCTACGCCACCACCGAACCCAACGAAGCGCTGGCACTCGGCGGCACCACGACGATTCTTCACGAAGGCCGGGTGATTCAGAGCGGCCCGTCGACTTCGGTCTATCACCAGCCGCAAACCGTGCTCGCCGCCGAATTGTTCTCCGAACCGCCGATCAACCTGATGCCCGGGCGCATCGCCGGCAACGAAGTCAGCTTCGCCAATTTTGTGCACTTCCCGTTGAACGTCGATCTGCGCCCGGTGGGCGAGGGCGAGTTCCGCTTTGGCGTGCGCCCCAGCCACATCTCGCTGGTGCCGAGCAACGATGACGACCTCGAACTGGCAGTCACCGTCGAAGTCGCCGAGATCAGCGGTTCGGAAACCTTCCTGCATGTGCGCAACGAGCATTTCCTGCTGGTGCTGCACTTGCCCGGCGTTCACGAATACGACGTCGATGCGCCAATCCGCATTTACATCCCGACTCACAAACTGTTCGTTTTCGATGCGCAGGGCCGTCTGGTGCAAGCACCGGGCCGGCGTGTCGCGAGGGTTGCCTGATGGCCGAAATCCGTTTGCAGCACCTCGCCCACAGCTACAGCAAAACCCCCAGCGGCGCCGAGGATTATGCGATCCGCGAGATGGATCACGTCTGGGAGCAGGGCGGTGCTTACGCCTTGCTCGGGCCGTCGGGTTGCGGCAAGTCGACCTTGCTCAACATCATCTCCGGCCTGCTCAGCCCTTCGCAGGGGCATGTGTTGTTCGACGGTAAAGCGGTCAACGACCTGACGCCGGAGAAGCGCAACATCGCCCAGGTTTTCCAGTTTCCGGTGGTCTACGACACCATGACCGTGTTCGATAACCTGGCTTTCCCCCTGCGCAATCAGGGCATGGCCGAGGCGAAAGTGCACAGCAAGGTGCAGGAAATTGCCGAAGTCCTCGACCTGCAAAACCTCCTGAGCAAGAAGGCGCGCAACCTCACCGCCGACGAAAAACAGAAAGTCTCGATGGGCCGTGGTCTGGTGCGTGACGATGTCTCGGCGATCCTCTTCGATGAACCGCTGACGGTGATCGATCCGCACCTGAAGTGGAAACTGCGGCGCAAGCTCAAGCAGATCCACGAGCAGTTCAACATCACCATGGTCTACGTGACCCACGATCAACTGGAGGCCTCGACCTTCGCCGACAAGATTGCGGTGATGTACGGCGGTCAGATCGTCCAGTTCGGCACGCCACGGGAATTGTTCGAGCGGCCGAGCCACACCTTTGTCGGCTATTTCATCGGCAGCCCCGGGATGAACCTGATCGAGGTGCAGCCGCAGCCCGGCGGCGTCGGTTTCGCCTCGACGCACCTGCCGTTGTCCGACGCCATGCAGCGCCATATCGAACACGGTCAATGGAAAAATCTGAAGGTCGGCATCCGCCCGGAGTTTATTCATGTCTGGGACGAGCCGTTTGATGACGCGATGCAGGCCAGGGTCGTACACGTCGAAGACCTCGGCACCTACAAGATCATGACACTCGACCTCGACGGCGCGCCGTTGAAAGTGCGACTGGCCGAAGACAAACCGGTGCCGCAGGGCACGGCGTACATCAGTTTCCCGGCGCAGTGGTTGATGGTTTATGCCGATGAATTTCTGCTCGAAGCCGACGATGAGGTGCAGCCATGAACAAGGTGCAGAACAACAAGGCCTGGTGGCTGGTGTTGCCGGTGTTCCTGCTGGTGGCATTCAGTGCGGTGATCCCGATGATGACCGTGGTCAACTATTCGGTGCAGGACATCTTCGACCAGTCCAGCCGCTACTTCGTCGGCGCTGACTGGTACAAGCAGGTTCTGCTCGATCCACGTTTGCACGACTCATTACTGCGCCAGTTCATCTACTCCGCGTGTGTGTTGCTGATCGAAATTCCGCTGGGCATTGCCGTTGCGCTGACCATGCCGACCAAGGGCCGCTGGTCGTCGGTGGTGCTGATCATTCTGGCGATTCCGTTGCTGATCCCGTGGAACGTGGTCGGCACCATCTGGCAGATCTTCGGCCGTGCCGACATTGGTTTGCTCGGTTCCAGCCTCAACGCGATGGGCATCAGCTACAACTATGCGGCCAACACCATGGACGCCTGGGTGACAGTGCTGGTGATGGACGTCTGGCACTGGACTTCGTTGGTGGCGCTGCTGTGCTTCTCCGGTTTGCGGGCGATTCCCGACGTGTATTACCAGGCCGCGCGCATCGATCGGGCTTCGGCCTGGGCGGTGTTCCGCCACATCCAGTTGCCCAAGTTGAAAAGTGTGCTGCTGATCGCGGTGATGCTGCGGTTTATGGACAGTTTCATGATCTACACCGAGCCGTTCGTGCTCACCGGCGGCGGGCCGGGCAATGCCACGACCTTCCTGAGTCAGACGTTGACCCAGATGGCCGTAGGGCAATTCGACCTCGGTCCGGCAGCGGCGTTTTCGCTGGTGTACTTCCTGATCATCCTGTTGGTGTCCTGGCTGTTTTACACCGCCATGACGCACTCCGACGCCAACCGCTGAGGCCCGGCCATGAGCAAGAGAAAGCTGATTCCATTGCTGGTGTACATCCTGTTCCTGCTGGTGCCGATCTACTGGCTGCTGAACATGTCGTTCAAGAGCAACACCGAAATCCTTGGTGGCCTCACACTTTTCCCACAGGACTTCACGCTGGCGAACTACAAGGTGATCTTCACCGATCCGAGCTGGTACACCGGATATCTGAACTCGCTGTATTACGTCAGCCTGAACACGGTGATCTCGCTGAGCGTGGCGTTGCCGGCGGCGTATGCGTTTTCGCGCTACCGTTTTCTCGGCGACAAGCACCTGTTTTTCTGGCTGCTGACCAACCGCATGGCGCCGCCGGCGGTGTTTCTGCTGCCGTTCTTCCAGTTGTATTCGTCGATTGGGCTGTTCGATACGCACATTGCCGTGGCCTTGGCGCATTGCCTGTTTAACGTGCCATTGGCGGTGTGGATTCTCGAAGGGTTCATGTCTGGGGTTCCGAAGGAAATCGACGAAACCGCCTACATCGACGGCTACAGTTTTCCCAAGTTCTTCGTGAAGATTTTCATCCCGCTGATCGGCTCCGGCATCGGTGTGACGGCGTTTTTCTGCTTTATGTTTTCCTGGGTCGAACTGCTGCTCGCGCGCACGTTGACCTCGGTAAACGCCAAGCCGATTGCGGCGGTGATGACGCGCACGGTGTCGGCGTCGGGTATCGATTGGGGCGTGCTGGCAGCGGCGGGGGTGTTGACCATTCTGCCGGGCATGCTGGTGATCTGGTTTGTTCGCAACCACGTGGCCAAGGGCTTTGCCCTCGGTCGGGTCTGAGGAGCTGATGATGGAATGGATGAGTTGGACCACGCCTACCGCAGCATTCTTCATCGTCATCGGCCTGATTCTGGTCGGCATGACCACTTGGGAATTGCGTTCGCCGAGCATCCTGCGGCGAGGTTTTCTGCCGATTGCCACCACCCGTGGTGATCGTTTGTTTATCGGTCTTCTCGGCAGCGCCTACCTGCATTTGCTGGTGATCGGCGCCACCGACTGGAGCATCTGGGTGGCGTCCGCGTTGTCCCTGGTGTGGCTGTTGGCTGTGATGCGTTGGGGCTAGTCGAGTCGTTCGGCAATGCGGCTCCACAACTTAAACAGGAGGTCTCTATGTTCGACAAAAACAATAAGCTGCGACATAGCATTTCATTGGCAGCCATGCTGGCACTCAGCGGTTTGAGCGCATCCGCCTGGGCCGATGCCTACGAGGACGCGGCGAAAAAATGGATCGGCAGTGAATTCAAACCGTCGACCCTGACGGCCGAGCAGCAACTCGAAGAACTGAAGTGGTTCATCAAGGCCGCCGAGCCGTTTCGCGGCATGGACATCAAGGTCGTTTCCGAGACCCTGACCACCCATGAATACGAGTCGAAAGTGCTGGCCAAGGCGTTCAGCGAAATCACCGGGATCAAGCTCACCCACGACCTGCTGCAAGAAGGCGACGTGGTGGAGAAAATGCAGACGGTGATGCAGTCGGACAAGAATATCTATGACGGCTGGGTCAACGACTCGGACCTGATCGGTACGCACTTTCGCTACGGCAAGACCGAATCGATCACCGACCTGATGGCCAACGAAGGCAAGAACTTCACTTCGCCGACCCTCGACATCAAGGACTTCATCGGTATCTCGTTTACCACCGCGCCGGACGGCAAGATTTATCAACTGCCTGACCAGCAATTCGCCAACCTGTACTGGTTCCGCGCCGACTGGTTCGAGCGTGCCGATCTGAAAGCCAAGTTCAAGGAAAAATACGGCTACGAATTGGGCGTGCCGGTGAACTGGTCGGCCTATGAAGACATCGCCAAATTCTTCAGCGAAGACGTCAAGGAAATCGACGGCAAACGTGTGTACGGGCACATGGACTACGGCAAGAAAGACCCGTCGCTGGGCTGGCGTTTCACCGATGCCTGGTTCTCCATGGCCGGCGGCGGTGACAAAGGCCTGCCCAACGGTTTGCCGGTGGACGAATGGGGGATTCGTGTTGAGGATTGCCATCCGGTCGGCTCCAGTGTGACCCGTGGCGGCGATACCAACGGCCCGGCCGCGGTGTTCGCCACCACCAAGTATGTCGACTGGTTGAAGAAGTACGCGCCACCGGAAGCGGCGGGCATGACCTTCTCCGAGTCTGGCCCGGTGCCGTCGCAGGGCAACATTGCTCAGCAGATCTTCTGGTACACCGCGTTCACCGCCGACATGACCAAACCGGGCCTGCCGGTGGTCAACGCCGACGGCACGCCGAAATGGCGGATGGCGCCATCGCCGCGTGGGCCGTATTGGGAAGAGGGCATGAAGCTCGGTTATCAGGATGTGGGTTCGTGGACGTTCATGAAATCCACGCCTGAGAAACAGAAACTGGCGGCGTGGCTGTACGCGCAATTCGTCACGTCGAAAACCGTGTCGCTGAAGAAAACCATCGTCGGTCTGACGCCGATTCGCGAGTCGGACATCAACTCGCAGGCGATGACCGATCTGGCGCCGAAACTCGGTGGTCTGGTCGAGTTCTACCGCAGCCCGGCCCGCGTGCAATGGACCCCGACCGGCACCAACGTGCCGGACTACCCGCGTTTGGCGCAACTGTGGTGGAGCCACATCGCCGAAGCGGCCAGCGGCGAGAAGACCCCGCAACAGGCGCTGGATGGCTTGGCCAAGGATCAGGACGCGATCATGACGCGTCTGGAACGCTCCAAAGCCCAGGCGGTTTGTGCACCGAAGATGAATCCGGAGCGCGATGCTCAGTACTGGTTTGATCAACCGGGCGCACCGAAACCGAAACTGGCCAACGAGAAGCCGAAAGGCGAGACCGTGAGCTACAACGAACTGCTGAAATCGTGGGCGGATGCGCGTAAGTGATAGTGGAACTGTGAAAGGCGAACGGCACCGGAAGGTGCCGTTTTTTTTGCTGCCTGATCTACCGCTTTCGCTTGCAGGCAAGCTCCCACAGTTTTCTTTGATGTTCACAAACTCCGGGTACGCCGCAGATCACTGTGGGAGCTGGCTTGCCAGCGATTCGATCTGACATTCAACATTGATATCGACTGACCCGTCGCCATCGCTGGCAAGCCAGGCTCCCACAGGTTTCTGTGATGTTCACAAACTCCGGGCACGCCGCAGATCACTGTGGGAGCTGGCTTGCCAGCGATTCGATCTGACATTCAACATTGATATCGACCGACCCGCCGCCATCGCTGGCAAGCCAGGCTCCCATAGGTTTCTGTGATGTTCACAAACTCCGGGCACGCCGCAGATCACTGTGGGAGCTTGCCTGCAAGCGAAGGGGCCATTGGCGGCACCGCAGGAAACCCGAGCCGGAACACGGTCATCGCCCCCGGCAAGCTCTTAACCTCCGCTACACCCTGATGCAGGCTCATGATCGAGCGCACAATTGCCAGGCCCAGCCCGGTGCTGCCCTGCGAGCGCGAGCGGCTGCTGTCGACACGGTAGAAGCGGTCGAACAGATGTGGCAGGTGTTGCGCCTCAATCCCGGCGCCGGGGTTGCTGACCAACAGGGAGGTCTGGGTCGCACCTTGTTCGATCAGCAACGTCACGGTTTTCCCGTTCGGGCAGT
Organism: Pseudomonas sp. IT-P395; assembly: GCF_949767675.1. Lineage (NCBI taxonomy): Bacteria > Pseudomonadati > Pseudomonadota > Gammaproteobacteria > Pseudomonadales > Pseudomonadaceae > Pseudomonas > Pseudomonas sp. IT-P395. Next base: position 79,372 of record NZ_CATKPW010000011.1, read on the forward strand.
GGCGCAGCGCATTCGACAACAGATTGGAAATTGCCCGCTGAATCATCAGCCGATCGCCCATTACCGTCGCACTGCCAACGACATTCAAGTGAATGTTCTTATCCTGCGCCGACAGCGAAAACATCTCAGCGACCTTCGCCGCCTCGTCCTCCAGCGCCACCGATTCAAACGGCGCCAGCGCCGACGGATGACTGACCTGCGCGAGAAACAACATGTCCGAGACAATCCGCGCCACGCGCTCCAGTTCCTCGGTGCACGACACCAGCACGTCCTTGTATTCCTCGGTCGTGCGCTCGCGGGACAAGGTCACCTGCGCTTTGCCCATCAGGTTGTTGATCGGCGTGCGCAGCTCATGCGCCAGGTCATCGGAGAACTGCGACAACTGCTGCACTCCTGCATCGAGCCGATGCAGCATGAAGTTGATGCCTTGCGCCAATTCGCTCAACTCCTGCGGCATGTTCACCACGGACAGCCGGTGCTCCAGATCCTGGGTCGAGACCATCGCTGCGACTTTGCGAAACTCGCGCAACGGCGCCAAGCCACGCTGCACCGCACCCCAAGCGGTCAGACCGATAAACACCAGCAACAACGGCAAGGCAATCAGCGTTGAGCGCAGATAGGCGCTGAGCAGCGCCTCATCGTGGGCGTTATCCACTGACAGCAGCACCGGCACGCTGCTGCTGTCCTTGAGGCGAATCAGTTTCGAGGCGGTGAGGAATTTCTTGCCTTCCGCGTCGGTGCTGTCGCTGTAAGTCAGTTGATCGGTGGTGGCGCGCACCGCTTTCAATTCGACGCGCGGATCGCTCAATCCCGAGCCGGATTTGAGCAGCGGCGAGCGCTGATTGAGGCGGTCATAAATGGTCAGCGTGAGGTTGTCATGCCCCATCACCTGATCGAGCAGAATATGCGGTTTGCCGGTGATTTCATTGGCATCGACGTACAACGACAGGCTGTGTTCGACCTGCGCCATCTTCTTTTCCAGACTGTCGCGCGACAGCGCGTTCAGTTCATGAGTCAACGCGAAATAGGCAAGGATCGCGAGGAACACCACCAATAGCGCGCCGAGAATACTCACCGTCAAACCGAGGCGCATCGACAGGCTGGAGGGCTTCATTCCCGTGCCTCCAGCACATAGCCGACACCGCGCAGGGTGTGAATCAGTTTGCTGTCGAACGGGTCGTCGATCTTCGCCCGCAAACGGCGGATCGACACCTCGACCACATTGGTGTCGCAGTCGAAATTCATGTCCCACACCAGCGAGATGATCTGCGTGCGCGTCAGCACTTCGCCGGACTGACGCATCAGCAGATGCAGCAGGGCGAACTCCTTGGTGGTCAGGTCAATACGCTGCGCGCCTCGAAACGCGCGATGGCGGCCCGGATCGAGTTCCAGATCGGCGACTTTCAGTACCTGTGGCACCGGGATGTTTTCACTGCGACGCATCAAGGTGCGCACCCGCGCCAGCAGTTCGGGGAACTCGAACGGCTTGACCAGATAATCGTCAGCGCCCAGATCAAGACCACGAATCTTGTCCGCCAGGCGCCCGCGCGCGGTGAGCATCATCACCCGCGTCGAATGGGTGCGACGCAGTTGTTCCAGCACGCCCCAGCCGTCGAGTTCCGGCAGGTTCACATCGAGAATGATCAGGTCATAGGCTTGTTGTTGCGCCAGGTGCAGGCCATCGGCACCGGTGGCCGCGTGGTCAACGACATAACCACTTTCGGTCAAACCCTGATGCAAGTATTCGGCAGCTTTAAGCTCGTCCTCGACGACAAGGATTCGCATGATCTTTCACCACTTTTATTTAATGGGTATTTAATTAAAAAGGCCCCTCACCCTAGCCCTCTCCCGGGGGGAGAGGGGACTGAATGCGGGATATTTCAGAACTACGCCGACGTGAAAAAACATTACTGAATCCATAATCGACTAGATGTAACAGGTCGATATATAACGCCAGACATCTCGGTCGGCTCCCTCTCCCTCTGGGAGAGGGCTGGGGTGAGGGGAGGTTCGGACGATAAAGGTTGTAGTGGCTACAGGGTCAACCACCAAGCGCCTTAAAACGGTGCTCTGCGACAGCCGGTCGCAGCGAAAGCCACAAAATTCCCATGAGTTTGATTCCGGCAAGTGCGATTCAGCAGATAACTACCGTGTTTTTGTTTCGATGTATTTCGATAAAACCATTTGCACTTCGCATCCTAGAACAAAACAACTTCGGAAAACCGTGGATAACGGATTTGTAATGTTCCAGTCACCTTGTCGATAAGTTCAAAACCCTACCGTGGCGGCATCCGAGATTCTTGAATAAAGGAAGTCTTCCATTGCCCGGTTTAATAGAACTGACGGCGCGATCACGCCTGAAAAAAACCGCCAGCGGCATCCTGTTGTTGGCCTGTACCAGCCTCGCGAACGCAGCGACCCTGACGCTGGAGCAAGCCCTGCAAAGTGCCTTCGCCGGCAACCCGGAACTGGCCGCAGCGCAATGGGAAATCGGCATCGCCGAAGGTGACCGCCAACAGGCCGGCCTGATCCCCAACCCCGAAGTGTCGTGGGAAGCCGAAGACACTCGCCGCGAGTCGCGCACAACCACGGTGATGCTCAGTCAGCCGATCGAACTGGGTGGCAAACGCGGCGCACGGATCGACGTTGCCAGCCGCGCGCAGGACGCTGCCGGCATCGAACTGGAGCGCAAGCGCAATGCTTTGCGTGCCGATGTGATTCAGGCGTTCAACAGTGCGCAAACCGCGCAGCAGCGTTTGCAGCTGTCCCGGCAATCCCTGCAATTGGCCGAGCACGGTGTGCGGGTGGCGCAAGGGCGGATCGAGGCGGGTAAATCGTCGCCGGTCGAGGGCACGCGGGCGCAAGTGCAGCTCTCGGAAGTGCGCCTTGAACTGAGCCGCGCCGAACGTGATCAGGCCACCGCGTACCAACAACTGGCGCAGGTCATGGGCGCGCCTCTACCAACCTCGACCAAGGTGCAGGCGCCCACGCAAAGCATGCCGGCCGTTCCACCACCGACAAGATTGCTCGAGCGTCTGAACGAAACCGCCGAACTGCGTCTGGCCAAGTTGCAGATCGATCAGCGCGAAGCATCGCTGGGCCTGGAAAAGTCCCAGCGCATCCCCGATCTCACCGTGAGCATCGGCAGCCAGTACAGCGAAACCGAGCGCGAGCGGGTCAACGTGGTCGGCCTGTCGATGCCGATTCCGCTGTTCAACCGCAATCAGGGCAACGTCCTCGCGGCCGCCCGCCGAACCGATCAGGCGCGGGATCTGCGCAACGCCACCGAGCTGCGATTGCGCACGGAAATCCAGACCAGCCTTGAGCAATGGCAGACCGCCAACGGCGAAGTCACCGCGTTCAACCAGACCATCCTGCCCGCCGCGCAAAGTGCGGTCGACAGCGCCACGCGCGGTTTCGAAATGGGCAAGTTCGGCTTTCTCGATGTGCTCGATGCGCAACGCACATTGATCAGCGCTCGTAGCCAGTACATCCAGGCCGTCAGCGAGGCGACCGACGCCCGCGTACGCATCGAACGAATTTTTGGCGACCTCAGCGTCAGCCGTTGAATTTCATTTTTCAGACAACTGCGCGATGGCTCGGCGCAGAGGAGTTTCCATGGATAAAAAACTGATGGTGGTCGCGGTGGCGACGTTGGCGCTGGGCATTGGTATCGGCTCGCAGTGGTCAGGTAACGCAAGCATCGACGCGCATGCCGACGAGACTTCTGAGCATGCCGATCACGCCGAAGAAGGTGCAGCGGCTGAACATGCCGAAGAAGGGCACATCGAATTGAGCGCCGAGCAGATCACGGCTGCCGGTATTCAACTCGCCGAAGCACGGGCGCAAAACATCAGCCGCGGCCTGCCAGTCCCCGGCGAAGTGCGCTTCGACGAAGACCGCACCGCCCACGTCGTACCGCGCGTTCCGGGCGTGGTCGAATCGGTGGCGGTCAACCTCGGGCAAACGGTGAAAAAGGGCCAGTTGCTGGCGGTGATCGCCAGTCAGCAGATCTCCGATCAACGCAGCGAACAGGCCGCCGCGCAACGTCGCCTGGCCCTGGCGCGCACCACCTACGAGCGCGAGAAAAAGCTGTGGCAGGACAAGATCTCCGCCGAGCAGGATTTCCTCCAGGCGCGCCAGGCCTTGCAAGAAGCAGAAATTGCCGTGAGCAATGCGCAGCAAAAGATCAGCGTGCTCAGCGGCAGCGGGGTCGCCACTGGCGGCAACCGCTATGAATTGCGCGCACCGTTCGACGGCGTGGTTGTGGAAAAACATCTGACGCCGGGGGAAGTCGTTGATGAAAGTACAGCGGCGTTCACCCTCTCGGATCTGTCGCGAGTGTGGGTGACGTTCGGCGTTTCACCGAAGGATTTGAACAAGGTTCAAGTAGGCAAAGCGGTCACCGTCAGCGCCCCGGAGTTGAACGCAGAAGTGGTCGGCAGCGTGGCTTACGTCGGCAGCTTGCTCGGCGAACAAACCCGCACCGCGACCGTCCGCGTCACCCTGGAAAATCCACAAGGCTCGTGGCGCCCCGGTCTGTTCGTCACCGCGCTGGTGGCGACCGACAGCCGCGAAGCGAAAGTCGCCGTGCCGGAAACCGCGATCCAGACCGTCGAGGACAAATCCACGGTGTTCGTGCGTACCGACGACGGTTTCGAAGCGCGCGCGGTGGAGCTGGGCAGCCGCGCAGCCGGCCATGTGGAAATTACTCAAGGGCTGGAACCGGGCGCGCAAGTCGCCAGCGCCGGCAGCTTCGTCCTCAAGTCGGAACTGGGCAAAGCCTCAGCCGAGCACAGCCACTGATCCGGAAGAATCCCATGTTCGAACGCCTGATCCAGTTTGCCATCGAGCAGCGCATCATCGTCCTGCTCGCCGTTCTGCTCATGGCCGGCCTCGGCATCGCCAGTTATCAAAAACTGCCGATCGACGCCGTGCCGGACATCACCAACGTCCAGGTGCAAATCAACACCGGCGCCGCCGGGTTTTCGCCGCTGGAAACCGAGCAGCGCATCACCTTCCCGATTGAAACCGCCATGGCCGGTCTGCCGGCACTCGAACAGACCCGTTCGCTGTCGCGCTCGGGCCTGTCGCAAGTCACGGTGATCTTCAAGGACGGCACCGACCTGTTTTTCGCCCGCCAATTGGTCAACGAGCGTCTGCAGATCGCCAAGGAGCAATTGCCCGAAGGCGCGGAAGCGGTGATGGGGCCGATTTCCACCGGTCTCGGCGAGATCTTTCTGTGGACGGTCGAGGCGAAGGAGGGCGCGCTCAAGGACGACGGCAGCGCGTACACACCGACCGATCTGCGGGTGATTCAGGACTGGATCATCAAGCCGCAGTTGCGCAACGTACCCGGGGTCGCCGAGATCAACACCATCGGCGGTTTCGCCAAGGAATACCAGATCGCGCCGGACCCGAAACGCTTGGCCGCGTACAAGCTGACGCTGACCGATCTGGTCACCGCGCTGGAGCGCAACAACGCTAACGTCGGTGCCGGTTACATCGAGCGCAGCGGCGAGCAGTTGCTGATCCGCGCGCCGGGCCAAGTGGCGAGCACCGAGGACATCGCCAACATCGTCATGGCCAATGTCGACGGCACACCGATCCGGGTGAAGAACGTCGCCAGCGTGGAAATCGGCCGCGAATTGCGCAGCGGTGCGGCCACGGAAAACGGTCGTGAAGTGGTGCTTGGCACGGTGTTCATGTTGATCGGCGAGAACAGCCGCACGGTCTCGCAAGCGGTCGCCAGCAAGCTCGAACAGATCAATAAGTCCCTGCCGCAAGGCGTGATCGCCGTGCCGGTTTACGACCGCACGCACCTGGTCGACAAAGCCATCGCCACGGTGAAAAAGAACCTCATCGAAGGCGCGATTCTGGTGATCGCGATTCTGTTCCTGTTCCTCGGCAACATCCGCGCGGCGCTGATTACGGCGATGGTGATTCCGCTGTCGATGCTGTTCACCTTCACCGGCATGTTCAGCAACAAGGTCAGCGCCAACCTGATGAGCCTCGGCGCGCTCGACTTCGGGATTATTGTCGACGGCGCGGTGGTGATCGTCGAAAACACCCTGCGTCGACTCGCCCATGCGCAGCAGCATCACGGACGATTGTTGACCCGTGCCGAGCGTTTCAAGGAAGTCTTTGCCGCAGCGAAAGAGGCGCGACGACCGCTGATTTTCGGCCAGTTGATCATCATGGTCGTTTACCTGCCGATTTTCGCCTTGAGCGGCGTCGAAGGGAAAATGTTCCACCCGATGGCGTTCACCGTGGTCATCGCTTTGCTTGGCGCGATGTTGCTTTCCGTGACCTTTGTGCCGGCGGCGATTGCGTTGTTCGTGACCGGTAAGGTCAAGGAAGAAGAGGGCGCGGTGATGCGTGGCGCACGTCGTGTTTATGCGCCGGCGCTGGCCTGGGTCATGTCCCATCGCGCAATCGCAGTGGGCGCGGCGCTGGGCGTGATTGTCCTTAGTGGTGTGCTCACAAGTCGCATGGGCAGCGAGTTTGTTCCTAGCCTGAGCGAAGGGGATTTTGCCCTGCAAGCGTTGCGCGTGCCGGGCACCAGCCTGACGCAATCGGTGGACATGCAGCAGCGCTTGGAGACGTTGATACTGGCGAAGGTGCCAGAAGTCGAACGTGTTTTTGCCCGCACCGGCACCGCCGAAATCGCCTCCGACCCGATGCCGCCGAACATCTCTGACAGCTACGTGATGCTCAAGCCGAAAGAGCAGTGGCCGGATCCGGGCAAGTCCCGCGAAACCCTGATGGCCGAACTGCAAGCTGCGGCCGCGATGTTGCCGGGCAGCAACTATGAGCTGTCGCAGCCGATTCAGTTGCGTTTCAACGAATTGATCTCCGGTGTGCGCAGTGACGTTGCAGTGAAGGTGTTCGGTGATGATATGGACGTGCTCAATGCCACGGCGGCGAAGATTGCTGCGGCGATGCAGAAGGTCAACGGTGCCTCTGAAGTGAAGGTCGAACAAACCACCGGGCTGCCGGTGCTGACCATCAACATTGATCGCGACAAGGTTGCGCGATATGGGCTGAATGTCGGTGATGTGCAGGACACCATTGCGGTCGCGGTGGGCGGGCGGCAGGCCGGGACCTTGTATGAGGGCGATCGGCGTTTCGACATGGTTGTGCGTTTGTCCGATGCCATGCGCAAGGACATCGACGGCTTGTCGGCATTGCTGATCCCGGTGCCAGCACTGAGCGGCGCTGCGAATCAGATCGGCTTCATCGCGCTGCAAGACGTCGCCAGCCTCGACCTGGTGCTCGGGCCGAATCAGGTCAGCCGCGAAAACGGCAAGCGTCTGGTGATCGTCAGCGCCAACGTGCGCGGGCGTGATATCGGCTCGTTCGTCAGCGAGGCCGGCGAGGTGATCGAGCGTGATGTGCAGGTCCCGGCGGGTTACTGGACCAGTTGGGGCGGGCAGTTCGAGCAACTGCAATCAGCGGCCAAACGCTTGCAGATTGTCGTGCCGGTGGCGCTGCTGTTGGTGTTCGGGTTGTTGTTCATGATGTTCAACAACCTGAAGGACGGTTTGCTGGTGTTTACCGGGATTCCGTTTGCCTTGACCGGTGGGGTCATGGCGCTGTGGTTGCGGGATATTCCGTTGTCGATTTCCGCTGGCGTCGGGTTTATCGCGTTGTCCGGGGTGGCGGTGTTAAACGGCTTGGTGATGATTGCGTTTATTCGTAATTTGCGGGAAGAGGGGCGTTCGCTGTCGGATGCGATTCATGAAGGCGCGCTGACGCGTTTGCGGCCGGTGTTGATGACGGCGTTGGTGGCGTCGCTGGGTTTCATCCCGATGGCGCTTGCAACCGGCACCGGCGCCGAAGTGCAGCGGCCGCTCGCCACCGTAGTGATCGGCGGAATCCTGTCTTCCACGATCCTCACGCTGCTGATCTTGCCGGCGCTCTATCAACTCGCCCATCGCCGGGATGAGGACACCGTTCCATCTAACTAGGCAATCCCACTGTAGGAGTGAGCCTGCTCGCGATAGCGGTCTATCAGTCAGATCTACATTGACTGACCCACGGCTATCGCGAGCAGGCTCACTCCTACAGGTTTTGTGTTCGACTTCAGGAGAGTGCCGGGCACATAACGGATATGTAATTTCCCCGCCACCGTCACGAAAGGTGCGCCTTGTTACCTTGATCCCGTCAGTTACTTAAACGAGGAATCAACGATGAAACTTGCCCAACTCACTGCCTTCGCAGCCGCTCTGGCGATCTCTTCCGTGGCCCTGGCCGAAGGTGGCGGCGACCGCACATTCGAGCGGATGATGACCAGCAACGACCGCTCCATGGAACTGTTCGTCGCCAAGGAAAAAGCCGCCGGCAACCCGGTAGTCGTCACTGACAAGAAAGACGACAAGACCCGCGATCTGTAAGTCTGCTGCACCTGAACAAGCCCGATATCGCGCATCGATGCCGGACTTTTTTTACGCCCGGACGGGAAGCAAATGGATATGAAAGTACTCAACTTGATCGCATTCGCGGCTGTCATGGCGACGTCGGTAAATGTGCTGGCCGAAGGCGGTGGTGACCGCACTTTCGAACGCGCGCTCAGCGCCAACAGCAAAGCTATGGAACAGTACGCCGCCAACCAGGGCAAAGCGCCGCCGGTGGTAAAGGATTACGAATACGGAATGAAGCTGGACGTGGTCAAAGTGGTGAGTGTTGTGAAGCCGCAGGCGGCGTGCAATGTCGTGCCCACCGCGATGACCTACGAGGATTCAAAAGGCCAGCTCAACACCATCAAGTACAGCGTGATGGGTGTGTGTCGAAACGGCGGGAGCTGAATCCGCTACGCCAAAACGCGGTCCCGTGTAGGAGCTGCCGAAGGCTGCGATCTTTTGACTTTGATTTTAACGATCAAGATCAAAAGATCGCAGCCTTCGGCAGCTCCTACAGGGGCCGAATTTCAATATAACGATGCGTATTTCAATTCGCGATGTTTAAAGGTTGTGTGGGAAGTGCGGAACCTTCCCACAATGTTTTCAGGTTGTCCGTCGGACGTCCGCTCTCTAGCCTGTGTGGGTCGCTGCCAATTCAGCGATCGGGATTGGAACCCCGGAGAACGTGTCAGCGCCAAAGCGTCTTTCATGACGTATGCTTGCCCACCTTCATGGTGTGCAGTCTGTTATGGCGGCTGTGCGCGGGAGACTTTCGAGTCTGCCGGGTTTCTCCGTTCCCCGGGTTCCAACCTGCGTACAGCTGCCACCCCTTCGCGTGGAACCGAATGGATCAGCTTCAACGTTATGAAGGAGAAATATCATGAAAAAGCCAACCCCGAATCCCCCCGAAACAGACGCCACCCCTGACGCCACCTCAACATCCCCCTACGTCTCCATTGAGACTAGAAAACTCCACGAAGCCGCCGACCGCGCCCTCGATTTCTACCTCAAACCCTCAGCCGCCATCATGTCCGCACCGTACATCCCTAACCAGATGTTCCTGGTCAATCCCAAAGCCGACACCGAATCACTACTGGCCAACGCCAGCGAATCCCTGGCCTCGGCCACGGTAATGCTCGGTGACTTCGCCGCGCTGCTAGGCGGCACCCATCGCAAGACCCTGCTCGGCATCGCGCAGGTCGTCATGCTTGGCGAACTTGCGGTGAACAAGGCATTGGATAACGTAGATCCTGCGTCGTAGCTATCAATGGCCGGGTTTTATCCGTTGTTTTTGCGTTGACCTCAAAATCCTGCCCCCTCACCCCAGCCCTCTCCCCCGAGGGGGCGAGGGAGAAGGGAGCAGATCTTCAAGCCATTCAAAACCAAAGTACGCCCCGGTTTTTCAGGTCGATACATCTTCAACAACCAGCTCGGTCAGTCCCCTTTCCCCCAGGGGGGCGAGGGGAGCAGATCTTCAAGCCATTCAAAATCAGAGTACGCCCCGGTTTTTTGGGTCGGTGTATCTTCGACAACCAACTCGGTCTGTCCTCTCTCCCCCAATGGGAAAGGGAGCAGATCTTCAAGCCATTCAAAACCAGAGTACGCCCCGGTTTTTCAGGTCGATGGATTTCCAATAAGCAGCTCGGTCAGTCCCCTCTACCTCTGGGAGAGGGCTAGGGTGAGGGCCGGGCCTAAACCTGGAAAACATAACCACGGCAAAACGCAAAGCAAAAAAGGCGCCCCGAAGGACGCCAAAAGATTCACCTCTTACCAAAGGAGCAAGGAGCTTCTAAAGGTGAATTTGCATCAACCGCGTAATCAGAGAATCGCCAACGGATACTCGACAATCACCCGCACTTCATCCAGATCCGACTCGAACGCCGTGGCGCGGGTCGTGGCTTGGCGCAAGCGTAGCGACAGGTCTTTCATCGAGCCGCTCTGCACCACGTATTTGACTTCGATATCGCGCTCCCAACGTTTTTGATCGGTCAGTGGATTACCCTCGGCATCGCGGCGCATGTACACCGCGTTGGCGTTGGAATAATCAGCATCGGTGCCGCGCGCGTAGCGAGTCATGAACGACAGGCCGGGTACGCCATAAGTGCTCATGTCGAGGTCATAGCGCACCATCCACGAACGCTCTTTCGGCGAGTTGAAGTCGCTGTACTGGATCGAGTTGTCGAGGAAGATCGAATCGGACTGGCGCAGGTAATCGAAGTCGTCATTGCCGTTGTTGCGCTGGTGGGAGAGGGCGACCGAGTGGGCGCCGAGTTTCACGCCGACGCGACCGCTCCAGATGTTGTTGTCGAATTCGCCGAGCAGTTGTTTGCCTTCATCGACGGCTTTGTAATAGTTCAGGCCACCGAACAGCGACAGATCATCGGACAGCGGATAGGTCCAGGCAGTACCGGCGTAATACTGATTCCACGCATCCTTGAGGCGGCTGGAATAGAGGCTGAAACTGAGGTTTTTGTTCAGCACATAATCGCCGCCGCCATACGCGATCCACGGCGAATTGACTGGGCCTGCGTAGAAGGTCGCGAAGTTCTCTCGCATGTCGCTGGACACCGGTTGGCTCATCGCATGCAACCGGCCACCCTGCACCGACAGATCTTCGATGCTGGTGTTGGTCGCCGTCACGCCGCGAAAACTTTCCGGCAACAAGCGCGAGTCACCGGCCGCGACCATCGGGTTGGCCGGGAACACATCACCGACCCTGACCACCGTATCGAACGCCCGCACTTTCGCAGCGCCACCGACCTTGGTGTATTCGTCCCGCGCTTCGCCGTCGCTGTTGACCGGCAACACATCAAACGAACTGCGCCCGCCATTACGGCCATCACCGGTGTCGAGTTTCAGACCAATCATCGCAAACGCATCGACACCGACGCCGACGGTGCCTTGAGTGAAACCGGATTCGAATTTGCTGATCACGGCATGCGCCCAGGCTTCGGAATAACCGTTGCCGGTCGGGCTGGACTGGCCGTTGCGATGATCACGATTGAAGTAGAAGTTACGGTTGAGCACCGTCAGGCTGCTGCCTTCGACAAAGCCTTCAGGCTTGTCTTCTGCAAACACCATGGACGGCCCGGCGCCGACCACCACCGCTAAAGCGGCCATCGATATTTTTGTAGGGTTAACCATCAAACACTCCTTGGGTTCGGCAGAACGGGAACGTGCTTCGGCGTGGGTTTTGTTGTTCGGCGGAGCAGAGCCCGCCGGCATGGTCGCCGGGTGACATCGTTGCAAGCTGCGGATAACGCCAAGGTGATGAGGGAATTACAATTTCGTCATGTGGCTGGAATTAAAACCCTGTGTCAGGTCAGGGCTGCGAGTTGTTCGATTGTCTGTGGAAAACGCTCGACCAGACGGATCAGGGTTGTGGCCTGAGCATTGGGCGTTGCTCGTCCTTGCTCCCAGTTTTCGAGCGTTCGCGTGTTGGTGCGTAGATACATCGCGAATACTGACCGGGAAAGATTAAGTTGCTGACGGATGGCTATCACTTCTTCAGCAGTGATCGGCATCAGTTTTGGCAGTTGAACTTTGTGGGTACGTAAGGTGATTTTGCCTTGGCGTTCATCGGCCAGTGCTTCCAGTCCATCCATCAGTTCGGAAAAAATGTCACGTTTCATAGTGGGTTCTCGCGTTGAGTTCTCTATCCAGCGTTTTTCTGAAAAGTTTTTTCTGGGCAGGCGTCAAATCGTCCTGCTCGTTTTTGTTGTATACGGTAAAGAGCCAGAACTGATCGAAGCCTGACCACCAGTAATAAATCACTCGTAATCCGCTGCGCTTACCTTTCCCTCTTCGTTGGTCGCCAAAGCGAATTTTACGAAGCCCGCCTGTGTCCTCGATGAGATCGCCCGCTTCCGGATTTTTCAGCAGCTCCAGTTGAAAGCTGCGAAACAGATCGTCATCCAGATAGTCGTCTCGGTGCTTCTGAAATACAGGCAATTCGATAAATAGAGCATCCATGTTCTGTACGCTACCTACGTATAGTGTTGTCTCGATAATCGAATCGGTCAAGGCCTCCTGGCCTTGCTTTTCGTCCCTTTTTCAACGGTAGACGCCGCTCGTAAAAACACCTGTAGGACGAATCGCCGCGTGTGGTGAGAACGTTCGATTGATCTATGAAGAGGCTTCGCAGCTGCCGTGTCGGAACAATCCCGCAAGCAGTGCCCAACGCCGAATGGTGATAGCGGCGGGGTGTCAGGCGAAGAAGAGGTTGAATGTGCCGACGCCTTCGCGAGCAGGCTCGCTTGTATGTTTAGACTTGAAGGGGTGGGCGGGACTACAGACTTTGTGAACACCATCGAAACCTGTGGGAGCCGGGCTTACCCGCAAAAACAAAAACGGCACCCGAAGGTACCGTTTCTATTTGTAGCTAAAAGCGACGGAGCAATCAGCCCGCCAGACCCGCCTGCTGAACCAGCGTCAGCAATGGCTGCGGGTATACACCCAGGAAGAACGCGACCAGGGCGATGGCCAGCAGCATCACGCCGCCTGCCTTCTGTTCCCAGTGCAGTTGGGCGTCGTGGCGACGCAGGTTTGGCTCGATCAGGTACAGGGTGACCATCACGCGCAGGTAGTAGAAGACGCCGATGGCGCTGCCCAGTACCAAGGACCCGACCAGCCACCATTGGTGCGATTCAACACCGGTAGCGATGATGTAGAACTTGCCGATGAAGCCAGCGGTCAGCGGGATACCCGCCAGCGACAGCATCATCACGGTCAGCACGGCGGTCAGGTACGGACGGCGCCAGAACAGGCCGCGGTATTCGTACAGGGCATCCGCGTCACGGCCGTTGTACGGCGAGGACATCAGGGTGATCACGCCGAAGGCGCCGAGGCTGGTGATCACATACGTCACCAGGTACACGCCGATGGCTTCCACCGCCAGACCCTTGCTCGCCACCAGCGCGATCAGCAGGTAGCCGAAGTGCGCGATGGACGAGTAACCGAGCAGACGCTTGAGGTTGCTCTGGGTCAGGGCCAGCAGGTTACCGAACAGAATCGAGGCGATGGCGATAACGGTCAGCACGTCGCTCAGTACGCCGCTGCTGGCAGCAGGGGAGATCTGGAACAGACGCACCATCACCGCAAACACCGCAACCTTCGAAGCGGTCGCGAGGAACGCAGCCACCGGTGCCGGAGCACCTTCGTAAACGTCCGGCGTCCACAGGTGGAACGGTACCAGCGACAGCTTGAACGCCAGACCGATCAGCATCATGCCCAGGCCCAGTTGTGCCAGCGAGCTAGGCAGGCCAGTCGCAGCCAATGCCTGACCGATGCCAACGAAGCTCAGCGAACCCGAGTCTGCGTACAGCAGCGCCATACCGAACAACAGGAATGCAGAACCGGCGGCCGACAGCACCATGTATTTGATGCCGGCTTCCAGCGAACGCTTGTTGAAGAAGGCGTAAGCCACCAGACCGTAAACCGGTACCGAGAGCAGTTCCAGACCGATGAACAAACCGGCCAGGTGCTGCGCGCTGACCAGAACCAGACCGCCGGCGGCGGCCATCAGGATCAGCAGGTAGAGTTCTTCACGGTTGCCCGGGTAACCCGAACCGCCATCACCCAAGTAGGCGTGGGCGAGGGTGACGCAGGCGAGGGTGGCGACCAGGATCAGCGCCATGTACAGGCAAGCGAAGGTGTCGATTTGCAGCAGTGGAGTCACGGCCAGAGGCGCGACTTTCAGGGCTGGCAGGATCGACAGCAAGGCCAGGTTCAGACCGGCGACCGAGATCAGGAAGGTCTGCGAGTGGTTGCGGCGCCAAGCGATTGCCAGCATCACCACGATAATGGTGAGGCTGGTGATCAACAGTGGCGCAAGCGCAATAAAGTGTTGAATCGTGAATTCCATAGCGCTCTTACCGGGCCGAAGCGAGTTGAGTGAAGGCGGTGCCGAGCCACTGCTGAACGCCATGCATCGTGGCGGCAGACGTGTCGAGGAACGGTTGCGGGTAGACGCCGATGTAGATCAGCAACACCGCAAGGCCTAGCACCATGATCAGTTCGCGAGCGTCCATACCGTGCAGGATCGAATCCGATTTCGCCGGACCGAAGTAAGCACGGTGGATCATGATCAGCGAGTAGACCGAACCGAACACCAGACCGGAGGTGGCAATTGCGGTGATCCCCGGCCAGCTCGCGAAGGAGCCGATCAGGATCAGGAACTCACCGACAAAGTTACCGGTACCCGGCAGACCCAACGAAGCGGCTGCAAAGAACAGGCTGATCGCCGGCAGGTATGCGATACGCGACCACACACCGCCCATCTCACGCATGTCACGAGTGTGCAGACGCTCGTACAACTGACCGCTGAGGATAAACAGTGCCGCCGCCGACACACCGTGCGCCAACATCTGGATCACTGCACCTTGCAGAGCCAGTTGGCTGCCGGAGTAGATGCCGATCAACACGAAGCCCATGTGGGAAACGGACGAGAAGGCAATCAGACGCTTGATGTCGGTTTGTGCGAAAGCGAGGAACGCACCGTAGAAGATCCCGATCAGACCGAGGGTCATGGCAATCGGCGCAAACTCGGCCGAAGCATTCGGGAACAGCGGCAGGGCGAAACGCAGCAGACCGTAGGCAGCGGTTTTCAGCAAGATACCGGCGAGGTCGACGGAACCGGCAGTCGGCGCCTGGGCGTGGGCATCAGGCAACCACGAGTGGAACGGAACCACCGGCAGCTTGACCGCGAAGGCGATGAAGAAGCCGAGCATCAGAATGTACTCGGTGGTCATCGACATCTTGGTTTTCAACAGGTCGGCGTAGTTGAAGGTGATCACGCCAGTGTTGTTGAAGTTGACCAGCACCAGACCGAGGATCGCCACCAGCATGATCAGGCCGGAAGCCTGAGTGAAGATGAAGAACTTGGTCGCCGCGTAGATCCGGGTTTTCTTGCCGTCCGAAGAACTGTGACCCCAGAGCGCGATGAGGAAGTACATCGGCACCAGCATCATTTCCCAGAAGAAGAAGAACATGAACAGGTCGAGGGCGAGGAACACGCCGACAACGCCGCCCAGGATCCACATCAGGTTCAGGTGGAAGAAGCCAACGTGACGTTGAATCTCTTTCCACGAGCAGAGTACCGAGAGGATACCCAGCAGACCGGTCAGCAGGATCATCAACAGCGACAGGCCGTCGAGGGCCAGGTGCACGTTGATGCCGAAGCGCTGGATCCAGACATGCTTGAACTCAAGCGCCCAGGTCGGATCGGCGCCAGGCGCCGGCGCAAATGAATAGTCACCGTGGGCCCACAGCCAGAGGCCGAGGGCGAGTTCCAGGGTCATGGTCAACAGCGCAATCCAGCGCGGGAGGGTAGCGCCGAAGCGCTCACCCATCCAGCACAGCAGGCCGCCGATGAAGGGGATCAGGATTAGCCAAGGCAGAATCATGACGGGCTCGTTTCCTTTCGCAAATTCGCAAGGTTCATATCAGACCGCTACCAGCACGATGGCGCCGATTACCAGCACGGCACCAGCAGCCATCGAAGCAGCGTACCAACGCAGTTGACCGGTCTCGGTGCGGCTCAGGGCGGTGTGACCACCCTTGGCCATACGCGGGATCAGACCGATGGTCTGGTCGAGCGGGTCTTTGCGCAGTACGTGGCTGATCGCCAGGTAAGGCTTGACGAACAGTTTGTCGTAGATCCAGTCGAAGCCCCAGGCAGCGAACCACCAGGCCGAAAGGAAACGGCCGATGCCGCTGTTGGCGATGGCCGTGACGAAGCGACGCTTGCCGAGGAACAGCAGCGCTGCCAGCAGGATACCGGCCAGGGCGATGGCGCCCGAAGCGATTTCCAGACTGTGCTTGGCTTCGCCACCGGCATGGCCAACGCTTTCTGGCAGCACACCGTGCAGCGGTGGCACGATCATCGCGCCGACGAACGTCGACAGCACGATCAGCACCGACAGTGGCAGCCAGTGCGAGATGCCGTGACCGGCGTGGGCTTCGGTCTTGGCTTCACCGTGGAACGTGATGAAGATCAGGCGGAAGGTGTACAGCGAAGTCATGAACGCACCGACCAGACCTGCGTAGAGCAGACCGTGGTTGCCGCTGGCGAACGCTTCCCAAAGGATTTCGTCCTTGGAGTAGAAGCCGGCGGTGACCAGTGGCAGAGCGGCCAGAGCGGCACCGCCGACGATGAAGCTGGCGTAGGCCAGTGGCAGTTTTTTCCACAGACCGCCCATCTTGAAGATGTTCTGCTCGTGGTGGCAGGCAACGATCACCGCACCGGAAGCAAGGAACAGCAGGGCCTTGAAGAAGGCGTGGGTCATCAGGTGGAAAATCGCGCCATCCCAGGCGCCAACGCCCAGCGCCAGGAACATGTAGCCGATCTGGCTCATGGTCGAGTAGGCGAGGATACGTTTGATGTCGGTTTGTACCAGTGCGGCGAAGCCTGCGAGAACCAGCGTCACACCACCGACGATGCCGACCAGGTGGAGGATTTCCGGCGCCAGGGTGAACAGACCGTGGGTACGGGCGATCAGGTAGACACCGGCAGTAACCATCGTCGCGGCGTGGATCAGTGCCGAAACCGGGGTCGGGCCAGCCATCGCGTCCGCGAGCCAGGTTTGCAGCGGCAGTTGTGCCGATTTACCGACCGCACCACCCAGCAGCATCAGGGTCGCCAGGGTGATCCAGAAGTCGCCGACCTGGAATTTCTGCGGTGCCAGCACCAGCAGTTCCTGGATGTTCAGCGTGCCCACTTGCTGGAACAGGATGAACAGGCCGATGGCCATGAACACGTCGCCGATCCGGGTCACGATGAAGGCCTTGAGTGCGGCGTTACCGTTGTTGCGGTTGCTGTAGTAGAAACCGATCAACAGGTACGAGCACAGGCCCACGCCTTCCCAGCCGAAGTACAGGAACAACAGGTTATCGCCGAGTACCAGGAACAGCATGCTGGCGATAAACAGGTTGGTGTACGAGAAGAAGCGCGAGTAGCCCGCTTCACCGCGCATGTACCAGGACGCGAACAGGTGGATCAGGAAACCGACGCCAACGACCACGCCGAGCATGGTGATCGACAGGCCATCGACGTAGAGGGCGAAGTCAGGCTTGAAGCCTTCGACCGCCATCCACTTCCACAGTACCAGCGTGTAGTGACCGCCTTCCGGTGGCGCGACGTTGAATTGCCAGATGACGTAGGCGGCGACAATCGCCGACAAGCCAATGGAACCCACGCCGATCAGCGCCGAGAGGTTTTCCGACCAGCGTCCACGGGAGAACGACAGCAGCAGGAAACCGATCAGAGGGAATACGAAAGTCAGAAAGATAAGATTCATCCGCGCATCTCACTGGCAGCGTCGATATCGAGCGTGTGGAAGCGGCGATACAGTTGCAGCAGGATCGCCAGACCAATACTGGCCTCGGCGGCTGCAAGGCTGATCACCAGGATGAACATGATCTGCCCATCCGGCTGGCCCCAACGGGCGCCTGCAACAATGAACGCCAGTGCAGAGGCGTTCATCATCACTTCCAGACTCATCAACACGAACAAAATGTTGCGGCGGACCATCAGGCCGACCAGACCAAGGCAGAACAGGATGCCGGCAACCGCCAGACCATGTTCGAGAGGGATAGCAGGCATGTCTTACTCCTTCGCCTCGTTACGGCCCAAATGGAACGCCGTGACGGCTGCAGCAAGCAGCAGCATCGAGGCGAGTTCGACCACCAGCAGGTACGGGCCGAACAGGCTGATGCCCACGGCTTTCGCGTCTACGGTGGTGTGGCCGATGGCCTGACCGCTCTGGTGAGCGAACAGCACATACAGCAGTTCGGCCAGCAGCAGCGCGGCGAGAATCACCGGACCGGCCCAGATGCCGGGCTTGAGCCAGACGCGTTCTTGCTGAACCGAGGCGGGACCCAGGTTCAGCATCATCACCACGAACACGAACAGCACCATGATGGCGCCGGCGTAAGCGATCACTTCCAGCACGCCGGCGAACGGTGCGCCGAGTGCGAAGAAGGTCATGGCCACGGCGATCAACGAGATGATCAGGTAGAGCAGGGCGTGCACAGGGTTGGTGTTGGTGACTACGCGAAGCGTGGACACAACAGCGATACCCGATGCGAAATAGAAAGCGAATTCCATCGTTCTTCCTTAAGGCAGCAAGCTCTTCACGTTGATCGGTTCGGCTTCGTTCTGCGCGGAGCCTTTCGGCTTGCCAGCGATTGCCATACCTGCAACACGATAGAAGTTGTAATCAGGGTTTTTGCCGGGGCCGGAGATCAGCAGATCTTCTTTCTCGTACACCAGGTCCTGACGTTTGAACTCGGCCATCTCGAAATCCGGTGTCAGCTGGATCGCGGTGGTCGGACAGGCTTCCTCGCAGAGACCGCAGAAAATGCAGCGCGAGAAGTTGATACGGAAGAAGTCCGGGTACCAGCGACCGTCTTCGGTTTCAGCTTTCTGCAGCGAGATGCAACCCACCGGGCAAGCCACGGCGCACAGGTTGCAGGCAACGCAACGCTCTTCGCCATCGGGGTCACGGGTCAGGACGATACGACCACGGTAGCGTGGTGGCAGGTAGACCGCTTCTTCCGGGTATTGCAGGGTGTCGCGCTTGCGAAAACCATGGCCGAAGACCATGACCAGGCTGCGCAACTGGGTACCAGTACCCTTAACGATGTCGCCAATATATTTGAACATGGGTCAAATCCTCACTGAACCGCGACTGCAGGCGTGTTCCACAACACGACCGCAGCGGTCACCAGCAAATTGATCAGGGTCAGTGGCAGGCAGAATTTCCAGCTGAAATCCATCACCTGGTCATAACGCGGACGCGGGATAGAAGCGCGCAGCAGGATGAACAGCATGATGAAGAACGCGGTCTTCAGTGCGAACCAGACGAAGGCCAGTTGCGGCAGGATGCCGAACGGACCGTGCCAGCCACCGAAAAACAGGGTGACCAGCAGCGCCGAGATCAGGATGATGCCGATGTATTCACCGACGAAGAACATGCCCCATTTCATACCGGCGTATTCAATGTGGTAACCGTCGGCCAGTTCCTGTTCCGCTTCCGGCTGGTCGAACGGGTGACGGTGAGTCACGGCGACGCCAGCGATGAAGAAGGTACAGAAGCCGAAGAACTGCGGAATGATGAACCACAGGTTCTGCGCTTGGTACTCGACGATGTCGCGCATGTTGAACGAGCCGACCTGAACCACGATGCCCATCAGGGCCAGGCCCATGAACACTTCGTAGGACACGGTCTGCGCCGACGCACGCAAGCTGCCGAGCAGGGCGAACTTGTTGTTGCTCGACCAACCGGCGAACAGCACCGCGTAGACCGACAGACCGGCCATGGCGAAGAAGAACAGCAGGCCGATGTTCAGATCCGCGACGCCCCAGGTCGGGGTGATCGGGATAATCGCAAAGGCGATCAGCAAGGCGGACATCGCCACCACCGGTGCCAGGGTGAAGATCACCTTGTCGGCAAACGGCGGGGTCCAGTCTTCCTTGAAGAACATCTTCAGCATGTCGGCGGCGATCTGGAACATACCGAACGGGCCAACGCGGTTCGGACCGTAACGGTCCTGCCACCAGCCCAGCAGGCGACGTTCGACAAAGCTGAGCAACGCGCCTGCAACCACAACGGCCAGCAGAATCACGATGGCTTTGACGACCGAGAGGATCACATCGATCACTTCAGGGGTGAACCAGGTCATTGCGCTGCCTCCTGCAGACCGTCGACGGATACGCCGGCGAATGCCGGTGGAATGCCGGCGATGCCCGCAGGCAATGCCACCAGACCGGCGCCCAGTTCTTCATTGATACGCAGCGGCAGACGCAGGGTCTGACCAGCCACGTTCAGGCTCAGCAGTGCACCGTCGTTGACGCCCAGACGATCCGCTTCGGACTTGGCCAGAGCAACGTACGGAGCCGGAATACGCTCTTGAACCGGCGCGGCTTTCGAAGAGTTTTCTTCGCTGCCGAACAGGTGGAAGAACGGCACGGCTTGCCAGGTGCCCGGCGCCGGGTTGAACGCGCGCGGTGCGGCAGCGAACCAGTTCAGCGAATCGCCGTTGCTTTCGATCAGGCGGGTGCCCGGGTCGCCTGCACGGATGTGGCCACCGACTTCGTCTTGGAACTTGTTCCACGCTTGTGGCGAGTTCCAGCCCGGCGACCATGCAAATGGCACTTGCTGACGCGGTTCGGCAGAGCCCGAGTAACCTTCCATGGAGAAGGCGAACGCGGTGTCTTTGTCTTGCGGGGTGCGTGGTTCGTGAACGCTGATGTCGGCGCGCATCGCGGTGCGACCGGAATAACGCAGCGGCTCACGCGCCAGTTTCAGACCCTTGATGCGGAACGCGGCGGACGGTGCAGCGTCGACGATACGCGCCAGTTGCTCGGTGCTCGAAGCAACGGCAGCGGTGACGTGGTCGAGTTGCGTCCAGTCGATTGGCTGGTTCAGCAGGGTCGCGCGCAGGGCGTGCAGCCAGCGCCAGCCTTCGTGAACCAGGATGCTCGCATCCATGTATTGCGGGTCGAAAACCTGGAAGAAGCGCTGCGCGCGACCTTCCTGGCTGACCAGCGTACCGTCGCCTTCAGCGAAGCTTGCGGCTGGCAGAACCAAGTGCGCGCGGTCGCTGGTAGCCGTCTTCTGATGGTCAGCAACGATCACCACTTGCGCAGCGTTCAGTGCGGCATCGACTTTCTCTTTGGCGGTGCGGGTGTACAGATCGTTTTCCAGTACAACGATCGCGTCAGCCTTGCCGTCGATCACTGCTTGCAGAGCCGCGTCGACCGATTCGCCACCGAGCATGGCCAGACCAAGGCTGTTGGCTTCCGGCACGATCAGGCTGATCGAACCGTTCTTCTCGCGCAGCTTCAGCGCCTTGGCGATGTTCGCCGCGGCTTCGATCAAGGCTTTGGAGCCCAGCGAAGTACCGGCGATGATCAGCGGACGTTTTGCAGCGAGCAGGGCGTCAGCGATGCGCTGAGCCAGTTCCAGTGCTTCAGCGTCCAGACCTTCAACGGCCGGGGCGCTGGCGTCCAGAGCATGAGCAACGGCGAAACCGATGCGCGCCAGGTCATCCGGAGCAGCGTGTACGCATTCTTCAGCGATGTCGTCGAGCTTGGTTTCCGCCAGGCTGGCGATGAACAGCGGGTTCAGCGCGTGCTGACCGATGTTCTTCACCGCCGCGTCGAGCCAAGGCTGAACGCGCATGGCTTCGGCCATGTCTTCAGCTTTGCCTTTGACCGATTGACGCAGCGACAGCGCCACGCGGGCGGCGGTCTGGGTCAGGTCTTCACCGAGCACGAAAATCGCGTCGTGGTCTTCAATGTCGCGCATGTTCGGCACTGGCAGCGGGCTGTCTTTCAGCACTTGCAGGACCAGACGGATGCGCTCCAGTTCGGAGGCTTCGATACCCGAGTAGAAGTGCTCGGCGCCGACCAGTTCGCGCAACGCGTAGTTGCTTTCGAGGCTGGCACGCGGCGAACCGATACCGACGATGTTGCGCCCGCGCAGCAGATCAGCAGCTTTATCCAGCGCAGCATCCAGACCGAGCTTGGTGCCGTCGGCCAGCAGTGGCTGACGAGGACGGTCGGTGCGGTTGACGTAGCCATAACCGAAACGGCCACGGTCGCACAGGAAGTACTGGTTCACCGAACCGTTGAAACGGTTTTCGATGCGACGCAGTTCGCCGTAACGCTCGCCCGGAGAGATGTTGCAACCGCTCGAGCAGCCATGGCAGATGCTCGGCGCGAACTGCATGTCCCATTTACGGTTGTAACGCTCGGAGTGAGTCTTGTCGGTGAACACACCGGTCGGGCAGACCTCGGTGAGGTTGCCGGAGAACTCGCTTTCGAGGGTGCCGTCTTCAACGCGACCGAAGTACACGTTGTCGTGGGCGCCGAACACACCGAGGTCGGTGCCGCCAGCGTAATCCTTGTAGAAACGCACGCAGCGGTAGCAAGCGATGCAGCGGTTCATTTCGTGGGAAATGAACGGGCCCAGTTGCTGGTTCTGGTGGGTGCGTTTGGTGAAGCGATAACGGCGCTCGTTGTGGCCGGTCATTACTGTCATGTCTTGCAGGTGGCAATGACCGCCTTCTTCGCACACAGGGCAGTCGTGCGGGTGGTTGGTCATCAGCCATTCGACAACACTGGCGCGGAACGCCTTGGATTCTTCATCGTCGATGGAGATCCAGGTGTTGTCGGTGGCCGGGGTCATGCAGGACATGACGATGCGACCACGGGTGTCGTTCTCGTCGGTGTACTGCTTGACCGCGCACTGGCGGCAAGCCCCGACGCTACCAAGCGCGGGGTGCCAGCAGAAATAAGGGATGTCGAGGCCCAGCGACAGACATGCCTGTAACAGGTTGTCTGCCCCGTCGACTTCGAGCGCTTTGCCGTCTACGTGGATAGTGGCCATGGTTCAAAGGTCTTCGTTGGCCCGGTGTCAGCGGGCGTGGCTAATGGAATCTTGTTATCCGTCCGAATCCAGTCAGCCCCGAAAGGCGTCATCGGACGAAAGGCGAAGGGCACGGACCCTTCGCCTTTTTAAGCGTTTACGCGCCGATTACGATCGGCCTTGCCAGAGGCGGGACGGCGGCGCTGACTGGCGCGATACCGGCTTCGAACTCTGGACGGAAGTATTTGATGGCACTGCCCAACGGCTCCACGGCACCCGGTGCGTGAGCACAGAAGGTCTTGCCCGGGCCGAGGAAGTTGACCAGACCCAGCAGGGTCTCGATGTCGCCTGGCTGACCACGGCCTTGTTCGATGGCCATCAAGAGCTTGACGCTCCATGGCAAACCATCACGGCACGGGGTGCAGAAACCGCACGACTCGCGAGCGAAGAACTGCTCCATGTTGCGCAGCAAGGAGACCATGTTGACGCTGTCGTCCACCGCCATGGCCAGGCCGGTACCCATACGGGTGCCCACTTTGGCGATGCCGCCGGCATACATTTGCGCGTCGAGGTGTTCTGGCAGAAGGAAACCGGTACCGGCGCCGCCTGGCTGCCAGGCCTTGAGCTTGAAGCCGTCGCGCATGCCGCCGGCGTAGTCTTCGAACAACTCGCGACCGGTGACGCCGAATGGCAGTTCCCACAGGCCCGGATTTTTGACTTTGCCGGAGAAGCCCATGAGCTTGGTGCCCATGTCTTCGCTGCCTTCACGCGCCAACGATTTGTACCAGTCAACGCCGTCGGCAATGATCGCCGGCACGTTGCACAGGGTCTCTACGTTGTTCACGCAGGTCGGCTTGCCCCACACGCCGACGGCGGCAGGGAAGGGCGGCTTGGAGCGCGGGTTGGCGCGGCGGCCTTCGAGGGAGTTGATCAGTGCGGTTTCTTCACCGCAGATATAACGCCCGGCGCCGGTGTGGACGAACAGCTCGAAATCAAAACCGCTGCCGAGAATGTTCTTGCCCAGCAGGCCCGCAGCCTTGGCTTCTTCCACGGCACGGTTGAGGTGCTTGGCGGCGGTGGTGTACTCGCCACGCAGGAAGATGTAGCCACGGTAGGTTTTCAGCGCGCGAGCACTGATCAGCATGCCTTCGATCAGCAGATGGGGCAGTTGCTCCATCAGCATGCGGTCTTTCCAGGTGTTCGGCTCCATTTCATCCGCGTTGCACAGCAGGTAGCGGATGTTGATGGATTCGTCTTTGGGCATCAGGCCCCACTTCACGCCCGTGGGGAAGCCTGCACCGCCGCGACCTTTCAAGCCTGCGTCTTTCACGGTCTGGACGATGGCGTCCTGATCCATGTCGGCGAAGGCTTTGCGCGCCGCAGCGTAACCGTTCTTGGCCTGGTATTCGTCGAGCCAAACGGCTTCGCCGTCGTCACGCAGACGCCAGGTCAGCGGGTGAGTCTCGGCCGAACGCTGAATGCGGTTGGCCGGGCCGAAAGATGTCAGGGTCATACGTAGCCCTCGAGCAGTTTGGCGACGCCAGCAGGCTGCACATCACCAAAGGTGTCGTCGTCGATCATCAGCGCCGGTGCCTTGTCGCAGTTGCCGAGGCAGCAGACCGGCAGCAGGGTGAAACGACCGTCGGTGGTGGTCTGACCCAGGCCGATGCCCAGATTGTTCTGGATTTCGCTGACCACCGACTCGTGGCCGCCGATGTAGCAGACCATGCTGTCGCAGACGCGAATGATGTGACGGCCAACCGGCTGACGGAAAATCTGGCTATAGAACGTCGCCACACCTTCAACGTCGCTGGCCGGGATGCCGAGGATCTCGCCGATCGCGTACAGGGCGCCATCCGGCACCCAGCCGCGTTCTTTCTGAACGATCTTCAGGGCTTCGATCGACGCCGCGCGCGGGTCTTCGTAGTGATGCAGCTCGTGCTCGATGGCCGAGCGCTCGGTTTCACTGAGGGTGAAACGGTCTGTCTGGATAAGCGTGCTGTTCATGCTTAGCGGTCCACGTCGGCCATAACGAAA
The DNA here is from genome assembly GCF_949767675.1 of Pseudomonas sp. IT-P395. NCBI lineage: Bacteria > Pseudomonadati > Pseudomonadota > Gammaproteobacteria > Pseudomonadales > Pseudomonadaceae > Pseudomonas > Pseudomonas sp. IT-P395. Next base: position 104,183 of record NZ_CATKPW010000011.1, read on the forward strand.
TCGATACTACCCAGGTACGCAATCATGTCCGCGACCATGCTGCCTTTGATCACCGAAGGGATCTGTTGCAGATGCGGGAAGCTTGGAGTGCGGATCCGGGTACGGTAGCTCATGGTGCCGCCGTCGCTCGTCAGGTAATAACTGTTGATGCCCTTGGTCGCTTCGATCATCTGGAAGGATTCGTTGGCCGGCATCACCGGGCCCCACGAAACTTGCAGGAAGTGCGTGATCAAGGTTTCGATGTGCTGCAGCGTGCGTTCTTTCGGCGGCGGCGTGGTCAGCGGGTGATCCGCCTTGTACGGGCCTTCCGGCATGTTGCGCATGCACTGGTCGATGATCTTGATGCTCTGGCGCATTTCTTCGACGCGAACCATGCAGCGGTCGTAGGCATCGCCGTTGGCAGCCAGCGGTACTTCGAACTCGAAGTTCTCGTAGCCGGAGTACGGACGCGCCTTACGCAGGTCGAAATCGCAACCGGTCGAACGCAGGCCAGCACCGGTGACACCCCATTCCAGGGCTTCTTTGGTGTTGTACTGGGCGACGCCGATGGTACGACCCTTGAGGATGCTGTTCTGCAGGGCAGCCTTGGTGTATTCGTCGAGGCGTTTTGGCAGCCATTCAACGAAGTCTTTCACCAGTTTTTCCCAGCCGCGCGGCAGGTCGTGGGCGACGCCACCGATGCGGTACCAGGCCGGGTGCAGACGGAAACCGGTAATGGCTTCAATCACCGTGTACGCCTTCTGGCGGTCGGTGAAGGTGAAGAACACCGGGGTCATCGCACCGACGTCCTGGATGTAAGTCCCGAGGAACAGCAGGTGGCTGGTGATCCGGAAGAACTCGGCCATCATGATGCGGATGACGTCGACCTTTTCAGGCACCTTGATGCCGGCCAGCTTCTCGACCGAGAGCACGTACGGCAGGTTGTTCATCACGCCGCCGAGGTAGTCGATACGGTCGGTGTACGGAATGAAGCTGTGCCACGACTGACGCTCGGCCATCTTCTCGGCACCACGGTGGTGGTAACCGATGTCCGGTACGCAGTCGACGATCTCTTCACCGTCCAGTTGCAGAATGATGCGGAACGCACCGTGCGCCGAAGGGTGGTTCGGACCCAAGTTGAGGAACATGTAGTCCTCGTTCGGGCCGGAGCGCTTCATGCCCCAGTCTTCAGGACGGAAACGCGCGGCTTCTTCCTCAAGCTGTTGCTTGGCGAGGTTGAGGCTGTACGGATCGAATTCGGTGGCGCGCGCAGGGAAGTCCTTGCGCAGCGGGTGACCTTCCCAGGTCGGCGGCATCATGATGCGCGACAGGTGCGGGTGACCTTTGAAGTCGATACCGAACATGTCCCAGACTTCACGCTCGTACCAGTTGGCGTTCGGCCAGATGCTGGTGACGGTCGGCAAGCTGAGGTCGCTCTCGGACAAGGCGACCTTGATCATCACGTCACTATTACGCTCCAGCGACATGAGGTGATAGAACACGGTGAACTCAGCGTCACTCGGCAGCCCTTGACGCTTGGTGCGCAGACGCTCGTCCACGCCGTGCAGGTCATAGAGCATGACGTACGGCTTGGGCAGGTTGCGCAGGAAAGTCAGGACTTCAACGAGCCTGGCGCGCGCGACCCACAGTACCGGCATGCCGGTACGGGTCGACTGAGCGGTGAACGCTTCGGCGCCAAAACGGTTGTTCAATTCAACGACCACATCCTGGTCGTCTGCCTTATAAGGCGGGATGTACAGAGCACTGCCTGTAGTCATGGTTATTTTTTCGCTTTCGGTCAACGTAAAGAATGAAGCCAGCTTCTCGTTTCTTTTGTAAGAACAGATCTGGATCAGACTTCGTCAGGGCTGCGCAGGTTGGTGACTGCGATTCGCTGTTCGCGGCGCTCTTCTTTTTGCGAAGGCATGTCGGCGCGATAAACGCCTTGATCGCCAACGACCCAGGAAAGCGGACGACGCTCCTTGCCGATCGATTCCTGCAACAGCATCAAGCCTTGCAGAAATGCTTCCGGACGAGGAGGGCAGCCAGGTACGTAGACGTCCACGGGCAGGAACTTGTCCACCCCTTGAACCACAGAGTAGATGTCGTACATGCCACCGGAGTTAGCGCACGAACCCATGGAGATAACCCATTTCGGCTCGAGCATCTGCTCGTAGAGACGCTGGATGATCGGCGCCATCTTGATGAAGCAGGTACCGGCGATAACCATGAAGTCGGCCTGACGCGGCGATGCCCGGATCACTTCGGCGCCAAAGCGCGCGATGTCGTGGGGCGCCGTGAAGGCGGTGGTCATTTCCACATAGCAGCACGACAAGCCGAAGTTGTACGGCCACAGGGAGTTCTTACGTCCCCAGTTGACCGCGCCACTCAGCACGTCTTCCAGCTTGCCCATGAAAATGTTTTTGTGAACTTGATCTTCTAACGGATCGGAAACGGTTTCCCGTTCGCCAATCGGATATTGCTCGTTAGGAGCATCGGGGTCGATCCTGGTGAGATTGTATTGCATTGCCAAAGCCTCATTGTTTCAGCTTCGCCTGCCGCTTGCGACGAGCTTCCGGAGCCCAGTCAAGGGCGCCCACTCGGAACAGGTAGACAAGACCTGCCAACAGAATTGCTATGAAAACGAGAGCTTCGACGAATCCGGTCCAGCCGCTTTCGCGGACGGACACAGACCATGCAAAGAGAAAGAGGGCTTCGATATCGAAGATCACGAAGAGCATCGCGACCAGATAGAATTTGGCTGAGAGCCGCAAGCGGGCGCCACCGGTAGGTAGCATGCCGGACTCGAACGGTTCGTTTTTGCTGCGACCCCAGGCTTTTGACCCAAGGAGGCTGGAGACGCCAAGCATGAAGGCACACAGGCCGACGACACCCAGAAGGAAAATGGCAAAGCCCCAGTTGTGGGCCATGAGTCCTGTCGCTTCGGGCATGCTGGTAATCCTTAACAGAGAGCAAAGGTCTCTGAGCTTGATAAAGAAATAGGCAGTGACGATATGTCGCAGCAATCAATCGCGCTGATTTTATGGCTAAACACCCTGCAAGTAAAATTCCTATAGCGAAATTATTTATTGGAATAAGGACATAGCGCATCTCCAATGCCCTGCAGCCCATGCGTTGCGGGCATTAGGCGGGTTTATGCAAATAATGTTTTGTAGGGAATGTAACGAACATAGTTGCGGCTAAATGATAATTGATATCGTTTGCAGGGGTTTTGTAACTGTTTAACGGGATGTCAGTTGGGAAGTTGTCTTACTTGCACGTTACTGCAAGTAGCGACGGCGCCCGTTTTAGCGGATTTTTCTGACGGATGTACCGCGCTGGATCAATGTTTTCTCCGAACGCCACCGATTCCTGTAGGAGCTGCCGAAGGCTGCGATCTTTTGATCCTGCTTTTGATTCTGAAAAAACAAAGTCAAAAGATCGCAGCCTTCGGCAGCTCCTACAGGGGAGGATGTGTTTTCCGGGGGCAAAAAAAACGCCCCGAACCAGTCGGGGCGTCAGTTTTGCGGCTCTGCGGTTAGCTTTCTATACGATCCGCAAAGGCCGTTTGCTCAGCGAAGCCGAATCAGTGGAACTGTTCTTCTTCAGTCGAACCGGTCAGTGCGGTTACCGAGGACGAGCCACCCTGGATCACAGTGGTCATGTCGTCGAAGTAGCCGGTGCCCACTTCCTGCTGGTGAGCCACGAAGGTGTAACCCTTGGCGGCGTCAGCGAACTCCTGCTCTTGCAGTTTCACGTAGGCAGTCATGTCGTTGCGGGCGTAGTCGTGCGCCAGGTTGAACATGCTGTGCCACATGTTGTGAATGCCGGCCAGGGTGATGAACTGGTGCTTGTAACCCATGGCGGACAGTTCGCGCTGGAACTTGGCGATGGTCGCGTCGTCCAGGTTTTTCTTCCAGTTGAAGGAAGGCGAGCAGTTGTACGACAGCAGTTGGTCCGGGTATTCCTTTTTGATCGCTTCGGCGAAGCGACGAGCCTCGTCCAGATCCGGCTTGGCGGTTTCGCACCAGATCAGGTCGGCGTACGGCGCATAAGCCAGGCCACGAGCGATGGCTTGATCGAGGCCGGCACGGACCTTGTAGAAACCTTCCTGAGTGCGCTCGCCAGTCACGAACGGCTGGTCGTACGGGTCGCAATCGGAGGTCAGCAGGTCAGCAGCGTTGGCGTCGGTACGGGCCAGGATGATGGTCGGGGTGCCGGCAACGTCAGCAGCCAGACGCGCAGCGGTCAGCTTCTGTACGGCTTCCTGAGTCGGAACCAGTACTTTGCCGCCCATGTGACCACACTTCTTCACGGAAGCCAGTTGGTCTTCGAAGTGAACGCCGGCGGCGCCTGCTTCGATCATGCTCTTCATCAGCTCGTAGGCGTTCAGCACGCCGCCGAAACCGGCTTCAGCGTCAGCCACGATCGGTGCGAAGTAGTCGATGTAGCCATCGTCGCCCGGGTTCTTGCCGGCTTTCCACTGGATCTGGTCAGCACGACGGAACGAATTGTTGATGCGCTTGACCACGGTTGGAACCGAATCCACCGGGTACAGCGACTGGTCCGGGTACATGGATTCTGCGGAGTTGTTGTCCGCAGCCACTTGCCAGCCCGACAGGTAGATTGCCTGGATACCGGCTTTAACCTGTTGAACAGCCTGGCCGCCGGTCAGGGCGCCCATGCAGTTGACGAAATCTTTCTCAGGACGGAAGGACGGCTTGGCACCCTGGGTGACCAGGTTCCACAGCTTGTCGGCGCCCATTTTTGCAAAGGTGTGCTCAGGTTGAACCGAGCCACGCAGACGGACGACGTCAGCAGCGGAGTAAGTGCGTGTCACGCCTTTCCAGCGCGGGTTTTCAGCCCAGTCTTTTTCGAGGGCTGCAATTTGCTGTTCGCGTGTCAGTGCCATGGAGATAAACCTCGTCGCGTCTTTATGAAAAGTTGTTCTGCGGTGGAAAATTCCTGCGCTCGCTGACCAGAAGCTTAGGTGGTCAAGTCGGATTCGGCGGGGTAGGCGACGGGATGAACGATGGGCTCGAGGGGAAGTGAGCAGGTAGTGGCGGACTGCGGGCGCATTCGGGCGTCGTGGGCCTTTATACGGTCTACAGTGTGAAGCCGGGTTACCTAAATACGCTTCCGTCCCTCGGGACAACTTCGTTCCAGTCGGCAACCTCGTCAAACACACCTTGTGGGCGGTACAGACACGAAGCGGTTCGCGGGGTAGGTGCGAACGTCGCTTCGAAGGCCCTTGCCAGGGCCTCTGATTAGCGGGAGCGAGGCCATCATGCCTTCGCTTTTTTACCCCGTCAAACGTTTTGTAGTGCTTTTTTTAAAGCACTACATCTTTCGTCTAATACGACTAATCAGTCAGTTTTCGGTGCTTTAGTCCAAGGCGTCGACTTTCACCCGCAAGGTCATGTCATCCCGGCCTTGAGTCGAGTAGCTGCGGGTCAGGCCCTGTTTGTCGGCTTGGGTCTGGCGATTGACGCCGGCAAGGGTGATCCATTCGCCGAGACGTCCGCTGACAGTTGTGTCGGTGCTTTGCACGTTCACTACATCGGGACGTTCCTGGCTCATACGGTCACGGTTGGTACTGATCGCCAGGTGAACGATGTCGCCGGTGACGCTGGCGGTGACATAGAAACCCTGGGTGACGTTGCGGTATTGGGTTTGGCTGTTGTAACCGCCGTAGGAGTCGCTCTGAACATTGGTGATCGGCACGCTCTGGCCAACCTGAATCAGCGCGGGCATGCCATCGGTGGCCTGCACCTGCTGGACGCCGCCTTCGCGGCTGGTGGTGCTGCGGCTGATGATACGGGTCTGATTCGGCTGGGCGCCGTTGACCGCATAGCCTTCATCGCCACGGCCATTGTTTTCATTGGTGTCGACGCTGATCAGCAAGCGCTTGGGCGCAGTGTCCAGTTGGCTGATCAGCGCCTTGAGTTCCTGAATCTTGTCCGGCTCGGCCTTGATGATCAGCTGGTTGCCGTAGGCGCTGACCTGACCGTCCTTGCCGAGGAAGTCTTGTGCCATCGGCAGCATGTCGGCGCTGGTGCGGTAATTGAGGGGCACGATTTCTGTGGCTGCCATCACCGAAAAACTGCAACCGAGCAGCAGGGTGGTGAGCAGGGTGCGTAGGGACATGTCCGTTATCTCCGCTTTCGAAAGGCTTGATATTGCCAGTTTGTCGGCCTGGGGTGGGGCAAGTTGAATCGTAGACAGCAAAACGCCCCGGCATCGGCGGATGTCGGGGCGTTTTGTGGTGTTCTTGCGGGCGCCATCGCGAGCAGGCTCACTCCTACAGGGAATCGCATTTCAATTGTAGGAGTGAGCCTGCTCGCGATCGCCGCGCCGCGGTCTTAAGCCGAATGGCGAACCATATCGACATGCGGAATCCCGGCTTCGAGGAATTCCTCGCTGACCAGGCTGAAACCCAAGCGCTCATAGAACGCCGTGGCTTGAACCTGAGCACTGAGCATCTGCTGCTTCAACCCACGTTCTTCAGCTTCAGCAATGACCGCTTGCATCAGCGCATCACCGACCTTCATCCCGCGCCAGTCTTTCAGCACCGAAACGCGGCCAATGTGCCCGTCGGGCAACAAGCGCGCAGTGCCAATCGGAAAGTCGCCTTCAAACGCCAGAAAATGCACGGCGGTCGCGTCGTCCGCGTCCCATTCCAGCTCAGGTGGCACCGATTGCTCGGCGATAAACACCGTTTCACGAATGCGCCGGATCTCGGCGATGTCCTTCTGCCAGTCTGCGACACGTACGCGAATCTTATTCATCGGCGAACCCCAGGCTCCCTTGCTTGACCAACTGGCACAGCAGGCCGCAAGCGTCTTCGTCGTTCAGCCACTCACCGAGGTTGTCGGTGTGCAGGGCATCAGCGGCGCAGATCAGCTTCAGCAGTTCGCGCAGCTTGCCCGGCAGGTAACGGCTCTGGCCGCTGGCGAACAGCAGCAGGTCGTCATCGACTTCCGACCAGGCCAGGCGCGCACTCGGGTTGCGGATCAGGATGGCGCCATCCTGCAGGGCGGCGAGGAAGTCTTCTTCTTCGATTTCTTCCGGGCCAGCCACCAGCTCCGGATAACGCGGTTCGGTCATGTACTGGCCGAACCAGGTCAGCAGCAGGCGCTCGTCGCTCATGTGCTCGGCGAGCAGCGCTTTCAGGCGATCCAGTGCGTCTTGTTGAATCTGGTGCGGATCGGCTGCTGGCTGTGCGTCGGCATCGGTGTAGCGCTCTTCGTCAGTCAGGAACTGGCTGAGGAAGTCGGTGAAGTGAGTCAGCACTTCGGAAGCGCTTGGCGCACGGAAACCGACCGAGTAGGTCATGCAGTTGTCGACCGCGACACCGCAGTGAGCCAGACGCGGCGGCAGGTAGAGCATGTCGCCCGGTTCCAGTACCCACTCTTCGGTCTCGTGGAATTCAGCGAGGATGCGCAGGTCCGCGTGTTGCAACAGCGGGCTCTCGGAGTCGCACATCTGGCCGATTTTCCAGTTGCGCTTGCCGTGGCCTTGCAGCAGGAACACGTCGTAGTTGTCGAAGTGCGGACCAACGCTGCCACCCGGGGCGGCGAAGCTGATCATCACGTCATCGACGCGCCAGCTCGGCAGGAAGCGGAAGTTTTCCAGCAACTCGCTGACTTCCGGCACGAATTGGTCGACCGCTTGCACCAGCAAGGTCCACTCTTTTTCCGGCAATTTGCTGAACTCGTCTTCAGCGAACGGGCCGCGACGCAGTTCCCATGGACGCTCGCCGTGCTCGATCACCAGGCGCGATTCGACTTCTTCTTCCAGGGCCAGGCCGGCCAGTTCGTCGGCGTCGATCGGGCTTTCGAAGTCAGGAATCGCCTGACGGATCAGCAGTGGCTTTTTCTGCCAGTAGTCGCGCAGGAATTCGCGTGCAGTGAGGCCGCCCAGAAGTTGAAGAGGAATATCGGAATTCATATGTAACCTATTGAAAAAAAGCACTTTTCAGACGGGAATAAAAACGCCCGGCGCGGCCGGGCGTCTCAAACGGATCAAGCGGTCGATCAGATGCGTTTGGCTTGCGCTACAGCGTTGCCGATGTAGTTGGCCGGGGTCAGTTGCTTGAGCTCGGCTTTCGCTTCGGCAGGCATGTCCAGACCATCGATGAAAGTCTGCAACGCTTCCGGGCTGATGCCCTTGCCGCGGGTCAGTTCTTTCAGCTTCTCGTACGGGTTTTCGATGTTGTAGCGGCGCATCACGGTCTGGATCGGCTCGGCCAACACTTCCCAGCAAGCGTCGAGGTCAGCGGCAATCTTCTGCTCGTTGAGCTCCAGTTTGCTGATGCCTTTGAGGCTGGCTTCGTAGGCGATCACGCTGTGGGCGAAGCCAACACCGAGGTTGCGCAGTACGGTGGAGTCGGTCAGGTCGCGCTGCCAGCGGGAGATCGGCAGTTTGCTCGCCAGGTGCTGGAACAGCGCGTTGGCGATACCCAGGTTGCCTTCGGAGTTTTCGAAGTCGATCGGGTTGACCTTGTGCGGCATGGTCGACGAACCGATTTCGCCAGCGATGGTGCGCTGCTTGAAATAACCCAGGGAGATATAGCCCCAGATGTCACGGTCGAAGTCGATCAGGATGGTGTTGAAGCGCGCGATCGCGTCGAACAGTTCGGCGATGTAGTCGTGCGGTTCGATCTGCGTGGTGTACGGGTTGAAGCCCAGGCCCAGCTCGTCTTCGATGAAGGCGCGGGCGTTGGCTTCCCAGTCGATCTGCGGATAGGCCGACAGGTGTGCGTTGTAGTTGCCGACGGCGCCGTTGATTTTGCCCAGCAGCGGCACGGCAGCGACTTGAGCGATCTGACGCTCGAGACGGTAAACCACGTTCGCCAGCTCTTTACCCAAAGTCGTCGGGGAGGCTGGTTGGCCGTGGGTGCGCGACAGCATCGGCACGTCAGCGAAACGGATGGCCAGTTCGCGGATGGCGTTGGCGGTCTGGCGCATCAGCGGCAGCATCACGTCGTCACGGCCTTCGCGCAGCATCAGGGCGTGGGACAGGTTGTTGATGTCTTCGCTGGTGCAGGCAAAGTGGATGAACTCGCTGACCTTGGCCAGCTCCGGCAACTTGGCCGCCTGCTCTTTGAGCAGGTATTCGATCGCTTTGACGTCGTGGTTGGTGGTGCGCTCGATCTCTTTGACGCGCTCGGCGTGCTCCAGCGAGAAGTTTTCAGCCAGTTCATTGAGAACGGCGTTGGCCTCGGCGGAGAAGGCTGGCACTTCAGGGATACCCGCGTGGGCGGCCAGGCGCTGGAGCCAGCGCACTTCAACCAGAACACGGGCACGGATCAAACCGTACTCGCTGAAAATCGGGCGCAGGGCCTGGGTTTTGCCGGCGTAGCGGCCGTCAACAGGGGAAACCGCAGTGAGCGAAGAAAGCTGCATGGGGTGTTCTCGGACAGTCGGGCAACGAAATGGGGCGCGTATCATACATGAAAAAATCCGCCGGTCCGTTGCCAACTGACCGGCGTATTACGCGTTACAGACTACAAAGCTTTTATTGCGCGGCGTTTTACTCGCTGCGCATCAACGGATACAGCTCTTTGAGCAGCTTGCGTCGGCTGATCACCAACTGCCAGCGATGGCCGCCGAGCTGCCGCCACAGACGTGCCGAACGGATACCGGCAAGGAGCAGGGCGCGGATTTTCGAGGCATTGCTCGGCTGCTGCAGGTTGCGCATGTCGCCGTGCACCTGAATACGTTGGCGCAGGGTGCTCAGGGTGTCCTGATACAGCGCGCCGCAAGCCGCGACCACGTTTTCGTGGGCCGGGCCGAAATGCTCGACCTGCGACTGGATCTGCGGCAAGCGCTTGCCGATGGTGTCGAGCATGTCGTCGCGCTTGGCCAGTTGACGTTCCAGGCCGAGCATCGACAGGGCGTAGCGCAATGGCTCGCGTTGCAGCGTGCTTGGGTCGCGTTCCAGTGCACCGATCAGCGCTCGATAGCCTTCGCGCAGATTGAGGTCATCGCCGCCGTAGACGTCCAGCGTGTCTTTCGGGTCGCGCACCAACAGGCTGCCGAGCATGCAGGTCAGGCCGGCCTCGCTGGTCTGCCCGGTCTTGGCGATCCGGTCGACCAGTACGGCGGCGAGAAACACACCGCCCAGCGCCGTCAGTTGCTCCTGAGTCGGGCTCATGCCTGGCCGCTCCACGGTTCGGCCACTTCGATCACGCCGCCACCGAGGCAGATTTCACCGTCATAGAACACCACGGATTGGCCCGGCGTCACCGCGCGTTGCGGCTCGTCGAACACAGCGCGGTAGCCGCTGGCGGTTTTTTCCAGAGTGCAGGCCTGGTCGCTCTGGCGATAACGCACTTTCGCGGTCAGGCGCAGCGGCTGGCTCAGGTCGATCGGGTTGACCCAATAGATTTCCGAAGCGAGCAGGGCGCTGGAGAACAGCCATGGATGGTTGTTGCCCTGGCCGACGATCAGCTCGTTGCTGTCGAGATCCTTGCGCAGCACGTACCACGGCTCATCGCCGGCGTCTTTCAAACCGCCGATGCCGAGGCCCTGGCGCTGACCGATGGTGTGGTACATCAAGCCGTGGTGACGGCCAATGACTTCACCTTCGGTGGTTTTGATTTCGCCCGGTTGCGCCGGCAGGTATTGCTTGAGGAAGTCGCTGAAACGCCGCTCGCCGATAAAGCAGATCCCGGTGGAATCCTTCTTCTTGGCGGTCGCCAGCTCGTACTTCTCGGCAATTGCGCGCACTTCCGGCTTTTCCAGTTCGCCGACCGGGAACAGGGTCTTGGCAATCTGTTCGCCGCCAACGGCGTGCAGGAAATAGCTCTGATCCTTGTTCGGATCGAGGCCTTTGAGCAGTTCGGTGCGGCCATCAATGTCGCGGCGGCGCACGTAGTGGCCGGTGGCAATCAGGTCGGCGCCGAGCATCATGGCGTAGTCGAGGAACGCCTTGAACTTGATTTCGCGGTTGCACAGGATGTCCGGGTTCGGCGTGCGGCCGGCCTTGTATTCGGCGAGGAAGTGCTCGAACACGTTGTCCCAGTATTCTGCAGCGAAGTTGGCGGTGTGCAGTTTGATACCGATTTTGTCGCAGACAGCCTGAGCATCCGCCAGGTCGTCCATGGCGGTGCAGTATTCCGTTCCGTCGTCTTCTTCCCAGTTCTTCATGAACAGGCCTTCCACTTCAAAGCCCTGCTCGATCAGCAGGAGAGCGGAAACGGAAGAGTCCACGCCGCCGGACATGCCGACAATGACGCGCTTCTTGGATGTGTCAGAAGGGGCTGGATCACGCATAGGGATTCAATGAGTGTCTTGAAAAAGGACGCGATTCTAGCAGGCTCGCGGCCTCAAGGCTAAAGAGAAGGGCGGATCAGTTCGAGGCTGAAGTGATGGCCGGCCAGATAATCGTCGATGCAGCGGATGATCAGCTCGCTGCGCCAGTTGTCGCGCTGAGCAATTAATTCGTCGCGGGTCAGCCACTTGGCGCCGACGATACCGTCGTCGAGTTGGTAATCAGCGTGATGTTGCACGGCTTTGGCGCTGAAGCACACGCGCTGGTAGGTCACGCCATTGCTCGGTGCGGTGTACAAGTAAATGCCGATCACGCCGGTGGGCTCGACGTCCCAGCCGGTTTCTTCGAGGGTCTCGCGCACGGCGGCATCAATCAGGGTTTCGTCCGGATCGAGATGGCCGGCGGGCTGGTTGAGTACGTTACGCCCGGCCTTGTGTTCTTCAACCATCAGGAAGCGACCGTTATCCTCGACGATGGTGGCGACGGTGATGTGGGGGAGCCATTCCATACGGTGTCCTCGTTTTTGAATATTGGAACCCGATCCCTGTGGGAGCTGGCTTGCCAGCGATGGCGGCCTATCATTCAGCATTGAAGGTGACTGATCCATCGCTATCGCTGGCAAGCCAGCTCCCACAGGGTTTTGTGGTGATCATAAAGCCCGGAAACACAAACCCCGGCACGAGGCCGGGGTTTGTGATGTTCCCTTTACAACCTTAAACCAGCGCAGCAATCGCCGCGTTGAGGGTTGCGCTTGGGCGCATGGCCTTGCTGATCAGCTCGGCATTGGCGTGGTAGTAACCGCCGATGTCGACTGGCTTGCCCTGAACGGCGTTGAGCTCGGCAACGATGGTTGCTTCGTTCTCGGTCAGGGTTTTTGCCAGGGTCGCGAACTGCGCTTGCAGTGCAGCGTCTTCAGTCTGGGCAGCGAGGGCCTGAGCCCAGTACATCGCCAGGTAGAAGTGGCTGCCGCGGTTGTCGATGTTGCCGACTTTACGCGATGGCGACTTGTTGTTGTCGAGGAACTGGCCAGTGGCCTGGTCCAGGGTTTTCGACAGCACCAGTGCTTTCGGGTTGTTGTAGTTCACGCCCAGATGCTCAAGGGACGCTGCCAGTGCGAGGAACTCGCCCAGCGAATCCCAGCGCAGGAAGTTTTCTTCAACCAGTTGCTGCACGTGCTTCGGAGCCGAACCGCCGGCGCCGGTTTCGAACAGGCCGCCGCCGTTCATCAGCGGCACGATCGACAGCATCTTGGCGCTGGTGCCCAGTTCCATGATCGGGAACAGGTCGGTCAGGTAGTCACGCAGTACGTTGCCGGTCACCGAAATGGTGTCCTTGCCTTCGCGGGTGCGCTGCAGGGTGTACTTCATCGCGTCGACCGGCGCCATGATCTGGATGTCCAGACCGGCAGTGTCGTGATCCTTCAGGTAAGCCTGAACCTTCTCGATCACTACGCCGTCGTGAGCGCGCATCGGGTCCAGCCAGAAGATCGCTGGAGTTGCGCTTGCGCGAGCACGGTTGACGGCCAGTTTGACCCAGTCCTGGATCGGCGCGTCTTTGGTCTGGCACATGCGGAAGATGTCGCCGGCTTCAACAGCCTGTTCCATCAGCAGGTTGCCCTTGCTGTCGGTGACGCGAACCACGCCGTCAGCCTTGATCTGGAAAGTCTTGTCGTGCGAGCCGTACTCTTCGGCTTTCTTCGCCATCAGGCCAACGTTTGGCACGCTGCCCATGGTGGTCGGATCGAAAGCGCCATTGGCTTTGCAATCTTCGATCACAGCCTGGTAGATGGTCGCGTAGCAGCGATCCGGGATCACCGCCTTGGTGTCGTGCAACTGACCGTCGGTGCCCCACATTTTGCCGGAGTCACGGATCATTGCCGGCATCGAGGCGTCGACGATGACGTCGCTCGGCACGTGCAGGTTGGTGATGCCTTTGTCGGAGTTGACCATCGCCAGCGATGGACGAGCGGCGTAGACCGCGGCCATGTCGGCTTCGATCTGCGCTTGCTGCTCGGCCGGCAGGGCCTTGATGCGCGCGTACAGATCGCCGATGCCGTTGTTCAGGTTGAAGCCGATCTCGGCCAGCACGTCAGCGTGCTTGGTCAGGGCGTCTTTGTAGAACTCGGCAACGATCTGGCCGAACATGATCGGGTCGGAGACCTTCATCATGGTCGCTTTCAGGTGAACCGAGAGCAGCACGCCTTGAGCCTTGGCGCTTTCGATTTCAGCAGCGATGAACGCGCGCAGGGCGTTTTTGCTCATCACGGCGCAGTCGAGGATCTCGCCGGCCTGAACGGTGGTTTTTTCTTTCAGAACGGTAGCAGTACCGTCCTTGGCGATCAGCTCGATCTTCACGGCGTCAGCGGCGTCGATCAGAGCAGCTTTTTCGCTGCCGTAGAAATCGCCGGTGCTCATGTGAGCGACGTGGGACTTGGAGTCTTTGGCCCAGGCGCCCATTTTGTGCGGGTGCTTGCGAGCGTAGTTTTTAACCGACAGCGGTGCGCGACGGTCGGAGTTGCCTTCACGCAGAACCGGGTTCACGGCGCTGCCCTTGACCTTGTCGTAACGCGCCTTGGCGTCTTTGTCGGCGTCGCTGGTCACGGTTTCCGGGTAATCCGGGAGGTTGTAACCCTGAGCTTGCAGTTCTTTGATCGCGGCTTGCAGCTGTGGCACCGAAGCGCTGATGTTCGGCAGCTTGATGATGTTGGCTTCAGGCGTAACGGCCAGGTCGCCCAGTTCGGCGAGGTGGTCGGCTACGGCTTTGTCGCCCAGTTGCTCGGGGAAGCTGGCCAGAATACGTGCTGCAAGAGAGATATCGCGGGTTTCCACGGCGATATCGGCCGAAGCGGTGTACGCCTCGATGATCGGCAGCAGGGAATAGGTGGCGAGGGCTGGAGCTTCGTCGGTGAAGGTATAGATGATCTTCGAGCGGGTGGGCATATTCGGATTAACTCTCTCTTCTTTGCTAAAGCGTGCGCAGAAACTCGAGGGGCGCCGGGTAAGCGCGTTCGTTCAAAGTCATCCATGAACCGAATGTCGAGATTCTTCGCGGTGATGTTGGGTGCATCAGTAGAGCGTCAAGCAGTCGGACTGCGGTAACAACCCGACCAATCAGGCGGAAAGTCTCGTGCTAGAGAGGCCAGCCGTCGTGACCCTGTGGTCAGCGGGCGGCATTATACATAGGTAGCTGGCAATCTGCCGATGGTTCATATGCAACGATTCTCGTCCATTGGTCTAAAGGTCGCAGGGCGGGGTGGGGCGTAGAGTCGTCGCGAATGCTTGAGTTTGGCGCTTTTCCCTTTGCTTTCAGGCTTGTACGAAACGAGATGTAGCCGCGCCACGAACAGAGGGTTTGCGTGTTGATTTAACTGGGTTACGCTCGAACCAAGCCAGATGTTCAATCCAAACAATGGAGTTCAGCATGGGTTACAAGAAGATTCAGGTTCCAGCCGTCGGCGACAAAATCACCGTCAATGCAGACCATTCTCTCAATGTTCCTGATAACCCGATCATCCCCTTCATCGAAGGTGACGGCATTGGTGTCGACATCAGCCCGGTGATGATCAAGGTTGTCGATGCTGCAGTTCAAAAGGCATACGGCGGTAAACGCAAGATTTCCTGGATGGAAGTCTACGCCGGGGAAAAAGCCACTCAGGTTTACGATCAGGACACCTGGCTGCCTCAGGAAACTCTCGATGCTGTCAAGGATTATGTGGTTTCCATCAAAGGCCCGCTGACCACGCCGGTCGGTGGCGGCATCCGCTCGCTGAACGTGGCCCTGCGTCAGCAACTCGACCTGTACGTCTGCCTGCGCCCGGTGCGCTGGTTCGAAGGCGTGCCAAGCCCGGTGAAAAAGCCTGGCGACGTCGACATGACCATCTTCCGCGAGAACTCCGAAGACATCTATGCCGGTATTGAGTGGAAGGCCGGTTCGCCGGAAGCCACCAAAGTCATCAAATTCCTTAAAGAAGAAATGGGCGTCACCAAAATCCGTTTCGACGAAAACTGCGGCATCGGCGTCAAGCCGGTTTCGCTGGAAGGCACCAAGCGCCTGGCGCGCAAGGCCCTGCAATATGTGGTCGACAACGACCGCGATTCGCTGACCATCGTGCACAAAGGCAACATCATGAAGTTCACCGAAGGTGCCTTCAAAGAGTGGGCCTACGAAGTGGCCGCCGAAGAATTCGGCGCGACCCTGCTCGACGGCGGCCCGTGGATGCAGTTCAAAAACCCGAAAACCGGCAAGAATGTTGTGGTCAAGGATGCCATCGCCGACGCCATGCTCCAGCAGATCCTGCTGCGCCCGGCCGAATACGATGTGATCGCGACCCTCAACCTCAACGGCGACTACCTCTCCGACGCTTTGGCGGCGGAAGTGGGCGGTATCGGTATCGCGCCGGGCGCCAACCTGTCCGACACCGTGGCGATGTTCGAAGCGACCCACGGTACGGCGCCGAAGTACGCCGGCAAGGATCAGGTCAACCCGGGTTCGCTGATTCTCTCGGCAGAAATGATGCTGCGCCACATGGGCTGGACTGAGGCGGCGGATCTGATCATCAAGGGCACCAACGGCGCTATTTCGGCCAAGACTGTGACCTATGACTTTGAGCGTCTGATGGACGGGGCCAAGCTGGTTTCGTCTTCGGGCTTTGGCGATGCGCTGATTTCGCATATGTAAAACGCGGGCACGTAAAAACCGCCTGATTCTTCATTGAGTCAGGCGGTTTTTTATTGCTTGGGATATTCAGGTGAAGATCAGTCAGCTCACGCTTTGGCAGTTGCGGCAGCGGCAGCAGCGCTGACAGCTGCACTATCAATGGCACTGGATGGTTCGACTGACTGGATGTTTACGGCATGCAGCCCCTTGGGGCCTTGGATAATGCTGAAAACCACCGCCTGCCCGGCCTTAAGGGTTTTGTATCCGTCCATCTTAATCTGAGAAAAATGAGCAAAAAAGTCGATCTCTTTGCCATCCTCATCGCGGCCTTCACGGGCGTCGGTATTGATAAAGCCGAATCCCTTGGCATTGTTGAACCATTTCACCTTGCCGACAGCCATGCTCAAATCCCTCTGCAACAGACTCCATCGCTGGAGTATCATCCAATTCATCCGCAATCTAATCCGTTAAAAGGATTGACTCCGCGGATCTTTTTTACCCACTGTGGGCTCTATTGGTTGTAACACCGTTTTCCCGATAGTCAAGGTGACCGGGCAGTCGGAGTTGAAAACGCGTACAACCGCCCCCACCACTGTATTTGCACAACTGACGAACCTTTCTTTCCATGCATGCAATCAGCCAGATTCGACTAACATTCAATCAGGATCGCCCGCTTCTCCAAAAGGATCTTCCACAGGAGCACGACGACGATTCGGCAGGCGTTGCTGTTCAGGAAGCAAAGCCTGCGTTACAGGCGCCGCCGATGTACAAGGTGGTTTTGTTCAACGATGACTACACACCGATGGATTTCGTCGTCGAAGTGCTCGAGGTGTTTTTTAACCTGAATCGCGAGCTGGCGACCAAGGTCATGCTGGCCGTCCACACAGAAGGACGGGCAGTATGTGGAGTGTTTACCCGCGACATCGCCGAGACAAAGGCCATGCAGGTCAACCAGTACGCCAGGGAAAGCCAGCATCCGCTACTCTGTGAAATCGAGAAGGACGGTTAATCGCCGACCACTTGGGTATGAGGTGAAGCTATGTTAAACCGCGAGCTCGAAGTCACCCTCAATCTAGCCTTCAAGGAGGCTCGTTCGAAACGTCATGAATTCATGACCGTCGAACACCTTTTGCTGGCCCTATTGGACAATGAGGCTGCCGCCACCGTTTTGCGTGCCTGCGGCGCAAACCTCGACAAACTCAAGCATGACCTGCAGGAGTTCATCGACTCCACCACGCCATTGATCCCCGTTCATGACGAAGATCGCGAAACCCAGCCAACCCTGGGCTTCCAGCGTGTACTGCAACGTGCTGTTTTCCACGTACAGAGCTCGGGCAAACGCGAAGTAACCGGCGCCAACGTGCTGGTTGCCATCTTCAGTGAGCAAGAGAGTCAGGCAGTGTTCCTGCTGAAACAGCAGAGCGTTGCGCGCATCGATGTCGTCAATTACATCGCACACGGCATTTCCAAAGTGCCGGGGCATGGCGATCACTCTGAAGGTGAACAAGATATGCAGGACGACGAGGGCGGTGAGTCTTCTTCTTCAGGCAATCCTCTGGATGCTTATGCCAGCAACCTCAACGAACTCGCGCGCCAGGGTCGTATCGATCCGCTGGTCGGTCGTGAATCGGAAGTCGAACGTGTCGCGCAGATTCTCGCGCGTCGGCGCAAAAACAATCCGCTGCTGGTCGGTGAAGCAGGCGTGGGTAAAACCGCGATTGCCGAAGGTCTGGCCAAGCGCATTGTCGACAACCAGGTGCCGGATCTGCTGGCCGGTAGTGTTGTTTATTCGCTCGATCTCGGTGCTCTGCTCGCGGGCACCAAGTATCGCGGTGATTTCGAGAAGCGCTTCAAGGCGTTGCTCAATGAATTGAAAAAACGTCCGCAAGCCATTCTGTTTATCGACGAGATCCACACCATTATTGGTGCGGGCGCTGCGTCGGGCGGAGTCATGGACGCTTCGAATCTGCTTAAGCCGCTACTGTCGTCTGGCGACATTCGCTGCATCGGTTCGACCACGTTCCAGGAGTTTCGCGGCATCTTCGAGAAGGATCGTGCCTTGGCGCGTCGCTTCCAGAAGGTCGA
Organism: Pseudomonas sp. IT-P395; assembly: GCF_949767675.1. Taxonomy (NCBI): domain Bacteria; kingdom Pseudomonadati; phylum Pseudomonadota; class Gammaproteobacteria; order Pseudomonadales; family Pseudomonadaceae; genus Pseudomonas; species Pseudomonas sp. IT-P395. The sequence goes on from NZ_CATKPW010000011.1 coordinate 122,180, forward strand.
TGTCGTCGAGCCATCGGTGGAAGACACCATTGGTATCCTGCGCGGCCTGAAAGGGCGTTTCGAACAGCACCACAACATCGAATACAGCGACGAAGCGCTGCGTGCCGCTGCTGAACTGGCGTCGCGCTATATCAATGACCGACACATGCCGGACAAAGCCATTGATGTTATTGACGAGGCGGGCGCCTATCAGCGTCTGCAACCGGTCGAGAAGCGCGCCAAGCGTATCGAGGTGCCGCACGTCGAAGACATCGTCGCGAAAATCGCGCGGATTCCGCCTAAGCACGTCACCAGCTCCGACAAGGAGTTGCTGCGTAACCTTGAGCGTGACCTGAAGCTGACGGTGTTTGGTCAGGACGCGGCGATCGATTCGCTGTCAACCGCGATCAAGCTGTCTCGTGCCGGCCTCAAGTCGCCTGACAAGCCAGTCGGTTCGTTCCTGTTCGCAGGCCCGACCGGTGTCGGTAAAACCGAGGCCGCGCGGCAATTGGCCAAGGCGTTGGGGATCGAGCTGGTGCGTTTCGACATGTCCGAGTACATGGAGCGTCACACCGTATCGCGTCTGATCGGTGCCCCTCCAGGTTATGTCGGTTTCGATCAGGGCGGTCTGTTGACCGAAGCGATCACCAAGCAGCCGCACTGCGTATTGCTGCTCGATGAAATCGAGAAAGCGCATCCGGAAGTCTTCAACCTGCTGCTGCAGGTGATGGACCACGGTACGCTGACTGACAACAACGGGCGCAAGGCGGACTTCCGCAACGTGATCGTGATCATGACCACCAACGCCGGTGCCGAAACGGCTGCGCGGGCTTCGATCGGTTTCACCCATCAGGACCACTCGTCTGATGCGATGGAAGTGATCAAGAAGAGCTTCACACCGGAGTTCCGTAACCGTCTGGACACCATTATCCAGTTTGGTCGCCTCAGCCATGAGGTCATCAAAAGTGTGGTGGACAAGTTCCTTACCGAGCTTCAGGCGCAGCTTGAAGACAAGCGTGTGCTGCTTGAGGTCACTGATGCTGCGCGGAGTTGGCTGGCGGCGGGTGGTTATGACTCGGCAATGGGCGCACGTCCGATGGCGCGTCTGATTCAGGACAAGATCAAGCGTCCGTTGGCGGAGGAGATTCTGTTTGGCGAGCTGGCCGAGCATGGCGGTGTGGTGCACATCGACATCAAGGATGGTGAGTTGACGTTTGACTTCGAGACTACCGCAGAAATGGCCTGATGGCCTTGGATCAAGAGGGCGCCTTCGGGCGCCTTTTTGTTATTGGTTGTTTGGGTTTTTTGGGTGAATATCCGTTGCTGCGGTGATGGCTTATTACGGTTTCGCCCTTACGGCGACTCACTTTTTTTCAAACGCCAAAAAAAGTAAGCAAAAAACGCTTGCTCCTACGTGCGGCCCGCTCGCTGGGGCTCGGGGTTCCTTCGCTCCGGGATCGATCCGGGCGCAGCGCCTACGGTTTGCTTCGCTGCACCTCCTCTCGCTGTGTTTGGCTTCGCCAAACGGTCGCTGCGCTCCCACGCCCGGATCAATCCCTCCACTCAGCCTTCCGACGTCGCCTTGCAGATCAAAAGCCGCAGCCGAGCTAACGCTCATCCTGTTGAGTGGTGAGGAGCAACAGCGTGTTCGGCTTTGGATTGGTGTTGGATTCACCCCTCACCCCAGCCCTCTCCCAGAGGGAGAGGGGGCCGATTTTTGAGCTTTTCAAAATCTGAGTTCGACTCGGTATCACATGTCGGCGTACCTCGCCCAAACACCAAGGTCAGTTCCCTCTCCCTCCGGGAGAGGGCTAGGGTGAGGGGCTCTTGATCTGGCTCTGGCTCTGGCTCTGGCTCTGGCTCTGGCTCTGGCTCTGGCTCTGGCTCTGGCTCTGGCTCTTGATCTTGCTTTGGCTTTTGATCTTTTGCCCCTTCGGCAGGCCGAGCGTAGGTGTCCATCCGGGGGTTAGGCGCGCAGCGCCGTGCGGCGCAGCCGCATACATCGAGAGGAGGTGCAGCGAAGCAAACCGTAGGCGATGCCCCCGGATGGACACCGTAGCGAGGGAACACTGAGCCTCAGCGAAGTGCCGTACGCCGGGGCAAAGCCTTTTGGGTTACCTTTTCGGCGTTTGGAAAAGGTGACTCGCTGTAAGAGCGAAACCGCCAGCGGCGGCACCCGCAGCAACGGATATGCCCCCAAACCCAAACCAACCCCCAAAACGCACAAACAAAAACGCCCGGCATAAACCGGGCGTTTTGTATTGACTTGATTAACGAGCGCGGTAAGTGATGCGCCCTTTGCTCAAGTCATAGGGCGTCAGCTCGACGCGCACTTTGTCACCGGTAAGAATACGAATGTAGTTCTTGCGCATCTTGCCGGAAATATGCGCGGTTACGACGTGCCCATTTTCCAACTCCACACGAAACATGGTGTTGGGCAGGGTGTCGACGACAGTGCCTTCCATTTCGAAGCTGTCTTCTTTCGACATGCAGTAAAGCCCTCGGTATCCAATGAATGGCCCGGTGCAACTGCGCCAGGCAAAAGCGGCGTGCATTGTGCCCGAAAAATGGGGTTTACGCCAAGGGGTTTACGGCTTGGGTTTAGTTGAGGATGACCCAGCGCTGATTAATCAGCAATTCGATGGGGCGATATTGCGTCTTGTAGTTCATCTTTTTGCAGTTCTTGATCCAGTAACCGAGGTACACCGCCTCAAGTCCGAGGCGCTGTGCCTCGGCGATTTGCCAGAGGATGGCAAATCGGCCAAGGCTACGGCGTTCCTCGGCCGGTTCGTAGAAGGTGTACACCGCCGACAAACCGTTCGGCAGTAAGTCGGTCACGGCCACGGCTAGCAACCGTCCGTCGAGTCGGAACTCATAGAAGCGCGAGAAGGGCAGATCGCGTACCAGAAAAGTCGAGAATTGATCGCGGCTCGGCGGGTACATATCGCCGTCGGCGTGGCGTTGTTCGATATAGCGCTGGTACAGATCGAAATATTCTTCGCTGAACTGCGGTTTGGCCGGGCGCACCTGCAAATCCGTGTTGCGTTTGAAAATCCGCTTCTGCTGACGATTGGGGGTGAACTGCGCCACCGGAATGCGCGCAGGCACGCACGCATTGCAGTTCTGGCAATGCGGGCGGTACAGATGATCGCCGCTGCGACGAAAGCCCATTTCCGACAGGTCTGCGTAGACATGCACATCCATGGGCTGGCTCGGATCGAGAAACAGGGTCGTGGCCTGCTCCTCGGGCAGATAACTGCAAGAGTGAGGCTGAGTGGCATAGAACTTCAACCGCGCCAACTCGGTCATGATCAACCCTCGGGAAAAGCTGGTGAATTAAGTGTAAGCCACGCGCGCAAAAGTCGCTCAGCAAACCCAAGTGGCACGATTGGGTTGATCCAGGTGATTTTCCAGATAGTCGGCGAATTGCTGGCGAGGAATCGCCCGCGCGCCGAGGCTGTGCAGATGATCGGTCGGCATCTGGCAATCGATCAGCACGAATCCCGAGTCTTTCAGATGCCGCACCAGGTTGGCAAAGCCGAATTTGGACGCATTGTCGGCGCGACTGAACATCGATTCGCCGAAAAACAGTTGGCCCATCGCCAGGCCGTACAGACCGCCGATCAGCTCGCCCTGATCCCAGACTTCGACCGAATGAGCGAAGCCGCGCCGGTGCAATTCGATGTAAGCGTCCTGCATGGCTTCGGTGATCCATGTGCCGTCGGCGTAGTCTCGTGGTGCAGCGCAGGCGCGGATCACGGCGTCGAAGTCCTGATCGAAGGTCACTTGATAGCGTTCCTGGCGCAGCAGTTTGCCAAGGCTGCGCGAGACATGCAGTTCGTCGGGAAACAACACCGTGCGCGGATCCGGCGACCACCAGAGAATCGGCTGGCCCTCGGAGAACCACGGAAAGCAGCCATGGCGATAAGCTTGAATCAGCCGGTCGGCCGACAGATCGCCACCGGCGGCGAGCAATCCGTTGGGGTCGCGCATGGCCTTTTCCAGCGGCGGAAAAGTCAGGGAATTACGTTGTAACCAAGTCAGCATGGCATCCAGGCTTGCAGAAGGGGAGGGCGGTGCGGGCTGTTCGGCCCGCGATAAAGTGTGCCGTTAAATGATCGGAATGTCGTCCAGATACTTCTCGGCATCGAGCGCGGCCATGCAGCCGGCGCCCGCCGACGTCACCGCCTGGCGGTAAACGTGGTCGGCCACGTCGCCGGCGGCAAACACTCCGGGAATCTCGGTGGAGGTAGCGTCACCGTCGCTGCCACCCTTTACCTGCAAGTAACCGTCGCGCATCGGCAGTTGCCCTTGAAACAGATCGGTGTTGGGTTTGTGGCCGATGGCGATGAACACGCCGGCCAGCGCCAGTTCACGGGTTTCGCCGGTATGGCTGTCACGCAGTCGTGCGCCGGTGACGCCGCTGGCATCGCCGAGTACTTCGTCGAGATTCTGGTTCCAGTGCAGGCGCACGTTACCGTTCGCGGCTTTCTCGAACAGTTTGTCTTGCAGGATTTTCTCCGCACGCAGCTTGTCGCGGCGGTGGATCAGATGCACCTCCTTGGCAATGTTCGACAGGTACAGTGCTTCCTCGACGGCGGTATTGCCGCCGCCGACCACGGCGACCACCTGATTGCGATAGAAAAAACCGTCACAGGTCGCGCAGGCGGATACGCCTTTGCCGGCGAAGGCTTCCTCTGAAGGCAGTCCCAGGTATTGCGCCGAGGCCCCGGTGGCAATGATCAGTGCGTCGCAGGTGTAAGTGCCGCTGTCGCCAGTGAGCTCGAACGGGCGCTGCTGCAACTTGGCGGTGTGGATGTGGTCGTAAACGATCTCTGTGGCAAAGCGTTCGGCGTGTTTCTGCATGCGCTCCATCAGTACCGGGCCGGTGAGGCCTTCGACGTCGCCGGGCCAGTTGTCGACTTCGACGGTAGTGGTGAGCTGGCCACCGGCCTGCAGGCCGGTAATGACCACGGGTTTGAGGTTGGCGCGGGCGGCATACACGGCAGCGCTGTAACCGGCCGGACCGGAGCCGAGGATGATCAGGCGTGAATGCTTCGCTACGTTCATCAAATACACCTCATAAGCCTTTGTCACAAAAGGTAATGCATGCTCAAATTGAGTCGCGGCTTCTGTGTGTTTGACTATGCTCAATCCTGGGGCTTGAAGCATGGCATCAGACGCACAAACCCGTACAATGCCGGGCTGTTACAGAATATTCGCGCTGCGCTGTGTTTATAAAATGCGCGACGCAGTGTTAAAAGTAGTCTCAGTTGCGCTCGTTCACTTTTTTACCTGCCTGGATTGGGCAGTTTTTTATCGTCATTCAATAGATGGACGCGCCTTGGGCGCAGGAAAAGAAGCGTTTTGAAGAAATCCACCGAAGCACCAAAAACAGTCGTTCCGCTCTGGCGCCAACAGTTGCACTACCGGCTCAAGGAAGGTGCATTGATCGCCATCGGTGCCTTGTGCCTGTTCCTGATGATGGCTTTGCTGACCTACGGCAAGGACGATCCAGGCTGGAGCCACAACAGCAAGATCGACGACGTACAGAATTTCGGCGGCCCGGCGGGCTCCTACAGCGCCGATATATTGTTTATGGTGCTGGGTTACTTCGCCTACATCTTCCCGCTGCTGTTGGCGATCAAGGCCTACCAGATCTTCCGTCAGCGCCACGAACCGTGGCAGTGGAGCGGCTGGCTGTTCTCCTGGCGCCTGATCGGTCTGGTGTTTCTGGTGCTGTCCGGCGCGGCGCTGGCGCATCTGCATTTCCACGCAGCGTCGGGTCTGCCGGCAGGTGCGGGCGGCGCGCTGGGCGAAAGTCTCGGCAATCTGGCGAAGAATGCGCTGAACATTCAGGGCAGCACGCTGTTGTTCATTGCGTTGTTCCTGTTTGGCCTGACGGTGTTCACTGACCTGTCGTGGTTCAAAGTGATGGACATCACCGGCAAGATCACCCTTGATCTGTTCGAACTGTTTCAAGGCGCGCTCAATCGCTGGTGGTCGGCACGTACCGAACGCAAACAACTGGTTGCGCAACTGCGTGAAGTCGACGATCGCGTCCACGACGTGGTCGCGCCGACGGTGACCGACAAACGTGAGCAGGCCAAAGTCAAAGAACGCCTGATCGAACGTGAGCAAGCCCTAAGCAAGCACATGTCCGATCGCGAGAAACAAGTGCCGCCGGTTATCGCCCCGGCTCCGGCCAAGGCGCCCGAGCCAAGCAAGCGCGTACAGAAGGAAAAACAGGTGCCGTTGTTCGTCGACAGCGCCGTGGAAGGCACCTTGCCGCCGATCTCGATTCTTGATCCGGCGGAAAAGAAACAACTCAATTACTCACCGGAATCCCTGGCGGCGGTTGGCCACTTGCTGGAGATCAAGCTGAAGGAGTTCGGGGTCGAGGTCACGGTGGATTCGATCCACCCAGGCCCGGTGATTACCCGTTACGAAATTCAGCCGGCCGCCGGCGTAAAAGTCAGCCGCATCGCCAACCTCGCCAAAGACCTTGCACGTTCCCTGGCCGTGACCAGTGTGCGGGTGGTCGAGGTGATTCCGGGCAAGACCACCGTCGGTATCGAGATCCCCAACGAAGACCGGCAGATCGTACGTTTCTCCGAGGTGCTGTCGACGCCCGAGTACGACAACTTCAAATCGCCGGTCACCCTGGCACTCGGTCATGACATTGGTGGCAAGCCGGTCATCACCGACCTGGCGAAGATGCCGCACTTGCTGGTGGCCGGTACGACCGGTTCCGGTAAGTCGGTGGGTGTGAACGCGATGATTCTGTCGATCCTGTTCAAGTCCGGCCCGGAAGACGCCAAGCTGATCATGATCGACCCGAAAATGCTGGAACTATCGATCTACGAAGGCATTCCGCACCTGCTGTGCCCGGTCGTCACCGACATGAAGGATGCCGCCAATGCCCTGCGCTGGAGCGTCGCCGAGATGGAGCGCCGCTACAAGCTGATGGCGAAGATGGGTGTCCGAAACCTGTCCGGCTTCAACGCCAAGGTCAAGGAGGCCCAGGACGCCGGCGAGCCGTTGAGCGATCCGCTGTACAAGCGCGAAAGCATCCACGACGAAGCGCCGTTGCTACAGAAGCTGCCGACCATCGTTGTGGTGGTCGACGAATTCGCCGACATGATGATGATCGTCGGCAAGAAGGTTGAAGAACTGATCGCCCGTATTGCCCAGAAGGCGCGGGCGGCCGGTATTCACTTGATCCTCGCGACCCAGCGGCCGTCGGTGGACGTGATCACCGGTCTGATCAAGGCCAACATTCCAACCCGTATGGCGTTCCAGGTGTCGAGCAAGATCGACTCGCGGACCATCATCGACCAGGGCGGCGCCGAACAACTGCTCGGCCACGGTGACATGCTTTACATGCCGCCGGGCACCAGCCTGCCGATCCGGGTTCACGGTGCATTCGTTTCCGATGACGAAGTCCATCGTGTGGTCGAGGCGTGGAAACTGCGCGGCGCGCCGGAATATAACGACGACATCCTCAACGGTGTCGAAGAAGCCGGCAGCGGTTTTGAAGGCAGCAGCGGTGGTGGCGATGGCGATGATCCGGAAGCCGACGCGCTGTACGACGAAGCTGTACAGTTTGTTCTGGAAAGCCGTCGTGCCTCGATTTCCGCTGTACAGCGCAAGCTGAAGATCGGCTACAACCGCGCCGCACGGATGATCGAAGCCATGGAAATGGCCGGGGTCGTCACCTCGATGAACACCAACGGTTCCCGTGAAGTCCTGGCCCCGGGCCCGGTACGCGACTGATTGCAAACGCAAGAGGCGGGACAATGATGTGCCGCCGCTCTCCCAACGAGTATTCAAGAGGACTCCCATGCGCCTTATCCGCATGCTGTTGCCAGTACTGGCGCTGACCACGCTCACGGCCCACGCCGATGACAAGGACGTGGCGCGTCTGACCCAATTGCTGGAAACATCCAAGACCCTGAGCGCGAACTTCTCGCAGCTGACCCTCGACGGCAGCGGCACGCAGTTGCAGGAAACCACCGGCGACATGACCCTGCAGCGTCCGGGCCTGTTCTACTGGCACACCAATGCGCCGGCCGAGCAGACCATGGTCTCCGACGGCAAGAAAGTCACCCTGTGGGACCCGGATCTGGAGCAGGCGACCATCAAGAAGCTCGACGAGCGTCTGACCCAGACCCCGGCGCTGCTGTTGTCCGGTGATGTGTCGAAGATCAGCCAGAGCTTTGATATCACCGCGAAAGAGGCGGGCGGCGTGATCGACTTCACCCTCAAGCCGAAAACCAAGGACACCTTGTTCGATAATCTGCGCCTGTCCTTCCGCAATAATCTGCTTAACGATATGCAACTGATCGACAGCGTCGGCCAGCGCACCAATATCCTGTTTACCGGGGTGAAGGCCAATGAGCCGGTTCCAGCGTCGAAGTTCAAGTTCGACATCCCCAAGGGTGCCGACGTAATCCAGGAATAAACCCAAAACCCTTTGTAGGAGTGAGCCTGCTCGCGATTCGATTTGTCAGTCACATCTTCATCGTCTGACCCACCGCTATCGCGAGCAGGCTCACTCCTACAGGGTCAATGATCGGCAAAATAGAGGTTTCAACGCTACGTGATGGATCTGTTTCGCAGTGCACCGATTGCCCAGCCACTGGCCGCGCGTTTGCGTGCGACCAATCTGGATGAGTACGTCGGTCAGGAGCACGTGCTCGCTCGCGGCAAACCTCTGCGTGAGGCGCTGGAGCAGGGTGCCCTGCATTCGATGATCTTCTGGGGCCCGCCGGGCGTGGGTAAAACCACCTTGGCGCGGTTGCTTGCGGAAGTCTCTGATGCGCACTTCGAAACGGTCTCGGCGGTGCTCGCCGGGGTCAAGGAGATACGTCAGGCCGTTGAAATCGCCAAGCAGCAGGCCGGCCAGTACGGCAAGCGCACGATTCTGTTCGTCGATGAAGTGCACCGCTTCAACAAGTCCCAGCAGGATGCATTCCTGCCGTACGTTGAAGACGGCACGCTGATCTTCATCGGCGCCACCACCGAAAACCCTTCGTTCGAGCTCAACAACGCTCTGTTGTCGCGCGCCCGCGTCTACGTGCTGAAAAGCCTCGACGAAGCGGCGCTGCGCAAACTGGTGCACCGCGCGCTCACCGAAGAGCGCGGGCTGGGCAAACGTAACTTGACCCTCAGCGATGAGGGTTTTCAGATGCTACTATCGGCCGCCGATGGCGATGGCCGGCGTCTGCTCAATCTGCTGGAGAATGCCTCCGATCTGGCCGATGACAACAGCGAGATGGGCATCGATCTGCTGCAAAGCCTGCTCGGCGACACGCGCCGGCGTTTCGACAAGGGCGGCGAAGCGTTCTACGACCAGATATCGGCGCTACACAAATCGGTACGCGGCTCCAACCCCGATGGCGCGCTGTACTGGTTTGCGCGGATGATCGACGGCGGTTGCGATCCGCTGTACCTGGCCCGACGCGTGGTGCGCATGGCCAGCGAAGACATCGGCAACGCCGACCCGCGCGCATTGAGCCTGTGCCTCGCCGCGTGGGAAGTGCAGGAACGCCTCGGCAGCCCCGAAGGTGAGTTGGCGGTGGCTCAAGCCATTACTTATCTGGCCTGTGCGCCAAAAAGCAACGCGGTATACATGGGCTTCAAAACCGCGCTGCGTGCCGCCGCCGAAAACGGCTCGCTGGAAGTGCCGCTGCACCTGCGCAACGCGCCGACCAAACTGATGAAACAATTGGGCTACGGCGACGAATACCGCTACGCCCATGACGAACCAGACGCCTACGCCGCCGGCGAAGACTATTTCCCGGAAGAACTCGAGCCGATACCGTTTTACCAACCGGTGCCGCGCGGCCTGGAGTTGAAGATCGGCGAGAAGCTCAACCACCTCGCCCAACTTGACCGTTTAAGCCCTCGGCAGCGGAGAAAATAGTGCTTCCATTGATCATTGCGGTATCCGCCGGCGGGGTTGCCGGCACCTTGTTGCGCTTCGCTACCGGCAATTGGGTCAACGCCAATTGGCCGCGGCACTTCTATACCGCGACGCTGGCCGTTAATATCGTGGGCTGTCTGCTGATTGGCGTGTTGTACGGCCTGTTTTTGATACGCCCGGAGGTGCCGATCGAGGTGCGTGCCGGGTTGATGGTCGGCTTCCTCGGGGGGCTGACGACTTTTTCATCCTTTTCACTGGATACGGTGCGCCTGCTAGAAAGCGGGCAAGTGCCGCTGGCCCTGGGCTATGCGGCGCTCAGCGTATTCGGCGGGCTGCTCGCGACGTGGGCTGGCCTGTCTTTGACCAAACTTTGATAACGAGAAACCGACATGCTCGATTCCAAACTGTTACGTAGCAACCTTCAGGACGTAGCGGACCGCCTGGCTTCCCGTGGCTTTGCCCTGGATACCGCGCGCATCGAAGCGCTGGAAGAACAGCGCAAGACCGTCCAGACCCGCACCGAAGCACTGCAGGCTGAGCGTAACGCGCGTTCCAAATCTATCGGTCAGGCCAAGCAGCGCGGCGAAGACATCGCGCCGTTGATGGCGGACGTCGAGCGCATGGCGGGCGAACTGAGTGCCGGTAAAGTCGAACTGGACGCGATCCAGACCGAACTGGACTCGATCCTGCTCGGTATCCCGAACCTGCCACACGAATCCGTTCCGGTCGGCAAAGACGAAGACGACAACGTTGAAGTCCGCCGCTGGGGCACGCCGACTGCATTCGATTTCGAAGTGAAAGACCACGTGGCGCTGGGCGAGAAGTTCGGCTGGCTGGATTTCGAAACCGCCGCCAAGCTGTCCGGCGCTCGTTTCGCCTTGCTGCGTGGCCCGATCGCCCGTCTGCACCGCGCACTGGCGCAGTTCATGATCAACCTGCACGTCAACGAGCACGGCTACGAAGAGGCGTACACGCCTTATCTGGTTCAGGCGCCGGCACTGCAAGGCACCGGTCAACTGCCGAAGTTCGAAGAAGACCTGTTCAAGATCGCGCGCGAAGGCGAAGCGGATCTGTATTTGATCCCGACAGCCGAAGTATCGCTGACCAACATCGTTGCCGGCGAAATCGTCGACTCGAAACTGCTGCCGATCAAGTTCGTTGCCCATACTCCGTGCTTCCGCAGCGAAGCCGGCGCGTCGGGTCGCGACACGCGCGGCATGATCCGTCAGCACCAGTTCGACAAAGTTGAAATGGTCCAGATCGTTGAGCCATCGACTTCGATGGAAGCGCTGGAAGGTCTGACTGCCAACGCTGAAAAGGTGCTGCAATTGCTCGGTCTGCCTTATCGCACCCTGGCACTGTGCACCGGCGACATGGGCTTCAGCGCGGTCAAGACTTACGATCTGGAAGTGTGGATCCCGAGCCAGGACAAGTACCGCGAAATCTCCTCGTGCTCGAACTGCGGCGATTTCCAGGCCCGTCGCATGCAGGCGCGTTTCCGCAACCCGGAAACCGGCAAGCCTGAGCTGGTGCACACCTTGAACGGTTCCGGTCTGGCTGTTGGCCGTACCCTGGTGGCCGTGCTGGAAAACTACCAGCAGGCCGATGGTTCGATCCGTGTGCCGGACGTGCTGAAGCCGTACATGGGTGGCCTTGAGGTCATCGGCTAAATGAAATATCTGCCGCTGTTTCACAACCTGCGCGGCAGTCGTGTGTTGGTCGTCGGTGGGGGGGAAATTGCCTTGCGCAAATCCCGCCTGCTGGCCGATGCCGGTGCGCTGCTGCGGGTGGTCGCACCTGAAATCGAAACGCAACTGCGTGAGCTGGTCGCTGCTTCTGGCGGTGAATGCCTGTTGCGTGGTTACGTCGAGGCAGATCTGGACGGTTGCGGGCTGATTATTGCCGCTACCGACGATGAGACACTGAACGCACAAGTCTCCACCGATGCTCATAAGCGCTGCGTGCCGGTCAACGTGGTCGACGCGCCGGCCTTGTGCAGCGTGATCTTCCCGGCGATCGTCGATCGCTCGCCGCTGATCATTGCCGTGTCCAGCGGCGGCGATGCACCGGTGCTGGCGCGTTTGATCCGCGCCAAGATCGAAACCTGGATTCCGTCGACATACGGCCAATTGGCCGGGCTCGCCGCGCGTTTCCGTAATCAGGTGAAAAGCCTGTTTCCGGATGTACAGCAGCGTCGTGGTTTCTGGGAAGATGTCTTTCAGGGACCGATTGCCGATCGGCAACTGGCCGGGCAGGGCGCCGAGGCCGAACGTCTGCTGCAAGCCAAGATCGATGGCGAAGCCATGGTCACCACCGGCGAGGTGTATCTGGTCGGCGCGGGCCCGGGCGATCCGGATCTGCTGACCTTCAAGGCCTTGCGCCTGATGCAGCAAGCCGACGTGGTGCTCTATGACCGTTTGGTTGCACCTGCGATTCTTGAGCTATGCCGTCGCGATGCCGAGCGGGTTTATGTCGGCAAACGTCGTGCTGATCACGCCGTGCCGCAGGATCAGATCAACCAGCAACTGGTCGATCTGGCCAAGGCCGGCAAACGTGTGGTGCGGTTGAAGGGCGGTGATCCGTTTATCTTCGGCCGTGGCGGCGAAGAGATCGAAGAACTGGCCGCTCATGGCATTCCGTTTCAGGTGGTGCCGGGTATCACAGCTGCCAGCGGTTGTGCGGCGTATGCAGGGATTCCGCTGACGCATCGTGATTACGCGCAGTCGGTGCGCTTTGTCACCGGGCATTTGAAGGACGGTTCCACCGATCTGCCGTGGGTCGACCTCGTCGCGCCGGCGCAGACGCTGGTGTTCTATATGGGTCTGGTCGGCTTGCCGGTCATTTGTGAACAACTGATCAAGCATGGTCGTTCAGCAGATACCCCGGCGGCATTGATTCAGCAGGGCACCACGGTCAATCAGCGGGTCTTTACCGGCACGCTGGCCGATCTGCCGCGATTGGTGGCGGAGCATGAAGTGCATGCGCCGACACTGGTGATCGTTGGTGAAGTGGTGCAACTGCGCGAGAAACTGGCGTGGTTCGAAGGGGCTCAGGCGCAGGTCTGAGTCAGATCAAAAGATCGCAGCCTTCGGCAGCTCCTACATGAGAATGCGTTCCCTGTAGGAGCTGCCGAAGGCTGCGATCTTTTGCTTTTTGCTATTAACCCTTCAACCAAACCCCTTTCCCAGCCAACCGCGCCCGATCATGCGCCACGGTGAAATCCTGCTCCGGCCCCTTCGGCACAACCCCCGTCGGGTTAATCGTCTTGTGACTGCCGTAGTAGTGATTCTTGATGTGCTGGAAATCCACCGTCTCGGCAATCCCCGGCAACTGATACATCTCCCGCAGCCAGTTCGACAGGTTCGGATAATCGGCAATGCGCCGAAGATTGCACTTGAAGTGCCCGTGATACACCGCATCAAACCGGATGATCGTAGTGAACAGGCGCACGTCAGCTTCAGTGAGGTATTCGCCGCTCAGATAGCGGTTTGCGCTTAAAACGCCTTCAAGGTGATCGAGTTCGGCAAACACCTCATCGAACGCTTCTTCATAAGCCTGTTGCGACGTTGCAAAACCTGCGCGGTACACGCCGTTGTTCACCGCCGGATAAATCCGCTCGTTCAGCGCATCGATTTCACCGCGCAACGGCGCCGGGTAGAAATCCAGATCATTGCCGGTCAGATCATCAAACGCGCTGTTGAACATGCGGATGATCTCCGCTGATTCGTTGCTGACGATGCGTTTGAGCTTCTTGTCCCACAGCACCGGCACAGTAACGCGGCCGGTGTAATCGGCCGTGTCGGCGGTATAGCGCTGGTGCATGAAGTCGAAGCCATCGAGCTTGTCGCCGGTCGAGCCGAGTGCCGTGTCGAAGGTCCAGCCGTTTTCCAGCATCAGCCAACTGACCACCGAGACGTCGATCAGACTTTCCAGGCCTTTGAGCTTGCGCAGGATTAGCGTGCGATGCGCCCATGGACAAGCGAGGGAAACGTATAGGTGATAGCGCCCGGCTTCAGCGGCAAAACCGCCTTCACCGCTGGGGCCGGGTTCACCGTTGGCGGTGACCCAGTTGCGGCGTTTGGCCTGTTCACGCTGGAACGCGCCGTCCTTGCTGCTTTCGTACCACTTGTCCTGCCAGTGGCCATCGACGAGTAAACCCATGATCAAGACTCCGTAAACCAATAATCGTTGGAGTCGAGTCTATTCCGATGAGTTCGAACAAAAAGCGCAAAGATCGGGCGTGAATGATCGGTTAAATCGATTTGTTCCGCGCGGCCCAGTATTGCTCGGCGGTGGCGAAGGCTTGCTCACGGTTTTGACCGAGGCCGCGCAAGGCCAGGGCCATGGTCGCAATCAGGGCCATTTGTGGATAGCTGTCGACCACGTCGCCACGCCACACCGCTTTCAGATGTTCAACGTCCAAAGTTGCCGGTTTGACGTGGCGCTGCGCCGACAATTGCGGCCATTCCTCGTCCCAGCTCTCGCCGCCAGTGGTGCCGTACAAGTGACTGTTGGCATCCGGGTTGATCTCGATTTCGCCACCGTCACCCTTGACCACAATCGCCGTGTCGCCGAGCAAGCCGCTGGCATCGCGATGCACGGCCTGATAGCCAGGATGGAAAATACTCTGCAGCCCACAACGCGCGCCCAGCGGATTGAGAATCCGCGCCAGCGAATGAATCGGCGAGCGCAGGCCAAGGGTGTTGCGCAGGTCGATCATCTTCTGCAGTTGTGGCGCCCAGTCCACCAGCGGCATGAACGCCAGCCCGCCATTGTCCAGCGCCGTGCCGGCCTGCTGCCAGGTCCGGCACAACGGGATGTTCAATTCGCCGAGCAATTGCTCGCTGTACAGCCGCCCGGCCGTGTGCGCGCCGCCGCCGTGCATAAAGATGCGCACTCCGTTCTGTGCCAGACACTTGGCTGCCAGCAGGTACCACGGCAGATGGCGCTTTTTGCCGGCATAGGTCGGCCAGTCCAGATCGACGTTCAGCTTGGGGGCCTGCAAGCGCTCGCGCAGGGCTTCGGTGAAACCGGCCATCTCCTCGGCGCTTTCTTCCTTGTGCCGCAGCAACATCAGGAACGCGCCGAGCTGCGTGTCTTCGACCTTGTCGTCGAGCACCAGGCCCATCGCTTCGCGGGCTTCTTCGCGGGTCAGGTCGCGGGCGCCGCGTTTGCCCTTGCCGAGGATGCGCACGAATTGAGCGAACGGATGTTCGGCAGGCGTTTCGAGGGTCAGCGCTGGAAAGTCGGTCATAAGCAATTCGTCGGTTTGGGCAGGCCCGCCAGTTTCGCGGCGAGTTTGGCGGGGGTGCCTTTGAACAGTCGGTTCAGGTGCAGGCTGTTGCCTTTGTCCGGGCCGAGTTTCAACGCGGTGTACTTGATCAACGGCCGGGTGGCCGGTGACAGCTGGAATTCGGCGTAGAAGCTGCGCAGCAGCTCGAGGACTTCCCAGTGCTCCGGAGTCAACTCGATCTCTTCGGCAGCGGCGAGGGCGCTGGCGACCTCAGCCGACCAGTCGCTGAGGTCGACGAGAAAGCCATCCTTGTCCAGTTCGATGGCGCGGGCGCCGACGGTCATGGAATTCATAGCCAGCTGTTGACCTTGTCGTGGTGTATCGACAGTTCGACGAAGGCCGGGTAATCGATCGCTTCGGCCCAGTCCGGGACTTCGATGGCGCGAGCCTGTGCATCTTCGGCCAGAACCCACAGTTTGATCTGGCGGCTTTGCAGATCAGTGAATGGCGCTGTGCCCGGTTGCAATGCATAGACGGCATCGCCGGACAGCAGCAGGGCATCAGCGCTGCCGATCAGGCGCAGGCAACTGCTCAGGCGATCGTCGCCGAACGGGGAATGAGACAACACATGCAAAGTCGACATCAGAGGGTGATCACCTGGTCGTAACGGTCAATAAGGGCGGTGATTTGTTCGGCGGCCAGCGGCTGCGCTTCAGCCAGCGACAGATTGCCGAGACCGCGTGTGCTGGCGCTGTCGGCGCAGTAAAACAGTTCTTCTACGCCGAACATCGGCAGCGCCTGCAGGTTGGCGCTGAGGTCTTTCTGTTGCAGGGTCTTGGCGTTTTGCCCGGCGGCGAGTTGCAGCACGCCATCATCCAGAAACAGCAAGCCAACGGGCAGATCGAAGGCGCCACCGGCCAGCACGATGTCCAGCGCTTCACGGGCGCCGGGGCCAGACCACGGCGACTCGCGGCTGATGATCAACAGGGACTTGGCCATCTCACGCACCTCCAAAGCAGATCAAACGGTCGGCGTCTTGCACCGCGTCATGCAACTGACCGAGGCCGGACAATTCCCACGGCGCGCTGACTGAGACGGCGTCACGTTGATAGCGTTTGGCTTCTTCAGCGTTGAGCGCACCGCGACGCAGGGCGGCGGCGATACACACCACGCCATCCAGATTCTGCTCGGTTATGAAGCTGCGCCATTGTTTGGGCAAATCCAGTTCGTCCTGCGGGGTGACGAGCGCATCCGAGGCGTTATAAACGCCGTCCTGATAGAAAAACAGCCGGACGATCTCATGCCCGCCGGCCAGCGCAGCCTGCGCAAACAGCAGGGCGCGGCGCGAGGAGGGCGCATGGGCGGCGGAAAACAGCGCGATGGCAAACTTCATGACGGACTCGATCAGCAAAACTGCGGCCATGATAAAGCATTGCAGGCCGCAAAGGATCGCAGCGCTTACAGGGAAACACGATCTCTGTAGGAGCTGCGGCACGCTGCGATCTGTTGATTTTGATTTTGAAAAACAAGATCAAAAGATCGCAGCCTCGTTTCACTCGACAGCTCCTACAGGGAGCACGGGGCGGGCGTTGATTAGCGAGGCATGTAGCCCAGTTGCCAGCGCCGCGGAATTTTCAGGGAGAGCAGCCCGATCATCGCGGCCAGCAACCCGCTGACGAACATCGCCTTGAGTCCAAGATGATGCTCCAGCACTGCGCCCAGAATCGCGCCGATAAACATTCCGCTCCAGGGCACCAGCTGCACCCGCCAGCCGCTGCGCCGTTCGCCAAGCATCCAGCGGCCCAATCCACGGCCGAACCGCGACAACGCGCCTGTCACGTAAGTCAGCCCGACCGGCAAGCCATTCACTTCTTCGACCGCCGCGTTGAGCATGCCCATCGCTATGATCGCCGCCAGCAGCGCTGGCAGTTGCGTGTCGAATGGCCAGGCCGCCGCCGCGCACAGCAGGGTGGCGATACACAGCAGCAGAGGCAACGCCCGGCGTCCGCCCAAGCGTGCAACTACAACACCCAAAGCATTACCGACAACGAACGTTGCGACGAGAATCACCAGGCGCACGGTCAACCCGACATCGCCATCACTGATCGCCACGGCGAGTCGGGTGGTGTTGCCGCTCATGAACGAGACGAAGTCGCCGCTGGCCATAAAGCCAATGGCGTCGGTCATTCCGGCCAGTACCGAGAGGCTGGCCACCAGCGCCAGACCAATCCGCCCGCGCCACTTCTGTGTGTGCAGGTGGCCGGGGCTGGCGCGGTGAGTCGAGGCGGATGGCAGCATGAGTGGCGGTGTCCTTAGGCGGAGGTTACGGCTCTATGCCATACAGATCGCAATATTCCAGCCAATCCATTCCGGCCATTTCCGCGACTTCGCGATGCACTTCCAGACGCTGCGCCTGGTATTCCTCAGACGAATCAGCGGTCAGTTGCAAGGTGAGCTCCCAGGCAAACAGCCCGAGACTTTCCGCTTCAGCCTCAAACGCTTCATGCAGTCGCTCTTCGCGATACTGCGCTTGAGTTTCGCCTTTGGCCTGGGCCAGCAACGGGTTGAGGTGATCGAGGGTTTCGCGCAGTTCGGGACGCGCGTCGAGAAACACTTTCAGGGCATGTTCATGTCGCTGGTCGGTAGGCGCCATGTGTTTTCCTTGTGAGGCTGATGAGCTTAGGTTGCCGCAGCGACCTGCGCGTGTCGCGCTATAAATGCAGTAAAGCAGAACGATTCCTGCTGCTGCGATGATACAGTCCGCTTTTTTCTGAATGAGCGAATGCAATGCGAATTCTGATGGTAGCGCTGGCCGCGACATTGCTGGCCGGTTGCGCAGGCTCGGTGATGGACGATGCTCGCACGAAAACCCCGTACAAGGTGTTGACGTCGGACAAGGCTGAAAAAGTCGTGGCGCAGTGTGTGCAGTTTGGTTGGCAGGACGAAGCGGTGTTCGGTGTGGATGCGGCGGCGTATCTGGAACCGCGCAAGTCCGGCGGGACGACGGTGTACACCCGTTCGGCAGAGTCGTTTGTCGACGTGATTACCCAGGCATCGGGCACGACGTTGAATTACTACGCGCAGAAGGATGACTTTGTCGCCAAGCGCCGGTTGGCGGCGTTGGCGACCTGCCTGTAGGGGCAATTGTCGCAGTGATGCTCAACCCGCCTTCGCCGGAAGGCCGCCCGGAGCAGGCTCGCTCCGGATGGCCTTCCGACGAAGGGGCCGCAACATTCAACCGATCAATCGCTTCTGGAAGAAATGCCGCTTATGCCCCAGTGGATAATCCAGAATCTCTCCGCATTCGCTAAATCCAAGCTTCTTGTAAAACTCCGGTGCCTGGAAGGAGAAGGTGTCGAGCCAGATGCCAACGCAGTCTTTTTCCCGTGCCAGATCTTCCGCCCTCTGCATCAACTGCGAGCCGATACCCTTGCCGCGACCTTGCTCCGGCACGGCCAGTAACTCAATGAACAGCCAACGATAGAACGTGTGGGCATACAAACCTCCGAGGATCGCGTCGTGTTCATCACGCACTAACAGAGCGATCGGCTCGAAGGTCGACGGTCCGGCGTTGGCAACGTTGTGCGCACGCAGCGGCGCGAGGATGGCTGTGCGTTCTTCTTCGGTCGGGTTTTGTGACAGCTCGATGCGCAAGTTCATGCATGACTTCCTTGTTGTTTGAATTCGCAGCCTATCCTGCCCCGCGGCTATCTTCCAAGCCCTTCTTCAACCCGGTGGAACTGCCGCTCTCGCCTCGGGGTCTAGGCTTTACAGCGTCATTCCAGCACGCGGTTGATGAGGAACCCCCATGAATATTTTCGAAGCCCTTCGCGAAAGCCATGACCGCCAGCGTACTTACGCCAAGACCTTGATCGAAACCAGCGGCGATACGCCGGAGCGGGTCGAAGCCTACAAACAGCTCAAGGCAGAACTCCAGGCCCATGAAACCGCCGAAGAGCGCCATTTCTACATTCCGTTGATGGAGCTTGATGACGGTGTCGATTTGAGCCGCCATGCCATCGCGGAACATCATGAAATGGACGAGATGATGGAAGAACTCGATGAGACCGAGATGTCCAGCCCGGCCTGGCTGGCCACCGCCAAAAAGCTCTCTGACAAAGTTCACCATCACCTGAAGGAAGAGGAACAGAAGTTCTTCCAGATGGCTGGCAAATTGCTCAGCGAAAAACAGAAAGAACAACTCGCCGGGCAATACGAAAAGGAGTTTCAGGAACAATTGCCGTAATCACTGAATGGCAGTCTTTGTAGCATTGGCGTGTAATCTTTTGTCGTCATCTCTGGTGGGCGTTGTCGCAAAAGACTGTATATGCATCCAGTGTTTGCGCTGTTTTTACGGTTCAAGGCTGCTGACTGCGACAAAACCGCCGATGGACAAAAAATCCGTCTCCGTTAGCTTGAAGGCCTCTCCTCGGAAAGGAGAGTTCTTAAATCAACGGAGTGAAAAACATGAATCAACCACAAACCCAACTGCGACACGGTCGTGTCATTTCCCCTGCAAGCCGCGGTGCGGTAGCGATTGAGCAAGGATTGCTCGGCGCCTGGCAGGTCAACGAAATGGAAGGCGGCAAGAACTTCCCGGCGCTGGCGGCGGGGCCATTTCCGGCGCCTTACCAGAGCGACTCGGACAGCGTCACGCCACCGGCCGATGGCTACATCCTCAGCGGCGGCAAGACCGATGCCCGCGACTGTGTGAACTTCACCAATGACGAAATGAGCAAGAAACTCGCTCGTCCGTTCACTTGGCCGCTGCTCAATGTCACCCCGGGACAAACCCTCGAAATCAAGTGGGAATACACCGCACCGCACACCACCCGCGGCTACCGCTGGCTGATCACCAAGGACGGCTGGGACCCGAAACAGCGTATTACCCGTGCGCAACTGGAAGCCCAACCGTTCTTCGAGGACTTCTACACTCAGGTGCCTTATTACAGCTACCCGAATGAGTTGAAGGCCAAGGTCAATCACGCGGTGAAACTGCCGGCCAACAAAAGAGGCCATCACGTGATCGTGCTGATGTGGATCGTCGCCAACACCGGCAACGCCTTCTATCAGGCTTTCGACGTCGACTTCAAATAACGGCGCAGCGTCGCCAAACCCACACGTTCTGAAGGATTAGAACATGTCAAAAATCGATTTCTCTTTAGTGCAAAACGCGGCGAGCGATGCCGCCTCGCTGATGCCGAGCATTGCCGGCAAAAAGGTCCTTATGGGCTTCTGGCACAACTGGCCCGCAGGCCCGAGCGATGGTTACCGCCAGGGCCGCTTTGCCAGCCTCTCGCTGGAGGACGTGCCCAAGGAGTACAACGTGGTTGCGGTCGCTTTTATGAAGGGCAGCGGGATTCCGACCTTCAAACCGTTCAACGTTTCCGATGCCGAGTTCCGCCGCCAGGTCGGCGTACTCAACAGCCAGGGACGGGCCGTGTTGATTTCCCTCGGCGGCGCCGATGCGCACATCGAATTGCGCAGCGGTCAGGAACAACCGCTGGCCAATGAAATCATTCGTCTGGTGGAAACCTACGGCTTCGACGGTCTGGACATCGATCTTGAACAGAGCGCGATTGATTTCGCTGCCAACAAGACAGTTCTGCCGGCCGCACTGAAACTGGTCAAGGATCACTATGCAGGCCAGGGCAAGCACTTCATCATCAGCATGGCTCCGGAGTTTCCGTACCTGACCAGCACCGGGAAATACATCAGCTATTTGCAGGCACTGGAAGGCTACTACGACTTCATCGCCCCACAGTTCTACAACCAGGGCGGTGACGGCGTTTGGGTACCGGAGGCGAACAACGGCGCGGGTGCGTGGATTGCGCAGAACAACGATGCGCTGAAGGAGGATTTCCTTTACTACCTGACCGAAAGTCTGGTGACCGGCACACGTGGCTTCACGCGGATCCCGGCGGACAAGTTCGTCATCGGTCTGCCGGCCAATAACGATGCGGCAGCCACCGGTTATGTGATCGACAAAACCGTGGTCGGGAATGTCCTCAAGCGTCTGGCGATCAAGGGGATACCGATCAAAGGCCTGATGACCTGGTCGGTGAATTGGGATAACGGTACCAGCAAGGATGGCGTGCCATACAACTGGGAGTTCAGCCGGCGTTATGGGCCGTTGATTCACGGGGTACCCGCCGCAGGGCAAGCTTTCGATGATAAGCAATCGTTTATCGCTCGTTAGTTGCAAATGAAGAAGCCCGGTAGCGCTGCCGGGCTTTTTTTGTTTGCGCAATTATTCGACCATGGCGACTTACTCAGGAACAGGATCAGGCGTCATGTCCAACACAGCCGAGCGGGTCAACATTGTCGACACTCAAGTGTTGTCCCATGACTGGTATCTACTGAAGAAAATCACCTTCGACTATCACCGCAACAATGGCGAGTGGCAGCGTCAGACCCGTGAGGTCTACGACCGTGGTAACGGTGCAGCGATTCTGTTGTTCAACCGCGAGCAGCGCACGGTGGTGCTGACCCGGCAGTTTCGTTTGCCGGTATTCGTCAATGGCCACGATGGTTTGTTGATCGAGGTGGCGGCCGGGTTGCTCGAAGGTGCATCGCCGGAGCAACGGATTCGCGATGAAGCCGAAGAGGAAACCGGGTATCGCGTGCACGATGTGAAGAAGGTGTTCGAGGCTTACATGAGCCCTGGCTCGGTGACCGAGAAACTGCATTTTTTCATTGCCGAATACGACGCCGCATCGAAGGTTAGCGACGGTGGTGGTCTGGAAGAGGAGACCGAAGAACTGGAAGTGCTGGAGTGGCGATTCGACGACGCGTTGGCGGCGTTTCAGCGCGGCGAGATCTGCGACGCCAAGACCATCATGCTGTTGCAATATGCGGCGATGAATAACCTTTTTGCCCAATAAATCAAAAGATCGCAGCCTTCGGCAGCTCCTACAGGAAAACGCATTCCAGGTAGGAGCTGCCGAAGGCTGCGATCTCTTGATCTGTATTGACTGACTAAAACAAATCCCCGGTTTTGCCAATCTGCGACCAGTCGCCACCTTCAAGTGTCAGCAGGCGCTCTTTCGCCTCTAGCCCACCGGCAAACCCGGTGAGCTTCCCCGACGCGCCGATCACTCGATGACACGGCGCGACAATGGAGATCGGGTTGCGTCCGTTCGCTGCGCCCACTGCCCGCACGGCGCTGGGATTGCCTATCTGTTCGGCAATCTGGCTGTAGGTCCGCGTCTCGCCGAATGGAATGGTCAGCAGCGCCGCCCAGACCTTTTTCTGAAAGTCGGTGCCAGCGAAATCCAGTTCCAGATCAAAACAGTCACGCGTCCCGGAAAAATATTCTTCAAGTTGTCGAGCCGTTCGAATCAGGATCGGATTGTTGGGTGCCTCACTCATCGGGCCGAGGCGCACACGGTTCGGTTTGTCGTTTTCCCAGAGGATGGCCGCCAGTCGTGAACCGTTCGCGACCAGCTTCAGCTCGCCGACGGGCGAGGGCAGGGTGATGAACGTGTAAGGCATGACGGCAGACTCCGGATCAGGGCGGCAACAGCGCCCAGCATACTGCCTGATCGGGGAGGCGCAATACGCAAAGCCGACCATACTGCTTGGTGCTCTTGCAGCGTTCCCCCTCTGTTTTGCACAGACCCTGAAAACAACAAAAAAGAGATCGACTCATGAAGTACGAACCTTTGGCCAAGTCGCTGATAGCGACCTCACTGGCACTCAGCTGTCTCATGGCTCACGCGGCGTCAGTCGCTCCGGTTGCCGCCGAAAACGGCATGGTGGTCACCGCGCAACATCTGGCCACCCATGTCGGCGTCGACGTACTGAAAAGTGGCGGCAATGCCGTCGACGCGGCGGTCGCCGTGGGTTACGCGCTGGCGGTGGTTTACCCCGCAGCGGGCAACCTCGGTGGAGGCGGCTTCATGACCATTCAACTGGCGGACGGGCGTAAGACCTTCCTCGATTTCCGCGAAAAAGCCCCGCTGGCGGCCACCGCCAACATGTACCTCGACAAGGAAGGCAACGTAATTCCCGATCTCAGCACCCGTGGACATTTGGCGGTGGGCGTACCGGGCACGGTGTCCGGCATGGAACTGGCGCTGAGCAAATACGGGACCAAGCCACGCAAGGAAATGATCGCACCGGCGATCAAACTGGCGGAAGACGGTTTCGAACTGGAGCAGGGTGACGTCGAGCTGCTGGAGTACGCCACCGACGTGTTCAAGAAGGACATGCGCGATTCCGGCTCGATCTTCCTCAGCAAAGGCGAGCCGATGCAGGTCGGGCAGAAACTGGTGCAAAAGGACCTCGGCAAGACCCTGCGGACCATTTCCGAGAAAGGCGCCGACGGCTTCTATAAAGGCTGGGTAGCCGATGCCATTGTCACTTCCAGTCAGGCCAACAAAGGCATCATCACTCAAGCTGACCTCGACAAATACAAGACCCGCGAACTGGCACCGGTGGAGTGTGATTACCGTGGTTACCACGTGGTCTCGGCGCCGCCGCCAAGCTCTGGCGGGGTGGTGATCTGCCAGATCATGAACATCCTCGAAGGCTATCCGATGAAGGACCTGGGCTTCCATTCCGCTCAGGGTATGCACTACCAGATCGAAGCGATGCGTCACGCGTATGTCGATCGCAACAGCTATCTCGGCGATCCGGATTTCGTCAAAAATCCGATCGAGCACCTGCTGGACAAGAACTACGCGACCAAACTGCGCGATGCCATCCAGCCGCAAAAGGCCGGCGTGTCGGCTGAGCTCAAGCCTGGTGTAGCGCCTCATGAAGGCAGTAACACTACCCACTATTCGATCGTCGACAAGTGGGGCAATGCGGTGTCGGTCACCTACACCCTCAACGATTGGTTCGGCGCCGGCGTGATGGCAAGCAAGACCGGGGTGATCCTCAACGATGAAATGGACGACTTCACCTCCAAGGTCGGCGTGCCGAACATGTACGGTCTGGTGCAGGGTGAAGCCAATGCGATTGCCCCGGGCAAGGCACCGCTGTCATCGATGAGCCCGACCATTGTCACCAAGGACGGCAAAGTGGTGATGGTGGTCGGCACGCCGGGCGGGAGCCGCATCATCACCGCGACGTTGCTGACCATGCTCAATGTCATCGACTACGGCATGGGCTTGCAGGAGGCGGTCGACGCGCCACGCTTCCACCAGCAGTGGATGCCGGAAGAAACCAACCTCGAAGACTTCGCCGCCAGCCCCGACACGAAGAAGCTCCTCGAAAGCTGGGGCCACAAATTCGCCGGGCCGCAGGACGCCAATCACATTGCCGCGATTCTGGTCGGCGCACCGTCGCTGGGGGGTAAACCCGTCGGGAAAAACCGTTTCTACGGCGCCAACGATCCACGCCGCAACACTGGCTTGTCACTGGGTTACTAAGAAGCGTAAAAAAGGGGGCGGGCTCACATCCGCCCCCGTCTCAAGGACTGATCAAGGAAGGCTCATCATGACCACCGCATTGCTGATCATCGACGTCCAGCGCGCCCTCTGCTCGGGCGAATACCAGTGCCATGACATTCACCGTGTAATCGACACCATCAACGGCCTCAGCGCCCGCGCGCGCAAGGCAGGTGTGCCAGTGGTGCTGATCCAGCATGAAGAAAAGGACAGCCCGTTGGCCCATGGTGCCGAAGGCTGGCAACTGGCCGAAGGGCTTGATACATCGCCGAAAGACTTGCGCGTACGCAAGACCACCCCGGATTCGTTCTACCAGACTGACTTGCGCAAACTGTTGCCGAGCGAAGATTTCGAAAAACTGCTCATCTGCGGTCTGCAAACCGATTACTGCGTCAATGCCACCGTGCGCCAGGCCCATCAACTGGGTTATGACGTGGTGCTCGCCGCCGACGCGCATTCCACCGTCGACAACGGCAACATGAGCGCCGAAGACATCATCACCGAGCACAACAAGGATCTGGCGCACCTGACCGGCTCCGTGGCGCGCATCGACGTCAAACCCGCCGCCGACATCAGGTTCTGACTACCCACACCAAACCTGTAGGAGTGAGCCTGCTCGCGATAGCGGTGTGGCATTTGATGCAGCATCGTCTGACAGAACGCTATCGCGAGCAGGCTCACTCCTACAGTGATTGCGAAACCCTGATTGCTATGTACATCAGGGATTTCCGCTGGCAGCACTGGCATACTGCGCGCCGTCCGAAGAATGGAATCTCTCGATGTTCGCGATCTCCCTGCGTTATGCCTTGCTGCTGACGTCCCTTGCGTTTGCCTCTGTTACCCACGCCAGCAGTTTCGATTGCTCCACGGCCAACAACAAAACCGAAAAAGCCGTTTGTGGCGACCCGCAGATTTCGCTGCTCGACGAGAAGCTGGGCAAGCTCTGGCATTCGACATTGGCCAGTGTCCCCGATGCCAAAGCCCTCAAGGCTGACCAGCGGCAGTGGCTGAAAAGTCGCAACGCCTGCGGCGATCAGACGGCCTGTTTGCGCCGCGAGTATTTGATGCGGCTGAGCGAGCTCGAACACGCTACCCAGCCGTTCAGTTGGGACGCAACCTGGCAACTCATACCGCCGGGGACTTCAACCTCGGCAACGGTGATAACCCAGCGCCGCGATGCCACGCACATCAGCATCGACATCACGGCGGCTGAGGGTGCCAACTCCGGTGATCTGGATGGCGTTGCCACACTCAACGACGGTAAAGCCGTTTACTCGGAAGATGAGTGCACCCTGTTGTTCACTCCCATCAACGGTGTGCTGGATATTTCGCTTGCAGGGGAAGGCGGGTATTGCAGTGCCGGATTGGGCGTCTACTACACCGGCCGTTTTGTCGCCTCGGAGCACCCGCTGACACTGGATTACGACATGCTCAGCCTGGGCCTTGCACAAACACCGGAAGAGAACCAGGCACTGCACACCTTGCTCAAAGGTGATTATCAGACACTGGTGGAAAAGTCCGGCTCCCTGATGACGGGTGAGCCAGGCACCGATGTGCCGGGCAGTCAGGTCTGGGAGATGTGGATGCGCGGTCTGGGTGGCACCGGCATCGTGATGCGCTCATCCGATGGCCATTTCTGGGTGTTGTTGGTGACCTACGACAGTTCCGGCCATTCGCGTCTGCGCTACTACACCAACGTGGCGAAATGGAAAAAAGTTCTACCCGATGCCTTGCACGACTGGAATGAGCGCATGAAAGCTCATCTGGAGCTGCCCGTAGACTTCATGCCCTGATCTGCGGGGGTAGCCCATCCGCTCACGTCGCAAACAAAACCCCACGAATCCCGCCCACCCGCGGCGTCACCACGACACCCTCCAGCACCATCCGCGTAATCGTCTGCGCCGCCGTTTGATAATCCTCATCCTGCGGCACTTCGCGCCCCATGATCCGCCCCATCTGCCAGCCAATGTTGGTGTACGTGCGCGTTGCCGACCAGATGAACAGCATCAGATGCTCAGGATCCACCGGCGCCAGCAAGCCGCGATCGATCCAGCTGCGCAGGCATTCAACATTACGCCGCGCTTCGGCCTGCAACAGATCGCGGCACTCAGCCGGCAACTGTCGACCGCCCAGCAGCAACTCGCCACTGAATACCTTGGCAATCGCCGGATGCTCGCGAGCAATACGAATCCGCGCGGCAACGTAAGCACGCAGCCCCGTCAGCGGGTCATCACTTTCACGCAGCGCCGCTGAAGCTTCCAACAGCGGCTCGACAAACCCCAGCAGTACTTTGCAGTAGAGGTTTTCCTTGGTCTGAAAGTAATAATACAGATTGGCCTTGGGCACCCCGGCACGCGCCGCAATATCGCGAGTCTGGGTGGCGTCGAAGCCGTTGGCGGCGAACTCTTCGCGGGCAGCGGCGAGGATCAACTGCTCGTTGCGGACGCGGATGGCACTCATGGCAATACAGGTTGGCTGGACGGCATGGATAGATTCTGGCGATTTCGGTCTCGCAATATACAAAACTATATAGCGATGAGGCCAGCACACTCGAGGGACGGCGCTATGCTGTTTCGATCATTGCTTGGAAACGGAGCGGGGACATGACTCTTCAGGTACTGCGGGCCGACGTCACACACCTGGATGCGGTGGCGCCGTTGTTCGACGCTTATCGAGGCTTTTACCAGCAACCATCGAACCTTTTGCAATCGCGGGCCTTCATCGCTGAACGCATGGCTGCCAGCGAATCGGCGATATTTCTCGCGCAGGATGAACACGGCGAGGCGCTGGGATTCGTGCAGTTGTACCCGACGTTCTCGTCCATCGATGCCCACCGCACCTGGCTGCTCAGCGACTTGTTCACCGCACCCGCTGTCCGTGGACGCGGGGTGGGTCGATTGCTGATGAACACGGCGCGTGACTTTGCCTTGGCGAGCGGTGCCAAGGGGCTGGTGCTGGAAACCGCCACCAACAACCTTATGGCGCAAGATTTGTACGAATCCCTCGGCTACGTGCGCGACAGCGGTTATTACACCTACATCCTCGACTTGCGGCAGGGCTGAGCAAATTTTTTTGCGATTTCCCGAATTCAGGCTTTCGCCCGACCGCCGCTCTCTCTAGAATCCGCCCGGCCTTCAAAATGAAGGCGCAATGCCATCATCTGGATGTGTATACATAGGGACGGATCATCATGCAATTCGGGAAAATTCTGGCGCTGGGGCTGGTACTTGCGCTGGGCGGTTGTGCCAGTTTCACCAAAGACGAAGTGGCGCCGGTGACCATGCCGTCGATGGCCAGCTACACCAATAAGCCAAACGTATACGTCGATTTCGATTTCTATCAGGGCGAGCCGAAAAGTGGTTCCGCCGTGGAAGTGCCGCAAGCACGTGATCAACTGAAACCACAGCTGCAAAAAATCCTCACTGACTCGGGTCTGTTCGGCCGTGTCACCCTGGACGAGTTCCAGAAGCAGCCGGGGGACTACAGCCTGCGTCTGAAAATGTACAACCATCCGCCGAATGCCGGTTCCATGGTACTGGGCTTTATTAGTGGTTTCAGCCTGGGGGTGATCCCGGCGTACGGCACCGATCAGTACTCCATGAGCCTGGAAGGCATGGATGGCCAGGGTCAGGCCCTGACCACCGCGAGCAATCATGATGCGATCGGTACCTGGATCGGTATCTGGTTCATCCCGCTGATGGCCAACACACCGAAAGACGCGGTGAATGACACTTTCACCCGTCAGGTCAACGCGCTGCTCAAGCAAATGGTCGATAGCAAAAACCTGAAGTACTCGGCACTCGAAACCGCTATTCCAATGGCCTGAAGAAAAAAAGAGCCGCAATCGCGGCTCTTTTTTTGCTCTTACTTCAGGGCCTGAATGAACTGTGGATCGCTGTACAGTTCCTTCAGCAGGTCACGCACCATCGGGTTGTAAGCGTTGACCGCGTTCGGAATCGCAATGAAGCCGAAAAAGCTGCTGCTCCACTGGCTGCTGACATTCTTGGTGGCGTCGTACACCACATCGTTGCCGTTGAGCAGGGTGAAGCGAGCGGCGAGTTTGCCGTCGCCCGTGCCCATGCCTGCGGACAGTTCGTTCTTCACCACCAACACTTTCAACTGACGCTGCGCCTGCGGATCGAGCAGGCCGGCCTTGCGCAGTTCTTCAGTGATCGCATCCTGAATGTGCGCCGGGATGCTGCCGGACGGCGAGCGAACCGGGTTGGCGCGAACCACCAGCGAACCTTCACCGGATTCGGCCGTGACCTGAGGATTGCTGATCGCGTGGAGCGGCGGGGTTTGCTTGAGCTTCTGCACGTTCTCGAAGCTTGGCTCGTAACGAGTCATGGTCATGCCACAGCCTTGCAGTAGCAGGGCCAGCATCGGGATCAACAACAGCGACTTCTTCACGGCAGTTCCTTGCGTGGGAATAGAGGAGGGCGCGAATTATGGGCAGAGTGCCATCATTGGGCAACCTCGTTCGTCTGCGTGTTGAGCAATCGCTCGATCTGCGCCAATTCCCAGGTACTGAGTAAACTTACCGGATCGGTGCCATAACGCTGCCAGCTCTCCAGCGCGCCTTCTTGCCCATCACCATTGCGGGCGAATTCACAGTGATGTAACCGGCTACCTTCAAAGTCCAGCAGCAGGTGCCAGCCCTCGATATCGACCGCGACCCGCCCCGCCTCGTCAGGCATCTCGCAGACTTTGAAAGTGAGGACACCCAGCGCCGCTTCACGCAAACGCTGGCACACCTCGCGGGCGCTCAGAAAGGCAGACATGTTCAACTCAATGGATACAGGAACGCGCCAGCATAAAGCCCGAGCCGACAAGTGTCAGCGTTCACTGGCCCGATCCCGGACAATTCCGTAACATCCGCAACCCTCTTTTCTCCGAACACCTGCAGTCGCGCTCGACGGCTGCTCAATCAGGTAAGCCATGAAACCGATTCGTCTGCGCGCCGATGTCCTGGCCGGACTCACCACCTCGTTTGCCCTGTTGCCCGAATGCATTGCGTTCGCGCTGGTGGCGCACCTCAATCCGCTGATGGGCCTGTATGGCGCCTTCATCATTTGTACACTGACGGCGTTGTTCGGCGGCCGGCCAGGCATGGTCTCCGGCGCGGCGGGTTCGATGGCCGTGGTCATCGTCGCGCTGGTGGTGCAACACGGCGTGCAGTATTTGCTGGCGACGGTGTTGCTCGGCGGTCTGATCATGATGGCGTTCGGGCTGCTGCGCCTGGGCAAACTGGTGCGCATGGTGCCGCACCCGGTGATGCTCGGCTTCGTCAACGGCCTGGCGATCATCATTGCATTGGCGCAACTGGAGCATTTCAAGAGCGGTGAAGACTGGCTCAGCGGTACGCCGTTGTACCTGATGGCCGGACTGGTGGCGCTGACCATGGCCATCGTCTACATCCTGCCGCGTCTGACGAAAGCGGTGCCGCCGGCACTGGTAGCGATTCTCGGCGTCGGTCTGCTGGTCTACCTGTTCGGCCTGCCGACCCGCACCCTTGGCGACATGGCACACATCGCCGGCGGCTTGCCGACGTTCGCCTTGCCGGACATCCCGTGGAGTCTGGAAACCCTGCGCATCATCGCGCCTTACGCAATCCTGATGGCGCTGGTCGGTCTGCTGGAAACCCTGCTGACCCTCAACCTCACCGACGAAATCACCGAAACCCGTGGCTACCCGGATCGCGAGTGCGTGGCGCTCGGTGCGGCCAACATGGTCAGCGGCGCGTTCGGTGGCATGGGCGGTTGCGCGATGATCGGCCAGACCGTGATCAACCTCAGTTCCGGCGGGCGCGGGCGCTTGTCCGGCGTGGTTGCTGGCGTGCTGATCCTGCTGTTCATTCTGTTCCTGTCGCCGTTGATCGAGCGTATTCCGCTGGCGGCGCTGGTCGGCGTGATGTTCGTGGTGTCGCAGCAGACCTTCGCCTGGGCGTCGTTGCGGGTGGTCAACAAAGTGCCGCTCAATGATGTGCTGGTGATCATCGCCGTGACCACCATCACCGTGTTTACCGATCTGGCCACTGCGGTGCTGTGCGGCATCATTATTGCGGCGCTCAACTTTGCCTGGCAGCAGGCCCGTGAGCTGTATGCCGATGAGCATCTGGAGGCTGACGGCAGCAAGCTCTATCGTCTGCACGGCACGCTGTTTTTCGCCTCGACCACGCCGTTCCTCAATCAGTTCGATCCGGCCAATGATCCGGCCCGGGTGACTTTGGATTGTCGGCATTTGAGTTTTGTCGATTACTCGGCGATTGCGGCGTTGAAGACTTTGCGCGAGCGATATGCCAAGGCGGGTAAGCATTTGCAGGTGTTTCATTTGTCTGAGCGCTGCAAAAAATTACTCAAGCGTGCCGGTGTCGACCACGACTGAAGGCGCTGGCGCTGGCGCTGGCGCTGACGCTGACGCTGACGCCTTCAGCCAGGTCTTGCTGAGAATCCGCGAGACCTGATCGGCCGAGTAGGGCTTGGCGAGAAACTCGAAACCCTCGTGACCGTAGCGCGCCAGTTCTTCGCTGTAGCCGGAGGTCAGTATCACGGGCAGATCCGGGCGGCGACGGCGCAATTCCCTGGCGAGCGCGACTCCCGTGATACCGGGCATGACGACATCGGAAAACACTGCGTCGAAAGCCCTTGCGTCTTCGCCTGCCAACTTCAAGGCTTCTTCGGCGTTGGTGGCCCACGTCGTGTCATAGCCCAGATCCTGCAGGATCTGATTGGCGAAGCGGCCAACGTCCAGATTGTCCTCGACCACCAGCACCCGGCGCTTTTCATGCGGCGCCTGCAGTTCGCCTTCGTCCGACGTCTCGCTGGCCTGCGGCGCAACCGCCGGTACCTGGGGCAGGTACAGCGTAAACTGCGTTCCGTGACCGACCAGGCTGGACACATCGACATTACCGCCCGATTGCTTGGCAAAGCCGAACACTTGCGATAACCCGAGCCCTGTGCCTTTGCCGACATCTTTAGTGGTGAAGAACGGTTCGAAAATATGCTCAAGAGTATGCGCATCGATACCGCCGCCGGTGTCCGACAGTGCGATGGACACAAACGGGCCGCTGGCGCCGCCATGACCGCGAATCGCTGGCAGTGGTTTGTCGCACTCAAGGCGCAATTTCAGCAGGCCTTGGCCATTCATCGCGTCACGGGCGTTGAGCGCGATATTGATCACTGCGGTTTCGAACTGACTCAGATCGACGCGGATGTAGCAGGGTTGGTCCGGCCGTTCGACGCTGACATGAATTTGCGCGCCCGTGACAGACTCGAGCATTTCACCGATGTTCGCCAACCGTTCGCCCGCATCGACCACTTGCGGGTTGAGCGGCTGACGCCGGGCAAAAGCAAGTAATTGGCTGGTCAGCTTGGAGGCGCGCTCGACGGTGTCGGAAACCGCGCGCATATAGCGCTGACGACGCTCCTGCGGCAGGTTGGGCTGGCGCAGGAAATCCACTGACGAGCGAATGATAGTCAGCAGATTGTTGAAATCATGGGCCACACCGCCGGTCAACTGGCCGATGGCTTCAAGCTTTTGTGACTGGCGCAGCGCCGACTCCGTTTCGGCCAGACGCAAGCTGCGTTCCTCGACCCGCTGTTCCAGCGTGGCATTCAGTTCCGCCAGCGCCAGCAGGCCTTCACGCACGTTGGCATCGGCGCGGACCCGTTCGATGTGCGCCCAGCAACGCTCGGTGACTTCGCTCAGCAGTGACTGTTCGAAGCGCGACCAGGCTCGCGGCACATTGTCGTGCACCGCCATCAGTGCGGTCAGTCGTCCTTGCTTGATCAACGGCACGCAAATGGTTGCAGTGATGCCGATGGCCTGGAAGGTTGCCGATTCTTCAGGGGCGAGTTCGCTGCGGTTGTCATGGATGATCAGCGGTTCGCCGGCACGTAGCAAGGTCACGGCTTTCTCACCGAAGTCGCGCAGTCGATAGTGGCCGACGATGCTTGGCGAGCCGGGCGCCGCCCAATCGCCGCGAATGGTGAAACCGTCCTCATCGGCGTCCATGTCGGCGTAGGCACAGTTTGACAGCTGCAGATGTTCGACCATCAGACGCGTGGTGATGGCGAGAATGGCTTGGGCATCGGTCGCGTTGGCAACGGCGTTGCCGAGCGCCTCAAGCACGGCCAGACGCTGGTTGAGAAAAACCGTCTGGGTGGTTTCCGTAACGGTATCGAGCATGCCGACCACGTTGCCGAGCGAATCGCGGATCGGGCTGTAGCAGAAGGTAAAAAACGCCTGCTCCGGTCCGCTGCCTCGCTCGATGGTCAGCGCAAAGTTTTCGATGTAAGTGGCTTGCCCGGCGTACGCCGCATCGGCAATCGGGCTGATCTCGCTCCAGGCTTCTTCCCAGATCTTGCTGAAAGGTCTTCCCAGAGCGTTCGGTTTAGCGCCGAGAATCGGCAGGAAGGCGTCGTTGAACAAGGTGATCAGTTCTGGCCCCCAAACGATGGCTTGAGGAAAGTGCGAGGCAAGACTGAGCGAGACCGTGGTCTTGAGCACATCGGGCCAGTTTTGCAACGGACCCAGCGGGGTGCTTGCCCAATCATGGCGTCGAATCTGCTCGGCCATCTCACCGTTGTCTTGCAACCAGTCTGTCATGGGAATCGTGTCTTTCCGGGCATCTGCGTGTGAAGAAAGACCTTTGCGCGCGGTGTTTGGTTTCAGCACGCCCGCTCGCAGTGAAACTGTTTTTTCAGGTCTGCGCACATCATTGCACGATGCGTGAGACAAAACGATTTGTGACAAGGGCGCCGGCTCCCGCCGGAGACGAGACGCCCCACAAAATATTGAGGGGCTGCTGCGCATTCCGGCGGGAGCAAGCGCCCTCGCCACAGTGTTTGTCAGGTTTTGATCAGGCATCGATGGCCGGGAAATCGATATCCGTCAGCGCCGCGTTGTTCAGGTAGTTGGTCAGGCTCTGCACGGCCACCAGTGCAATCACTTCAATGATCTTCACATCGTCGATACCGGCAGTGCGGGCGGCGGCGATCTGTTCATCACTCAAGTGGCCGCGACTTTCGGTCAACTGACGGGCGAGGGCGGCGTAGGCGTTGAGTTCGCCTTGGCGGGCGGCGACGATATCCTGTGCCGAGAGCCCGGCCTTGCCGGCAAACAAGGTGTGCGCCGCCAGGCAGTAATCGCAACCGTTGACCTGCGAGGTGGCGAGGTACACCGCTTCTTTTTCCTGGGCGCTCAGTGAGGTCTTGCCGAGGATTGCTGAGGCTTGCACGTAGGTTTCCAGGGCCACCGGCGCTTTGGCCAGGGTGGTGAATACGTTGGGCAGGAAACCGATTTTCTTTTTCACGCCTTCCAGTACTGGGCGGCTGGCGTCGGTGGCGGTTTCGAGGCTGATAGCGTGGATGCGGCTCATGGTGATTCTCCGAAAATCCGGTGCGAAGTGCGCCGGGGATGGAGGTCATGTTATTGAGTGAGGCTGGTGGATTGGCGGCAAATCGTCGAGGATATGCGGCAGATCGTCCAGATCTGGCGTTCGCTGACAGATTTGTAGTGACTGGACGGGCGTCTTCGCGAGCAAGCTCACTCCCACAGGGGAATGCATTTCAAATGTGGGAGCGAGCTTGCTCGCGAAGGTCGCGACGCAGTCTCAGCGCTGAAAAGAATACAAGCCGCCCGATAACTGTTGGAGCCGTCCATGGATCGCCTGTCTACCTTGCTCAGCCATTTCGGCGTCAATGCCGGGACCTTTCACAGCGGCACGTTTTGCGGCCTCAGCGTTCACGACGGCGAGCCATGCGGCCATGTTCATTTGTTGCAGGCAGGCGAGTTGCTGCTCAAACCGGGCAGCGAACGCGAGATTCGCCTCAGTGAACCGTCGCTGATCTTCTTTCCCAGACCCTTCGCCCATCGCATGTTCGCCGACGAGGCGATGGACACCCAAGTAGTCTGCGCAACGTTGACGTTTGATGGCGGTTCCGGCAATGCGCTGGCGGCGGCACTGCCGGATTATCTGGTGCTGAAACTGACGGATATTCCGGAACTGGGCAACACCGTGGAATGGCTGTTCAAGGAAGCGTTCGAAGGGCATTGCGGGCGCGTGGCGGTGATGGATCGACTGTTCGAACTGCTGGTTATTCTGTTGCTGCGGCACTTGATCAGCAGCCGCGAACAACAACCGGGAATGATCGCCGGGCTGGCCGATCCACGTCTTTCGCGCGCCTTGAACTCGATGCACGAGCAACCGCAAAAGCCCTGGAGCGTGGCGGATCTGGCCGCTGTCGCCAACCTGTCCCGCGCCGGGTTTGCCGAACAGTTTCGCCGTGTCGTCGGGCAGACGCCGGCCGATTATCTGCTGAGCTGGCGCGTCAGTCTGGCGCAGAAACGCTTGCGTGAAGGCAAGCCGATTGCGCTGATTGCCGAGGAGGTCGGTTACGAAAGTCCTTCGGCGCTGGCCCGGGCGTTTCGGCGCAAGACCGGGCTCAGCCCTCGCGAGTGGAAGGCCGGCGCCTGAGGATCATTTGGCGAATTTCTTCGCCCCGGCAACACACAGGATAACGCCCAGCGTCACGGCAAGCATGCCGAGGCTGACGTGTTCATGCAGCAGCGTCGCCGCCAGCGCCAGACCGAAAAACGGCTGCAATAATTGCAACTGACCCACCGCCGCAATCCCGCCCTGAGCCAGACCGCGATACCAGAACACAAAGCCGATCAGCATGCTGAACAGCGACACATAGCCCAGACACACCCACGCCGACAGGCTGATCGTGCTGAACGAGGCGGGCGCCAGCCACAGACTCAAAACCGCCATCACCGGTAGCGACAGCACCAGTGCCCAGCAAATCACCTGCCAGCCGCCGAGGGTTCGCGACAACTTCGCGCCTTCGGCATAGCCGAGGCCGCAGGCCAGAATGGCGGCGAGCATCAGCAGATCGCCGGTGGGCGAGGCGGTCAGCCCTTGCGCGAGCGCGAAGCCGACCACCAGCGCGCTGCCGAGAATGGAGAAAATCCAGAACACCGGTCGCGGCCGCTCACCGCCGCGTAGCACAGCAAAAATCGCTGTGGCCAGTGGTAGCAATCCGACAAACACAATCGAGTGCGCCGACGTCACGTGTTGCAGCGCCAGGGCGGTAAGCAGTGGAAAGCCAAGCACCACGCCCAGCGCGACAATCAACAGCGACAACCACTGATCGCGCGCCGGGCGCGGCTCGCGAAACAGCCATAGCAGTGCCACCGCCAACACCCCGGCGATGGCAGCGCGGACCACGGTGAAAAACACCGGATCGAACTCCAGCACCGCCAGACGCGTGGCCGGCAGCGAGCCGCTGAAGATCACTACGCCGATAAAACCGTTGATCCAGCCGCTGGTTTTTTCCAGTGCCGGGGTCGTCAGATTAGAAGTCCGTTCCATAGCAGATCACGCTCAGAAGTGGGTTGCATTGCGGCCATACTAGAGCCGAGAATCAGCACAATCAAAGAATTGTCATGGATACATCCGGCATGCCACGTTCGCGCTACAAGACAATCGTCGATGCCTATGCGGCGGACATTCGCTCGGGCCAGTTGCCGCCGGGTACGCGACTGCCAACCCATCGGCAACTGGCGACTGAGGAGGGGCTCGCGCTGGTCACGGCTTCGCGGGTGTACGCGGAGCTGGAGGCGATGGGCCTGGTCAGCGGCGAGGCCGGCCGTGGCACGTTTGTCCGCGAAACCTCGCTGGCACCGGGGCAGGGCATCGACCAGAAGCAGATTGCGGTCGGCATGATCGACCTCAATTTCAATTACCCGTCATTGCCCGGTCAGGCTGACCTTTTGCGCACTGCGTTGCGCCAGTTGGCGTTGTCGGGAGATCTGGAAGCGTTGCTGCGTTATCAGCCGCACGCCGGTCGTGCCCACGAGCGCGCGTCAGTCGCTCGGCATCTGCTGACGCGCGGCGTGCAGGTCGAAGCCGAGCAAGTGCTGATCGTCAATGGCGCCCAGCAAGGCCTCGCCGTCACGTTGATGGCATTGCTCAAACCCGGCGATGTGATTGCTGCCGACGCCCTGACCTATTCCGGGTTCAAGGTACTGGCCGAAGCGTTGCACCTGGAAGTCGTGGCGATTCCGCTGAGTGCGCAGGGGCCGGATCTCGCAGCGCTGGACACACTCTGCCGCAGCCGCTCGGTGCGCGCCGTGTACAGCATGTCGACGTTGCACAATCCGCTGGGCTGGGTGATGCCGTTGGCGCAGCGCGAGCAGTTGGTGGCGATTGCCCGTCGACATGATCTGACGATCATCGAAGACGCGGCCTACGCATTTCTGGTGGAAAACCCACCGCGTACGCTGATCGATCTGGCACCGGAACGCACGGTGTACGTCTCGGGTCTGTCGAAAAACATCGCCACCGGCCTGCGCGTCGGTTTCATTGGCGCCCCGCCAGAAACGGTACCGGCTCTGGAGCGCATCATCCGCGCCACCACCTGGAACACACCGGGCATCATGACCGCCATTGCCTGCGGCTGGCTCGACGACGGCACGGTGACGCTGCTTGAGGAGCAGAAGCGCAACGACGCCAAGGCGCGACAAGCGCTGGCGGCCGAAGTGCTGAAAGGGTTGCCGAGCATTGGCCATCCGGCGTCGTACTTCCTGTGGCTGCCGCTGCCGGAAGACGTGCGCGCCGACCAGATTGTCGTCGAGCTGATGCACGAGCAGATTTCGGTCACCACGGCGGAGCCGTTTTCGGTGTCGGGCAATGTACCGCATGCGATTCGTTTGGCATTGGGTTCAGTCGACATGGAGGTGTTGCGTCAGGCACTAAGCAAAATCAGAAAGATCATTGGCGCTTACCTGTAAAAACAAAATGCTACCCTTGCGCCGCCCGATGCAGACCGACCCGGAACCCTCGATGAAAAACACCGCTGCACTGTCACTCGCCGTGATTCTCGGCACCAGCCTGTTCAGTACGTTCAGCCATGCCGCAGGCGACCCCGAAGCCGGCGCGAAAATCTTCCCGCGTCTGTGCGGCGGCTGCCATCAGGTTGGCGAATCGGCCCGTCCCGGATTCGGCCCGCAACTCAACGGCATCATCGGCCGGCCCGCCGGTACCTCGGCTAATTACGTGTATTCCGAGGCGATGAAGAATTCGGGGGTGACCTGGGATCGCGAAACGCTGATCGCCTATCTGAAGGACCCGAAAGGCGTGGTGCCCGGCACGCGGATGATTTTCTGGGGGCTGAGCGACGAAGAGAAGCTCGATAATCTGCTGGCTTACCTCCAGACCTTCTCGCAATAACGCTAGGCGCTGCAGAAGGCTGCGATCTTTTGGTCTTGCTTCTAAAAACAAGACGTGAAGATCGCAGCCTGCCGGTTTACTGCTTGTGCAAATCTCCCGGTTTCCACGCCTTGTCGAAGAATGCCTTGGTCGGCCCGTACAAGCGCAGGATGACAAAGAACCCTTGCCCCGGCAGGGTCTTGATCCAGTTCTTGCCTGCGCCCGGTGAGTCCGGGCCGAAGTGCACGTCAATCGAACCGTCGGCATTGGTCACAGGTTTGTCCATGGTGTTCAGCGAAGGGAACGGCTGGCCGTTATCCACGCCGGACGCCGTGATCGAGTCATACGCGGTGACCGACCAGAACAATGCCGCCGGAATACCTTTGGGCAGGTTGAGCGTGTAGTGGTGGCTGCCGGAGAGAAACTCTCCCTTGGCATCGACGAACGTGGCCGGGTATTTGGCGCCGACGTTTTCCATGTTCACCGCCATGCCCGGACTGGCCGAGTAAGCATTGGTGAAGAAACCTGTCCGTGGGTCAATGTAGTTGAAGGTGTCCGCCGTGAAGGTCGCATTGCCGGGGAATACGTTCAGCCATTTGCGATCCGGGTACCAAGTGCCGTTAGCGACGATGGTTTGCGGCGTGTACGAGATGGCATGACCGATCTTGCTCGCGGTTTTCGCCGCGTTGTCGAGCAGCTTGCGGCTCGCCGCATCCGGGCTGAACGGCTGGCCCTTGACGATGCCCAGTGCGGCGAGCATGCCGCGCATCTCCATGTCCTGCGGGTCGACGTATTCGTGATCGATGAACCGCGCGAGCATGTCGAAGGCGCTGCTGTCGGTGGGGTAGAGCATGTTGACCGGGGTTTTCGAGGCGTTTGGAAATTGCATCGGCTTGGCGCTGGCCTGTTTGCCCAACGGATAGATGCGCGTTTGCTCCATGACCTTGACCGGCGCTTCAAGCTGTTGCGGGTCTTTGAAGAAGCCGCGCCAGAACACGAACACGCCGTAAGTGCGTGAACGATAGGTCAGATAGCCGGCCGGCACGTCACCCTTGTAGTCCGGCGGCAGCAGCAGATATTTCGCGCCTTTGCCCTTGTCCGGCCCCGGCAGGCCGACGTCACCGCACCATTGCCGCCCTTCGATCTGGGCCTCGGAGCAGATCGGTCGCTGGAAAAAGTCATCGAGAATGCCCTGCAACCCCGGCGGCACTTCGATCACCATCGGCCCGTCCTGCTTCAGGTCGAGATAGCCCATGGCGTAAATCACATCGGAGTTGGGCGTGGTTACGCGGGTCTTGGCGTTGAGGCGATCCTTCCAGATCGGCAACACGTTGTAGCCGGCGCCGAAGGCTTTTTCCGAACCCTCTTTCATGGCGTACATGTTCAGCGCCGGCAGCGCCCAGATATACGATTGCACGCCGCGTTGGAACAGCAATTCTTCCTTCAACTGGGCGACACCATCAAGCGTCGGATAGCCCCCGGCGAAAGGCAGGTCAGCCAGTTGTTGATAATGCGAGGCGGCTTGTGCGCCGAGACTGACCGAGGCGGCCAGACTCAAGGCTTTGATGAAGATATTCATGATCACGACCTCCCTGTTGCGCTCAATTGGTTTTCACGACGGCGGGCGGCACCCACTGGCCGTTCAGCGCAGCCGGCTCAGGCCAGTACGCGCGAATGTAGAGGGAAAACCCGGCGTCCCTGGGCGCTGGCAACCAGTTGCTTTCCTTGTCCTTGCCCGGCGAGTTGCTTTGCACATAGATCGTCAGTGAGCCGTCGGCGTTGGTTTGCAGCGACTTGTTCTTGGTGCCGATCGAGTAACGTTTGAGCTCGTTGGGCGAGAAGAAATGCTGTTCGTTGTACAGCGTCAGTGACCAGAAGCCCTTCACTGGCGGCAGCTGGCCTTTGGCAAAAGTTACGGTGTAGCCGTTCTGACCATTGAGGCGGGTGCCGGACTTGTCGAGGTCCTGATAGAAGTACTTGGTCTCCTTCTGTTGGTTGACGAAGATGTTCGAACGCGCCACGGCGGTGCGGGTGAAATAGTCTGTGCCGAATGCGGCGCCGTTGCTCACGGTGCTCCAGTGATCGGGCAATGGCAGACCGTAGTTGCGGAACTGCAACAACGGATCGATCACCTCGCTGTCGGCC
Organism: Pseudomonas sp. IT-P395; assembly: GCF_949767675.1. Lineage (NCBI taxonomy): Bacteria > Pseudomonadati > Pseudomonadota > Gammaproteobacteria > Pseudomonadales > Pseudomonadaceae > Pseudomonas > Pseudomonas sp. IT-P395. The sequence goes on from NZ_CATKPW010000011.1 coordinate 162,073, forward strand.
TTTTTCGCTTCGTCGATCATCGCGGCCTTGAGTTGTGGGTCGGCCTTGGCGATCGCGCTGAGCGCGGTCATTTGTGCGTAGCGCGCTTCTTCACCCGGCAGCGGTTTGGCGTCGTTGAGCAGGGCCGGTAGTTCATCGAAGAATTTCTCCGGCATCACCCATCTGGTTTCACCGCTGCCAGCAGCTTGCGCCGGAAATTTCGGCAGTTTTGCCCAGTCGCGATGTTTGACCTTGCCGTCGTATTGCGACAGCGGATACATATCCACGCCCGACAACGAGGCTTGAATGGCCATGCGGTCGGCAGCGCTGTCGTCCTGGAACACGCGGGGAATCACGAAACCGGTGTTGCTGCGCGCGCGGAACACTTTATTGATCCCGGCCGGCACCGTGCCTTTCCAGTCGGGGCCGACCAGCAGATAGAAACCGGGTTGGGTGTCATACATTTTGCCGAGTTCGGCAAAACTGTCGGAGCGCACATCAACCACCTGATAGACCCAGAAGCGACTGCCGAAATCCGGTACCTGCAGCACCACCGGCTCCAGATCCAGGGCAATGCTGCCGGCGCCGTAGACCACGTCCTGATTCGGGCAGGCCACCAGGCGTTCGGCCGGGTCGATGTAGTCGCTGAGCATCGACAGTCGATTGATCGGTGCCACCGGCACAATGCCGCCCATCAAGCCGGGCTCGGGAAGGTCCTTGAACGCTTGGCGCCGGTTGAAAATATTGGCCATTGGCCAACCCCAGAAATACGCTTCGCGCGCCATCATGCGCACATAGGGTTCGGTGACTTTGGTCCCGGCGACGGGGCCGGCAACGGGACCGAGGGGCGCGGTTTCGGTGGCGAAGGCCGGCGCGGCGATGGCGCACAGGGCGGCAGCAAATGTCAGGGCAAACAGGCCCTGACGAGGATGGCGGCGATTCATATAGCTTCCTTGCTCGAGGATTCACCCATGATCGGTGAATCGCAGAAAAGATAGCTGAAGTTTTGGAGTTCGCCGGGACTTGTCCGCGATTCAAGTATTGCTGTGTTCGGGCGATATGCCGGACACCCAAGTCCCGGATTGAATGTGACATGAGAAAATTGTTCGGCGTTATTGCTGCCTTCGTTTTGCTAACGGGTTGCGTGACCAAAGATCTCAGCGTTGAAGACCGCCAGCAGATCAAGACCCTGAAAGTGCTGCCGGTGTTTGTCGCCGTCGACAACTTTCAGTACACCAGCATGACGCAAGCCTGGGGTGCAGGCCTGGGCGCTGGAGCCGGCGCAGCGGCGGGCATGGCCTCCGGTGCTTCGACCGTTGGTGCCGGTGCGTTGACGGGGGCGGGCTCCGTCGCAGGGACAAAAGCGGCGGACGTGTCCACCGGAGATATTACTCTGGCGATTCGCAACAACATGAAGACCCATGACATTGACCTGAGCAAGTTGATTCGGCAAAGCTTCGAAAATCGCGTGCAGCAGGAGCATCTGTTTACCGTGGTGGGCGAGGGTGAGCGAGCCGATGCCGAGGTCGAAATTCTGGTATCGCAATGGGGACTCTGCCTGAAGAACTTCAGCACCGTGCTGTACCCGGTGATCGGCGCCACGGCTCAAATCAAGCGCAACGGCTCAGCGGTCTGGCGCAATTTCGACACCATTTCCGTGTCCAACGATGCCAACACCATCGCCTACACACCGGAGCAGTACGCCACGGATCCCGAGGCGTTGCGCAAGGCATTCAGCCATGTGTCAGATCTGGTGGTCGGTAAGCTGGTCGAACACCTGAAACAGTGAAGGGCTGATCATGCGACCTGATTACGGCCCGCTGCTTTGGCTTGATAGAGCTGCTGATCGGCGCGCTTGATCAATGCGTTGTGGCTGTTGTCGGCCGGATCCGCCAGGCCGACACCGATGCTCACCGTTACATTCCCGACCACCGGAAAATCGGCCTCGGCAACCGCCGCGCGAATCTTCTCGGCGACGACTTCCGGGGTGTCGGGTTGGGCGATTTCCGGCAACAGCACGGCGAACTCTTCGCCGCCGTAACGAGCGACGAAATCGGTGGTGCGCAGGCTGCTCTGAATCAACTGCGCCAACTGTTGCAGCACCTCATCGCCCGCAGAGTGGCCGTGGCTGTCATTGATTTGTTTGAAGTGATCGGCATCGATCAGCAGCAGGGAAAACGGGCGTCCGGTGCGGCGGAACAGCAGTGTGTATTCGGTGAGTTTTTCATCGAAACGGCGACGGTTGTACACGCCGGTCAAGCCATCGTGAGTTGCCAGGCTCAACAGTTCGGCGTTGGCCTGCGTCAGCGCTGCGGTGCGTTGCGCCACGGTGGCTTCCAGCGAGGCATTGGCCTCTTGCAGTTCGCGCTCTTTGCCGAGCAGTGATTGCGTCATCGCATCAATGGACTGGCCCAACTGGGCAATTTCTCGCACCGGGTGTTGCAGCGGAAATTGCGCGCCGGGTTCCTTGTTCTGCACCTGTCGGGCCGAACGGGCGAGCTGTTCGATCGGGCGGCTCAGATACAGCGCCAAATAGTAGGCGACGAGGCCGAACAGCACCGCTGCGACCACCCCCAGTAGCAGCAATTTGTACATCAGCAGGCGCGCCGGTTGCAGCGCGGTTTCCAGTGGCTGGCGCACGGCAATCGACCACGACAGCGCCGTACTCGATGGCGTCGGGACGCTGACCATGCTGGTGAGGAAGCCGTTACCCGCGGTCCAGCCCTGCAACTTCGAATCAGTCGCCGCCAGTTGCTGGCCCATCAGTGCTTCGGGATAGAGAATCTTGCCATCGTGATCGATGATCAACGCTTCGATATCCGGCATTGAGTTTTTATGCGAAAACGCCGCCGACTCAACAATGCGCGTGACCCAGCTCCAGTGTGCATGGGCGCCCAGGACACCAATCACCTGACCGTCGGCGTTGCGGATCGGCGCGGCGAAATCGATGAAACGCAGCGGTTCACCGTTCGGCAGCCCCGGCAGCAATTTCGCCAGCAACACCGCTTCGTGAGGGTCGCCGGTGTACTCACTGCGTAAACCGGCCTGGAACCACGGCCGTTGTTGCACTGATTGACCGACCAGCAACTCGTTGACGGCCTGATGCACCTTGCCCTCGGCATCGGTCACGCCCATCCACGCATACTCAGCGCGGGCCTGAGTGCGCAGTTGCATCGATTTCAGAATCGCCGGGTTGTCCAGATCGCCACGCTCAAGATGCGGCGCGCGGCTGAGCAGATAAACCTCCAACTGGCGTTCGCGCAGTTGTTCACCCAGCAACGATGCGGCCGAGCGCGCCGTGTTGAGTAGCGCATTGCCGCTGGCCTGCTTCATTTGTTCAGTGGCGATGTGACCGACATAGAAGCCAACGCTGAGCAGTGTCAGCAGGGATAAACCGGTAAACCAAAGGGTGAGGTGGCTACGCAGACTGGCTTTGAGCATGGGCAGGCGAGGTCTGTTTTGGAGTTGTGCCCGCATGGTATGCGCAATGGGCGGTGGGTGGCCAGTCGGGGAATGGATGGCGGCGGACGTGAAAAAGCCCGGCTGATCAGGCCGGGCTTTTATTGCGATTGTGATGAAGCCGCAGCGTTAAGCGACGCGGCGTTCGATCAGACGATCGGAACCACCTTCGGCAACACGGCGTTCGAGCAGGCGATCGGAACCACCTTCGGCAACGCGGCGTTCGAGCAGGCGATCGGAACCACCTTCGGCAACACGGCGTTCGAGCAGGCGATCGGAACCACCTTCGGCAACGCGGCGTTCGATCAGACGATCGGAGCCGCCTTCGGCAACGCGGCGTTCGAGCAGACGATCGGAACCGCCCTCGGCAACACGACTTTCAATCAGCTTGTCCGAGCCGCCTTCAGCGACCTGGGTGTGTGCCGCAGTGGCGGCAAAAGCGTTAATGGCGAAAACCGAGAAAGCGATGCCGAGAAGGGTTTGGCGTTTCATGATCGTGTGCTCCAAGGGGTAGTTGTTTGTCTGGAGCCGATGTTACGCCGTGGATTATTTATGAGAACTTCATTGACGTGATGGTGACTATCGACGCCAGCAATGTATGCCCGAACCCCCGTTTCATGGGGCTGGTGATCGCACACACAGCTCACCGGTCGCCCGCGTCAGGGCCAGTTCATGCAACGCATCGTGGGCCAGGCCACTGCGCGCCTTGGCCAGCCACGCCGGGCAATTGGCGTCATGGCGATACGGCGTGAAGGCGGCGTATTGCTGCAGCAGGCGGGTTTGCAGTTCATCCAGGCGCGGGCGGATCTGCTTGCCCAGGTCGGGGCGCGGGGTGTCCGGCGCGCTACCGGTCGCTTGCCACTGTGCGAGCAAACCGTACTGCACCAGTTTGTTCGCCTCCATTTGCGCAGCAATCAGTTGCGCCACGTCCTCCGGGTCGAGTTGGCGCTCGGCGGCCAGCGTGCGAGCATTGGCGATGACCTGCGCCTCACGCGGGCTGTCCTGAATCGGCTTGCCGCTGTCCCATTTGGTCAGCGCGACGAGGTCGCCGATGTTCAGACGTTCGTTGAGTGTTTCCAGCAACGGCTTCAACGATTCGGCGGGCGCGGCGGCGTGAGCGCTGGTGGCGAGCAGGGCGAGGAGGGTGCCGGTCAACAGATTGGCAAAGTGCGGCATGAACAGAGCCTCAATGAGAGAGATGAAAGTGGGCAGTTGTTTACCACAGCCCTGAACCGGGGCCTACAGATGCGTGGCAATTACACAGGCACGGGCACCGCTGATAAACACCGATTTGAAATGTTAATTGCGCCCCGCGTGCAACTCATCGAAGCTATCCTCCATCAGCCCTCCCGCCGTCGAGATGGACCTCTATTCAATGCAAGCCGTCGCCCAACGCCCACTCTGGCACACCTACCTGCTGTTCCTCGCGCCGATGGTGCTGTCCAATTTTCTGCAATCGATGTCGGGCACGGTCAACAGCATCTACATCGGCCAGATGCTCGGCACCCAGGCGTTGGCAGCGGTGTCGGGGATGTTTCCCATCGTGTTCTTCTTTATCGCACTGGTGATCGGCCTCGGCGCGGGCGCCGGGGTGTTGATCGGTCAGGCATGGGGCGCGCGTGAGCCGCACATGGTCAAGGCGATTGCCGGGGCGACGCTGTTGCTCGGGGTGTTGATCGGTCTGGTGGCTGCGGTGCTGGGCAGCGTGTTCGCGCGACAGGCGCTGACCGGGCTGGGCACGCCGGCAGATGTGCTCGACGATGCGGTGGCGTATGCCCATGTGATGATGTGGATCTTGCCGTCGCTGCTGGTGTTTGTGTTATTCACGCAGCTGTTGCGCGGGGTCAGCGATACGCTGTCGCCATTGCTGGCGCTGATGGTCTCGACCTGCGTCGGGCTGGCCCTGACACCGGCGCTGATTCGCGGCTGGTTCGGCTTGCCGCAACTGGGCATTCAGAGCGCGGCGTATGCGGGGCTGGCCGGTAACCTGGCGGCGATGGCATGGCTGGCGTGGCGCCTTATTCGCAAGGGCCATCCACTGGCGCCGGACCGCGAGTTCTTTGCTGCGTTGCGCCTCGACGGGGTGATTCTCGGCAAGGTGTTGCGCATCGGCCTGCCGACCGGCGTGCAGATGATTGTACTGTCGCTGTCGGAGTTGGTGATTCTGGCGCTGGTCAACCAGCACGGCTCGCAAGCGACGGCGGCGTATGGCGCGGTGACGCAGATCGTCAACTATGTGCAGTTCCCGGCGTTGTCGATTGCAATCACCGCGTCGATCCTCGGTGCACAGGCCATCGGCGCCGGGCGGCTGGAGCGCATGGGGCCGATCCTGCGCACCGGGCTGTTGATCAACGTATGCCTGACCGGCGGCCTGATCGTGCTCGGTTACCTGTTGTCGCACTGGTTGCTGGGACTGTTCCTGACCGAGGACTCGACCCGGGCGATGGCTGAGCATCTGCTGCACATCATGTTGTGGAGCCTGTTGGTGTTTGGCTTCCAGGCCATCATTGGCGGGATCATGCGCGCCAGCGGCACGGTGTTGGTGCCGGTGATCATTGCGATCATTTGCGTGGTCGGTGTGCAGCTGCCAGCGGCGTACTGGCTGGACGGGCAATATGGTTTGCAAGGCGTGTGGATGGCGTTTCCGGTGGCATATCTGGGCATGCTGGTACTGCAGACCCTGTATTACAAACTGGTCTGGCAGCATCAGAAAATCGAGCGCTTGGTGTAGGCGCTGGCGTATCGGACGGATGTTTGCTTAAGTCAATCGAGTCCCTCGACGGCAAGCCCCGCCTGGAGAATCCGATGTCGATCCGATCGCTGCTGGCTGCCGCGTGTTCGCTGTGCGTCGTCTGTGCCGCGCAGGCAGTCGAATACACGCGGGTCAACACCACCGCCAGCCAGATCAGTTTTACCTACAACCAGATGGGCTCGCGGATGTACGGCACCTTCGGCAAGTTCGAGGCGACGCTGGACTTTGACACCGACAACCTTGCCAACGCCCACACCACGTTGCATATCGACCTCACCAGCATCGATGCCGGCAGCGAAGACGCCAACACCGAGCTGGTGAAACCGGCGTGGTTCGACACTGAAAAATTTCCCGTGGCGGTGTTCGAATCCCGACGTTTCACCCGATTGGCCGAGCGTCGCTATCTGATCGACGGACAACTCACCCTCAAGGGCATTACCCGCGAAGTGCAGGTGCCGGTGGAACTGAAACCGGGCAGCGCCATCGGCATTTTCGACGGTGACCTGATACTCAAGCGCGACGAGTTCGGCCTCGGCGCGGGGGAGTGGGCGGACAGCGTGGTGTCCAAGGACATCGCCATCAAATTCAAAGTGGTGGCGCCACAGCAGTGACGCTACCGGTTCCACTTCATGCGCATTGGCTGCGAGGTTGGACGATCGTGACCGGTGACGTAAACATCGGTGTACCAGCAAGTGCTGCGAAGTTCAAAACCACGTCAAAACTTTCCATACCCCCCACACATACATTGCGAAAGCCACGAGGCTGGTCCAATGGGCATGACTCAGGGACAGCAGCGGCGCCAATAGGATGTAACCGCCCCACAACACCAGAAACAGCGCCAGCAGCACTAGCTGCGGCGCATAATTGCCTAATTGAACCGTCCATGACTGGCGTTGGTGCGCCAAGTCAGGTTCTGCCGGTTTACTGCCATCGAGAATGAACGTCGCAATCACGTCCCAGTTTTCCTCGCGTAATGCTGCGCCATGACCGCCTTTCACGTACTCGGATTTGAACAGTGCGGCGTTTTCCTGTTGGAATCCATCGTGTCCGGCGCTCCCCAGATCCTGGAGTTCAAGCATCTGAAAGGTGCGCGGAAAAACGGCGACGACCCAGTCGGCGCTGGCAACAAAGTTGACGACACTTTTTACTCGGCCGAGGCTGATCAGAGTGCTCCAGTCATATCGCGTGCTGACAACACTGCCAGCGAACGCAATATGTTTGAAGCGAAGGCAAGCATAATCATCAAGTGCTTTGGCCAGCATGTAGGTCCCGTGGCTGTGGCCTACATAGGAAAATTGTGCATCCGGATAAAGGGCCCTGTTTTCAGCATAACGATCCATCAGCCATTCCACACGTTTGCGGCGGATGTGGGGTAATAGAAAGGGCAGCATGGCGAAATACCCATAACTGGATGTCTCGGTTTTGATGATCTGTTTTTTTTCCGTCTTGGTGGTATCCGGCGCCTTCTGGCGATCGATAAACTTGTTGCGCTGGCGAGCCATGGCAACCACCCGGCGCGCTATTTTTTGAGTCCAGTAGCCTTGATCGCGTATGCCGTGAATGACAAAGACCACATCGGTTACATCACTTTCGGCTTTGGGCAGATCCTGATCGGTCGGTAAGATCGACCCCTCTTTCAGGCTGTCAGGCGTGCCAGTGAGTGCCAGAGATATGACACGTGAACGCTTTTGGCCCGCTTCGCTCCCATCTGTCTCGACGACATTCACATGGCCGGACATGGGGACGTCGAGGTAATAAAAATCATCCCCCGCCACCAGGTCGATATTGTCTTCGGGAGAGACCAGATCGTCAGTGGACCCAAGCAACTGGATGGTGATGACCGGATCACAGGACCTGGCTTTGAATGACCTGCGCATTGCCATCCACTGCAAACGCAAGTTGGTCAGAAAAGGCGCGCCATAGTGAATATGAAAAACCAGTGGAGTGTATCGCCCCAGTGTCAGCGCCATGATGGTGTTGCCAAGGAGAACGCCCGCGCCCCAACGAAGAAAATTGCTGATCGACAGATGGGGGGACAGGCGCCAGCCGCGATTGATAGCGGCGAGCAGGACTATGCGCTTTACTCGATTGGCCCAGATTCGCGGCGATTGCCCGCTGAGCTGAGGCTCGAATGGAGCCTCTGGCGTTTCCCCGCAAGCACACACATATACCTTGCGTGCAAGCAGGGCACCCATGCTGTGCCCCACCAGATATATCCCCGAGTACGCACCGTTTGATGTTTGCCAAATCTCATCAATCTGCCGCATCACCGATAGCGTGATGTCGCAGGGATCGGCGAACGACATCATGCTGGTGTCGAGGGTAGGGTAGAAAAAGTCAGGAACTGATTGGTTGTTTTCGATGCAGGCGCTCAATACGGTAGCTTCAAGATCGGCCAGCTTAGCCTGGGATCCTCCGATTGAATGGAACAGGATGACTAATTCCTTTGAAGACGTATGCGTATGCGCTTGCCTGGTCATTCAAACGGTGCTCCTTGGGATTACTAAGTTGTAGTCTTTCCTTTGGTCAGGCACTGATTTAATCAGCATAAATAATATAGCCAACAGATAATGAATGGCGGCGGGCTCATTGAGCTTAAATCTCCCCATGGATGCCCCGTAGGGGCGGATTATGCTTTTGGCAGACAGTCGACGGTGGCACGGTATGATGTCGCTGTTCACCGATTGCAGTCGTCGGGGACGTGTTTTTTCTGCCGGAGTTTGCCCGCCATGCCACGCATCACCCACTACAAAACCCCATGCCCCGAAGGCGTCAACAGCCAGATCCTGCAAATGGTCGTCGATTACCTGACCGACATCAGCGCGGTCGGTCTCGGCCCGAGCAACCTGCTGTACAACGTCTATCAGTACGCGGTCGGCTATGAGGTGCATCTGTATCTGGAAGCGTTGAATGGCGAGAAGGGCACCGACGTCGAGTTGCTGGTCGCCACCGACGAGGATGATCCAGAGCAAGTGATCGGTTTTCTGTTGTACCTGCCGGTGCAGGGCGATTGGGAAGCCTGCAGCGTGGCTTATATGGCCGTGCGCGAAGGGCATCGGCGTCAGGGCGTGGCGCGGGCGCTGATCGGCGAAATGCTCGGGCGTTATCCCCACGCGGAACTGGCCTGCACCGTGGGTAAAGTCCCGTACTTCGAAGCCTTGGGTTTTGAAGTGATCGGTTCACGGGAAACGCAGGTATTGATGAGCACCCGGCATTACCGCAGCAACGGCCTGCGCGGATTTATCGACACCACGCCGATTTACCGGTCGCTGGAAGTCCAGCAGATCCACACCTATCTACTGCAGAAAAACGGCAAGCGGGCGATGCTCGATGCTGAGAAACAGCGCGATCGACACCTCGATCAGACCACCCGCCACACCGAAGAATTTGTCCGGCAACGCCTGACCGTACACTGACCTCACATCGCTGAAAAAGCCCTTGCTGTGAATGGCGCAGCAAGGGCTTTTTTGTGCGCGTCATTCAGCCGAGTTTGACGTTCATGGTGATCCGCGCCGTGAACACGTGCTTGCCCTCGGTGTCGCGAATATCCACGGTGACGATCTTGTCGCCCTCGCTTTGCCAATCCACACCTTCACCACTGGCCACTGCCGTCACATCGGTTTTCGCCTTGGCCAGGTACTCCACGGTCATGCCTTTGGGGATCCAGCGTGCGCCGCCCGGGATCGATACATCGGTCATCATCCCGGCGGCGAGTTCTGCGGCGTTGCACATGGCAATGGCATGCACGGTGCCGAGGTGATTGGTGATCTCTCGACGGAACGGCACTTGCACCGTCGCCGCATTGGCGCGCAACTCGGTCACCAGCGGGTTGATGGTGCTGAAGTACGGCGCGACCTGGCAGGCCATCTGGCTGAAGGCTTGCGGACCTGCGCTGTTGAACATGCTGAGAAACTGACTCATGGAAACGCCTCGCGAAAAGTGAATTTGCAGAATGATGTTCCGTTACAGAATAATATTCTGTAACGGAACGGTATTCGGTCTGCGGGAAATCTGTCAACCTGTGCGTGTTTTTTTCATGGGCACGACGTGTGCCTTTCAATCCGATTTTCAGGCAGTCAGCCGCATGGACACCGCAGATCTACTGGAACGCAGTTACCCCGGCCGTCGCGCCGAACTCAAGCGCGATATCTTTCGCAAGGCGCTGAGCCTGTTCAATGAACAGGGGATCGAGGCCACCACCATCGACATGATTCGCGCCGAGTGCGACACCAGCGTCGGGGCGATCTATCACCATTTCGGTAACAAGGAGGGCTTGGTCGCCGCATTGTTTTTCACCGCGCTGGAGGATCAGGCGCGCCTGCGCGATGCCTATCTGGAGGCTGCGAAAACCACCGAGGAAGGTGTGCAGGCGCTGGTGTTCAGCTACGTCGATTGGGTCGAACGTCAACCGCAGTGGGCGCGCTTCCAGTACCACGCACGATTTGCCGTGACCAAAGGGCCGTTCAAAGACGAACTGACCGAGCGCAACAAGACCCGCAATCTGCGTCTGCGCGACTGGCTGGCCGAATCGGGACGCGCTGCCGAACTCAAGGCGCTGCCCGCCGAACTGTTGCCGTCGTTGATCATCGGCCAGGCCGACAGTTACTGCCGCGCCTGGTTGGCCGGACGAGTGAAGGGCAGCCCGGCGGACTATCGCGAGTTGCTGGCACAAGCGGCCTGGCGCTCGATTTGCGCCGACGCACCGCCGGACTGCTGATTTACGCAGACAAAAAAAGAGCCTCAAAGCTCTTTGATGGGGAGGAAGTGGAGCCCGTGAGGCTCAAGGTGCGCATGAAGCAAGGCACGGGCTTGATTGGGGTTCAGAGCACCCGTGCCTACGCAGTGCTCGAAGAGCGGAGCTACTGCGTGATTCCATCGTAGGAGTGTGCAAGTGGCGGCTCAAGTACCGCCAGTCGCCCGGGCGGCGGCGCGTTCGACCATGGCCAAGATGGTCGCAAACAGTTCGTCACTGGCCTCTTGCGTGCTGATTTCACCGTTGGCCGCCGCGTGCGACAGCGCTTCGGCGGCGCCGAGCATCGCCCGCAATGCGGCCTGGCTGATCTGCCCGCCGCTCGCGTGCGGCGCCAGATCGCGGCGGCATTTTTCAAGGAAGATCGCCTCGTACTCGCGCTTTATCTTCTCCAGTTCCGGGGTGCTCGCCAGCGCAGCGATGATCCCTGGTATCTCGTTGCCCTGCAGCATCACGCAATCAACGTACGCGGTGGCAATCACCGCAGCGATGCCGGTCAGTGTCGGCTCGCTTTGGGCGACGGCGGCGTCCATCAGCAACGTTTGTCGTGCATCGAAATCCCGATAGAGCGCTGCGAGCAATCCGGAGCGCGTGACGAAATGATCGTACACCACCGGTTTAGTCACCCCGGCCATTTCGGCGAGATAGCCGAGGGTCAGGGCGTCGGTGCCTTCGGCGCGGATGATTTGCCAGCCGACATCGAGCAATTGGCGCAGGCGATCTTCACGGGACAGGCGACGCCGCGGAGCCGGGGGGACGGGTTGGCTGATTTCAGTGGTTGACATCGTTTATATACCAAACGTAACTTACTGTTCGTAACTTACCAAGAGTATATAAGCCTTGGTGAGCAATCACCAACCGGAGAATTGCCATGCACGCCTTGATCGTCGTCGCGCATCACGACCCACGCTCGCTGACCCACAGCGCCGCCGCGCAAATTGCCGAAAGCCTTGTTCAGGCTAACCCGGCCAACACTTTTGAAATCGCCGATCTCTTTGCCGAAGGCTTCGAACCACGTTTCGGCGCGGCCGATTTCGCCGTACATCACCGTGAGTCCGCGCCGCCCGCCGATGTCCTGGCCGAGCAGGCACGCATCGACCGCGCCGATACCTTGGTGCTGGTGTACCCGGTGTACTGGTGGTCGATGCCGGCATTGCTCAAAGGCTGGATTGATCGGGTGTTCAGCAATGGCTGGGCTTTTGATTTCAGTGGTGACCTCAAGCATGTGAAGCTGCTGCAGCGCCTGCGTGTGCACCTGGTCGGCCTCGCCGGCGCGGATGCGCGCACCTATGAACGCCATGGCTATGGCGCGGCGATGAAAGCGCAGATTGAACACGGGATTTTCGATTACTGCGGGACGACAGTGCTGAGTTCGACGTTGCTGCCGGAATCGGAGTTGCGCGATCCACGGGAGCAGTTGGCGGTTGCAAGGGAACTCGGCAGCCAAATCTTCACATAACCCCTGTAGGAGCTGCCGAAGGCTGCGATCTTTTGATCTTGTCTTTTAAAAGCAAAATCAAAAGATCGCAGCCTTCGGCAACTCCTACAGTGTTTTTACGGTGTCAGCGGGCGCCGGGCCAGCCTGATTTTTCGAGGGCAGCGAGCAGGGTTTCGGCATCCAGTCCCGGCACCGAATGGCCGTTACCCTCGGTGCTGTCGCTGGTCAGCAACGCATTGATGATCGCTTCTTCAACCGCTTCGGTCGCGGCCAGGAACAGCTCGCTGATGTGGTCATTGTTGACCATGCGCAAACCATCGCAGGTCGGCGCGCCTTTGCCTTCGTAGGCCGCGGGCGGCACGTGAGCGTTGCCGGTGGCGAAGGCGATGAAGATGTCGCCGCTGTGATCCTCGTTACCGCCGCCGGTGCGCGCCAGGCCCAGGCTCGCGCGTTGCGCCAGACGTGTGCACTGGTGCGGCAACAGCGGCGCATCGGTGGCCAGGCAGACGACGATCGAACCCATGCCCGGATGCGGTAATGAGGCGCGCAAGAACGGCGAATCTTTCTGCTCCATGTAACGTCCGACCGGGTAGCCGTCGACCCGCAACTCACTGCGAATACCGTGGTTGGCCTGTACGATTGCGCCGACAGTCCAGCCGCCCTGGGCAGCGTTCAAGCGCCGCGACGAAGTGCCAATGCCACCCTTGAATTCATGGCAGATCATGCCGCTACCGCCGCCGACGGCGCCCTCCGTGACGGGACCATCCACGGCGGCGAAGAGCGCTTCGGCGACGTGTTCAGGCTGGACGTGAAAACCGTTGATGTCATTGAGCAAGCCGTCAAAGGTTTCCAGCACCACCGGCATGTTCCAGTAGAGGCGACCGTCGTCCGGTTGTTGCTGGCGATCCAGTGCAATCAATGCATCGCGCACCACACCGAGGCTGTGGGTGTTGGTGAACGCAATCGGGCTGGTCAGCAGACCCGCCTCGCGAATCCACTCAAGTCCGGTGGCGTCACCATTGCCGTTGAGCACATGCACGCCGGCAAAACACGGTTGCTGATTGGTCGAACCCGGACGCGGTTCGATCAGCGTGACGCCGGTGCAGATGTCACGCCCGGCGCTGCTGCGTCCGCGCACATTGCTGTGGCCGACGCGCACGCCGGGGACATCGGTGATGGCGTTGAGCGGGCCGGGAGGTAGTTGGCCAATGCGGATGTTGAGGTCACGGGCACGAGGTTTCATTGATTTCTGTCTCTCTAAAAAATGTCTGGTGAATCACAAAACCTGTAGGAGTGAGCCTGCTCGCGATAGCGGTTTGTCCGGCAAAACAGTGTTATCAGGCAGACCGCTATCGTGAGCAGGCTCGCTCCTACAGGGTTTTGTGAAATGTTCAAAAACGGGTTACTGGCCGTTCTTGACCTTGCTCCACACTCGTGTGCGCACCCGTTCGGTGGCTTTGGGCAGGGGTTCAAGGGTGTACAGCGTGGCCATCGCCGTGGCGGAGGGATAAACCGCCGGGTTGTCCCGCGTGGCGGCGGCCACCAGCGGCGTCGCCGCGCGATTGCCATTGGGATAAGACAGATGATCACTGACCGGCGCGATCACTTCCGGGCGCAGCAGATAGTCGATAAAGGCCAGACCCTGAGGACGATTCGGCGCGTCCTTGAGCAGCACCAGCGTGTCGAACCACACCGGCGCGCCTTCCTTGGGCAGGCTGTAGGCGATCTTCACGCCGTTGTTGGCTTGCTCGGCATTGGTCTTGGCTTCCAGCATCGCGCCCGACCAACCGACCGCTACACAAATGTTGCCGTTGGACAGGTCGCTGATGAATTTCGACGAGTTGAAGTAGGCAATGTGCGGGCGCAGTTTCAGCAGCAACGCTTCGGCTTTTTTATAGTCTTCAGGATCGGTGCTGTTCGGTGGCAGACCGAGATAGTGCAGGGCGACCGGCAGCATTTCCGACGGTGAATCGAGCATCGCCACGCCGCATTGGCCGAGTTTGGCGAGGTTGTCTTCGTTGAACACCAGATCCCACGAATCCACCGGCGCCTTGTCGCCGAGCGCCGCGCGCACTTTGTCGACGTTGTAGCCGATGCCGTTGGTGCCCCACAGGTACGGCACCGCGTATTGATTGCCGGGATCGTTGTTGGCCAGTTTCGCCAGCAAGTCGCTGTCGAGATTCTTCCAGCCCGGCAGTTGCTCGCGCGGCAGCGGGGCGAGGGCGCCGGCCTTGATCAGCGTCGGCAGGCTGAAGTTGCTCGCCACCACCACGTCGTAGCCGCTGCGGCTGGTCATCAGTTTGCCTTCAAGGACTTCGGCACTGTCGAAGGTGTCGTAGACCGGTTGGATACCGCTGTCGCGCTGGAAATCGTGCAGGGTGTTCGGGCCGATGTAGTCGTACCAGTTGTAGACATGCACGCTCTGCGCGTCGGCGGCCATGGCAATTGAGCTGGCGCTGAGACCGGCCAGCAGGCCCAGTTTTATGCTGAGGTTGATACAGCCACGGTGACGACGCATGATGCGGCACTCCTGGCCTGTGCAGGCCGGTGATGAACAGGAGTGCTCAGCCTATCGGGCCGGTCACGCCTGACCCATTCCCATCATGGGTTACTCAAAAGGGGTAGTGCGTGGACGCGTTACTGCAGGAACTGCCGGTGCATCAAAGTCTGGCGCGGGTATTCGCCGCTGTTGGCCAAGAGGGTTTCTGGCGCGCGCTGGTCGATACGTTGCGGCTGCTGGTGCCGCTGGACAACGCGCTGGTGGCGCTGATGAAAGCCGGGCAGGCGCCGCAGTTGCTGATCGACTTCGACAGCCAGGGCCGTCCCGACGAGCAGGAAGAACTGGCCAGTTACAGCGCCGGCATGTACCTGCTCGATCCGTTTTACCAGGTCGCATCGACCGGCATTGCCGACGGCTTGCACAGCCTCGCCTCGGTGGCGCCGGACCAGTTTCTGCACAGCGAGTACTACCAGAGCTATTTTCGTTCAGTGGTGGGCGAGGACGAGTTGCAGTTCATGATCAATGTCGAGGGCGGCGTGCTCGGTTTGTCCTTGGGCCGTTCGACGCCGTTCGGCATGGCCGAGCAGGGTCGACTGCTGTGCGTGCGTGACTGGGTGTTGGCGGCGATGCGTCGGCATGTGCAGTTGCTGCCGCCGCAGGGCGCGCTGGCGGAAACGCCGGTCGGTGATCTGGCAACGTTGCTTGATCGTTTCGATGCGCGGCTGTCGGTGCGCGAGGTCGATACGGCGCGGCTGATCTTGCAGGGATTCTCCAGCAAGGCGATGGCCCAGCAAATGGGCATCTCGCCGGAGACGGTGAAGGTGCATCGCCGCAATCTGTATCACAAGCTCAATGTCACCGGGCATGGTGAGTTGTTTGCGCTGGTGTTGCGCCCACCAACTCCCTGATTCACCGCAAAACCTGTGGGAGCTGGCTTGCCAGCGATGGCGGTATGTCGGGCGATGAAGATGTCGACTGCGCCGTCCTCATCGCTGGCAAGCCAGCTCCCACAGGGGGCCGTGGTGTTTGCGCGATGGCGGGGTGTCAGGGGGTGCGCTGGAAGACCAAAGCCTTGAGTCCGCTTTCAGGATCAATGTCGGGAAACTCCGGCGGATTCTCCAGCCGCTCTACAAAATGCAGACTCGGCGCTTCCTGCGTCACGCCATCAATCAGAAAGTCCGAACCGAACGCCGGGTCATTCATGCACGCCAGTACCGTGCCCTGCGCGGTGAGCAATTCCGGCAAACGGCGCAGCACGCGCTGGTAATCCTTGGTCAGCAGGAAACTGCCTTTCTGGAACGACGGCGGATCGATGATCACCAGATCATACGGGCCGCTGTTGATCACCTTGCCCCAGGACTTGAACAGGTCGTGGCCGAGGAAACTGACTTTGCTCAGGTCATGGCCGTTCAAGCGATGGTTGTCGCGGCCACGGCTCAGCGCGGCGCGGGACATGTCCAGGTTGACCACATGGCTCGCGCCACCCTCGATGGCGGCCACGGAAAAACCGCAGGTGTAGGCAAACAGGTTGAGCACGCGTTTGCCGCTGGCCTGTTCGCGCACCCAGTTGCGCCCGTAACGCATGTCGAGAAACAGCCCGGTGTTTTGCTTGCGGCCCAGGTCGACGCGGTATTGCAAGCCGCCCTCGACGATGCTCATTTCGTCGATCTCTTCACCCAGCAGCCATTCGGCGGTGCTCTGCGGCAAATAGCGATGCTGGATCAACAGCGTGTGTGCGCCAGACTGTTTCCATTCGGCGGACCCCGTGAGTTCCAGCAGCAACGCCTTGAGATTGTCCAGTTGCTCAGGTGCCGGCTCCTTGAACAGCGACACCAGCACCACGCCTTGCAGCCAGTCCACGGTCAACTGCTCCAGCCCGGCCCAGCAGCGTCCGCGCCCGTGGAACAGGCGACGGGTTTCGCTCGGTGCTGCAGCGAGGGCCGGCAGCAGATGGGCGTGGAGAATGGCGAGGGCTTCAGGGTTCATCAGTCAGGATCGGCAAGCAAAAGGGCCGGCATTTTAACCACAAATACGCCGTCGCGAACGATTGCCTGCGACGGGCAAAAATGGCCTTTCACAAAAGACCTGTATCAAAAATGAATTTCTGCAGAGCCCGCTGCTCATACCAGTTAAGCAGCGGATTCAAGCCGCTAAATCGTTAATGCAATTCAGGGAGTGCAGTTCCATGTGCCCAACACCGACGGCGAGCGCGCACCTTCCTGACGGATTGATTCTGGTGGTTGAGGACGATCCGTTGATTCTGGAGTTTCTCTGCGAAATTCTTCAGGAGGAAGGTTTCAAGGTCGAGCCGCAGACCAGTGCCGACGCCGCATCACTTTACCTTGAGCAAAACGCCCCGAACGTGGCGTTGCTGCTGACTGACATCACCATGCCCGGCACCCTTAATGGCGCGGATCTGGCCAACCTGGTCGGCGACCGCTGGCCGGACAAACCGGTGATGGTCATGTCCGGTTATGAAACGCCCGAGACCTCCGGGGTCAAGCATCCGGTGGCGTTCATCAAAAAGCCGTGGGCCATTGGTCAATTGCTCGATTGCGTCGACAGCGCCTTCAAATCCAAGGCACCGCGCCTGCACTGACACGCTGGGTGAATCGGCCGGGCAAGTGCTACATTGCCCGCCCGGTCTTTTGCCAGAGGATGCGAACCTTTGTCTGCTCACGATGCTGTATTCGATCGCGCGTTCGGCGCGTTTCTGTTCGACATGGACGGCACTGTCCTCAACTCCATTGCCGCCGCCGAGCGGATCTGGTCAGCCTGGGCCGTGCGCCATGGCGTCGATGTGGAGACCTTTTTGCCGACCATTCATGGCGTGCGCGCCATCGATACCATCACCCGTCTGAACCTGCCGGGGGTGGATGCTGATGCCCAAGCGGCGTTCATTACCGAGGCGGAAATCGGAGACGTTGAAGGCATTGTCGAGATTCCCGGCGCGGCGAAGTTTCTCAACAGCCTGCCCAAAGATCGCTGGGCGATGGTGACCTCGGCGCCACGGGATCTGGCGTTGCGGCGCATGGCGGCGGCGGGGATTCCAGAGCCTGCGGTGATGATCACCGCTGAAGATGTGAAGGCGGGTAAGCCCGACCCGGCCGGCTATTTACTGGCGGCCAAACGACTGGGCCTGGAGCCGCATGATTGCCTGATCTTTGAAGACGCCACCGTCGGTATTCAGGCTGCCGAAGCGGCCGGTGCACCGCTGATGATCATCACCACGACGCATCAGCATCCGCTGGAAACGGCCCATGCGACGTTGGCCAGTTATGCTGCGGTGCAGGTCAAGGTCGACAACGACGGCAAACTTCACCTGCAAAAAAACTGACACAACACAGTCCCTGTGGGAGCTGGCTTGCCAGCGATGAGGCCCTGTCAGTCACTATAAATTTGACTGAACTACCGCTATCGCTGGCAAGCCAGCTCCCACAGGGTTAAGTGTTGCCCTGTGGTCAGTAAACCCCCGGCACCAAACGCCAACTGCGCGCGCAATAAGCCTCGTACTCCGCCCCAAACTGCGCACGCAGCAGGGCCTCCTCCGAATGAATCCGGGCAATCAGCGGAATCAACGTCAGCGCCGCCAGCATCAAGCCGACCACCGAGCGAAATGCCAGCGCCCAGCCCACGGCATTGACCACCAGCCCCAGATAACTCGGATTACGCAGGTGTTGATAAATGCCATCGGTGACCAACCGATGCCCCGGCTGAATCGCCACCAATCCACTGAAGCGCCGCCCCAGCACAAACACCGGCCACAATCGCAGCGCGCCGCCGATGATGAACAGCAACGCGCCGAGCCAGCGCACGCCTTCACCGCCTACTGTCCAGAAATTCACCCGATCGCAATAGGCCGGCAAGAAACCACTGACCAGCCCGATCACCCCAAACGCCGGAATCACCCAGCGATTGGCGCGATCTTCACGCTCACCGGAGCTGAGGTTGACCTCGCTGAACAGTGAGGCGATCACCATGGCCACCGTCGCCAGTGCGACGATCACCAGCGAGCCATGGGAAAAGAACATCGCCACACCGCCAATGCCCCACACGGCCAGCCCCAGATAAGCGAGGGTGGCGAGTACCGCGACGACGGTCATTTGTGCGGACATTTTCATGGTCAACTCACGGCTGGGGCGTATCCGTTGAGTGTAGATCCACCGCAAAACCTGTGGGAGCGAGCCTGTCAGTCAGCGGATATCTTGTCGTCAGTCAGGACTTTCCTGAAAGTCTCGACCAGCGGCCGCAAATTGATCCGGTGCCACGCCGCCCACAATGGCGTGGTCAAGGTCAGCCACGGCAGCTCGCGCAGCACCACGCCCGGCGGTGCGTTATGGCTCAGGCCTTTCTGGATCATCGCAATCCCCAGCCCCGACGCCACCAGACCCAGCGCGGTAAACGGTTCGGTCGCCTGCATGCGCACATCCGGGGTGAAGCCGGCGCGGATGCAGGCGCTGACGAACTCATCATTGGCATCCTGACGCGGCTGCACGCCGATCCATTCCTGATCAGCCAGATCATCGGGACTCAACCCCGCTTGTTGCGCCAATGGATGGTGTTCCGGCAACGCCAGCAGCATCGGATCATCCAGCACCTGAAAGCCCAACAGATCAGGGTCGTCATCGGTCGGCGGCTCACTCACCAAGGCGATATCGAGACTACGCTGTCGCAAGCCTTCCAATTGCTCGGCGGAGCTGAGGTTGTACAGCGCGACATGGACGTTGGGACGATCCGCACGCAACACGCGCAAGGCATTGGGCAGGACGCCGGCGTGCATGGCGTTTTCGATATAGCCGATACACAAACCGCCTTCTTCACCGCGACCGAGGCGTTTGCCGAGGGACTCGAGGCGATTGGCGTGGGTGAGCAGGGCGCGGGTTTCGGCAAGAAAAGTCTGGCCGTCGCGAGTCAGGCGAATACGTTGCTGGCTGCGCTCGAACAGCGTCAGACCCAGGCGCTCTTCGAGCTGGGCGATCTGCCGGCTCAGTGGCGACTGGGAAATATGCAGCCGTTCGGCGGCGCGACCGACGTGTTCTTCCTCGGCGACGACAACGAAGTAGCGCAATTGGCGGATGTCGATCATGTCAGACCTTTAGGGACTCAAGTGCTGCGCATTATGTCTTGGACGGTCTCGGTGTCGCAATCTAGGATCTGCTCAACGGTCACACAGACCCAGAACCTATTGAGGAAAAACCCATGAGCTTGAAAGACAAACTGCCCGGCCAACTGGGCTTCGGCACCGCGCCACTGGGCAACATGTTCCGCGCCATCCCCGAAGACGAAGCGCAAGCCACCGTGCATGCCGCGTGGGATGCCGGCGTGCGTTACTTCGACACCGCGCCGTTCTACGGCTCCGGTCTGTCGGAGATCCGCCTCGGCGAAGCGCTGAAGCAATACAAACGTGACGACTACGTGCTGAGCAGCAAGGTCGGTCGGGTGATTCTCGATGAAGTCGAAGACGCCGCCGCCCGCGATCTCGGCGAGAAGAGCGGGGTTTTCGAACACGGTCGCCCGAACAAGATCGTCAATGACTACAGCGCCGACGCGACTATGCGTTCGATCGAAGACAGCCTCAAACGCCTGCAAACCGATCGCCTCGACATTGTCTGGGTGCACGACATCGCGCAGGACTTCTACGGTGATCAATGGCTGGAATACTTCAATCAGGCCCGCACCGGCGCGTTCAAAGTCCTTACCCGCTTGCGCGAAGAAGGCGTGATCAAAGGCTGGGGCCTGGGCGTGAACAAAGTCGAGCCGTGCGAACTGACCCTCGACCTCAGCGAAGCGCAGCCGGATGGCTTCCTGTTGGCCGGCCGCTACACGCTGCTGGATCACGAGCGCCCGTTGCAACGCTTGATGGATTCGGCGCTGGCGCAGAACGTTGAAATCGTTGTCGGTGGCCCTTACAGCTCGGGCATTCTGGCCGGTGGCTCGCACTTCGAATACCAGCAGGCCAGCCCTGAGGTCATCGCCAAGGTCGAGCAGATCAAGCGCATCGCCGCCGCTTACAACGTCGATATCAAAGCCGCTGCGCTGCAGTTTTCGCTGGCCAATCCGGCGGTCGCTGCAGTGATTCCCGGCGCTAGCAAACCCGGTCGTATCGCTGAGGATGTCGGCGCATTGTCAGCCGTTATTCCTGCCGGTTTCTGGCAGGCGATGCGCGACGCCAAACTGGTTTCCGAACGTGCACCATTGCCAATCGATGAGGTGAAAGCATGAAGATTGATCTGAGTGGAAAACTGGCCATCGTCAGCGGCAGCACCGCCGGCATTGGTCTGGGCATCAGCCAGTCGCTGGCCGAATCCGGCGCCACGGTAGTGGTGATCGGTCGCGATACCGGCAAGGTCGAGCAAGCGCTGGCGAGCATTCGCGAGAAGGTGCCGGGCGCGCAACTGCGTGGTTTGACGGCCGATCTGGGCACCGCCGAAGGCGCGCAGAAACTGTTCGCCGCCGAACCGCGTGCCGACATTCTGGTGAACAATCTCGGCATCTTCGACGCCGTGGATTTCTTCGAAGCGCCGGACAGCGAGTGGACGCGCTTCTATGAGGTCAACGTGATTTCCGGCGTGCGCCTGTCTCGGCATTACGTGCCGGCGATGGTCGAGCAGGGCTGGGGCCGGGTGATTTTCCTGTCCTCGGAATCCGGCGTCGCCACACCGGCCGACATGATCAATTACGGCGTGACCAAAAGCGCCAATCTGGCGGTGTCGCACGGTCTGGCCAAACGTCTGGCTGGTACCGGGGTGACGGTCAATGCGATCCTGCCGGGGCCGACCTTCACCGATGGCCTCGAAGACATGCTCAAGGATGCCGCTGCCGAATCCGGGCGTAACCTGCGCGATGAAGCCGACGCCTTTGTACGCAAGGCCCGCCCGACCTCGATCATCCAGCGCGTAGCGGATGTCGAAGAGGTCGCGCATCTGGTGACCTACATTGCTTCGCCGCTGTCGTCGGCCACCACTGGCGCCGCTTTGCGCGTCGATGGCGGCGTGGTCGACAGCCTGACTATCTGAATTCTGGAGAGACGTTTATTTATGCCAACAGCATCTGCAACCATCGATATTCCGGCTTCGGCCGATCAGGTCTGGCAATTGATCGGCGGCTTTAACACGCTGCCCGATTGGCTGCCCTTTATACCCAACAGTGAACTGAGCGATGGCGGCCGCGTGCGCACCTTGCAGACCGCTGACGGCGCTGTGGTGGTCGAGCGTCTGCAAGTGTTCGATAACGCGGCGAAGACTTACAGCTATTCGATTGAACAGGCACCGTTCCCGGCGACTGACTATCTGGCGACGATCAAGGTTGAAGCACAGGGGCAGGGCGCACGGGTGACGTGGTCGGGGCGCTTCAATGCCAAAGGCGTGAGTGATGAGGAGGTGGTGGCGCTGTTCAGCGGTATCTATCAGGGTGGCCTCGAGGCACTGCGAGCCAATTACCCAGCCTGAGTTGATGATCGTTCCCACGCAGAGCGTGGGAACGATCATGTCAGGGATCAGGAATTTTCGATCAGGCTCTGCCGGCAATCGAGCAGCAGTTTCGCCCCGCCCAGATCGCTGCTGCCGACTTCAAGACTGAAGCCATGCAAGCTGACAATCGCCGCCACAATCGACAGCCCCAAGCCAAAGCCACCCTGCGGTTGCCCACCCTCGGCGCGATAGAAACGCTGGAACACCGCTTCACGCTCAGCCTCGGGAATTCCCGGTCCTGAGTCATGCACTTCAATGCGCGTCTGCCCACCTGCGTTCACCCCGCGCAGCATCACCGTACCGCCCGGTGGGGTGAACTTGATCGAGTTGCTCAGCAGATTCGCCAGCGCCTCGAACAGCAACGCCCGATCGCCATTGAGCGGCGGCAACGTCTCCGGCATGTTCAGCTCGAAACGCAGTTCGCCTTCCTCAGCCAGTGGCAGATAAAACTCATGCAGTTCTTCCAGCAACTGCACCGGGTCGAGTTCGACAAAACCTGAGCGACGCTGGCGATCTTCCAGTTCGGAAATCCGCAGCAACCCGCGAAACCGCGCCATCAGCGTGTCGGCTTCGGCCAGCACCAGATCCAGTTGCGCTGCTTCCTGCGAGCCTTCGCCGGCCTGCTGCTGCATGCGATACAACTGCGCGCGCAGGCGCGTCAGCGGGGTGCGCAAATCATGGGCGATGTTGTCGCAGACGCCTTTGACTTCATTCATCAAACGCTCGATGCGCTCCAGCATGGCGTTGACGATGGCCGCGAGCATGTCCAGTTCATCGCGGCGATTGGACAGTGGCAGGCGATGGGTCAGGTCGCCGGCCACGATCGCCTGGGCGCTGTCCTGAATGGCTCTGATCCGCCGCAGTGGCCGACGCCGCAGCAAATGCCAACCGGCGATTCCAGGCAGAATCGTCAGCGATACGCCCCAGAACAACGCATGCAAAATGATCCGCGTGACGGCGAACAGCGAGCCGTTGTCGCGCAGCAGCACCAGCCAGCGGCCGTCGCGGGTTTGCGTGGCCACCGCGTCGCAGCTGTCATTGGGCAGGGTCGGGTCGTCGGAGTCGGCGCATTCGGCAAGCATGTGGATCTTGCCGTCCAGCGGCAGGCCTTCGGGGATCTGCTGCAACGCACCGCCGAGGTAAACGCCGTTGGCATCGAACAGGCCATAAGCGTCGATGCCACGAATGTCGAAGGTCATGCTGGCGGCGAGGGCGTCTTCCAGCTGTTCGCCGCGAAAGTGCGAAAACAGGTGCTGGCGTTGCATCAGCGAGTGTTTGGCGAGGTTGTCGAGGTAGCCGGAGACCTCGTAATACATGACCCCCATAAGGATCGCGCTCCAGGCCACGAACAGCGAACTGTACAGCGCCAGCAAACGGCTGCTGGAGGAGCGCCAGCCGTCAGACGGGTTCGGCAATGACATAACCCGAGCCCCGTACGGTGCGGATCAGCGGCACATGGCCGGCGGCGTCGATCTTCTTGCGCAGACGGCCGATGTGCACGTCGATCAGGTTGGTGCCGGGGTCGAAGTGATAGCCCCAGACCTCTTCGAAAATCATCATGCGCGAGAGGATCTGGCCACTGTTGCGCATGAGGAATTCGAGCAATTTGTATTCGGTCGGCAGCAGCGTCAGCACCTGTTCGGCACGTCGCGCTTCGTGGCTGATCAAGTCGAGTTCGAGGTCGGCGACCTGCAGCGTCGTGGCCTGAGTGGCGCCGCTGTTCTGCCGACGCAGCAACACTTCAACCCGCGCGGCCATTTCATCGGTGGCGAACGGTTTTGTCAGGTAGTCATCGCCGCCGGCGCGCAAGCCGCGTACGCGCTCGTCGACATCGGAGAGCGCGCTGATCATCAGAATCGGCGTGGCCACGCCCATGGTGCGCAGGGTAGTGACGATGGCCAGGCCATCGAGTTCGGGCAGCATGCGGTCGAGGGTGATCAGGTCGTAGTTGCCGCTCACGGCGCGGTCGAGGCCTTCGCGGCCATTGTCGACCCAGTCGACTTCCAGCCCGTGGCTGCTCAGTTCGGCGACGATTTCCCGGGCGGTCACGGCGTCGTCTTCGATGGTCAAGATACGAGTCATAGGCAGGCCTGCTGATCGGTTCAAACGGAATGGCAGCATTTTGCCAAGAAATTCCGGCGACGCTTTAAATTAACTTTCATGTTGTAGCTGTCATTTGCGCGCTTTGGGGATTAATTTGCCGGAACGTTGATATCATCTGGCCATAATTCTCTACAGGAGTTGTCCCGTGCGTATTTCCATTCGCCGTGGCTGGATGCCAATTACCGGTCTGTTGCTGGTGCTGTTCAGCGCTTCGGCATGGGCGGCCAATACGCCGTGTTCCGGCAAAAAAGGCGGGATCGCTCGCTGCGATGGCGACCTGTTCCTGTGCAATGACGGTTCCATCAGCGGCTCGAAGAAAAGCTGCGCGGCGATGTTTGGCGAGCCCCAGCAGGCCCGTCCACAAAACCTCCTGCAAAGTGATGATGGTTGCGCCTGCGGCACGGGATCGTTTTGCACTGGCCCACGTGGCGGGGTGTATTGCCTGACGCCTAGCGGCAACAAAAGCTACAAACGTAAATAACTGGCATTTGTGCCAATGCATAAAACCCGCTGTTATTCGGTCCTTGTTGCAATTTGCATGGTCCGAGGAAGTTCATTCTTTCTAACTGATTGAAAATAAGAGATTTATTTATTTATCGCGACTGGCACGGTCACTGCAATTCATCTGCTGACGAGTTGTAACACCATTTTTCATGCCTGGAGCAGAACAACAATGAATAGATCCCCTGATGGGTTTTATCCCGCCGTTGAAGAGTCGAGCAGCGTTTCGGGCGTGTCCTGGGGCGCGATTTTCGCCGGTGCTGCGGCTGCCGCTGCACTGTCGATGATTTTAGTCCTGCTCGGGTTTGGTTTGGGTTTCTCTGCCGTTTCACCGTGGGCCGGAGAGGGCGTCAGCGCCAAGGGCCTGGGCATTTCGACAATCGTCTGGCTGGCGGCGACGCAAATCATCGCTTCCGGCATGGGTGGCTACATCGCCGGTCGCCTGCGGGTGAAGTGGGCGAACATGCACGGTGACGAAGTGTATTTCCGTGACACCGCGCACGGCTTCCTTGCCTGGTGTGTGGCGACGTTGGTCACCGCGGTGCTGGTGGTCGGCTCGGTCAGCAGCGTGATCAGTGGTGGTGTGCAGGCCGGTGCCAGTGTCGCTGGCGGTGCTGCCAGCGCCATGACCCAAGCGGCCGGTTCTGCGGCGGCCAACACCGACAGCAACCAGTACGGTTACTACATCGACAGCCTGTTTCGCGATGACCGTCCAGCCTCGGTCAGCGATGACGCAGCGCATGGCGCCGTGGCGCGGATCTTTGCACAAAGCCTGGCCAACGGTCAGCTGAGTGCCGAAGACCGTACCTACCTGGCGCAACTGGTCGCCCAGCGGACCAACCTGACTCAGGCCGATGCCGAGCGCCGCGTCGATGAAATCTACGCCCGCACTCAGAAAGCCCTGGCCGACGCCAAACTGAAAGCTCAACAAGCCGCCGACACCGCTGCGAAAGTCGCTGCCTGGACCTCGCTGTGGATGTTCATCTCGCTGTTGGCCGGTGCGTTCTTCGCCAGCCTCGCGGCTACTTACGGCGGTCGTCGTCGGGATGCCGTTGAGTACGTAGAAGTCGACACCTACACCACGACCACTCCAGTCCGTTAAACAAGGAGCATGACCATGCGCTCATTACTGCTGTTTTTCCTCGGCGTACCGATCCCGATCATCATCCTGATCGCCCTGTTCGTGCACTGATTGCTCCATTGAGGCCCATGCCTCGGCCGCTTCCACCTTCGGGTGGAAGCGGCTTTTTGCTTTCTGGCGGGCAACAAGGCGAGAATCCGCGCTGTGCTGTATTTCGATAGACCTCTGATTAAGGATGAGAACGTTGAACAAGAAGGAAATCAAACGTCAGGTGAGCGAGATGCTCAACGCCGGTCGCTCGAAAACCGAAACCTTCAAGGCGTTGTCCGGCGGCGCAGTCAAGGACAAGGTGCTGGCGTATCTGATCGGCTCGTGGCCCGATCCAGAACTGATTGATCGTCACGCCGGCAAGATAAAGGTGCTGCTCGGGCTGACCTATATCCAGGCGTTGATCGGGCTGGTGGGCGGTTATTTCCTCGGTCTGACGATCAGCACCGGTTGGGCCATCGGCATGGGGTTGTTTGCCGGTGTCGTA
Source organism: Pseudomonas sp. IT-P395 (assembly GCF_949767675.1). Classification (NCBI taxonomy): domain Bacteria; kingdom Pseudomonadati; phylum Pseudomonadota; class Gammaproteobacteria; order Pseudomonadales; family Pseudomonadaceae; genus Pseudomonas; species Pseudomonas sp. IT-P395. The sequence goes on from NZ_CATKPW010000011.1 coordinate 188,640, forward strand.
CCTTTGCTGTTCGCTTGGGGCTTTTACCGCAACGTGGCGCAGGCCTACACCGTGTATGTATTTCTCTCCATCACCCAGATGCCACGTATGTTCAAGGACTATGGCGAAGATCCGATAGGCACGGTGATTGGCGTAGCGATCACGTTGGCCATGGTCTTTTTCGTCGCTTGGCTGAAAAACCTGCTGTTTCCTGACCTGGGGTTCTTCGGTGCAAAAAAGATCAAAGGGCAGTTCGTCTTCTCCAACTGATCGTTGGACAATCCAATCGTTTTCACTGGCCTGGATCAATATTTTCTGCGGCGAGATCGCCTAACGTAAATGATCCAGGCCTTTGCTGAGGTATGAACTACAGTGCTTCACGCGCACCTTGTTGCGCTGACGGAGTACCCGTGTCGACGCCCCAATCACAGCAACAATAAACGCGTCGACCCGGTGTAGTGCAGCAAGGAGCTGACACCACCTCAACCGAACTTTCACGGATGAACATCGCAATGCACTGCCAAGAAAGAACTTTCGATATCCAGCCGTTGGCGCAGGCGGATATGACCGTCCATATCAACGGCCAAGCGGTCACCGCCGCCATTGGTGAAACCGTCCTCAGCGTTATCCAGTCCCTCGGCGTTCGCCAGATTGCCCGTAATGATCACGACCAGATCACCGGCGCCTACTGCGGCATGGGCGTGTGCCAGTGCTGCCTGGTGAAAATCAATGGCCGGCACAAACGCCGTGCCTGTCAGACCGTCGTGCGCGACGGCATGCAGATTGAAACCCAGGTCAACCGCATCACTGCGCAGGAGGTCGTATGAACCTGCAACCGGTGATTGTCGGCGGTGGCCCGGCGGGGATGGCAGCGGCCATCGAACTGGCGCGCCACGGTGTGCGCTGCACCTTGCTTGAAGAAGCATCGCGGCTTGGCGGCGTGGTTTATCGCGGGCCGCTGCGTGATGGCGTGCAACTGGATTATCTCGGCCCGCGTTACTCCGAAGCATTGGGCAAACTGCACGGTGATTTTCAGGAGCAGGCCGGGCTGATCGACGTGCGCCTCAACCATCGTGTGGTCGGCGCCGAAGGCACCCGCGCGCTGGTGGTGCTGGATGGCGACGAGCAATTGCACGAAATCGAGTATCCGCAATTGCTCCTGGCTGCCGGTTGCCACGAACGCAGCGTGCCGTTTCCCGGCTGGACATTGCCGGGGGTGATCATGCTCGGCGGCCTGCAACTGCAAATCAAAAGCGGCGTGGTCAAGCCGCAGGGGCCGGTGATCATCGCCGGCACCGGGCCGTTGCTGCCGCTGGTGGCTACGCAGTTGCACGCTTCGGGCGTCAGCGTCGCGGGCGTGTATGAAGCCTGTGCGTTCGGCAAGATTGCCCGTGAAAGTCTGGCGCTGCTGAACAAGCCGCAGCTGTTTCTCGACGGTTTGAGCATGCTCGCCTACCTGAAACTGCACGGCATCCCGATGAACTACGGTTGGGGCGTGGTCGAAGCGCACGGCGAGGGCGAGCTGAAAAGCGTCAGCGTCGCGCCGTACTCGGCCACGTGGGAACCAGACATGAGCCGCGTCGAGCGCTTCGAAGCCAAGACCCTCGCGGTCGGTTACGGCTTTATTCCGCGCACCCAACTGAGTCAGCAGATGGGCCTGGATCATGGCTTCAGCGACGACGGTTATCTGCGCGCCAACGCCAACGTCTGGCAGCAAAGCAACGAACCTCACGTGCATCTGGCCGGAGACATGGGCGGGATTCGCGGTGGTGAAGCGGCAATGCTCGCCGGCAAGATCGCAGCTACCTCGATTCTGCTGCAGCGCGGAGTGCTCGAAGAAGAGCTGGCGCGGGTTCGTCGCGACCGCTACTTGAGCAAACTCAAAGCCATCGTGCGTTTCCGCGCCGCCGTGGATCGCTACACCGAACGTGGCGTCGGCCAGACTGCATTGCCCGCCGCCGACACGGTGATCTGTCGCTGTGAACACGCCACCCGCGCCGACATCGACCTGGCGCTGGAGCAGGGCGTGCAAGACATCGCCAGTCTGAAAATGCGCACCCGCGTGAGCATGGGCGATTGCCAGGGACGGATGTGCGTCGGCTACTGCAGCGACCGCCTGCGCCAGGCCACCGGACGCAAGGACGTTGGTTGGCTGCGCCCGCGTTTCCCGATCGATCCGATTCCCTTTTCCGCGTTCCAGTCCATCGGCACGGAGGCCGCTGCCCATGAGTAAGTTCTACGACGTGGTCATCGCCGGTGGTGGCGTGATCGGGGCGTCCTGCGCCTATCAACTGTCCAAGCGCAAAAACCTCAAGGTCGCACTGATCGACGCCAAGCGCCCGGGCAACGCGACCCGTGCCTCGGCCGGCGGTTTGTGGGCGATCGGTGAGTCGGTCGGCCTCGGTTGCGGGGTGATTTTCTTCCGCATGATGTCGGCCAACCGCAAACGCGAAACCCAGGGCGCGGCGGTCGCCGTGGACGCGAGCACACCGCACATTCTGCCGGAGTCGTTTTTCGATTTTGCCTTGCAGTCCAACGCGTTGTACCCGGCGCTGCACCGTGAGCTGAAAGACAATCACGGGATGGATTTCAAGTTCGAAAAGACCGGGCTGAAATTCGTCATCTACGACGACGAAGACCGGCTCTACGCCGAGCACATCGTCGGCTGCATTCCGCACCTGGCCGACCAGGTGCGCTGGCTTGATCAGGCGGCGCTGCGCGAGGCTGAACCGAGCGTCAGCCATGAAGCACGTGGGGCACTGGAATTTCTCTGCGATCACCAGGTCAGCCCGTTCCGCCTCGCCGATGCCTACATGGAAGGCGCGCGGCAGAACGGCGTCGACATTTTCGTCAACACCAACGTCACCGGCGTGTTGCACCACGGTAGCCGCGTCACCGGTGTGCAGACGGCTGAAGAGGGCGTATTCCACTGCAAGACGCTGATCAACGCCGGCGGTGCCTGGGCGGCGGATCTGAGCGAATGGGCGACGGGGATTCGCATCCCGGTGAAACCGGTGAAAGGCCAGATTCTGCTCACCGAGCGCATGCCGAAAATCCTCAACGGCTGCCTGACCACCAGCGACTGCTACGTGGCGCAAAAGGACAACGGCGAGATCCTGACCGGCAGCACCACTGAAGACAAAGGCTTCGACGTCACCACCACCTACCCGGAAATCGCCGGGCTGGTGCAGGGCGCAGTGCGGTGTCTGCCGGAGCTGAAAGACGTCAACCTCAAGCGTACGTGGGCGGGGTTGCGCCCGGGTTCGCCGGATGAGTTGCCGATTCTCGGGCCGATGCGCGGGGTGGAGGGTTATCTGAATGCCTGCGGGCATTTCCGCACCGGGATTCTGACGTCGGCGATTACCGGCGTGCTGCTGGACAAACTGGTCAACGATGAACCGCTGCCGCTGGATATCACACCGTTTCTGGCGGATCGGTTTGAAGTCGCGCCGGTCAAACAGGAGCTGGAACTGGAACTGGTCTGACCTTGGCAAGATGATCATTCCCACGCTCCGCGTGGGAATGCCTCAAGGGACGCTCCGCGTTCCAGCTTGCGAATTGGAACGCAGAGCGTCCCGGGCTGTATTCCCACGCGGAGCGTGGGAACAATCGGGTGTGGCTCAGGTTTGGCGTGATTCTTCTTCGAGCTGATCCGATTCGAACAACCGCGCCAGTTCCGCCCGGGCTTCCTGGGCGGTTTGCAGGACTTTGGCCGCGTCGTCGTAGATCGCGTGCTGTGCCTCCAGCACCTGTTCGTCGTGGTGCTTGAAGCGCTTGATCCGTGCATCGGCCTGGGCCTGGGTCAAACCGAGGCCGACCAAGGTGCGTCGACTCATTTCCAGACTCGAGTAATAGGTTTCACGAATCGCTTCCGCGCCGACATCGACCAAGCGGTGCACATGCTGACGGTTACGTGCCCGAGCGATGATCTTCATGTGCGGATACAGCTTGCGCACCACCTCGGCGGTCTTGATGTTGGTGTCCGGGTCGTCCGTGGCAATCACGAAATATTCCGCCTCGCCGACCTTGGCCGCATTGAGGATTTCCGGGCGCATCGGGTCGCCGTAGAACACCGGCACACCGCCAAAGCTGCGCGACAGTTCAATGGTTTCCACCGAGGTGTCCAGCGCGACGAACTTGATGTTCTGCGCACGCAGAATCCGCGCCACGATCTGACCCATCCGGCCCATGCCGGCGATCACTACACGCGGGGTGTCAGTGTCGATTTCACGGTATTTTTCCGGCACTTCCACCGGCTGCACTTTCGGGCTGACCAGCCGCGCGCAAATCAACAGCAACAACGGTGTTACCGCCATCGACAGGGTGATGGTCAGCACCAGCAAGTCATACAGGCGTGGTTCGAACAGACCCTGATCACGACCAATCTTGAACACCACAAAAGCGAACTCACCACCGGCTGCCAGCACGATGCCAAGGCGAATCGCACTGACCTTGTTCAAGCCACCGGCCAGGCGCCCGACGACGAACAGCAGCGGTAACTTCAAACCGATCAACAGCAGCGTCAGCCCCAACACGGTGATCGGCGCGCTGAGCAGCAAACTCAAGTTGGCGCCCATGCCGACACTGATGAAAAACAGCCCGAGCAGCAACCCTTTGAACGGCTCGATCTGCGCTTCCAGTTCATGGCGATATTCCGAATCCGCCAACAGCAAACCGGCAAGAAACGCCCCCAGCGCCATCGACACACCGACCAGATCCATCAACCACGCCGTACCGATCACCACCAGCAACGCCGTGGCCGTCGACACTTCCGGCAGACCGGTTTTCGCCACCACGCGGAACACCGGACGCAACAGATAACGCCCACCGACCACGACCACCGCGATACCGCCGAGCACTTGCAGTGCGTGATTCAGACTCTCGGCGTTGCTGGTGTCGTGCGCACCACCGGCCAGCATCGGCACCAGCGCAATCAACGGGATCGCGGCGATGTCCTGGAACAGCAGAATCGCAAATGCCAGCCGCCCGTGGGGGCTGGTCAGTTCCTTGCGTTCGGCCAGACTTTGCAGACCGAATGCCGTGGATGAGAGCGCCAGACCGAGGCCAAGCACAATCGCACTGTTCAGCGGTTGGCCAAACACCGACAACGCCAGCACGCCGATCACCGAAGCGGTCAGCAGCACTTGCGCCAGGCCGACGCCGAACACTGATTTGCGCATCACCCACAAGCGTCGCGGCGACAACTCAAGGCCAATGATGAACAACAGCAACACCACACCGAGTTCGGAAATATGCGCGACGCTTTGCGGATTGCCGATCAGGCCGAGCACCGACGGGCCGATGATCACCCCGGCAAACAGATAACCGAGCACGGCACCCAATTGCAGACGTTTGGCCAAAGGCACGGTGAGCACGGCCGCGAACAGAAAAACGACGGCGGCTTGCAACAGATTGCCTTCATGGGGCATGGGGGTTACTCCTGACAACGGTACGGCGGGGGTGACAAGGATAAGGGCTGAGTTCCTGTCACACCACTGGCACTTTCGGGGGGGCGATTTGCGGTTAATGTCTTTTGATGGGCGCGCGAGGTCTTGCGTTGAAGAGTGTCAGGCGCCGTGGAATTGTTTTCCGGCCAAAGACGCTTCGCCAATTATCTGGTTATGAAAAGCAATACTTTGGACTTGATGTAATGCGCGTGATATTGCCGAGCCATTGCGCGATAACTCGATAATCGCTGGCGATGGGCGAAGTTTTTAATTGGAAGATCCATTCAGTCTTGATCGGCGAGTGCGCGGGTGGTCGATAATGCGAAGCTCGCAATGCCAGTATTACGCCAAGCAGTTACGTGAACTGGATAGTTCGTAATGGTCAGTTTCTGATTAAATGTTTGTTACAGCGATTGACAAGCTGAAGGCTCCGAATCTACTATTTTTCACCCGAGATGCTGGCTGTATATAACGGCTGTAATAAAGCGACCAGGATGGTCGCGAGAAGTTTTCACAAGGAATTGAAACTTTGTATCTGGACTCCATTGGATCGGAATCTCTGCGATTTCACCTCATTCCCCATATCGGTCGCAGCGTGACGCAAGATCATGCGTCGACTGAAATCCTGGCGTCATTATGGCGTCGCCAAATTCATGGCAGTCACTCGATAGAGCCCCGGGAAGCCGCGGGTTCAGACGAGTTCATCTTCCTGAAAAATCGAAAACCCCTTTGCGGTCTGTTGGCTTCCAAAACCGCAGGTGACGCGTTTTTGAACGGCTCTTGACGACGACTTCAGTGCAGCCTGAAGTTGTACTCGCTATCGAGATAAATACAACTTTCAAAGTAAAGATTTCATAATGATTTGAAGTTTTGTACTTGGATTTCGTGCCGCGTTTATAACGAAAGTACAAAAAAATCGATCGGTTCTCGATAAGTCGCGGAGCCGTGCGAGTGCATTTTTTTTGCGCGCGCTATTCAAGTGCTTATACCTCGTGAATTCGTCGAGTAGTGATCAAGTGTTTTGATGCAACCTCTGCTGTAGTGCGCAATTAAGCACATTTAATGTGAAGTTTTCATAAGGATTTGAAACTGTGTACTTGGATTCCATTGATTCAGAACGCCAACGGCTGCAACCGGACAAACTCGCGACTGATGAGACTCAGGCGCCATTGTCGCGTATCGAGCGGTATGACAGTCGCTCGATCTACTGCCGGGAACACGCACTGCCCAACGAACGGGTCTTTTTGAGTGGCCAGCAGGCGCTGGTGAGGTTGCTGCTGTCCCAGGCTGAACTGGATCGATCCAACGGCATTCGCACGGCGGGGTTCGTCAGTGGCTACCGAGGGTCACCGCTGGGTGGTGTCGACCGCGAGCTGGTCAAGGCCAAGGCTGTTCTGGAGAGTGCGAACATCCGTTTTCTGCCCGCGATCAATGAAGATCTGGCAGCCACGGCCCTGATCGGCACGCAGCGCGTCGAAACTGATCCGCAGCGTCTGTATGACGGCGTGTTCGGCATGTGGTACGGCAAGGGGCCCGGGGTCGACCGCTCCGGTGACGCGATCAAGCACGGCAGTTCCTATGGCTCGTCGCCCAACGGTGGGGTTCTGGTGGTCACTGGTGACGATCACGGTTGCGTGTCGTCATCGATGTCGCATCAATCCGACCGCACGCTGATCGCCTGGGGTTTGCCGGTGATTCATCCGGCAGGCCTTGATGATTACGAACGCTGCGGTCTGTGGGGGTGGGCGCTGTCACGCACTTCAGGATTGTGGGTGGGCTTCAAGGCCATCACCGAAACCGTCGAGGCAACTGCCTCCGTTGAATCGATCCCGCTACCCGAATTCGTCACCCCCGAGATCAATCCGGGACCAGACGGGCTGCATTGGCGCTGGCCGGACCTGCCGGGCATGCAGATCGAGCGCCGGACCGCGTTCAAGTTCGACGCCGCCCGCGCCTTTGCCTTGGCGAACCCGATCGATACCGCGGTCACCGCGCCCGCCCGGCCGACGCTGGTCATCGGTGCGGTGGGCAAGGCGTATGGCGACGTGCGCCAGGCCTTGCAGCAATGTGGTATCTCCCTTGAGCAACTGGAAAACGCCGGCGTCGCGCTGCTCAAGATCAACCTGGTCTATCCGCTGTCGCCTGTGCTGGACGCCTGGACCCGACGCGCCGGCAATGTGCTGATCATCGAAGAGAAGCAAGCGATTGTCGAAGAGCAGCTCAAACAGAAGTACTACAACGCTGCGCATGACCAGCGTGCGGTGATCATCGGCAAGACCGACGAACACGGCCAACCACTGATCTCGGATCACGAAGAGCTGCGTCCGTCGCGCATCGCCGTACTGCTCAAGCAGCGTCTGCAAAGCATGGGCATTGACCTGAGTCTCCCGGATTTCTGGTGCCTGCCCAGCGTCTCGCGAGTTGAAGAGTGGATCCGGCGCACGCCTTATCTGTGTTCCGGATGCCCGCACAACACCTCCACTCAGGTGCCCAAGGGCAGTGAAGCGCGGCTCGGCATCGGTTGCCATGCCATGGCCGCGCGCATGCCTGAACGCTCGACCACCGGCAGCGTGCAGATGGGTGGAGAAGGGGTCGACTGGCTGGGCCAGGCACCGTTCGTACAGACCCCGCATATCTTCCAGAACATCGGCGACGGGACCTTTTTTCACTCCGGATTCCTCGCGGTGCGACAGGCCATCGCGGCCGGCGCGACCATCACCTACAAGCTGCTCTACAACGACGCGGTGGCCATGACCGGCGGCCAGCCGATCGACGGCAAGCTCACGGTGAAGAAAGCCGTTGAACTGCTCAAGGCCGAAGGCGCGCAGCGAATCGTGGTGGTGGCGGACGACCTGCAGCGGTACCAGGCGCATGACAGTCTGCCTCAGGGCATCGAAGTCTTTCACCGTGAAAAGCTCGAAGAAGTGCAGTTGCAACTGCGCGAGACCCGTGGCGTCAGCGTGCTGATTTTCGATCAGGTCTGTGCCGTCGAAGGTCGTCGACGCAAGAAGCAATTGCCGGCCTCGCTGGTGAAGACTGAAGTGGTCATCAACGAAGCGGTCTGTGAAGGTTGCGGTGACTGCCAGGTCAAATCCAACTGCCTGTCGGTGATCCCGGTGCAAACCTCGTTCGGTGCCAAGCGCCGCATCGATCCGCACTCGTGCAACACCGATCTGTCGTGCATCAAGGGCTTCTGCCCAAGCTTTGTGACAGTGACCGGCAAGCTGCGGCAACGACCGCGCAAACTCGCCGACAGCGCCCAGGTGCTGGCGCGGGCCGAAGCGCTGGCGCTGCCGCCAGTCGCGCGTGCGCTCGACCTGCCGTATGAAATGCTCCTGGCGGGTGTTGGCGGTACCGGTGTGGTGACCGTGGCGCGGGCGATTGCCATGGCCGCCCACCTCGACGGACGTGCGGTCAGCGTGCTCGACTTTACCGGTTTTGCGCAAAAGGGCGGCGCCGTGTTGAGCCACATACGTCTGGCTGGCGACGCCGATGCGTTGCACCAGCACCGCATCGACATCGGCGGTGCCGACCTGCTACTCGCGGCCGATCTGGTCGTGGCCAGTGAAGACGATGCGCTGGCAACGCTGCGACCGGACAAAACCGTGGTCATCGCCAACAGTGCCCTGACCCAGACTGGCGCAATGTTGCGCAATACCGGACTGGGTATAGAAACCGACGCGATTCAAACATTTCTGCAGCAGAAAGTCGGCGCCGAACACTTTCACAGCCTGGATGCCGGGGAGTTGGCGAACAGCCTGGTCAGCCCGATGCAAGCCAACATGCTGTTGCTCGGTTACGCGTGGCAGAAGGGCACGATACCGGTGTCGCTGCCGGCGCTGAAAAAAGCCATTGATCTGGCCGGCAGCGCCGCGACCAACCATTTGGCTTTCGCCTGGGGCCGGTTGTGGGCGCAGGATTCAGCTTTTGTCGCGCCTTACCTGGAGCAACCCATGGATGCCGTGTCGACGATTGCGATCCGCGACATCAGCGACATGCGCGGTCGCCACGAAAGCCTCGAACAACTGATCAACCATCGCAGCGAATTCCTCACCAGCTACCAGAATGCAGCGTATGCGGCGCGTTACCGCAAGGTCATCGAGCAACTGCGAGCGCTACCGGCGGCCGGTAATGACAGCGCGCTGACCCAGGCAGTGGCACGCAACCTCTTCAAGCTGATGGCTTACAAGGACGAGTACGAGGTTGCACGGCTGCTCACCACGCGCAGTTTCACCGACTCGCTGAAGGCCCGCTTCGATGGCGGCGTTCGCCTGAAATTTCACTTTGCCTTGCCGCTGCTGCGCAAGAACCAGGAGAGCACCGGCGAGCCGAAAAAGATCGCGTTTTCCGGCTGGATCCTGCCGTTGCTGAAGGTCCTGGCCAAGGGCCGGGTGTTGCGCAACACCCGGTTCGATCCGCTGGGCTTCTCTGCCGAACGCCGCGAAGAGCGTCGCTTGCTCAATGACTACGAGCAAACCCTGCAACGCCTGTTACCGAAATTGAACTCGGAGAATCTGTCGGCGTTCGTCGCCTGGGCAAATCTGCCGGATTCGATTCGCGGCTACGGCCACGTCAAGCAGCGCTCGATTGCGGCGGCGCGACTGCGCGAGAAAGAACTCATCGAACAGATTCTGGCGGACAAGCCGGTCATTCACGGTGTCGAGTCATGGCAGCCATCCACCGTCATCGCCAGGCAACTGAGCGAAGAAGAGCGCGACGTGATGGAAGCCTCTTGACCGAAGGCTACGCCAGCCCCGCAGAACAACAAATAAAACAACTACCGAGATGAGCTGATAACGATGAATAACGACAGCATTGCGCCCGACCTCCTGCACAAAGGTTCGGCTGACGACGTTTTGATTGGCGCCCCCAGAGACGCGCTGCCGCTGTATGTGAACGACACACTGGTTGAAGCTAACGGGCATAACCCGTTGGTACGCAATTACGCTGCAGGCGCCTACCTGCCACGCCGCTTCGAGATTGCGCCAGCGCTGCAGAAAAAGAACCGGATGGAAGAAGTTCGTGCCGATGATGAATGGAATCGGCTGAGGGCGCTGCCTTATCAGATCGTCGCCGCACAACTGGAGGCAGCTGGAATCCGCAGCGACAGCCTGGAAACCAGCGTGGCCGCGCTGTGCGAATCGATCCCGGCGATTCGCCGCGCCAGTTCGTTCCGCTTCATCAATAACGCCGACAATTATTTCTTCTATCGCAAGGCGCACGAACATGTGCCGGGGACGATGTTCATCGAGGCGGCGCGGCAAGCGGTTTATCACCATCTGTATCACCACACCGATCATGCGCGCGGTGCCGTCACCGTCAGCGTCAATGAGCTGAACGCGAGTTTTTTCGCTTACGCAGAGCTGATGTATCCGATCGAACTGGTGGTCGACAACATGACCCCGAGCGATGCCACGTCGCCGAAGAAAATCCATCTGCGCGTCGCGTTCTATCAACGTCAGACCCTGTTCGCCACCGTCGACACCAAAGCCACCGTGATCGACATGCCGCTGTTCGAAAAAACCCGCAATATTTTCATCTACTGCAACGACTGGTTTGCACCGCTGCAACCGTTGAAGCTGGCCTGCACGATCAGCGACGCGCAGGGGCGCAAAGTTGAAGTGCAGCTATTGGGCCTGGGCAAGAGCGGTTGCGTGACGACAACGGCGGATATGTCCGAGCCGGTCACTCTGCACATCGTCTATGAAGGCAAATTGAGTTTTACCGCCGGCATCCGCCGCGTCGGGCAGGGCGAGCATTCTTCGTGGAAATTCGCCCAGGTAGATTTCAACGGCTTGCAAGTGATCAGCGACATGATCAAGCGCGGCTTTGTCCACCTCGATGAGCCGGCCCTTGCGGCCTTGCAGCAATGATCGTGGCAACCCCGACTTTCCAGGCGGCCACCCAAACGCTGCATTTCGGCACGCAGGCAGTGGCGAAAAATCGACTGTATTTTTCCTCGCTCGGCATGGATCTGTGTGACGAACACGGCTTCCCGCAACCGGCGTTTTTCTCGGTCTATCAAGCTTTGATGGACGGCGGTGCCGGTTTTGGCTTTCTCGGCAATGCCAGCGTCGACGCCGATGCACGCTACAACAGCCGTGGTCTGCGTCTGACTTCGGCGGCCCACGCGCAGGCCCTGCGGCCGCTGTTTGAAGCGGCGCGGGCGCGTGGTTTCCCGTTGGGCGTGCAACTGCAGCATTACGGGCCGCAGTCACTGCCGTCGAAGCAGGGAATCATTCTGACCCCCAGCGCCATCGCGTCGCCGAGCATCCTCAGTGCGTACCCCGAGGCACGGGCAGTGGCGATGACGGAGGTACAGATCCAGCGCTGCATCGAACAGTTCTGCGTCGCCGCCCGCTATGCGCAACAGGCCGGTGCCACGTTGATCCAGCTACAGGCATCCAACGGCTATTTGATCAGCAGCTTCCTTTCGCCAAAGACCAACCGGCGCGTGGATGACTGGGGCGGCACGCCGCTCAAGCGCGCCAGGCTGTTGCTTTCGATTGTCGACGGGATCCGCCAGGCCACCGATCACAAGGTCGCGGTCACTGTGCGCCTGGGCATGGATGACGGCCTCGGTGCAGAAGGGCAGCACGCCGCGCTGTTGGGTGATGTCGTCGCCGCGCTGGAGGCCAGTGGGGTCGCAGCGATTACCTGTTCGCTGGGCATCAGCGAGACCTTCCGTTTCTTTTTCAAAAATACCGGACAGGCCTTGGCCATGTCGCGGGAAGGCTGCCGCTATCTGAAGCGTTTCGTGCGGATTCCGCTGGGCTTTACCGGTTCGGTCGCGGATGTGGCGCAAGCCGATGAAATCATCGCCAGTGGCGATGCCGATTTCGTCGGGTTCGGCCGCGCCATGCTCGCCGACAACGACTTCGTCGCCAAGCAACTGGCGGGGCGAGCCGATCAGCTCAACCGCTGCCGAGGCGATGCGTTTTGTTTCCGCGACAAAAAAGAGCCCATGGCCGAGCGCGTGTATTGCTGCGTCAATCCTGCCTACCGCCGGCCAGAACAACTCCAACAGCACTATGAGGAAAACCTGCAATGAACTTCACCGCCAAGATCGCTCTCGTTGTCGGGGGCACACGTGGGATCGGCTTTGATGTCAGCCAGAAGCTGATCGAAGCCGGCTGCATCTGTTACATCACCGGCCGCAACGAAGACGATGGCCTGACCGCGCAAAGTCGTCTCGGCGAAAACTGCACGTTCATCCGCAGCGACGTCACCGACGAAGCCTCGGTGATCGAGCTGTTCCGCCTCATCAACGACAGGCACGGTCGACTCGATCTGGCCGTCAACAATGCCGGCGTCACCTCAAAACACGCGCCGATTCGCGACATGGATTTCGCTGACTGGAAGCGCGTACTGGAAATCAATCTGCTGGGCCCGCTGCTGTTGCTCAAGCACGAAACCAATCTGATCTCGAAGCACGCGGGTGGCTCGATCGTGAACGTCTCGTCTTGCGCCGGTTTGCTGGGGGTTGCCAAACAAAGCGCCTATTCCACCAGCAAGGCTGCGCTGAACATGCTGACCCAGGTCTGCGCGATTGAATGCGCTGAAGAAGCCCTGCCTGAGCGGCATTCGATTCGCGTCAACGCCGTATGCCCCGGGCCGACATTGGGCGGCATGAACTCGGAAGAGCGCCTGAAAGCCAACCCGGAGTCCACCCGGCACAAGCTGCAAGTGACGGCGATGAAGCGCTTCGCCAATCCCGGCGAGATTTCCGCCGCAATCCTCTGGCTGCTGAGTGACGCATCGTCGTTTGTCACCGGTACGGTGATGCCGGTCGATGGCGGCTTTTCGGCCGGTAAATTCTGATGCACACCGTAACGCGTAACCCGACTGCAGAATCTCGCGAGAAGGCCAGCCTGCGGGTGTTTATCACGGGCGTGAGCAGCGGCATCGGCGAGGCGCTGGCGCTGCTTCATTTGCAAAACGGGCATACGGTTTTCGGCACTTCGCGTCGTCAGCCCTATGGCCTGATGGACTATCCGGACTTCCATTTTCGGTCGTTCGATCTGTCCCGGCCGAGCGCGATGGACGAGCTGTTCGAGGACAACTTTGCCAGCGTTCTGGAACAGGGCGTCGACAGGGTTTTCCTGAATGCCGGGGTCAGCGGCAACGTCCCCGGGCGTGGTGCGGAATTCTCGCTGGATGAGCTGCAGCATGTGCTCAACGTCAACGTGCTGGCCAATAAAGCCATGCTTGACCTCGTGCTGTCGTCTTCCCGGCGCCCGACGACATGCGTGCTGTCAGCCTCGATGGCGGGCGTGCGCTTTCGCGCGGGCACGCTGCCATACAGCCTGTCGAAAGCCGCGCTGGCGGCATTGGGCGGTGTTTACGCCGAGGAAAATCCGCAGGTCTTCTTCGCGGTGCTCGGTCTGTGCAACGTTGATACCGGTCTGTCCCGGCAGGTGAGCTTCAGCCAGCGCACCGCCGACTTCGCCGACCTCAAGTCGCTGCAGCAACGAGCCCTGGCGCCCGGTTACATGGTGTCACCTGCGCAACGCGCGAAGGACATGCTGGCGGTGATTGACGCGCCCGATGCCTATGGGATCAAGAGCGGGATATTCGTCGACATGCGCACGGCGCTGGCCGATCACCAGAAAACGCACTCGCCATTGTCTCAAGCGTAGTGAATGCAGGGACCTGCATCAGCCAATAAAGGAATGTTGGAATGTTCAATCAAGTCAAAGCGCTGACCGAGTCAGCCGTTCGGCAACAGGATCTGTTGCTGGGCACCCCGATCGATTTGTCCCGTGGCGAAGACAGTCGCCTTTACGGCGTGGACGGCAGCATCGATTCCCTGACCCTGGTCTCGATCATTGTCGATGTCGAGGAAAAACTGCGCAGCCAGCTTGGCGTTGAGGTGCGTCTGGCCGATACAACCGACCTGCCCGAAACCGCCACGCCGTTTGCCACACTGGGCACGCTGATCGCCTACATCATGGACCGGTTGTCTGCGGCGCAAGCTTCAGTTCAGGCCGTTTGATCGAGCGGGAGGGTTGGGTATGCAAGTAGCAGCATTTTTGGCTCATCTGAAAAGCGCCGGCAGCCAACCGGCAATCGTCAGCGATGAGGGCCGCTTTACCTATGACCAGTTGCACGCGCAGATAAGCGTGTACAGCGCGGAACTGGCGGCAAAATCCGTCAGTGATTCCTGCGTACTGCTGGTCGACAACTACAGCTTCAACAGCGTCTGCATGCTGTTCGCGTTGTGGCTGCACAACAACGTGGTGGCGCTGTCTGTGCCCAAGGGCGAGGAACAGCTCGCGCAGTTGGCGGGTGCGGCGGGCGCGAGGTTTTCCGTTATCGGCGGGACGCCGGAGTTGGCGGTTGTCCAGCACGCCAACCCTGTCGTGCCACCGACTGTAGACGGACTGCTGTCGCGGCGTCAGGCCGGTTTCATTGTGTTTTCTTCAGGCTCGACAGGCCCGGCAAAAGGCGTGGTGCACAGCATCGCGCCGTTCTTCGAGCGCTACCTGAGTGCCGAACACTGCGGTGCGATTCTGGCGTTTCTGCTGTTCGATCACATCGGCGGCCTGGTGACCGTGCTGCAGGCGCTCGCCACCCATGGCACGTTGATTCTGCCCAATGAGCGCTCGCCGCAAGAGGTCGGTCGCTGCATCGAATCGTTCAACGTGCAAACCCTGCACGTTTCGCCGACGCTGCTGAACCTGGCGACGATCACCGGGGTCTTCCAGAAGTGGGACACGAGCAGTCTGCAGCGCATCTATTTCGGCTCCGAACCGAGTTCACCGGAATCCATCCAGCGCATTGCCAACGTCATGCCGCACGTGCAATTGCAGCAGTTGTACGGGATGTCGGAGATCGGCGTGCTGCCGTGCCGCAGCAAGGCCGGCGACAGCGCGTGGATGAAGATCGAAGACCCGAACTACAGCCTGCGGGTGGTCGACGGCATTCTGCACGTGCGCGGCGCAACCAACATGCTTGGCTACCTTGCCAGCGCCGGTGACCTGTCGAGCGACGGCTACCTGATCACCCATGACCTGGCCGAGGAGCACGAGGGCTATTTCCGGGTCACGGGGCGGGCGGTCGATCTGATCAACGTCGGTGGCAAAAAGGTCTTTCCGTCACACGTGGAAAGTGTGCTGATGGGCCTGGAAAACGTCTCGGATGTGGTCGTTTACGCGCAGCCCAACCCACTGCTCGGGCAGATCGTCGCCGCGCGTTTCACGCTGTTCGAGCCGGAAAGCCTGGAAGCGTTCAAGGTCCGCTTGTATCAACACGTTCGCGGCGTACTGGCGCAGGAACAACTGCCGCGGGTGGTCTCCATCGCCGAGACGCCGCTGTACACCAGCCGCTTCAAGAAAATGCGTCACCCCGGCGTTCTCGCCCAGTCGTGAGACCGGTTTACTCATCACGTTATAAGGAAATGACCCATGGTTGATCTGGTAAAAATGCGCGCAAGTATCGCTGAAATCCTGTTCATCCCGGTGGACGAACTGCACGGTGAGACGCGGCTGGAAAACAGCGACAACTGGGACTCGATGGCGCGAATCGGGATTATCGCGCTGGTGTTCGAACAAGTCGGCGTGAGCGTGTCGGGCGAGGAGATCGAGCGTGTGGTCACGGTGCAGGATCTGTTCGATCTGATCGACTGCAAAATCAAGGACGCCGCATGAGCCTGCTGACCATTGAGGGCGTCGCCATTCGGGCGGTCACGGCGGCGCTGCCCGAGCGTCGTGTGACGGAAGAGGACTTCGCCGAACTGTTCGGCGCCAAGGAAGTTGCGCGCATCGCCAAGAGCACCGGCATCCAGTCGATCCGCGAAACCAAAACCCTGCACACCTCTGATCTGATCATCGCCGCGTGCCGCAACCTGCTCGATCAAGGGCATGCTGCGGCACAGGACATCGACGGTCTGATCGTGGTGACCCAGACGCCCGACTCGTGGGTGCCGGGTGTCGGTTTCATGGTGCAGCAGGCCCTCGGCCTGCCGCAGCATTGCCTGGTACTGAATGTGGCCGCAGGTTGCTCCGGCTATATCAGTGCGCTGGTTCAGGCGGGCGCGCTGATTTCATCCGGTGCCTGCAAGAAAATCCTCCTGTGCACCGGGGACGTGACCACGCGAA
The DNA here is from genome assembly GCF_949767675.1 of Pseudomonas sp. IT-P395. Taxonomy (NCBI): domain Bacteria; kingdom Pseudomonadati; phylum Pseudomonadota; class Gammaproteobacteria; order Pseudomonadales; family Pseudomonadaceae; genus Pseudomonas; species Pseudomonas sp. IT-P395. Next base: position 205,165 of record NZ_CATKPW010000011.1, read on the forward strand.
TCCTCGACGAACGCGACCGCCATGTGAAGATGCTGTTTGGTGACGCTGCATCGGCAACGTTGCTGGAGCCGGGTGCAGGCAAGTTCGAGTTCCTCTGCGGCGCCGATGGCAGCGGCGGTGCGGCGCTGCAGTCCGACATCGCCTACGCCCGGGAGGCGGGCAGCCACGTTTGCGCGACCATCCAACGTTTGCAGATGGATGGCACGGCGGTGATGAATTTTGCCCTGAGCCGGGTCCCGCAGACCGTTAAGGCTTTGCTTGAGGCGACAGGGTCAAGTCCTGCTGCGCTGGACTTGCTGGTACTGCATCAGGCGAACGCGTTCATGCTCAATTACCTGCGACGGATGATCGGCGTGGCGGCGGAAAAGATGCCGGTCGACATCGATGGCGTTGGCAATACCAGCTCCACCTCGATTCCGATTGTGTTGTCGCGTCATGCCGCGATCGGCACGCCGCAGGCCGAGCACGTTGTGCTGTGCGGTTTCGGTGCCGGGCTGTCGTGGGGCGCGTTGAAGGTCGATCTGCGTCGCACGACCGCTGTGGCACCTTGCGAAGTGCCGGAGAAAACCGCTCTGGCGGACGAACCGGCTCTGGCTCCGAGTGAGCGTTTGCAGGCCTGACCGCTCCTCAATGGCATGACATGGCACCCTTGCGGCGATCCTCGGATCGACTTCAAAGGTGCCACGCCTTGGTTCAAATCCTCTGATCACGGGACAGCTGTTTCATGAAGCGAAAACTCTGCAGCGCACTGGGCATCATCGGCCGCAAAGACAATCTGACGTGGCAATATCCTTCGCCTTTTCTGCCGCTGTTTCAGTTTCACGAGCGGCATGAGTCGGGTGCGATTCGTGCGCAACCCGAGGACATCATCGCCGCCGTTTGCGCGTTGGACATGCGTGAAGACCGCGTCGTCGATGCGCTGTTATCCCTGCGCGAGTTGCCGGGAAAAATACTACGAAGATTGGCGGGCGGAGCTTCGCAGGCGCAAACCGCCCCCTTCGGTTTTGACGCTTTCACGCTACTGGAACGCACCCCGACAGAAGTGTCTCTGGGCCTGGCAGGACGCTTCTGGCGCCCGGACCTGAAGACTGGCCATATCGCTGATGCTCAAGCCTTCAAGGCGCTGGATGATCCAAGCGCGGCGAAACTGCTGCTGCGTTTTCAGGTCATCGAACATCCACAAGGCATGCGCACGTTGCGCACCGAAACCTTTGTGTATTGCGCCACCACGCGCAGCAAAATGCTCTTCACCCCGTATTGGCTGCTGATTCGTCTGGCCAGCGGCTGGATTCGCCGACGCAATCTTGCTGCTATCCAGCGGCAATTCTCGACAGAACGGGCGGTGTAAAAAATCGCATCAATTGGTTACATTGATAGCCTCTGCGAATCAATCTCCCGAGTCCCGTCATGGCCATCAACTTCGACCTTAACGACCTGCAAGCCTTTCGCGCCGTGGTCGAGCAGGGCAGTTTCCGCAAGGCCGCCGACACTGTGCGCCTGTCGCAACCGGCGTTGAGCCGGCGCATCGAAAAGCTCGAAGACGCCCTCGGCGTCAAACTCTTCGAACGCACTACACGCAAGGTCAGCCTGACCCAGGCCGGGCGCGGTTTCATGCCCAGCGTTGAGCGTTTGCTCGATGATCTGGATGTCGCGTTGCTGGGCATCAGCGAAGTCGCTTCGACCCGTTTGGGCCATGTCACCGTCGCTTGCGTGCCTTCGGCGGCGTACTACTTCATGCCCCGTGTGATCGCGCGCTATCACCAGCAATTCCCGCGCATCAAAGTCAAAGTGCTCGACTCCAGCGCGCACGATGTGTTGAGTGCGGTGGTCAATGGCGAGGCGGATTTCGGTTTGAGTTTTCTCGGCACGCAGGATGCCAAAGTCGAGTTCGAACCGCTTGTGCAGGAGTGCTACGTCGTCGCTTGTCGCCGCGATCATCCGTTGGCCGAACGCAGCAGTGTGAGCTGGGACGAGTTCTATCAGCAGGATTACATCTCGCTGGACAAGACCTCCGGCAACCGTTTTCTGCTCGATCAGGCGTTGAGCACGGTGGTGCCGCAGCGTTCGAGCATCTGCGAAACCCGGCATGTGACAACGATGATCGGTCTGGTGGAGGCGGGGTTGGGTGTGGCGGCGGTGCCGCTGATGGCGATGCCCGGGCCGGATCATCCGATCCTGACGCGGGTGCCACTGACCGATCCGCAAGTGATGCGCAGTGTCGGCATCATCAAGCGCCGGGGTCGCACGTTGACCCCGGCGGCACTGGAACTGGAGCGGCTGGTGGTGGAAATGAAGGTCCAGCCGCCGATTGTCAGCGCTTGACCGAGTCCAGTCCGGTGGCTTGCACGTCAGCTTGTGCGGCCGGCGCGGCGAGGTAGGCGAGCAGGGCTTTGGCTTCTTCTGGATGCTGCGCACCGACTGGAATCCCGGCGGCAAAACGCGTCACCGACTGCACTGATTCCGGAATCTTCGCGACGAAGCTCACGCCCGGCACCGGCAGCAATTCGCTGACCTGCTGGAAGCCCAATTGATAGTCGCCAGTGGCAACCACCGAGCCGACCGGGATTTTCGCAATCATTTTGGCCTTCGGCTTCAACTGATCTTCAATGCCCAGTTTCTTGAACAACTGCTGCTCGATGTAGACGCCGCTGGCGCTGTCGGAGTAAGCCACTGACTGCGCGTCGAGCAGGGTTTTCTTCAAGGCGGCGACGCTGCTGATGTCCGGTTTCGGCGCGCCTTCGCGCACCACCAAGCCGATCCGCGAATCCGCCAGCTCAACGCGCGAGGCCGGGTCGACTTTGCCTTGCTTGATCAGGTCATCGAGGGCGTAGCCGACCATGATCACCACGTCGGCGTGCTCACCGCGCGCGAGGCGATTGGGGATCGCCTCGGGTGCTTTGCCCATCGACGGGCCGAGGCTGGTGGTCAGTGTGTTGCCGCTGCTGGCAGCGAATTTCGGCCCGAGAATCTTGTAGGCGGCAGTGAAGCCCCCGGAGGTCATCACGCTCAATTCTTCGGCCTGGGCCGCGAGGTTGAACGCGAGACCGGCGAGCAGGGCGGTGACAGTAAACAGTTTTTTCATGGCGAGTTTTCCTCAGGCCGCGACAGGTTGCAGACGACCACCGGCACGGCGGTACAGATAAAGAGTGGCGCACAAGGCACACAGCGCACCGATGCTCATCCAGTAACCCGGCGCGGCTTTGTCGCCGGTGTACTGAATCAGAAAGGTCGACATCGCCGGGGTGAAACCACCGAAAATGGCGGTGGCCAGGCTGTAGGCGAGGGAGAAACCGGCAACCCGCACTTCGACCGGCATGATCTCGGTGAGCGCCGGAATCATTGCGCCGTTGTACAAGCCGTAGATAAACGACAGCCACAACAGCGACAGCAGCATGTGGCTGAAGCTCGGCGCCTGCACCAGATACGACAGCGCCGGATAGGTGGTGGCCAGGGCCAGCAGCGACATCGCGATCAGCACCGGGCGCCGGCCGATACGGTCGGACAACAGGCCGCCAATCGGCAGCCAGAAGAAGTTCGACACACCGACCAACAAGGTCACCAGCAACGCGTCGGAGGTGCTCAGGTGCAGCACGGTTTTGCCGAAGGTCGGCGCGTACACGGTGATCAGGTAAAACGCGGTGGTGGTCAGCGCGACCATCAACATGCCGCCGAGTACCACGCCCCAATTCTGGCCGAGAGTGCGGAACACTTCGCCCATGCTCGGGCGGTGTTTGCGTGCGGCGAACTCTTCGGTTTCCGCCAGGTTACGGCGCAGAAAAAAGATGAACGGCACGATCATGCAACCGACGAAAAACGGAATCCGCCAGCCCCAATCGGCCACCACATCCGGCGCCATCCACGCGTTCAGCGCATAGCCCAAAGCAGCGGCGACAATGATCGCCACTTGCTGACTGGCCGACTGCCAAGCGGTGAAGAAACCTTTGCGACCCGGCGTGGCGATCTCGGCGAGATACACCGACACACCGCCCAGTTCCGCCCCGGCCGAGAAGCCTTGCAGCAAGCGCCCGATCAACACCAGTGCGGGGGCAAACAGGCCGATGCTTTCGTAACCGGGCACCAGCACAATCAATATCGTGCCGCTGGCCATGATCGACAGGGTGACGATCAAACCTTTGCGCCGGCCGACATCATCGATGTACGCACCGAGCACGATGGCGCCCAGTGGACGCATCAAGAAGCCTGCACCGAACACCGCAAAGGTCATCATCAGGGAGGCGAACTCACTGCTCGCCGGAAAGAACACTGCCGCGATCTGCGTGGCGTAGAAGCCGAACAGGAAGAAGTCGAACTGTTCGAGGAAGTTGCCCGAGGTCACCCGGAAAATGGCACCGGCCCGCGAGCCGTTGTGTGGGATTGAGGCTGTCATAGAAAAGTACTCCACCGCTTTTATGACGTGCGCGACGGGAGGGCGGCGCACGGTTTTTATTGAGGTGGATGGTGGCGCAGGTGTAACTGGATGTTAATTGCATTGTTGGCATGGATTGATGTGCAAAGTGGATCAATCCTTTCAGGTTATTGATAAACCTTGGGGAGCCAGCCTGCTGGCGATAGCGGTTTGTCAGTCAATGAAGATGTTGAATGTGCCGACGCCATCGCTGGCAAGCCAGCTCCCACAGTTTTTGCGGTGTACCTACTGTTTCTGCAACACCAAGAAACCCTGTGGGAGCTGGCTTGCCAGCGATGGCGGCCTCACAGACAACTACAATCCCCAGCCTGCTCACGGAAAAAACAAGGAATGTTTCCTGAACCCGGCAGTCCGAGTTCAGGTAGCACACATCACAGGAGGTTCACCGATGAACAGCAAAACCCTAATCGCCAGCCTGGCCCTCGTCGCCGGCATTGCCGGGATCAGCCCACTTGTTCAAGCGGCGCAAACCTCAAATGAACAAGCCGTGCAATCCCCGGTCAGCGACCGCGAGCTGAAGGTCAACGACCGTGCTCCGGATATTTATCAGCGCAGTGAAAAAGCCATCACTAATTGGAAACAGAAAGGTCTGAAACAACCCGAGCCGCAAGCGCAGTGGGTTCAGATCAATGATCAGTACGTCATGGTGATGATCACCAACGGGACGATTGTCGAGATGAAACCGGTCGAGCGCTAGATCGAACCATCGTCCAGCACTTCACTCGAGCTGATGACCAGCCAGTTCAGGGGTTGGTCTTCGGCCATTCACTCAATTACTTATATGATATCGCTACGAATTTTTAGATGACCAAGGCGATAGGTGACTTGGGTGTTCAGATAAAGTAAGTAATTGATTGCATTTTGCCGTCCGCTGGCGCTTTCACCAAAATACGCATCTACGATTCGATCAGGTTCGCAGAGCTGTTCGTCGGTTAACGTGTATTCTTCTTTTATCTGTAGATTTTGATTGACGTGGATCTTTCCGTTTTTCAGTAAATTCCTGAAGAGATTCCACTCGTAAAAATATATGCCGTGGACTTGATGGAAATTTAGGAATGGCATGTTGTGCAGAAGAATGAAGTGACTGTTTTTTTCGGCGGCGGCCGACAGCCCCAGGCCATTTAACTTGTCTCGTATGCTTTTGTCTGCGAGATTGTTTTTGAGTGAGAGTAGTTGCAGTGCGTAACCTTTGTGGAAGTCGTCTTTTTGCATGACTTCATATTGTTCACTCAAAAAGGTCGGTTGATCACTTAGTCGATATTTTGCCTGGATAAAATAAAATGTATTGTGCTGGGAGTCCTCGATGACAAGGTCGATGTCATATTTCTTTATTTTTGCGTTTGTGCCGGCTTTGAAGCCTGGGTGCACAATGTATCTGTTGCCATTGATGCTTCGTATGTAATCAATCATGTGTTCTTGTTCGAAGTTGTTGCCAAATAGACTCTTTACGTCATGAGGGTTTTTCGGGTCTTTTATATTTCCCAGCAGTAAACCTACCAGTTTTTTTAGTCCGTATTTTAGTTTTAACGGGCCGTGAATGTATTCACTGCCTTGTACGGCGATAAAGCTTTGTGCCGAGTCCACTTTCGGTAAATCTTCGCTGGACAAAGCGCTGTTCATGTAACTGAGTGAAGCGGGGTTGATGTAGCCTGAGAAGGCTGCGTAATGAGTCCTTGAGTGACCTTGTAGGGCTCGAATCTCAAGGAAGGCTGCAACAAAAACTATGTCTCGCAGGTAATGATAACGGCTATTGTTCTTTAGCGCAGGCGAGAGAAAACCTACATGGATGGAAAGGCATTTATCCAGGAAGTAGTCTGTCAAGGCGTCCTTGTCGCTAAAGGACAGGAATTTGCCTTGATCAATAATTTCTCGATAATGATTCAGGAGTACCAGATCGCTGATGGTTGAGTGGAATTCTGAAGTTTCCGCAAGCCACCGTTGGCGCAAACTGGATTGCAGTTTTGGTGTGGGTTTAATCAGGAGTTCGTCACCGCTATAGGAGGCTTGCATCAAGTCGAGAGTCAGCAGGAAATAGGTTTCACTTAAATAGTAGGTTTTCCAGAGTTCTGGGTTTTTTAGAATTGAATAAATGTAGGATTCATCAAGTTCAAGGTTTTCGGTAGCGCGGTTGCAATTGTATTCAAGCTTTCCGAACAGAGCCTGTTTCCGATAAAGATCTATAGAGGTGTGGAATTCTGGAGGGGCAGTCTTGAGAAGGGTGGAGCATATTTCTATATTGAAGTATTGGTTGAGTGTCGACATGAAAAGGTCGATATTGTTTTTGCCTGTCAGTTTTGGGTGAGGCTTCAAGGTTTCTTTTGCTGACGTTTTTATTTGGCGCAGGTTTTTTAAGAGTTGATGCCCGATCAGTGATTTAAGTTGTTCGTTTGTCAGTAGCTTGCGAATCAAAGGGATGCGATGCGCTGTACGAACATACCAACTTGGGTCGGCGCATTTTTTATCCAGGTAATCAATGTTTCTGATAGGGTTTTGAAGGAAATGCAGGAGGGCGGTGTCAACTGGATCAAAGAGCATTGTGTGAGTCCTTGTCACGGGTATCATTTCAGAAGATTTTATAGGTGCTCACGGCAGTTTTTGTAATCATGAGCGACTGGCTTTAAAGGAGATTGCCAGAGCGTAGCAGTTGGTCATGGAAGAAACATCGTAATCGAGCATTGATCTGGTAAATAGTAGAGTGCGTGGAGACCCCATGAACTCAGGAGCAACGGGTTGGAAAAGAAACCGCTGTATCGCAAAGAAAACACCACCGCCCACAATGTCTGGCGCAACAACCCCGGCGGGCACTACCGCGATCAACGAAACACCAAAGCGCAGAGCCGCAGCGAGGCCATGCGTGGCTCGATGCACGGCATCAAACACCACGGCTATGACTACACGCCGTTGTTTCGTTTTCTGTTATCCCGCGTCGGTGGTCATTGGGATGAGATTTTCAGCGAAGCGGTATCTCGCCTTGATCGGCCAGAGCCGGTGTTCTGGATGGTTGCCATCCACGAAGAGGATCGCGAGGACATTGTGCGACTGGGCGAATCGGCCTACTTCAACGGCCTGTTCGTCGATGGGCAAAAGCAGTTGCAAATCGTCAACCCGCAGTTGACTGCCGAGGATATGAAACCTCATTGCCGTTGCTGCACGCATACCTTCAATGGTGTTCCGTTTGGCCTGCCCGCGGACTGATCGAGCTAATCGACCCGAACCTGATTCATCACCTGCCCACCCCCCAGCCGATACTGATTATTGCCACTGCGCTTGGCCTCATACATCGCCAGATCTGCGACGTGCAGCAAGCGATCCATGGCTGTCGCATGGTCCGGAAACACCGCCACGCCAAGGCTGGTGCCGATGTGGCGCTGGTCGTTGCCGATGCTGATCGGGGGCGACAGTTCGATGAAGATTTTCTGGCAGATGCTGCGAGCTTCGTCCTGCAAGCTCAGGCTCGGCGCCAGGCCTTGCAGGATCACCACAAACTCATCGCCGCCAATGCGCGCGACGGTGTCGGTGGCACGCAGGATGCGTTTCAGCCGCGTGGCCATGGTGATCAGCACCCGGTCGCCGGCGGCATGGCCGTAGCGGTCGTTGATGGTTTTGAAACCGTTGAGGTCGACGAACACCAGTGCGACACGAGTCTCGGTCTGGCGAGCTTGATCCAGCGCTTCGGACAAACGTTGTTCCAGCACCAGGCGATTGGGCAGGCCGGTCAGCGGATCGAAGTGAGCGAGGTGTTGCAGGTAGCTGGCCGAGGCTTTTTCTTCGGTGATGTCGCGCACCACACCCATCATTTTCACCACCGCGTCGTGGTCGTTGCGCACCACGTTGCCGGTTTCCCGCAGCCAGCGAATCGTGCCGTCGGGCCACACCACGCGGTATTCCTCATCGTGATTTTCGCCGGTCTCCAGGCAGCGTAGTTCGCCTTCGCGCACCTTGGTGCGGTCGTCTGGATGGACACAAGAACAGAACAACGCGTAGGACGGCATGATCTCGCCGATCTTGAAGCCGAACATGCCGTAGATCGCATCCGACCAGTACAGCCGATCCGTGTCGACTTCCCAGTCCCAAGTGCCGATGCGCGCAAAGTACTGGCTGCGTTTGAAGCGCTCGACGTCGCCGTCTTGCTGAATGTGTTGGCCATCGGCGGCCCGTCTCAGCAGATCCCGATACTGCGCGAGCTGCCTGCGCAAATCGCGTTCGCGCCACAGCAGCAATGCGATGACGGTCAGCATGATCACGCCCACGGCGAGGCTGATCCAGAACACAGTCATTCGGGTGCTGCCAGCATGGCGAATCGATCCGTAGAGTAGTGGCGGTTGGCTATGTTAATGCTTCAATACTCGGTTCGGATACATGTTGATCTGCGCTGGCAGGTTGCCAATCCCCGGCATTTCTGGGAAAACGGCGGCCGGCTGAACAATAAAGTGAATGTTATGAATGATGAACTGCAGGTAATCGATCTTCAGGTCGGCGAAGGCAAAGCCGCCGTCAAAGGCGCGCTGATCACCACCCAATACACGGGTTGGCTGGAAGACGGCAGCGAGTTCGATTCTTCCCACAGCCGTGGCAAACCTTTTCAGTGCGTGATTGGCACCGGGCGGGTGATCAAGGGTTGGGATCAGGGCTTGATGGGCATGCAGGTGGGGGGCAAGCGAAAATTGCTGGTGCCGGCGCATTTGGGCTATGGCGAGCGGACGATGGGCAAGATCCCGCCGAATTCGAATCTGGTGTTTGAGATTGAGTTGTTGGAAGTGTTGACGCGGGAGGATTGAAACCGGGTCGTTTTTTACGCTTGGGAATAAATGCGATGGATGTGTGGCAGTGGGTTTCACAAGTTGCCGATTGGCTGGTGGAGAGGCATGCCTCGCGCAGAGGATCGACTTACAACTACATGTATTTCGTTTCCGCTGCCACTGCAGTTGGCAGTTGGGTAGTCGCGAAAGAACTGCTCGCCAAACGCAAGGCCCTAAAAGCAAGCGTGTCTGAAGCTCTGCAAAATGAAACGTTACGTGCGATGTCCTTTGCTCAGGAGGATGGGCGACCAGTCAAACGCACTGCGACGTTGGTCCGACAGGAAGAAACCTTTTTCGTCACGGTCATTCGTCATGACGATGAAGAACGCGTGGAGTCATCCAGTGAAGCGTTGCACTCGCTGGACGATGTCGACGTTTACTTGCGTGACCACACACCCTTTATCCTCGCGGATTTTCGAGCTTAGTGACTCACGCGCCCGATGCAGAAAGAACGCTTTCGCGAGCAGGCTCGCTCCCACATTGGAACGGCGGTGTACTCGAATGCCGCGAGTAACCGTGAACACCTGTGGGAGCGAGCCTGCTCGCGAAGAACGATCACGCGGTCAATCAGGCTGCGTGGGCCATTTCGGCCAGTGTGTCGGCCACGGTTTTTTGCAGTGAGGGGAACCGGCGGGTTACGCGGCGCAGAGCGGGTAGAACGGCGTCGATTTCCAGTTCATCGAGTTGGGGAAGGACGGTGACGGCGGAGGCGACGATGGTTTCGCGTTCGCTTTCGAACAGCACCAGACAGGCGTTCTGTGCCCAGCGTCCGTCCCGCTCGTTGAAGCCCATGGCCACCAGTGCCGCGACGACTTGTGCATCGGTTTTGTTGGACATGTTTATTGCCTCAGTGCGGGGTCGATTTTGTCGAGGGCGCGGTTGACCGCGAGTTCGCCGAGCATGACCACTTGCTGGATGCCGAGCACGGTGTTGCGGTAGGGCGAGTCGAGCAGGGCGGCGAAGTCGCTGAGCATGATGCTGGCCGAAGCCATGGATTCGCAGGCGTGGGCCATGAGGTCTTCGGCGCCGGTGTTGGGGTCGACGAGGAACATGGTGCTGGGTCTGCGCGGTGGTGAAGGCGGTGTGGGTTTCAGGTAGTGATCGAGGGCGCGTTCGGCGGCTTCGTGGAGTTTTCTGGAGCCCGGTGTGGAATAGGGAGATGTTGGGTTTGGATCGACTTCCGCTTCTGTTTCAGGTGGATTCGGCGTGACTTTGAACATTGTGTAGGTTTCCAAATTGATGCCGACACCACCTCGCGACTAAACGAAAAGGTGGCAGCTGTACACAGGTTAGTCGACCGGTAAACCCACCAAAACCGGCGCGCCCGAAGGCGCCCTGCGCACAGCTACCATTGAGTGAGGTATGGAAATACCTACTGTCTGGAACGTTGTGCAGTTTAAGTGGATTACCGAGCGACTAAACCCGATCACTGAACATTCAGTGACGCGAACCAAGTTACCGGCAGCCCCCAAGCCGCACAAGCCGGCGGATTCTGGCGTAGTTGTAGGCAAAGGCGCAAGGCGCTGTAGCCTTGTGGCTGATGTCTAAATGATGCTGCGTTTGACTGGACGCCTTCGCGAGCAGGCTCGCTCCCACAGGGGGAACGCATTCCAAACTGTGGGAGCGAGCCTGCTCGCGAAGGCGCCGTCAAAGTCACCTCAGGACTCAACCCTCACGCCCCGCCCAAACCGCTCCCGATACACCGACGGCGGCACCCCCACCACCCCGCGAAACGCCACACGAAAACTCTCCACCGACCGATAGCCACAACGCTCGGCGATCTGCTCGGTGTTATGCGGCGTACTCTCCAGCAACTCCCGCGCCCGCGCCAATCGCTCATGCTGCAACCACGCCTTCGGCGACTGCCCACTGGCCTCGGTAAAACGCCGCAGAAACGTGCGCTCACTCATCGCCGCTTCACTGGCCAGATCACGCACTTCCAGCGGTTCATGCAAGCGCTCGCGCGCCCATTGCATCACCCGCGACAGATCGTTGCGCGGTGTCGGGCTGACCGGGGTCGGAATGAACTGCGCCTGACCGCCGGTGCGTTGCGGCGACATCACCAGACGCCGCGCCACCGAGTTGGCGACTTGCGTGCCGAAGTCCCGCGCCACCAGATGCAGGCAGGCATCGATTCCGGCAGCGCTGCCGGCCGAGGTGATCAACTGGCCGGAATCGACATAAAGCACATCCGGATCGACCGCAATTGCCGGGAAGCGCTGCGCCAGTTCCGCCGTGTAACGCCAATGCGTCGTCGCGCCATGCCCGTCGAGCAGGCCGGTGGCCGCCAGCACAAATACACCCGAGCAGATCGACAGCAAGCGCGCGCCCCGGGCATGGGCCTGGCACAGCGCGTCGATCAATGCTGGAGGCACCGCCGCGTTGCGGTCGCGCCAGCCGGGAATGATGATGGTGTGCGCCTCGGCCAACAATTCCAGACCGCCATCGGCCAGCACCTGAATGCCGCCCAAGGCGCGCATCGGACCTTGATCGACCGCCGCGATGGCGTGGGTGTACCACGGGAAATCGAACTCCGGCCGGGTCAGGCCAAAGACCTCCACGGCGATGCCGAACTCGAATGTGCAGAGGCCGTCGTAGGCCAGAATCGCGACCAGACCTGGTGATGTCGGCATTTGGCGGAAAATTCCCGGTGAGTGTCTTGTGCGCCACTGTAGCCGCAAGCGGCCGCTCGATAAAGTCTGTTCACACCCGTTCAGATAAAGGAGCAACACCCATGACCAGCCTGGTTCGCGATATCCCTGCGGCGCCGTCGGCGATCGCCCTGATGCACTTCAGCAATCGTCTGACTTTCGAAACCGATTGCTCCGACGTGTTCAGCAGCCAAGAGGCTGGCGAGATCGATTTTGTTCTGGTCGATGTCCGTGGACCACTGGCCTATGAGCGCGGGCATGTGCCGGGCGCGATCAATATCCCGAACCGTTTGCTGACGGCGGCGGAGTTGGCGATTTACCCGAAAACCACGCTGTTCGTGGTCTATTGCGCCGGCCCGCACTGCAACGGCGCGAACAAGGCGGCGGTAAAACTGGCGGCGCTGGGTTACCCGGTCAAGGAGATGATCGGCGGCGTGACCGGATGGCTGGATGAAGGTTTTCAACTGAGCGTTGAACAAGCCGCCAAAACCGCCATCGGCTGCGAATGCTGACGTTCTTTTAAGAGAATTCCTGAGCAAAAAAAGCGCTTGTCCTACAGCCCTTGCACCACGACGGCGCACCCGTTGACCCCGGTCAATCGGTGCGCCGATCTTTCATAAGTATTTGTCGCTTAAACACAATTTACCCTGTGCGCGCCGCCATAGACTGCCGGCCACTTCGGTTTTTGTAGCCAATTGGCCATGACCGAACGCTGAATCGAAAGCTGCCAATAAAAGCCTCCGCACACAGGAGTTATAAATGAAGAAGCTAGTGATGTTCGGTGCCCTGGCACTGTCGATGTTGTCCCTGACCGCCGTGGCCGAAGACGCCAAGCCGATCCGCATCGGTATCGAAGCCGGTTACCCGCCATTCTCGATGAAAACCCCTGACGGCAAACTCGCCGGTTTCGACGTCGACATCGGCGATGCGCTGTGCGCGCAGATGAAAGTCAAATGCACTTGGGTCGAGCAAGAGTTCGATGGCCTGATCCCGGCGCTGAAAGTGAAGAAGATCGACGCGATCCTGTCGTCGATGACCATCACCGATGATCGCAAGAAGAACGTCGATTTCACTATCAAGTACTACCACACCCCGGCGCGCTTCGTGATGAAGGCAGGCTCCGGTGTCAAAGACCCGCTGACCGAGCTCAAAGGCAAGAAAGTCGGCGTGCTGCGTGCCAGTACCCACGACCGTTACGCCACCGAAGTGCTGGTGCCGGCCGGGATCGATCTGGTGCGTTACGGCTCGCAACAGGAAGCCAACCTCGACATGGTTTCCGGGCGTATCGACGCGATGCTGGCCGACTCGGTCAACCTCAGCGACGGTTTCCTGAAAACCGACGCCGGCAAAGGCTTCGAATTTGTTGGCCCAATCTATGAAGACGCCAAGTACTTCGGCGGCGGCGCCGGCATTGCGGTGCGCAAGGGCGATACCGCGCTGGCCGAGCAATTCAACAAAGCCATCACCGAAATCCGCGCCAATGGCGAGTACAAGAAAGTCCAGGACAAGTACTTCGACTTTGATGTGTACGGCCATTAATACGCCGTAGAAAAAAGTGGCCCCGTTTGCGCGGTGGCCACTTTTTTTGCGCCCATGATTTATCCTGTTTCACACATTTCCCATGTAGGAGCTGCCGAAGGCTGCGATCTTTTGACTTTGTTTGTGAAAAACAAGATCAAAAGATCGCAGCCTTCGGCAGCTCCTACAGAAACATCGGAGTCTTCCCATGCAACGCATCGACCATGTTCTGCCCTGGAGCCACTTGGGCAGCGAGCGCTCGCTCAGCGTGTTCCGCTACGGCGCGGGCACCCGCAAGGTGTACATCCAGGCCAGCCTGCACGCCGATGAACTGCCGGGCATGCGCACCGCGTGGGAACTCAAGCAACGCCTCAATGAGTTAGAGCAGCAAGGCCGTTTGCAGGGCGTGATCGAATTGGTGCCGGTGGCCAACCCGATCGGCCTCGATCAACACGTGCAAGGTGCGCACATGGGCCGTTTCGAACTCGGCAGCGGCAAAAACTTCAACCGCGCCTTCGTCGAACTCAGCGCGCCGGTCGGGGCGTTGATCGGTGAGCGTCTGGGCGCTGATGCCGAGGCCAACGTCGCGCTGATCCGCCAAACCATGGGTCAGGTCTTTGATGAATTGCCGGCACCGGCGTCGCAACTGGAAGCCCTGCATCGCTTGCTGTTGCGCCATGCCTGCGATGCCGACATCACCCTCGATCTGCATTGCGATTTCGACGCGGCGATTCACTTGTACGCACTGCCGCAGCACTGGCCTCAGTGGCAATCGCTGGCGGCACGCTTGAAGGCCGGCGTGGCGCTGCTGTGTGAAGATTCCGGCGGCAGTTCGTTCGATGAATCCTGCTCGACGCCGTGGCTGCGTCTGGCGCGGGCATTCCCTAACGCTGCGATTCCGGCGGCGAATCTGGCGACCACGCTGGAACTGGGCAGCATGGGCGACACCCGGGTCGATCAGGCGCAGGCCAATTGTGAGGCGATCCTCGGTTTCCTCGCGGAGCAGGGTTTCATCAGCGGCGAGTGGCCGGCGGCGCCAAGCGAGTGCTGTGAAGGCCTACCGTTCGAGGGCACCGAATACCTGTTCGCGCCGCACCATGGCGTGGTGAGTTTTCTGCGCAATGCTGGCGAGTGGGTGGAGAAGGGTGATGCGCTGTTTGAGGTGGTCGATCCGTTGCAGGATCGCGTGACCACCGTGCGCGCGGGCACCAGTGGCGTGCTGTTTGCGCTGGATCGCGGGCGCTACACCGAGCCGGGGATCTGGCAGGCGAAAGTGGCGGGGCGGGTGGCGTTTCGGACGGGCAAGTTGACCAACGACTGATGGATCTACGCTGGGTTCACTGGCCTCATCGCTGGCAAGCCAGCTCCCACAGTGATTGACGGTGTTCACAAACATTGTGTTCACACAAATCCTGTGGGAGCTGGCTTGCCAGCGATGGCGGCATCGACAGCACCACCGAATTTGGATCTTCGCCGCAGGATGTTAGGCTCCCCCCCGAACCCGACACTCCGTGAAGGAAGGCTCTATGTTGAAGGTCTTTGCTCTCTTGACCCTGCTGGCGTCCACTGCTGTGCAGGCGCAAACCACGCTGCAATCCGATCTGCCGCTCAAGTACCTCGAACTGGTTCACGCCGATGCCGAACCGCGGCCGCTGGTGATTTTCCTGCACGGCTACGGCAGTAACGAAGCCGATCTGATCGGCATGAAATTTCAGCTGCCGGCGCAATACAACTACCTGTCGGTGCAGGCGCCGCTGTCGCTCGGTGAAGGACGTTTCCAGTGGTTTCGCAAGAAAGGCGAAGGCGCCTACAACGGCGAGACCGATGATCTGAAGGTCAGTGGCCAGAAGCTGCGCGACTTTATCGCGCAAGCAGCGAAGAAATATCACACCACACCGGACAAGGTGTACCTGATCGGTTTCAGCCAGGGCGCGATGATGACCTACGAGGTCGGGCTGCGGCCGCCAGTGGCGGTCGGCGGGATCGCGGCGTTGAGCGGGCGTTTATTGCCAGTGTTGAAGGCTGAACTCAAAAGCGAACAGCAGCCGTTGCCGCTGAACATCTTTATCGGCCACGGCACCGCCGATGATCCGGTGCCGTATAAGAACGGCACCGAGGCCAACGCTCAGTTACAGAAACTCGGTTATAAACCGCAGTTCCATGCCTATCCCGGCGTCGGCCACAGCATCAGTGCGGCCGAGCTGCGCGACTTGAACGGCTGGTTGCAGCAGCTCAATCCTTGAGGATGGTTTTCACCAGGGCATCGTGACCCTTCTTGTCGCTGGCGCGGGAGATCACCTGCACCAGCGCCATCTTCGTGCCGGAGCCGGCCATCAGCGTGGTGTTGAGGGTCTGGCCGCCGCCCTGGGTGGCGGTGCTGTCGACCTGACGCAAGCCAAGGCCGGTGCCTTTCTGGGTCAGGCTCTTTTCGCTGAGCTTGTTGAAGTCCGGCAGCGCTTTGCGCTGGTCTTCGATGAAGCTCGACACGCTGCCGTCGAGGAACTGGCCGTCGTTGTCCTTGACGTGCTGGCCTTCGGGAATCTTGTTCTCAGCGGTAATGACCACGGTTTTTGTGGCCTCGTTGGTGTACATCGTGCCCGTGGTCCCGCTCGGGCTGGTCGGCAGCGGGTCGGCGACGAAACCTTTAGGCAGTACAAAAGTGAATTTGCCATCGAGCATCGAGACTTTCTCGGTGCCGGCATTTTTCTTGGCCGCTTGCGCGTGGAGGGCGCCGAAACCGGCGAGGGCCGCCACCAGCAGGACGACGGCTTTTTTGCTCAACAATGACATGTGAATCTCCGGTGGATGGTCGCGCGAGGCGGGCGATCATCCCACGGAGGGGGCCGGGCGTTCCAGCGCGAATGATCCGAGTGGTTATTGCACCTGCGCTTTCGCCAGCGGACGGGCCAACAGGCGTTTGGTCACGCCGAGCATGGCCACCGACACTGCGACACCGACGGCGAATCCACTCAGCCCCATGCTTGGCAAGGTCAGCGCCGAGACCAGACAAAACGCCGAAAACGAATACATGCCGGTCGCCGTCGCCCGTAACAATGCAGCGGTAAATGCCGGGCCGCGCGTTTGTTGCGAGAACACCGCCATGACACTGCCGAGCACCGGAAATACCGCGAGCAAACCGCTCCAGCGCTCGCCGACGGTGCTGGCGAGCATCGTCACCACCATAGTCAACGCGGCGCCGGCGATCATCCGCCAGATCAGTTTGTCCGACTTCGGCGCCGTGCCGCTGAGCACCGGTTGCACTGTGGGAAACAGATAAGGCGATGCCAGCAACGCAATCGCCGCCGCCGCCACGGAAAAAGGCAGTGACGCCGGAATCAGCGACAACACCCCAGCAATCACGGCCCACACCGTCAGCGACGCCGTCAGCGCCAACGGCCAGTTCGCCCGTTGCGCGACCTGCGCGTAGGTGATGCAGAACGCAATCATCGCGAACATCGCCGATAACGCCGCCACCGCCGACTGCGCGGCAAACCCCGGACCCTGCTCGATGGCGAGGAAAAACAGAATCGGCCCGACCACCACCGGCAACCCCGACAGCCACCCGGCCACGCTCGGCCCCCAGCGTTTGCCCGCCAGGGAAATCAGCAGCAGAAAACCGGGAATCAGCAGCAGTTTGAGGATCAGCACGCAGGAGTCTCCATCCGTTGAAGGTTCGCCACGTTAGCATTGTCGATCGGCGATTGCTGCCTATGTGCGCAGTTTTTGTATACAAAGTGTCGGGGGCAATACCCGACTATGCTCTGATTATCAGGGCTTGCCGGAGTCGATAACGCGATGAACAGAACACCGAAGGTGTTGCGCGGATGTTGCGGCATCGGTTTGTGGGCGTTGTTGCTGACGCCGACCTGGGCCAATTGGCAGGACGCGGTGCCCGGCGCGCAGATCATCGGTACCGGCGATTTCAGTGTGTTCGGTTTCGATGTCTACAACGCGCGCCTGTGGAGTGCCGCGCGGCCCCTGGTCGACGGCCAGCCGTTTGCGTTGGAGTTGATTTACCGCCGTAACATTTCTCGCGACGATCTGGTCAAGGCCAGCGTCGATGAAATCAAACGTCTGGCCGGTGCCCGCGTCAGCCCGGCGCAATTGGCCGGGTGGCAGGTACAGATGCAGCAATCGTTCGTCGATGTGCAGGCTGGCACGCGGATTACCGGCGTGTATTTGCCGGGGCAGGGCGCGCGGTTTTTTGTCGGCCAGCAATTGCAGCACGAGATTGATGATCCGCTGTTTGCCCGGGCGTTTTTCGATATCTGGCTCGATCCGCGCACACGCAATCCTGAGCTGCGCGAGCAGTTGTTGGGGGTGAGTCGATAGATTCTTTTGCGCTTCAAGGCTGTGGCGGAAACCTCTAAGCTGCGTCTTTCGACTTGTTTCTGGATGTGTGCGTGAAATTCAGCTTGCCCAAAATCGCCACCGCGCCGTTTTGCCCGCCGGAAGTGGCCGGCAGTGTTGCGGTTGATCCCAATGCGTCGTTCTTCAAACGCGTGCTGCGTTTCGCCGGCCCCGGGTTGCTGGTGTCGATCGGTTACATGGATCCGGGCAACTGGGCCACCGCCATCGAGGCCGGTTCACGCTTCGGTTACAGCCTGTTGTTCGTGGTGTTGCTGGCGAGTCTGGCGGGCATGGTCGTGCAGTGCCTGTGCTCGCGACTGGGCATCGCCACCGGGCGCGATCTGGCGCAGCTGTCCCGCGAGCGCTACAGCACACCGACCGCGCGCCTGCAGTGGGTGTTGGCGGAAATCTCGATCATCGCCACCGATCTGGCCGAAGTGCTCGGCTGCGCATTGGCGTTCCACTTGCTGCTTGGTTGTTCGTTGACCTTCGGCATTGCCCTGACGGCGTTCGACACCTTGCTGGTGCTGGCCCTGCAAAATCGCGGTTTCCGCAGACTGGAAGCGATCATGCTGGTGCTGGTTGCAACCATCGGCGTGTGTTTTTTCGTTGAACTGTTGCTGATCAAACCGTACTGGCCCGACGTCGCCCAGGGTTTCAAACCGTCGCTGGCGGCGATTGGCGAGGCGGCGCCGTTGTACCTGGCGATCGGTATTCTCGGCGCGACGGTGATGCCGCATAACCTTTATCTGCATACCTCGATCGTGCAGACGCGGATGATCGGCAAGGACCTGGCAAGCAAGCAGGATGCGGTGAAACTGGCGCGCATCGACACCATCGGTTCGCTGGCCTTGGCGTTGCTGGTCAATGCGGCGATCCTGATTCTCGCTGCGGCGGCGTTTCATCAGTCCGGGCACACCGACGTGGTGGACATTCAGGACGCCTACCACTTGCTCGATCCGCTGGTCGGCGGTGCGCTGGCCAGTGTGTTGTTCGGCGTGGCGTTGCTCGCGTCGGGGCAGAGTTCGACCTTCACCGGTACCATCGCTGGCCAGGTGATCATGGAGGGTTACCTGAATCTGCGGATTCCGTGCTGGCAGCGACGCTTGATCACTCGCGGGCTGGCGTTGATTCCAGCGTTTATCGGCGTGTGGCTGATGGGCGATAACGCGATTGGCAAGTTGCTGGTGCTGAGTCAGGTGGTGTTGAGTCTGCAGTTGCCGTTCGCCTTGTATCCATTGATCCGCATGACCAATGATAAAAAGCTGATGGGGCCGTTTGTGAACCGCTGGCCAACCCGGGTGCTGGCCTGGGGGTTGTTTGTGGTGATCAGCGGCGCTAATAGCTGGTTGATTTTGCAGTGGGCGGTTTGAGCCAGCATTTGCAGTGACTGGGCTGGCCTCTTCGCGAGCAGGCTCGCTCCCACAATTGCTATCGGGTGACCACAATAGTGCGCACATCCGATAACCCTGTGGGAGCGAGCTTGCTCGCGAAGGCGGACTGTCAGGCGCCCACGTCGCTGAGCAGCGGAATGCGCCCATTGAGCGAAGGCTTGTAGTGCCAGTTCAGGCGATTCAGATCGGTACCGTTTTCGAGTATTTCCCTCACCGTCGCCCCGGCAATGCTCATCGCCAACGCTTGCCCCGGACACTGATGCCGACCACTGCCAAAACTGAAACTGCGGCGGTTGGCGCGCTGTGGCACAAATTCCTCCGGTCGTTCGTTAAGCGCCGGATCACGATTGGCCGAGGCCAGTAGCACCAGAATCACATCGCCTGCTTCGACCCGCACACCGGCAATCTCACAGGACGCGGCGACAAAGCGCCGGGTGTTCTGTACGGGCGGGTCGAAGCGCTGCACTTCGCTGAGCAGCGCCTCAATGGATTCGCCGTGCAGTGCTGGCTGACGACGTAGCGCCAACAACGTGTTGCCGATCAGGCCGGCGCAGGCTTCGAACGTCTGCGAGCAGAGGCCGATCAGGTTGGCGATCAGGGTTTCTTCATCGCCGCTAAAGCGCTGCTGGATCGCGCCGAGAAAATCGCTGGCAGGTTCGGCGAGCAGTTCGATGAAGTAGCCGCGCAGGTGTTCGGCCGCCGCATCTGCTGCGGCCAATTGCAGGTCGTTGCTCAACGGCGACAGGCAGGCGACGAAGTCCGCCGTCAATTCACTGATCGCCCGCGCTTGCGCAGGGCTGAAACCCAGTAGCGCCGCGACCACGCACACCGGGCCTCGAAACATTGCCTTGTACACACCGTCGGCGTCCGCTGTGATCAGCCGCGTGGCAACCAGTCTGTCGACGGCCTCAAGGTCGAGCGCGGCCAACTCAGGCTCAATCGCAGAACGCGGGCAGCGCTGGCGCTCACCGTCATTCATGCGCATCAATTGGCCGAAGACCTTGCCAGCCATGCCTTTTGCAATCGCTTTGGGTACGGGTTCTTGCGCCGGACGCACCCGACAATCGGCGTGGGCCAACACCGCAGACACCGCGCGGGCGCTGCTGGCGACCCACAGTTTCAACTCCGGATGAAACGTCAGCCCACCTGCTGCGCGCAGTTCGGCGTAGTAGGGATAAGGATCGACTTGCGTTGCGGCGCTGATCGGGTTCATGGTTTGCATCCTTGTCGGCGGGGAAAGTGTTGCTACTATCTCCACTGCGCAACGACGACGATTCGTCCGGGAGCGAACTATGCACGCAGAACATCAAGACATCGGCGTATCGCAGGTGGCTGCCGCCATCGCCGAGCCGGCGCGGACCAAAATTCTCTGTTCGCTGATGGACGGCCACGCCCGCACCAGCACTGAATTGGCGACGATCGCCGAAGTCAGCGCTTCTACCGCCAGTGTGCACTTGGCGAAACTCAAGGACCTGGCCCTGCTGCGCCTGCATGTGCAGGGCCGCCATCGTTATTACAGCCTTGCCGATCAGCGCGTGGCGCAGGCGCTGGAAGCGTTGATGGTGATTGGCCAGAACGCCGCGCCGACGTTCAAGCCTCACACCCCGGATCGCCTGCAATTCGCGCGCACCTGCTATGACCATATGGCCGGGACGCTGGCGGTGATGCTGCATGACCGCTTGATCGCAGCCGGTTGGCTGGTGGCAACCGACGAGCAGGCGTATCGCTTGAGTGACAGTGGCGAGGCGTTGTTTCTTGGTTTGGGAATAGACGTGCAGGATTTGACGACGCTGCGCCGCAAATTTGCCTGCCCGTGCCTGGACTGGAGCATGCGCCGGCCGCATCTCGGTGGCTCGCTAGGCGCGGCGTTGTTGCAGACCGCGTTGAAGCGCAACTGGGTGACCCAGGATCTGGACAGTCGGGCGCTGGCGTTGACGGCGCTGGGGCGCAAGGAGATCAGCGCGCGGTTTGGTGTTGAGTGGCCGGTAGACGGGCAGATCAAAAGATCGCAGCCTTCGGCAGCTCCTACAGGAGTTGCGTACACCCGATAAATCTCGACCCTACCCAATCCATGTAGGAGCTGCCGAAGGCTGCGATCTTTTGATTTTCAGCTTCTGACCGACGAGGGGCGCATCTGCCACCTTGTATCACCGCAGACGACCCTATACTGTATATGCAAACAGTATAGAGCCCGCGCTATGCAAATCATCGACAAGCTGAGCATCCTCGCCGACGCCGCCAAGTACGACGCCTCCTGCGCGAGCAGCGGCGCGCCCAAGCGCAGCTCCGAGGGCAAGAGCGGGCTGGGTTCGACCGATGGCATGGGCATCTGTCACAGCTACACGCCGGACGGGCGCTGCGTGTCGTTGTTGAAGATTCTGCTGACCAATTTCTGCCTTTACGATTGCCAGTACTGCGTCAACCGCCGCTCCAGTGATGTCCCGCGCGCACGCTTCACCCCCGAAGAAGTCGTCGCGCTGACCATGGATTTCTACCGGCGCAACTGCGTCAGCGGGCTGTTCCTCAGTTCCGGCATCATTCGCTCGGCAGACTACACGATGGAGCAACTGGTGCGGGTGGCGAAGCTGCTGCGCGAAGAGCATGAGTTTCGCGGGTACATCCATCTCAAGACCATCCCCGAAGCCGATCCGGCATTGATCGAAGAAGCAGGGCGCTACGCCGATCGCTTGAGCGTCAACATCGAACTGCCGACCGATGCCAGCCTGCAAGTGCTGGCGCCGGAGAAGGACATCAAGTCGATCAAGCAGGCGATGAACACCATCTACACCGGCGTGCAGACCGTGTTGAACGAACCGCGCTCGGCGAAATTCGCTCCAGCCGGGCAGAGCACGCAATTGATTGTCGGCGCCGACGACACTGATGACAGCACCATCCTCCACAGCGCCCAGGCCTTGTACGGCAACTTCCGTCTGCGCCGGGTCTACTATTCGGCCTTCAGCCCGATCCCCGACAGCCCGAAAAGCGTGCCGCTGGCCGCGCCGCCGCTGATGCGCGAGCACCGTTTGTATCAGGCCGATTTTCTCCTGCGCAGTTACGGCTACAGCGCTGATGAATTGCTCAAGGGACCGGGCAATCTGGCGTTGGACATCGACCCGAAACTGGCTTGGGCGTTGCAGAATCGCGAGGTGTTCCCGCTGGATCTGAACCGTGCCGAAGCCTCCTTGATCGCGCGTATTCCCGGTATCGGCTTGCGCACCACCGAACGTCTGGTCGAGCTACGTCGCCAGCGGCGCATTCGTTACGAAGACGTCGCGCGCATGCGCTGCGTGCTGGCCAAGGCCAAGCCGTTCATCATCACCAGCGACTACCACCCGCAGCAGGCCGAGGTCACCAGCCATATGCTCTATCAGCAATTGCGCGACCGGCCGATGCCGCAGCAGATGGGGCTGTGGGGATGATCAATCTTGATTGCGACGATTTGTTCGACACGTGGCGCCAGCAGGCGCGCTGGCTGCTGAGCCATGAAGTCGATCCGAGTCTGGTGAGCTGGGCTTCGCAAGGCGTGGCTGATCTGTTTGCCAGTGATGAGCCGGTGCCTGAAGGGCAGGGGCCGTTTATGGCGAGAATCCCACGTGCACTGATCGACACCTTGGAACAAGCCTCACGCTATCGCGGCGATCAACGCTGGAGCCTGTTGTATGAAGTGTTGTGGCGCGTCAGCCACGGCGACCGCACGGCGATGATGGCCGGTGACAAACTCGGCAGTGAGTTGCAGCGACGGATCAAACAAGTGAATCGAGAAGCCCATCATCTGCATGCGTTTGTGCGTTTCATCGAGCGGCCGTCATCCAGCGCGGGTCCGCAATACGTGGCGTGGCATGAGCCGGCCCACGACATACTGCACAGCGCCAGTGAGCATTTCATCGGGAGGATGGGCCGGCATCGCTGGTTGATCGCCACGCCGCGCGATGGGGTTTATTACGATGGCGAGCAACTGATCCATCAGCGTCAATGCCCGCTGGAATGGCAGCAGTTGGCGCAGAATGTCGACGATCCTCATGGGGATCTGTGGCTGACCTATTACAGCCACATCTTCAATCCGGCGCGGTTGAACGAGAAGGTCATGCAGGGGCATTTGCCGGCGCGGTTCTGGAAGAATTTGCCGGAGGGGGAGTTGATTCCAGGGTTGATTACGCAGGCGCGGATGGGCAAGCAGCAGAATGGGCAGGCGAGTGGGATTGCCAGTCGCGCAGGTAAACGGATTGCCTTGAAGAGCTAAGAGCTTACCCTCACCCCAGCCCTCCCGAAACGTCGGACCGCCCGTAGGGAGAGGGGGCCGACCGAGGTGTTCTCGCGTACTACATCGACCTGAACGATCAAGTCGAACTCAGGTTTTGAAAAGCACAAAAATCGCCTCCCTTTCCCCCTCGCCCCCCTGGGGGCGGTCCGACGTTTCGGGAGGGCTGGGGTGAGGGGGAAAGAATCTCAAGCACGCCACAAATACTGCGCCAAGCGCCATAAAAAAGCCCCCCACCAATCACTCGGTGGAGGGCTTTTCTACATAAGCAGCCGTCAGATCAAACCTTGACGATCCAACCCGCTGGCGCTTCGATGTCGCCGGTCTGCACGCCAGTCAGCTCTTTGTAGAGCTTCTGGGTCACAGGACCCACTTCGGTCTCGCTATGGAATACATGCAGATGGTCGTTGTAGCTGATGCCGCCGATCGGCGTGATCACCGCAGCCGTACCGCAAGCGCCGGCTTCCTTGAAGTCCGACAGCTTGTCGATCAGCACGTCGCCTTCAACCACTTCCAGGCCCAGACGGGTCTTGGCCAGTTCGATCAACGACAGGCGGGTGATGCCTGGCAGCACCGACGGCGAGTTCGGGGTGATGAACTTGTTGTCGTGGGTGATCCCGAAGAAGTTGGCCGAGCCGACTTCTTCGATTTTGGTGTGGGTCATCGGATCGAGGTAGATCGCGTCGGCGAAGTTGGCTTTCTTCGCTTTCGAGCCCGGCATCAGACTGGCGGCGTAGTTGCCGCCGACCTTGGCTGCGCCGGTGCCTTGTGGGGCGGCGCGGTCGTAGCTGGAGATCTGGAAGTTGTGCGGGGTCAGGCCGCCCTTGAAGTAGGCACCGACCGGAATGCAGAAAATCGAGAAGATGAACTCGGGTGCGGTGCGCACACCGATGTTGTCACCGACGCCGATCACGAACGGACGCAGGTACAGCGCGCCGCCAGTACCGTATGGCGGGATAAAGCGCTCGTTGGCGCGAACCACGGCTTTGCACGCTTCGATGAACTGCTCGGTGTCGACCGTCGGCATCAGCAGACGCGCGCAGCTGCGTTGCATGCGCAGGGCGTTCTGGTCCGGGCGGAACAGGTTGATCGAGCCGTCCTTGCAACGATAGGCCTTCATGCCTTCGAAGCACTGCTGGCCATAGTGAAGGGCCGTCGAGCCTTCGCTGATGTGCAGCACGTTATCTTCGGTCAGGGTGCCTTTGTCCCACTCGCCATCGCGAAAGTACGACAGATAGCGCTTGTCGGTCTTGATGTAGTCAAAACCCAGCTTGTCCCAATTGATGCTTTCGTTACCCATGACACCCTCTATCACTGAACAACCGTCGAAACGGTTCAAGGCTTCTGACGTTTTTTGGATGGGCACAACAATACTTCATTCTTGAGCGGTTTCGCAGCCGGAATTCGCTCCACTGATCGTTCCCACGCTTGATCGTTCCTACGCTCTGCGTGGGAATGCCTCATCGGACGCTCCGCGTTCGGCTTTTGGGACGCAGAGCGTCCCCGGCTGCATTCCCACGCAGAGCGTGGGAACGATCAACGCAGCTACAGGTGCAACGCATGCCCGAGGGCACGCAACGCCGCTTCCTGCACCGCTTCACCCAAGGTCGGATGCGCATGAATGGTGCCGCCGATGTCTTCCAGCCGCGCGCCCATTTCCAGGCTTTGCGCAAACGCTGTCGACAACTCCGACACGCCAACGCCCACAGCCTGCCAGCCAACAATCACATGATTATCCCGACGAGCGACCACGCGCACGAAGCCGCTTTTCGACTCCAGCGTCATCGCCCGACCATTGGCGGCGAACGGGAAGCTGGAAACAATGCAGTCCAGATCCGCAGCTTTAGCCTCGTCCGGCGTCTTGCCGACCACCACCAGTTCCGGGTCGGTGAAGCACACGGCAGCGATGGCGGTCGGGTTGAACTCGCGGGTTTTGCCGCTGATCAATTCGGCAACCATCTCGCCTTGGGCCATGGCGCGGTGGGCCAGCATCGGCTCGCCGCTCAGATCGCCGATGGCGTAAACGTTGCGCATACTGGTCTGGCAGCGGCTGTCGATCTTGATCGCCGAACCGTTCATATCCAGATTCAGCGCTTCGAGGTTCCAGCCCTGGGTATTCGGTTTGCGGCCGACGGCGACCAGCACCTGATCGGTTTCCAGGTTGAGGGTTTCGCCCTCAGGGTCGCGCACCTGCAACGTGCCATCGAAACCCAGCACGCTGTGTTTCAAATACAACTTAACGCCCAGTTGCTTCAACGCGTCATGCACCGGTTGCGTCAGCTCCGCATCATAGGCCGGCAAGATACGATCCTGCGCCTCGACCACACTGACCTCGGCGCCAAGCTTGCGATAAGCAATGCCCAGTTCCAGACCGATGTAACCACCGCCAACTACGACGAGGCGTTTCGGCACGGATGTCGGCGCCAGCGCTTCGGTGGAGGAGATGATCGGCCCGCCAATCGGCAGGATCGGCAGATTGACGCTGGTCGAACCGGTGGCCAGCACCAAGTGCTCGCACTGGATGCGCGTGTCGCCGACATCCACGGTTTTACCGTCGATGACTTTGGCCCAGCCATTGATGACCTGAACCTTGTTCTTTTTCAGCAAGGCAGCGACGCCGGTGGTCAGGCGATCAACAATGCCGTCCTTCCACTCGACGCTTTTAGTGATGTCGAGGCTCGGCGCGGCAACGCTGATGCCCAGCGCCGAATGCTGGCTGTGGTGCTGGGTCTGGTGAAACTGCTCAGCCACATGAATCAGCGCTTTCGACGGGATGCAGCCGATGTTCAGGCAGGTGCCGCCCAGCGATTGGCCTTCGACCAGAATCGTTGGAATGCCCAGTTGCCCGGCGCGGATCGCCGTCACATAACCGCCAGGGCCGCCGCCGATGATCAGCAGCGTAGTGTTCAGAGATTGCATGCGCGCCTTACTCCACAAACAAAGTGGCAGGTTGTTCGATCAAGCCACGAATGGCCTGGATGAAGAGGGCCGCGTCCATGCCGTCGACCACGCGGTGATCGAAGGAACTGGAGAGGTTCATCATCTTGCGGATCACCACCTGGCCTTTGACGACCATCGGCCGTTCGACGATTTTGTTGACGCCGACGATCGCCACTTCCGGCAAGTTCAACACTGGCGTGCTGACAATACCGCCCAATGCACCGAGGCTGGTCAGGGTGATGGTCGAGCCGGACAATTCATCGCGGCTGGCCTTGCCATTGCGTGCGGCGTTGGCCAAACGCGAGATTTCCGCGGCGCTGTCCCACAGGCTGCGCGCTTCGGCATGACGCACCACCGGCACCATCAGGCCAACATCGCTTTGCGTGGCGACGCCGACATGCACCGCACCGAGGCGGGTGATGACCTGGGCTTCGTCGTCATAACGGGCGTTCATCTGCGGGAAGTCGCGCAGGGCCACAACTAGAGCGCGGACGAGGAACGGCAGCAAGGTCAACTTGCCACGGCTGGCGCCGTGTTTTTCATTGAGATGCGCGCGCAGTTCTTCAATCGCGGTGACGTCGATTTCTTCGACGTAGCTGAAATGCGCGGCACGCTGGTTAGCGTCCTGCATGCGCTGGGCGATCTTGCGGCGCATGCCGATGACTTGAATCTGTTCTTCGTCGTTACGTTGGGCGTAAGCGGCGGCGACTGGTGCTGAAACGTTGGACTGACCTTGTGCCAGATAGGCTTCAAGGTCTTCGTGCAGCACGCGACCGGCCGGGCCAGTGCCGCGTACCAGGCGCAATTGAATCCCCAGATCCAGCGCGTGTTTGCGCACGGCTGGCGAAGCGAGCGGGCGTTCGTCCGCTTCACGAGCAACCATCGGGCCTTGGCAAACAGCAGCCGGACGCGGGGCGGCTGGAGCAGGTTTACTTTCAACAACAGCTTCAACTTTCGGCGCCGCAGGTGCTTCTTTGACCGGCGCGGGTGCGGCGGACTCTTTCAAGTTACCGGCACCTTCAACCTCAATGCTGATCAGCACACTGCCAACCGCCATCACCTCACCCGGCTGACCGCCGAGCGCAATCACTTTCCCGTGCACTGGCGACGGAATATCGACCATCGCCTTATCAGTCATCACATCCGCCAGCACCTGATCTTCAACCACCAGATCGCCAACCTTGACGTGCCACTGCGACAGTTCTACTTCTGCGATGCCTTCGCCGATGTCCGGCATCTTGATAACGTGCGTGCCCATTCAGACCTCCATAACCCGTTTCAGCGCTGCGCCCACTCGGGACGGCCCTGGGAAATACGCCCACTCCTGCGCGTGCGGGTAGGGGGTGTCCCAACCGGTGACGCGTTCGATCGGCGCTTCCAGGTGATGGAAGCAATGCTCTTGCACCAGCGACACCAGTTCGGCGCCGAAACCGCAGGTGCGGGTGGCTTCGTGAACCACCACGCAGCGGCCGGTTTTCTTCACCGATTTGACGATGGTTTCCAGGTCCAGCGGCCACAGGCTGCGCAGGTCGATGACTTCTGCATCCACGCCGCTTTCTTCGGCAGCGACTTGCGACACGTAAACGGTGGTGCCGTAAGTCAGCACGGTGACGTCCTTGCCCGGACGGGTAATCGCCGCGACGTCCAGCGGCACGGTGTAGTAGCCGTCCGGAACCTGGGCTTGCGGGTGTTTCGACCACGGCGTTACCGGGCGGTCGTGGTGGCCATCGAACGGGCCGTTGTACAGGCGTTTCGGCTCAAGGAAGATCACCGGGTCATCGTTTTCGATGGAGGCGATCAGCAGGCCTTTGGCGTCATACGGATTGGACGGCATCACCGTGCGCAAGCCGCACACCTGAGTGAACATCGCCTCGATACTCTGGCTGTGGGTCTGACCGCCATAGATGCCGCCGCCGCATGGCATGCGCAGGGTCATCGGTGCGGTGAACTCGCCAGCCGAGCGATAACGCAGGCGCGCCGCTTCGGAAATGATCTGGTCGGAGGCGGGGTAGACGTAGTCGGCGAACTGGATCTCGGCGACCGGACGCAGACCGTACGCGCCCATGCCGACGGCCACGCCGACGATGCCACTTTCCGAGATCGGTGCGTCGAATACGCGGGAGGTGCCGTACTTGGTCTGCAGGCCCTCGGTGCAACGGAACACGCCGCCGAAGTAACCGACGTCCTGACCGAACACCACGACATTGTCGTCACGCTCAAGCATCACATCCATGGCCGAGCGCAGGGCCTGGATCATGGTCATGGTGGTCGTGGTCATAGCGGTTTCCAACTGAATATTGTTGTTGTGATCGTTCATGTCAGATCCCCAACTGCTGACGCTGGCGCTTCAAGTGCTCCGGCATCTCTTTGTAGACGTCTTCGAACATGGTCGCGGCGCTTGGAATCTGGCCGCCGGCGAGGGTGCCGTACTGTTCGGCCTGTTTCTGCGCGGCAATCACTTCGGCTTCGAGCTCGGCGCTGACGGCAGCGTGCTCTTCGTCAGACCAGTGACCGACCTTGATCAAGTGTTGCTTGAGGCGGGCGATCGGGTCGCCGAGCGGGAAGTGGCTCCAGTCATCGGCCGGGCGGTATTTCGACGGATCGTCGGAGGTCGAGTGCGGACCAGCGCGGTAGGTGACCCATTCGATCATGGTCGGGCCGAGGTTGCGGCGG
Organism: Pseudomonas sp. IT-P395; assembly: GCF_949767675.1. Taxonomy (NCBI): domain Bacteria; kingdom Pseudomonadati; phylum Pseudomonadota; class Gammaproteobacteria; order Pseudomonadales; family Pseudomonadaceae; genus Pseudomonas; species Pseudomonas sp. IT-P395. Next base: position 234,174 of record NZ_CATKPW010000011.1, read on the forward strand.
GCGCGTTCAGCGGCCCAGGCAGAGGCGGCATAAACTGCGTAGAAGTCGTTGCCATCCACGCGCAGCGAAGCGATGCCGCAACCGACGCCGCGTCCGGCGAAGGTGGTGGCTTCACCACCGGCGATGGCCTGGAAGGTCGAAATCGCCCATTGGTTATTCACGACGTTGAGGATCACCGGCGCACGATAAACGTGAGCGAAGGTGAGGGCGGTATGGAAGTCCGATTCGGCGGTGGCGCCGTCGCCGATCCATGCCGAGGCGATTTTCGTGTCGCCCTTGATCGCTGAGGCCATGCCCCAGCCGACGGCCTGAATGAACTGGGTCGCGAGGTTGCCGGAGATGGTGAAGAAACCGGCTTCCTTGACCGAGTACATGATCGGCAACTGGCGGCCTTTGAGCGGATCGCGCTCGTTGGACAGCAGTTGGCAGATCAGGTCGACCAAAGGCACTTCGCGGGCCATCAGAATGCTTTGCTGGCGATAGGTCGGAAAGCACATGTCGTCGATGTTCAAGGCCAGGGCCTGAGCGCTGCCGATGGCTTCTTCGCCAAGGCTTTGCATGTAAAACGACATTTTTTTCTGACGCTGGGCGACCACCATGCGGTTGTCGTAGATGCGCGTCTTGAGCATGGCGCGCATGCCTTTACGCAGAATCTCGACCGGCACGTTTTCGGCCCATGGGCCGAGGGCGTTGCCCTGATCGTCGAGCACGCGAATCAGCCCACGCGCCAGGTCGGCGGTGTCGGCAGGTTCGACGTCGATGGAAGGTTTGCGCACCGTACCGGCATCGGTCAGATGCAGGTAGGAAAAATCGGTTTTGCAGCCTGGACGGCCCGAGGGTTCAGGGACGTGCAGACGCAGCGGTTCATACGCTTGGGTCATGGCTTCTACGCTCGATCTTGTGAATTTCTTGTAGTGAGCTGGCAGTCATTCTTCGGTAGAAGAAATCTTGTCCTACAACAATCATAGGCCCGGGCAAGAAGAATATTTATCTCTGTTTCGTTGCGCTGGAGACGATTTGCAGATAGAAATTCTGCATAAACATAAAAAACAGGTGGTTTTGTCTCATGCGCAAACTGGACCGTACCGACATCGGCATTCTCAACAGCCTTCAGGAGAATGCGCGCATCACCAACGCCGACCTCGCACGCTCGGTAAACCTGTCACCAACGCCGTGCTTCAACCGGGTCAAGGCCATGGAAGAATTGGGCCTGATTCGCGAGCAGGTCACGCTGCTGGATGCTGATCTGCTGGGGCTGCATGTGAACGTGTTCATTCACGTCAGCCTGGAAAAGCAGGTTGAGGAAGCGCTGCAGCATTTCGAAGAGGCGATCTCCGATCGCCCGGAAGTGATGGAGTGCTACCTGATGGCCGGAGACCCGGATTACCTCATCCGGGTCCTGGTGCCGACGATTCAGTCGCTCGAACGCTTCATGATGGACTTCCTCACCAAGGTTCCCGGTGTGGCGAATATCCGATCGAGCTTTGCGCTCAAACAGGTGCGCTACAAGACTGCATTGCCCTTGCCAGCGAACGGCCTGACGTTAGGTAACTGAAGTCAGATGTAGTCATATCGGTAATCGAGTTCCGCGGTATAGAGGGTTTGTTGGACGGTAAAGGTTTGCTCCCAGGGCGCCAGTTCATTGGCCGGATGAAAGACCAGCACGGTTTCGTTGGTGGCCGAGCCAGCCTCATTGGTAAAGCCTGGGGTTCCAGCATGCTGATGTTTCCAGCGCTCCCACAGCAAGTCGAGGTAGCAGTGGTGCAGGAAGAATATCGGATCGTTGGGTGAGGAGGCTTGTGCCATGCTGCCGCCAATCCAGGCATGTACCGGATTGTGCAAAAGGCTTTCCGAAATGTTTTCCCAGCCGCTTTCATTCATCCAGTAAGGCGTTCTGTTCAGGGCCGAAATAACATCCAGCGGGGTGGGCAGTGCGCCGCTTGCCCCCAGATTTCGACGAATGCCGGTGTTGCCAACGCCCTCGTCCCAGACCCTGACATCGAATTGCGAGTGCTCCCTGGAAAACGCGCCGCTGGTGACACGCTGATCTTGCAGGTTGTCACCGTTTGACCCCATGAAGTCCGAGGTGAAGGGGTTGTCCGCTCCGGTCAGTTGCCAGTTCCAGTAGGGCAGGGTGATGGTCGTGTCACTGGCGGCGGACTGCAGGGCCAGTTCGAACTGGCGAATCAGAACTCGATGCCACGGATAGAACAGCGGACTCAGATGCGGATTGGGTACCAGCGGATTGCCCCGGCCCATCGAATTCTTGTGGATCTGCACAAAGTCATCGTAGCGGCTCTGCTGTCCGGGGCGCAGGACGCTGTCGACGTTGTTTTTCAGCCTCAGGATGGCATCGATGAATGCGGATTTCTGTTGCGCGGTCATGTCACGGTGATTACGACGAATATCCATATTGCGAAAACTCCATTGAATGTTTGCCCAATGGAGTCTGCTCGCTTACAGGATTTTCACCAGTTCATCACTGTCGCCAGTGTTCGTAGGAAAAATAATCCTGCAATGGGGCGGGTGGTTTTTTCCTATAGGGAATTGAGCGGAATCTTCAGGTAAACCACACCGTTTTCCTCCGCCGGTGGCAAATTCCCCGCTCTCACATTGACCTGAATCGCTGGCAGCAGCAGCGTCGGCATGCCCAGCCCGGCGTCACGTTTTGTGCGCATCTCGACGAACGCTGCCTCATCGATGCCGTCGTGCACATGAATATTGCTCTTGCGCTGTTCGCCGACAGTGGTCTGGCACTGCGCGTCGCGGCCCTCGGGCGGGTAATCGTGGCAAACGTAGAGTTTCACGCTGGCCGGGAAGGCCAGTATTTTGTGAATCGAGTTGAACAGCTGATGGGCGTTGCCGCCGGGGAAATCGCAGCGCGCGGTGCCGACATCCGGCATGAACAGGGTGTCGCCTACCAAAATCTGCTCGCCATCGATCAGATAGGCCATGTCAGCCGGTGTATGCCCCGGCACATGCAGGGCAGTGGCTTTGAGATTGCCGATCCTGAATGATTCGTTCGGCGCGAACAGGTGATCGAACTGCGAGCCGTCAACGCAGAACTCAGGCTCCAGATTGAACAGCGCCTTGAACACGTTCTGCACTTTGCTGATCGATTCGCCAATGGCGATTTTCCCGCCCAGCTCTCGGCGCAGATACGGCGCGGCGGACAGGTGATCGGCGTGGGCGTGGGTTTCCAGCAGCCACTGCACTTGCAGGTTGTGGGCGCGAACGAAGGCGATGATTTTGTCGGCCTGGGCGGTGCAGGTGCGCCCGGCGGCGCCGTCGTAATCGAGTACCGGATCGACGATTGCACATTGCCCGCCGTCGGCTTCATAGACCACATAGCTGTAAGTCGAGGAGGCGGGGTCGAGGAAAGCTTCAATCTGCGCGGGCATGGACACCAACCTGAACGAGGAAAATGGGTTGCAACACTTTATCTAAAAACATAATGTTCGCAGCTTAAGTGACCTTGAAGGCATCGTGCAAATGCAATCCAGTCTGACCGAATGTGAAGTCGCCCAACTGCGCGCTTCGGCCTCCAAGGCCTGCGCCTTGCTCAAGGCCATGGCCAATGAGGATCGCCTGCTGATCCTCTGTCAACTGACCCAGGGCGAACGCAATGTCGGCGAACTGGAAAAGATGACCGGTGTGCGCCAGCCGACGCTGTCTCAGCAATTGGGCATCTTGCGTGACGAAGGCCTGGTCGCGACCCGTCGTGAAGGCAAATACATTTTTTACGGCCTTGCCAGTCCGGAAGTCATTCAGGTCATGAAAACTCTCTCCGGACTGTATTGCGGGGCAGTGCTGAAAAGTCTCGGCCATCAATAAATGCCAGCCAACACACAACCCCTACAATGGATTTGTGTGAAGGCTGAGAAATCCTTGCGTGCAGCAAAAGGAACAAGCAATGAACGATCAACACTGGGGCCCATCCATCAGTGCGGACATCGTGGTCATCGGCGGCGGTACGGCCGGTATCGGTTTCGTCGCCAGTCTGCTCAAACGTGATCCGGCTCTGAACGTTACCGTGATCGAACCCAGCGCCCAGCATTACTATCAACCGGCGTGGACGCTGGTCGGCGGTGGTGCCTACGACGTCAAAGACACCGCACGGCCGATGAACAAGGTCATGCCAAAGCAAGCGAACTGGCTGCAAGCGGCAGTCACCGCGATCGACCCGGACAAACGCCAACTCACCCTCAATGATCAACGTACCGTCAGCTATCAGAACCTGATTGTCTGCCCCGGCCTGCGTCTGGCCTGGGAGAAAATCGAAGGTTTGCAGGAAAGCCTCGGCCAGCACGGCGTCACCTCCAATTACAGCTATCAGCATGCGCAGTACACCTGGGATCAGGTGCAGAAACTTCGCGGCGGCAAAGCGCTGTTCACCCAACCGGCGATGCCGATCAAATGCGCCGGCGCGCCGCAAAAGGCGCTGTACCTGTCCTGCGATCACTGGCGTAAAAACGGTGCGCTGAACAATATCAATGTCGAATTCAACCTGGCCGGCGCCGCGCTGTTCGGTGTGGCGACGTTTGTTCCGCCGTTGATGAAGTACATCGAAAAGTACAACGCGCAGTTGGCGTTCAATTCGAATCTGGTCAAGGTCGACGGCCCGGCGAAAACCGCGTGGTTCGAGATCAAGGATGCCGATGGCAATGTCATCCGCGAGGCGAAAACCTTCGATCTGCTGCACGTCGTGCCGCCGCAGGTTTCGCCGGATTTCATCGCGCAAAGTCCTTTGGCTGACGCGGCTGGCTGGTGTGAGGTCAACCCTCACAGCCTGCAGCACCCGCGTTACTCCGAAGTGTTTGCACTCGGTGATATCTGCGGCACGAGCAACGCAAAAACCGCCGCAGCGGTGCGCAAGCAAGTGGTGGTGGTCGCGGAAAACCTGCTGGCCCTGCGCAAGCAACAACCGCTACCGCTGAAGTACGACGGCTACGGCTCCTGCCCGCTGACGGTGGAGAAGGGCAAAGTGATCCTCGCCGAGTTCGGTTATGCCGGTAAGTTGCTGCCGACCTTCCCGATAGACCCGACAGTGGCGCGGCGTTCGGCGTGGTTTCTCAAGGCGTCGCTGCTGCCGTGGTTCTACTGGAACGGCATGCTCAAGGGCCGCGAGTGGCTGACTGGTCTGTCCAAGGTTGACTGAGAAAACCCTATGTTGCTGGCAAGTCTGTTTGGCGTGGTGATGGGGTTGGTCCTTGGCTTGACCGGGGCCGGCGGCGGGATTCTTGCGGTGCCGGCGCTGGTGCTCGGGCTTGGCTGGACGATGACGCAAGCGGCGCCGGTGGCGCTGTTTGCGGTCGGCAGTGCGGCGGCGGTCGGTGCCATCGACGGCCTGCGTCATGGCCTGGTGCGCTATCGCGCGGCGTTGTTGATTGCGGCGTTGGGTGCGGTGTTCTCGCCGTTGGGAATCTACTTCGCGCACCAGTTGCCGGAGAAAATCCTGATGATCCTGTTCAGTCTGCTGATGGTCATGGTGGCCTGGCGCATGCTGCGCCGCGAGCGTCAGCAGGAGGGGCCGAGCGATCACGGTCACGCCAGTTGGGGCCAGAAGAACTGCATGCTCAATGAACAAACCGGGCGCTTTGACTGGACCGCCAAATGCACCGCAACGTTGGCTGCGTTAGGCGCAATTACCGGCGTGGTGTCCGGATTGCTCGGTGTCGGTGGCGGCTTTTTGATTGTGCCGGCGTTCAAGCAACTGACCGATGTGCAGATGCGCGGGATTGTTGCGACGTCGTTGATGGTGATCAGTCTGATTTCGGCAATCGGGGTGATCGGCTCGTTTCACGCCGGTGTGCGAATTGACGGGCAGGGCGCGGCGTTCATCGTCGCCAGCATTGTCGGCATGATCATCGGCCGTAAGCTCTGCGCGCGCGTGCCGGCGCGGGCGTTGCAGGTGGGTTTTGCCAGTGTCTGTCTGGTGGTGGCGGGGTATATGTTGTTGCGGGCGTGAGTATTGGAAGATCAAAAGATCGTCCGATCGCGGCCCGAGCCTTCGGCAGCTCCTACAGGGATTGCGTTTCCCTGTAGGAGCTGTCGAGTGAAACGAGGCTGCGATCTTTCAGGTTGTTACAACACCAAGTGCGGCAACCACAGCGAAAGTGCCGGCACGTAAGTCACCAGCATCAACACCAGGAACAGCACGGCATAGAACGGCAGCAGCGCCTTCACGGTGCTCTCGATACTGACCTTGCCCACCGCCGAACCGACAAACAGCACCGCACCCACCGGCGGCGTTATCAGTCCGATCCCCAGGTTCACCAGCATGATCATGCCGAACTGCACTGGATCCACGCCGATGCCGAGAATCACCGGCATCAGGATTGGCGTCAGGATCAGGATCAGCGGCGCCATGTCCATCACCGTGCCGAGCAACAGCAGCATGACGTTGATGCACATCAGGATCACGTAGCGGTTGTCCGACAGGGTCAGGAACAGCGTGGTGATCTTCGCCGGGATCTGCATCAGGGTCATGATGTAGCCGAAGCTCGCGGCGAAACCGATCAGGATCATCACGATCGAAATCGTCCGCACTGTGCGGTGCATCAGTTTCGGCAGTTCGCGCCACTTGTAGTCGCGGTAGATGAACATGGTGACGAAGAACGACCACAGCACGGCGATGGCCGCCGATTCGGTAGCGGTGAAGATGCCGGACAGGATGCCGCCGAGGATGATCACCATCGCCATCAGGCCCCAGAGGGCTTCGCCGACGATTTTCAACGCCTGGCGCATCGGGATCACTTCACCTTTGGGATAATCGCGTTTTCTCGCGAAAATCAGGCACAGCACCATCAGGCAGGCACTCATCAGCAAGCCCGGCACGATGCCCGCCATGAACAGCGAGGCAATCGAGACCGTGCCGCCGGCGGCCAGGGAGTAAAGCACCGAGTTATGGCTGGGCGGGGTCAGCAGCGCTTGCACCGAACCGCTGACAGTCACGGCGGTGGAGAAATCCCGTGGATAGCCCTTGCGTTCCATTTCCGGAATCAGCACCGAACCCACCGACGCGGTGTCGGCCACCGACGAACCGGAGATCGCGCCGAAAAAGGTCGAGGCGACAATGTTGACCAGTGACAGACCGCCGCGGACAAAACCCACCAGCACCCCGGCACACGCCACCAATCGACGCGACATGCCGCCCTCGGCCATGATCGCCCCGGCCAGGACGAAGAACGGAATGGCCAGCAGCGAGAATTTGTTCACCCCCGAAGCGACCTGGATCATTACCGCCTGGAACGGAATGTCGATCCACCATGCACCGATCAGCGCGGCCGCGCCGAGCGCGTAGGCGACCGGCATGCCGATCAGGATCAATACGATAAAACTGCCCAGCAGAATCAGAGCGTCCATTAAGCGGCACCTTCACTTTCTTCAACCAGATCGAACTGCACGACCCGCCGTTTGCTCTGGTCACCGAGCAAGAGTTTTTCCAGCACGAAAACCAGCGTCAGCAAGCCGCCCACGGGAATCGGCAAGTAGGTCACGCCAACGCGCAGATCGGGCAGGGCTGCCATGAACTGGTTCCAGGTGGACATGCACAGCTTGGCGCCCCAGATCGTCATGAAGATGCAGATCGCCGCCATGAGCAGTTGGGAAAAAATCGCCGCCGCGGATCTCACGTGCGCTGGCATGCGATCGGTGAGCATGGCCACGGCCATGTGCGCGCCGGCGCGGTAACTGGCGGCGGCACCGATGAAGGTAAACACCATCATCAACAGGATCGCCGTGGGCTCGGGCCAGCTCGAACCGGTGCCCAGCACGTAGCGGGCGAACACGCCCCAGGGAATCATCAGGGAAATCGCCAGGACGGAAAGGCCGGCGACCCAGATGCACGTCATGTAGATCTTGTCGTTGATACGCAGCAGTAGATTCTTCATCGGGTTCCACCGTAACCGGGCGCGCCGCAGTCATCGGGCGCACCGGGCCTTGTTCATGAGGACGGAGCGGGAGGCGTTACTGAACGGCTTCGATTTTCTTGATCAGGTCGGCATACTTCGCGCCGTACTTTTCCCGCACCGGTGCGGTGGCGTCGTAGAAGGGTTTTTTGTCGACCTCGATGAACTCGACGCCGGCGGCCTTGAGTTTTTCTTCACTGGCAGCGGACTTCTTGTCCCACAGCACGCGCTCTTCGGCCTGGGCAGCCTTGGCGGCAGTCTTGACCAGCGCCTGTTGATCCGGGGTCAGTTTTTCCCAGGTGATTTTCGACATCACGATCGGCTCTGGCAGGATCAGGTGGCCCGTGAGGCTGTAGTACTTCGCATTCTGGAAGTGGTTGTGTTCGAGCAGGGTTGGCGGGTTGTTTTCCGCGCCGTCGATCACGCCGGTCTGCAGGGCACTGAAGATCTCGCCGGTATCCATGGCGATGCCGTTACCGCCCATGGCGTTCATCATGTCGATGAACATCGGGTTGCCTTGCACGCGGATTTTCATGCCCTTGAGGTCTTCGAGCTTGCGCACCGGTTTCTTGGTGTAGACGTTGCGCGTGCCGCCGTCCATCCAGGCCAGGGCCACCAGGCCGAATTCGGAGTTGGTAATCTTGTCGAGGATCTCGTCGCCCACTGCGCCGTCGATGACGTTACGCATGTGTTGATGGTCGCGGAAGATGAACGGCATGTTGAACACGTTCACGTCTGGAACGACAGGGCCGACGATGCCCAGGCTGACGCGAGACAGCTGTACGGCGCCGACTTGCATCTGCTCGATGACTTCCTTTTCTGAGCCCAGCACACCGCCGGGGAAGTATTGGAAAGTCAGCTCGCCGTTGGTCTCCTTGGTCAGCGTCTTGCCCATGTTTTCTTCGGCCACCACGGTTGGATAACCGGCGGGGTGAATGTCAGCGAATTTGAGTTGCAGGGCCTGAGCGGCGCCAGTGAAGGTAACCATCAGCGGGAGTGCAGCGGCCAGCAAGGTGCGTTTGAAGTTCATGGGGGTGAGTCTCCAGTCTTGTTATTTTTGTGTTCAAGGCGCAGCGGTGCAGTACAAGCGGGTATTACAGGGAATCGTTGAACAGCGGCTCCGGCAGGCCTTTGACGTTGGGGTTGAGGGCGAAAACGCCGCCGGCCAGGGATTGCGGATCGTGGTCATCGCCGGGACGAATCGAGGTGACGAAGAGGGTGTCCATGCGGCTGCCGCCGAAGGCACACATCGTCGGTTTCTTCACCGGCACTTCCAGCGAGAAATCAAGACGACCGTCCGGGGCAAAGCGGTGGATGAGGCCGGCATCGTTGGCGCAGATCCAGTAGAAACCTTCGGCGTCCACGGCCGCGCCATCGGGGCGGCCGGGGAAGTGGTTCATGTCGACGAAGACGCGGCGGTTCGACGGTGTGCCGGTCTCGGTGTCGTAATCGAACGCCCAGATCAGTTGTACGTCGGGATGCGAATCTGACAGGTACATGGTCTTGCCGTCAGGGCTGAAACCGAGGCCGTTGGGCACGATGAAACCGTCGAGCTGCGCTTCGATGACGCCAGACTGCCCGGCACCGTAGCGGTAGAGCCGGCCTTCGGGCGCGTTCAGGCCCATGTTCAGCACCATGCTGCCGGCCCAGAAGCGGCCCTGACGGTCGCAACGACCATCGTTCAGGCGCATGTCGTCACGGTTGTGCTCGACACTCGCGAGCAGCTCGCTGTCGAGGCTGCCGTCGCTGTGCGGGTGCAGATGGAAGAAGCCGCTTTCCATGCCGGCGACCCAGCCGCCACGGCTGTGGCGCGCGATGCAGGCGAGCATCTGCGGGGTTTTCCAGGCATGCACATGGCCGGTCTCGGCGCTCCAGCGTTGCAGCCCGCCGTTGGCAATATCCACCCAGTACAGCGCGTTTTCCTCTGCCACCCAGACCGGGCTTTCGCCCACGGCGTTGCGCGCATCGACGATCAAATCGGCTTGCATACTCATTCCCTTGCGTCGTTGTCAGAGTGATCAGTCGCCGAACGGACCTGCGGCGACAAACGCGCCGCCCTGATAGATCCGCGCCGGGTCATCGGCGGCCGGCAGCGGTTGCGCTTCGACCTTTTCGCGGAACACCTCGGAGCTGTCCTTCGCGGCAAAACCGATGTGGCTGGCGAATTTGTTGTCCCACCAGACGTCCTTGTTGGCGGACATGCCGTAGACCACGGTGTGGCCGACGTTTGGCGTGTATAGCGCGCGTTCGAGCAATTGCGTGAGGTCGTCGAAGCTCAGCCAGGTGTGCATCATTCGACGGTTTTGCGGCTCGGGGAACGAGGAGCCGATGCGGATGCTCACGGTCTCGATGCCGTAGCGATCGAAATAGAAACTGGCCATGTCTTCGCCGTAGGACTTGGACAAACCGTAGTAGCCGTCGGGGCGGCGCGCGGCACTGGCGTCGAGTGGTTCATCCTGTTTGTAGAAGCCGATGACGTGGTTGGAACTGGCGAAGATCACCCGCTTGACGCCATGCCGGCGCGCGGCTTCGTAGATGTGAAACACACCGCAGATGTTGGCGCCGAGGATTTCTTCGAAGGGCCGCTCGACGGAGACACCGCCAAAATGCAGGATCGCATCGACGCCTTCGACCAGTTGGTGCACGGCGTGTTTGTCGGCCAGATCGCAGACCACGATTTCTTCACGATCATCAATGGCCGGGGTGAGGGCGGCGATGTCCGACAGGCGCAGGACATTGGCATAAGGGCGCATCCGTTCGCGCAGGACTTTGCCCAGGCCACCGGCGGCGCCGGTCAGCAGCAGACGGTTGAACGGGGCGCGGGGAGTAGAGGTAGACGTCATGGCAATCCCTTACACGTTGTTATTAGGTTTGTTGTAGGTTGTCGTATGACTGCGCTGAAGTATCGGTAGGGTTTCCGGAACTTGTCAACGCGACTTTTGGTGTAAATGACGGAAGGAGCTCATTCACTTTTCAATCACCGCGACTCCTTCGTTGCAATGCAATCTCCTTGTGGGAGCGAGCCTGCTCGCGAAAGCGGTGTATCAATCAACATCAATGCTGAATCTGCCGCCGCCATCGCTGGCAAGCCAGCTCCCACAGGTATCAGCGTTGTTTTCAATTAGCGCATTCACCACAAAATCCTGTGGGAGCTGGCTTGCCAGCGATGAGGCCGGTCCAGGTAACTCTTGTATCGACTGACACGCCGCCTTCGCGAGCGGGCTCGCTCCCACAGGGAAGCTCGGTGTGGCGACTGGCTTTACAACAACGAAATCGGATAACTGATAAAGATCCGGTTCTCGTCAAACTCGTTGGTGCTGAAGTCCCGGCGAATCGTCGCGTTGCGCCATTTCACGTTGAGGTTTTTCAACGGGCCGCTCTGCACGGTGTAGGCCAGTTCCGACTCGCGGCCCCATTCCTTGCCGTCAGTGATGGTCCCGGTGTGCACATTATCGCCGCTGATGTAACGGTTCATCAGGGTCAGACCGGGAACGCCAAGGGCGACGAAGTTGTAGTCGTGGCGCAGCTGCCAGGAGCGTTCCTTGGCGTTGTCGTAGCTGGCGTTGTAACTGTCGTTGGCGAGGGTGCCGCCGCTGGTGCCGTTGACCCGCATCCACGCGTCGTCGCCACTGAGCTTTTGCAGACCGACATAGAAGGTGTTGCCGCCGTAGCGGGCCGAAAGCAGGGCGAACGCGGTTTTGTTGTCGAGGTCGCCGGCCTGAGCGCTGCCGTCCTCCTTGCCGGTGAAGAAACCGAGGTTGGCGCCCAGCGTCCAGTCGCCCAACGGCTGGCTGTGGCTGAGGTTGAAATACTGCTGCTGGTAGATGTCCGTGAGTTCGGCGTACCAGACACCGACCTGCGTGCGCTTGTCGTTGAAGCTGTACTCGCCGCCACCAAAGTTGAAGCGGTCGGAAGTGAACGCGCCGCGGCCGTTCATCGACATGTCTTCCATGCTCGCGTCGTTGCGCGGGCTGTTGCCACGGAACTGGCCACCGTAGACAGTCAGGCCATTGATCTCGGTGGAGGTGATCTGGCCGCCGCGAAAGGTCTGCGGCAGCGAGCGGCCATCGTCGGAGCGCAGGATCGGCAGCACCGGCATCCACTCGCCGACCTTCAATTCGGTCTTCGATACCTTGGCTTTCAGCGCTACCCCGAGGCGGCCGAAGTTGTCGGCCGGGCGTCCGTCATCGTGGATCGGCAACAGTTGCGTGCCGCCCGTGCCTTTGCCGCCATCGAGCTTCTGCGAATACATTCCCAGCACATCGAGGCCGAACCCCACAGTGCCCTGGGTGAAGCCGGATTTGGCATCGAGGATGAAGTTTTGCGTCCACTCCTCAGCCTTGCCTTGCGGGTAGGCCGGGTTGACGAAGTTGCGGTTGAAGTAGGCGTTGCGCAGGTTCAGCGTGGCTTTGCTGTCTTCGAGAAAGCCTTCGGCATCGGCGCTCATCGGTAAGGCCAAGGCAAGGCTGCTGCAGCCGATCAGGCCGAGGGTGGAACGCGGGCGAAGCGTGGCAAAGCGGGAAGGGCGGACGGAACTGCAGACGAGTGTGCTCACTGTGACGCTCCCTGTTTCGTTTGTTGTTTTTATTATTTGTCATACGTCGTCGTACAACATGGGTGCGGATATTTCCTAGGTTTTACGGGAATGTCAACAGCAAGTTATACGATGACTTGCCGTCGCGACGCAGATCACTTTGTAGGAGCTGCGGAACGCTGCGATCTTTTGATCTGGCTTTTTAAAAAAAACAGGATCAAAAGATCGCAGCCTCGTTTCACTCGACAGCTCCTACAAGTATCTGTGTTGTCCATGGGATGTGTGTTGCCGGTGAATTTGCGGCAAACTTCACCCACCTTCCGCACAAGGCCTTGCAATGGATCAATACGCCCCGCGCAACTGGCAGCCCCACGAAAAACCCAGTCTGCCCGGTTCCCCCTCGACGCCGTTGCATTCCAATCCCAAGCGCCTGGCCTATGCGCTGGTCGGTGTGCTGGTGGCGGTCACCGGTGGTTTGGGCAACTCGCTGGTGGTGGCCAACCTGCCTTACCTGCAAGGCGCACTCGGTGCGACCACCGCGGAAATGGCCTGGCTGCCGGCAGCGTTCGTGATGACCAACGTGTCGATGAACCTGCTGCTGGTGAAGTTTCGCCAGCAGTTCGGGTTGCGTGCGTTCACCGAAGTGTTCCTGGTGTTGTATGCGCTGGTGACCTTCGGCCATTTGTTCGTCAATGACCTCAATTCGGCGGTGGCGGTGCGCGCGGCCCACGGCATGGTCGGCGCAGCGCTGAGTTCGCTGGGTCTGTATTACATGGTTCAGGCGTTCCCGGCGAAGTGGCGGATGAAGGCGCTGGTGCTCGGCCTCGGCACCTCGCAACTGGCCTTGCCGCTGGCGCGGTTGTTCTCCGAAGACTTGCTGCTGATTGCCGAATGGCGAGGTTTGTACCTGTTCGAATTGGGCATGGCGCTGCTCTCGCTGGGCTGTGTATTGATGCTCAAGTTGCCGCCGGGCGACCGCTTCAAAACCTTTGAAAAACTCGACTTTCTCACCTTTGCCATTCTCGCCACTGGCGTGGCGTTGCTGTGTGCGGTGTTGTCGCTCGGGCGGATCGATTGGTGGCTGGAGGCCGACTGGATCGGCTATGCGTTGGCTGCTTCGATTGCCTTGATCATCGCCGGTCTGGCCATCGAACATAACCGCAGCAACCCGCTGCTGATGACCCGCTGGCTGGGCAGCGGGACGATGATCCGCCTGGCGCTGGCGGTGACCCTGATTCGCATGGTCACCTCGGAGCAGTCCACTGGTGCGGTGGGTTTCATGCAGAACCTGAACATGGGCTATGAGCAGTTGCACAGCCTGTACGTGGTGATGCTGATCGGCAGTGTTGCGGGACTGTTGACCAGCGCACTGACGATCGACCCCAAGCACCTGCTGATGCCGTTGATCATCTCGCTGGGTCTGATGGCCACCGGGTCGGTGATGGATAGTTTTTCCAACAACCTGACGCGCCCGGAAAACCTCTATTTCAGTCAATTCCTGCTGGCCTTCGGCAGCACGTTTTTCCTCGGCCCGACCATGGTTTTCGGTACTCGTAACGTGCTGACCAATCCGCGTAATCTGGTGAGCTTTTCGGTGCTGTTCGGGATCTGCAATAACCTCGGCGGCCTGCTGGGCGCGGCGCTTCTGGGCACCTTCCAGATCGTCCGGGAAAAATTTCATTCCAGTCACATCGTTGAGCACCTGACGCTGTCTGACCCGTTGGTGGCTGCACGCGTGCAGAGCGGCGGCTCGGCCTACGGTTCGCTGTTGGCCGACCCGAGTCTGCGCAACCTGGCGGGTATTCGCAGCCTGTCCAATGCCGCCACCCGTGAGGCCAACGTGCTGGCCTATAACGATGTGTTCATGCTGATCGCCGTGATTGCGGTGCTGACCATGATCTGGCTGTCCATTCGCGCGCTGTGGCTGATGAGCACCACCAAAGCCGTCGCCCCTGCGCCATCCACACCTTCGAGCGGTGCCACTTCTTCATGACCGAATCGACCACCACGACCACCAATGCCATTGCCGCCACGCCTGAAGGTGTGGCGCCGCCGTCATCACCGAACACCGAGCCGCGCTCGCTGCGGGTGCGCATCATCTCTTCAATGGGCTTCGCGGCGATTGCCATCGTCGGTGTGTTGATCGTGCTGTATGCCTGGCAATTGCCGCCGTTCAGCAGTGCGGTCGAGACCACCGAAAACGCACTGGTGCGCGGGCAGGTGACGATCATCGGCCCGCAACTCGCCGGCTATGTGTATGAAGTGCCGGTGCAGGATTTCCAGTACGTGAAGGCCGGCGATTTGCTGGTGCGGCTGGACGACCGCATCTATCAGCAGCGTCTCGACCAGTCGCTGGCGCAGTTGGCGGTGCAGAAAGCTGCATTGGCCAATGTGGTGCAGCAACGCAACAGCGCCGAGGCGACGATCAAATTGCGTCAGGCCGTACAGGCTGACAGCGAAGCGCAGTTGCGTAAAAGCGAGGCCGATCTGCGCCGTAATCAGGAGTTGGTGCGCGACGGTTCGGTGTCGAAACGAGAGATGGACGTAGCATTGGCGGCCAATGCGCAAAGCATTGCGGCGGTCGCGCAGGCCAAGGCCAATCTGGAAATTGCCCGCCAGGATCTGCAAACGGTGATCGTCAATCGCGGCTCGCTGGAAGCAGCGGTGGCCAGCGCCGAAGCGGCAGTGCAACTGGCGCGCATTGATCTGTCGAACACGCGTATCGTTGCCCCGCGTGACGGTCAGCTCGGGCAGATCGGCGTGCGCCTCGGCGCCTACGTCAACTCCGGGGCGCAGTTGATGGCGTTGGTGCCGAACCAGAAATGGGTGATCGCCAACATGAAGGAAACCCAGATGGACAATGTGCGCGTCGGGCAACCGGTGCGCTTCACCGTCGATGCCTTGAACCACCGTAAATTCACCGGGCATGTGCAGCATATTTCGCCGGGGACTGGTTCTGAATTTGCGTTGTTGCAGGCGGATAACGCGACCGGCAACTTTGTGAAAATTGCCCAGCGGGTGCCGGTGCGGATCACCATCGATCCGGATCAACAGGAAGAGGAACGGTTGCGTCCGGGGATGTCGGTGGTGGTCAGCATCGACACCGCAGCGGGCAACACCCAACCTCACTGATCAACAGATAACCCTGTGGGAGCTGGCTTGCCAGCGATGACGTCGGCATATCCGAAATATCTGTTCCTGACACACCGCCATCGCTGGCAAGCCAGCTCCCACAGGGGGGATCGTGTTTCAGGTTGTGATCATTGGCGGTAGAGTGCCGAGCAGGGATACGGCGGCTACGGCACCAATGCCGAGTAACCACTCCAGCATCACACTGCGCCGGAGCGCGCCCATGCGCTGTTCGCAATCATCAACCCGCAAGCGGTTGAACAGCGCCAACCCAAGCATCCCCAGCACGATCAGCGCCTTGATCAACAGAATCAACGCAAACCCGCTGAACAGCGGGGTCGGCCACCATTGGCCGGTCAGCACGCGGACATTGATCAAACCGGTCATCAGCAGCCCCGCGACCAAGGCATAACCGATCCCGCTGAAACGCCGCAAAACTTCACGCATCGGCTCCGTCGGCTGACGCAAAATCATCACCAGCATCAACAGTCCGCCGAGCCACGCGGCCACGCAGGTCAGATGCACGATCTGGTTGAGAATCAGCAATTGCCCGCTCACACCATCGAGCATGGCGCCATGCCCGACCGGTGCGAGGGTTGCCAGTAGCAAGACGCTCAGGCCCAGCCGCAACGGCATGTTCGAATGCCAAGGCGTAAGCAGCAACGCCAACAGCGCGGCATTGATCAGCAGATGCCAGCGCCACACCTGACCGAAAAACGTATTGCCCAACACCAGTGCAACCGTGTCCGGATCAAACGCCGCCGCTACCGAACCGGCCATACTCGCAGTGATCAACAGCGCCCAGGCAATCCCGCTGACCAGCGCCACAACGGCCAGCCAACGCGTCAGTCGCGCCAGGTGCCGGTCCACTTGCAGCGCTTCATCCCTGAGCAGCAACGGCCTGAACAACCAGGCCCCGAACAGCATCAACACCACGATGAAATGCACAAAGCGGCACAGCACCAGCGCTTCACTCATGAATTACTGACCAACCTTGAACTGATAAGCGCCTTCGCTTTTGTGCGTATCGACCGACACCGCGTGCCATTCGACTTTGTACTCGCCGGCGGTCAGCGGAGCGGCCGGGGTGACGATCAGGGTTTTCTTGTCGCCTTCGGTGGTCAACGGCTTAACGGCGACCGGCGCACCATCCTTGGTCACGGTGACTTTGGTGAAACTGGCTTCGACGCCTTCAGAAAAGGTCAGGCGCAAATCGGCGGGAGCGGCGACTGTGCTATCGGCGGCCGGGGTCTGGCTTTTCAGGTGGGCGTGGGCAAATACCGAGGATGCGGCAAACAGCGAAGCGAGCAGGGCAGTGGTGGTCAGGACGTTCTTGAACAGCATCGCGAATACCTCTGAGGCAGGAGTGAAGAAGCGTCAGTTTAGCCATCCGCTCACGCCAGCACGAAGTTTTGTTTGCAGCGGTCGCCCGCGGACCAGAGCGGATGCTAGTCTTGGGCAACGCTGTTGTCAGGGAGCCCTCATGGGCAATCACAAGATCGAGATTCGTCGCAACAACGTCGAGAAAATTCTCCTCGCGGCGGAAAAAGTCTTCGCCGAAAAAGGCTTTGGCGGCACGGCCATGGCCGACATCGCGGCTGAAGTGCAACTGCCACGTTCCAACCTGCATTACTACTTCAGCACCAAGAGCGAGCTGTACAGCGCGGTGCTGTTCGACCTGCTGGAAGTGTGGAAGCAAGACGCACTGTGCTTCGAGATGTTTGATGATCCGCGCGTGGTGCTGAGCAGCTACATCCGCGCCAAGATGAACCACTCGCGCAGCCGGCCGTACGGTTCGAAAGTCTGGGCCAATGAGATCATCCACGGCGCGCCAACGTTGGGTGAGGCGCTGGATGTCAGCCTGTATGACTGGGCGAAGATGAAGGAAGCGAAGATTCGCCAGTGGGTCGAGGACAAGCGGATTTTGCCGGTGGAGCCGTCGAGTCTGCTGTACATGATCTGGGCGTCGACTCAGCACTATGCTGACTTTGATCATCAGGTGAATATTCTGAATGAGCACCAGCCGTTGTCGGACATGCAGTTCGAGCGGGCGGTGCAGACGGTGACAAGTGTGATATTGCGGGGGATCGGGCTGGAACCCTGAAAGCAAAAGCTGACCCTCACCCCAGCCCTCTCCCAGAGGGAGAGGGGGCCTACCGAGGTGTCTTGAGAGGTACATCGACCTGAAAAAACCAGTCGATTATGGATTCAAGGCAGTTCGTGCTTGTGCATGAATCGATTATGGATTCAAAGCAAATCGTTCAGGTCGGTGGATTTCTAAAATATCCCCCAATCAGTCCCCTCTCCCTTTGGGAGAGGGTTAGGGTGAGGGGCTAGACCGCAACGTGATACGGATTCCGCGGATCATGATTCCAGTCCAGAAACGGCTTGCCAGTCTCCATCGGCACCATCTCGATGCAATCCGCCACCGGGCAAGTGATCTGGCACAAGTTACAACCCACACACTCCTCATCAATCACTTCATATTTATGCGTGCCGTCCGCTTGCTTCAGACTACCGATCGCCTGGTGTGAAGTGTCCTCGCAAGCAATGTGACAGCGCCCGCAGCCAATGCACGCCTCCTGATCAATCTTGGCGATCACCTGATAGTTGATGTCGAGGTACTTCCAGTCCGTGGTATTGCCCACCGCACGCCCGGAAAACTCGGCAATGTTGGCGTAGCCCTGACTGTCCATCCACCGCGACAGCCCGTCCTTCATCTCCTCGACAATGCGGAAACCATGCAGCATCGCCGCCGTGCACACCTGCACTGCGCCGCTGCCCAGCGCCATGAATTCCGCCGCATCGCGCCAACTGCCGATGCCGCCAATGCCGCAGATCGGCAAGCCTTGGGTTTCTGGATCGCGGGCAATCTCGGCGACCATGTTCAGCGCAATCGGCTTCACCGCTGAGCCGCAATAACCGCCATGCGTGCTTTTGCTGCCGACGGTGGGCAGGGCGACCATGTGTTCCAGGTCGACGCTGGTGATCGAGTTGATCGTATTGATCAGCGACACCGCATCGGCGCCACCGCGATGGGCCGCGCGGGCGGCGACGCGGATGTCGGTGATGTTCGGCGTCAGTTTGACGATCACTGGCAGCGAGCAATAGGTCTTGCACCAGCGCGTCACCTGCTCGACGTACTCCGGCACCTGACCGACCGCCGCGCCCATGCCACGTTCGGGCATGCCGTGCGGGCAGCCGAAATTCAGTTCGATGCCGTCAGCGCCCGTGGCTTCGACCAGCGGCAGGATGTGTTTCCACGACTCCTCGACGCACGGCACCATCAGCGAAACGATCAGTGCGCGATCCGGCCAGTCCTTCTTCACCTGAGTGATTTCGCGCAGGTTGATTTCCAGCGAACGGTCGGTGATCAGCTCGATATTGTTGATGCCCAACACTTCACGGTTATTGCCGTAGTGCGCCGAATAACGCGACGACACGTTGACCGCCGCCGGATCCTCACCGAGGGTTTTCCAGACCACGCCACCCCAGCCCGCTTCAAACGCGCGGACCACGTTGTAAGCCTTGTCAGTCGGTGGCGCGGAGGCCAGCCAGAACGGATTCGGCGCTTTGATGCCAGCGAAGACAATCGACAGATCGGCCATTTACGCAGCCTCCACGTTAAGCATCAGTTGAGCGTTGATCGCCTCGGCGGCGAGTTTGCCGTGCTGCACGGCTTGCACGGTGAGGTCTTGATCGAGGCTGGTGCAATCGCCGCCGGCATACACGCCGGGGATGCTGGTGCGCAGGTTTTCATCGACCTGAATGCGCTCGCCCTGGCGCTTGAGTTCGCGGGCTAGCGGGTCGGCGAGGGCGCTGCCGTCGAAGGCCTGGCCGATGGCTTTGAAGATCGCGTCAGCAGCCAGCTCGAAAGTTTCGCCGGTGGTTTGCAGGCGTCCTTCGACCAGATCGGTGCGGGCGAAACGCATGCCGCGCACGTGACCCTGATCGTCAAGTAATACTTCTTCCGGTTGCGCCCAGGTCAGCAGGCGTACCTGATTGGCTTTGGCGATGTCTTGCTCATGGTCGGTGGCGCCCATATCCGCCGCGCCACGCCGATACACCAGATTCACATCACGGGCACCGAGGCGGGCCATTTGTACGGCCATGTCGATCGCCGTATTACCGGCGCCGAGCACGATGCAGCGCTCGGCCAGCGGCAGTTGCGTAAGGTCATCGGCCTGACGCAGTTCGCGAATGTAATCGGTGGCGGCGAGCAGGCCCGGGGCATCTTCGTGGGCCAAACCGAGTTGCTTGCTGGCGTTGAGACCGAGGCCGAGGAACACCGCGTCGAACTGCTGATGCAGTTCACTCAGGGTCAGATTCTCGCCGAGCTTGTGCCCGTGACGAATCTCGATACCACCGATCTGCAGGAGGAAATCCAGTTCCTTCTGCGCGTAATCGTCGACCAGTTTGTACTTGGCGATCCCGTATTCGTTGAGGCCGCCAGCCTTCTCCCGTGCTTCGAAAATCACCACGTCGTGGCCGTGCATGGCACTGCGGTGGGCGCAGGACAAACCGGCCGGTCCGGCACCGACCACGGCGATGCGCTTGCCGGTGGTGGCGGCGCGCTGGAACGGGTGTTCGGTGAAGTGTGCGTTGTCGACGGCATAGCGTTGCAGCAGGCCGATCAACACTGGCGCGCATTCGTGGGCGTTGTTGCGCACGCAGGCCTGTTGGCAAAGGATTTCGGTTGGACAGACCCGGGCGCAACTGCCACCGAGGATGTTCGCCGAGAGGATTTTCTGCGCCGCGCCGGGGACGTTGTCCTGGTGGATATTGCGGATGAACGACGGGATGTCGATCTCGCTCGGGCACGCATTCACGCATGGCGCGTCATAGCAATACAGGCAGCGCGAGGCTTCCAGATGCGCCTGCCGGTCGTTGAGCGGCGGCGCCAGATCGGTGAAATGCCCGGCAAGGGCGGCCGCGCTTTCGTGCGGGTGGGGGAGATGGTTCAGGGTCTCGATCACGGGTTTGTGCCTCACGGTTATTGAGGATCTCTGCCTCTGATGGGCAGTGGTTTGATCGTTCCCACGCTCTGCGTGGGAATGCCTCTAGGGACGCTCCGCGTCCAGTGACGCGGAGCGTCACGGGCTGCATTCCCACGCAGAGCGTGGGAACGATCATCTTCGGGGGATCAGCGTTTCACAGCAGTCGGCTTATGCAACTCAGCCCGCTTGCTCAGCAAATCAAACACCGCCGGGTACGCCGGCCGTTCGATGTACCGACCGGCGCCACGCTCGGCGCGCAGGTCGCCATCGGCCCAGACCAGCCGGCCCTGGCTGACGGTATGGCTCGGCACGCCGCGCACGGTCTTGCCTTCGAAGATGTTGAAGTCCACCTGCTGATGGTGGGTCTTGGCGGAAATGGTGCGGTTGCCTTGTGGATCCCACAGCACCAGATCGGCATCGGCGCCGACGCGAATCGCGCCTTTACGCGGATAGAGGTTGAAGATCTTCGCGGTGTTGGTGGAGGTGAGGGCGACGAAATCCTGCATCGATAAACGACCACTGTTGACGCCTTCATCCCACAACACCGCCATGCGATCTTCGATACCCGCCGTACCGTTGGGAATCTTGCTGAAGTCATCGCGCCCGGCGGCTTTCTGCTCGGCGCAGAAGCAGCAGTGGTCAGTCGCGGTGGTGTGCAGATTGCCGTTTTGCAACCCGTGCCACAGCGCCTCTTGATGACCGCGCGGGCGGAACGGCGGGCTCATCACGTAACCGGCAGCGGTCTGCCAGTCCGGATGTTGATAGACGCTGTCGTCGAGCAGCAAATGCCCGGCAAGCACCTCGCCGTACACCGGCTGACCCTTGCTGCGCGCATAGGTGATTTCGTCGAGGGCTTCCTTGGTCGAAACGTGCACCAGATACAACGGTGTGCCGATGGTTTCAGCGATACGAATCGCCCGACTGGCCGCTTCGCCTTCAACCTGCGACGGCCGCGACAGCGGATGCGCCTCCGGCCCGGTGATGCCTTGGGCCATCAACTTGCGTTGCAAGTGATAAACCAGCTCGCCGTTTTCCGCGTGCACGGTCGGCACCGCGCCGAGTTCCAGGCAGCGCTCGAAACTCGCCACCAGCGTGTCGTCGGCGGCCATGATCGCGTTCTTGTAGGCCATGAAATGCTTGAAACTGTTGATGCCGTGATGGCTGACCAACTCGGCCATTTCCTCACGCACCTGCTCGCTCCACCAGGTAATCGCGACGTGGAAGCCATAGTCGGAGGCGGACTTTTCCGCCCAGCCGCGCCACTGATGAAAGGCTTCCATCAGCGACTGCTGCGGATTGGGAATCACGAAATCAATGATCGATGTGGTGCCGCCGGCCAGACCGGCCGCCGTGCCACTGTAGAAATCCTCACTGGCCACAGTGCCCATGAAGGGTAGTTGCATGTGGGTGTGCGGATCGATGCCGCCGGGCATCAGGTATTGGCCGCTGCCGTCGAGTACTTCGGCGCCGGCGGGAATATCAAGGTTTTCACCGATGGCTTTGATCACGCCGTCGGCGCAATAGACGTCGGCGCGATAACTTTCATCATGGGTAACAACGGTGGCGCCACGGATCAACAGAGACATTCCGAGTTCCTCGCAGGCATTGACCGACTTGTGTCGGTTCTAGATGTTTTATTGATGTACGGCGTTGCAGGGTGTATTCCTGTCAGCGCTGTCAGGAATAGAAACTAGTCGCAGATTTGCAATAGATCAAGATTATTTTTTATAAGCTTATGACTGTTTTAAGTGTATGAAAAATAACGATAAAAAACGTAAATCACCAAAATGGTGAGGCCGTTCACCATTTTGACGCACTTGACAGGATGGAAATATGAGCAAGATTTCCTATGTGAAATCAGCCGCTTGAAGTTGAGCTGCGGTTGCTCGCTCACGATGAAAATAAATGCAGTGCACCAGATTGAGTCCTGTCTGTTCGGACAACTTGCCAGGTGTTTAGCCTGAGCACCCAGACAAGTTTCCGCGAACTCACCCGGTGAATAATTAAAACTGATGAATATCAGAAAGTTGCAAAGCGTTTAATGCTCGGCCCGATGCGCAAGCGGGGCACCCGGCACGTTTATTGATGCCGCCGCTGACACCATGGCCGGTGCACGAAAGTTGTCAGTTCCTCCGGCCATCGTCCGGCTCGCACCCTCGTGTGCAAGCCGCCTGATGAGCAAAAAATAATCAGAAGAACAGTGGAGCGGCCATGCAACAGAACAGATCGCAAGTGACCGAGCGCGACGGCTTGTATGAACTCGAAGCCGGCAGCGACGTCCTCGACAGTCCCCGTTACAACCACGACATGGCACCGACCAAGGTGCGCGAACGAACCTGGAACAAATGGCACATCACCGCGTTGTGGGTCGGCATGTCGATCTGCGTGCCGACCTACACCCTCGGCGGTGTACTCACGGCTTACTTCGGCCTGACCGTCGGTGAGGCGTTGCTGGCGATTCTGTTTGCCAACGTTATCGTGCTGATTCCGCTCACACTGAACGCCTTTCCCGGCACCAAGTACGGCATTCCGTTTCCGGTGTTGCTGCGCTCATCGTTCGGCATTCTCGGTTCCAACGTGCCGTGTTTGATTCGGGCATTGGTGGCGTGTGGCTGGTTCGGTATTCAAACGATGTTCGGCGGGCTGGCGATACACCTGTTTCTCGGCTCGGTGTTCGAGGGCTGGAAATCCCTCGGCGGCACCGGGGAGGTGATTGGCTTCATGATCTTCTGGGCGCTGAACCTGTGGGTGGTGATTCGTGGCGCCGAGTCGATCAAATGGCTGGAAACCTTGTCGGCGCCGTTGCTGGTAGCGGTGGGCATCGGCCTGCTGGTGTGGGCGATGCCC
This sequence comes from Pseudomonas sp. IT-P395, assembly GCF_949767675.1. NCBI lineage: Bacteria > Pseudomonadati > Pseudomonadota > Gammaproteobacteria > Pseudomonadales > Pseudomonadaceae > Pseudomonas > Pseudomonas sp. IT-P395. Next base: position 257,591 of record NZ_CATKPW010000011.1, read on the forward strand.
AATGTGTCGATGACCGAGCTGCTGGCGATTCCAGCGAAACGTCCGGAGGGCGCCAGTGTGGTGAGTTACTTCGCCGCTGGGCTGACGGCGATGGTCGGGTTTTGGGCGACGTTGTCGCTGAACATTCCGGACTTCAGCCGTTACGCCAAGAGCCAGAAAGATCAGATCCTCGGGCAGATTTTCGGTCTGCCGCTGACCATGTTTCTGTTCGCTTCCCTTGGCGTAATCATGACCGCTGCGTCGGTGAAACTGGTCGGCGTCACCGTGTCTGATCCAGTCAGTCTGATCGGCCACATCCAGAGCCCGGTGTGGGTGGCGGTGGCGATGGCGTTGATCATCATCGCCACGCTGTCGACCAACACTGCTGCCAATATCGTCTCGCCGACCAACGACTTTCAGAACATCGCGCCCAAGGTGATCAACCGCACCAAAGCGGTGTTGCTGACCGGGTTTGTCGGGCTGGCGCTGATGGGCCATGAGCTGCTGAAAAAACTCGGTTTGATTGTTTCCGATGTCAGCCTGGAAACCGTTTACTCCAACTGGTTGCTGGGCTATTCGAGCCTGCTCGGGCCGATCGCCGGGATCATGGTGGTGGACTATTTCCTGATCAAGAAACAGCAACTGGACCTGGCCGGGTTGTACCGCGACGACGTTTATCCAGCGTGGAACTGGGCCGGTTTTGTTGCGTTTGGCGTGCCGGTGATACTGACCCTGTTGTCGCTGGGCAGCGATGCGTTCAGCTGGTTTTACAGCTATGGCTGGTTCACCGGCTCGGCGCTGGGCGGGATTATTTATTACGGGTTGTGCGTGATGCGTTCACAGCCTTCGGTCGTGAAAACAGCGGTGTGAATGAGGGCCCCATCGCTGGCAAGCCAGCTCCCACAGGGATCGAGTCGTACACAAATTGTGTGTTCACTCAAGAACCTGTGGGAGCTGGCTTGCCAGCGATAGCGGTCTACCAGACACCACAGCGACATCCATAAGAAAAGCAGCCTGAGGAGATCCCCATGAACGCAGCCGTAGACGTTCTGCAATCGAGCCATCAGTACATCAACCGCGATCGCCTGTGGGCGTCGCTCATGGAGCTGGCCAAACTCGGCGCCACGGTCAAGGGCGGGGTGTGTCGCCTGGCCCTGACCGATCTCGACCGCCAGGCCCGCGACCTGTTTGTGCAATGGTGCAAGGACGCCGGATGCAGCGTCACGGTCGATGCTGTCGGCAACATCTTCGCCCGTCGCCCCGGGCGCAATCCGAATCTGCCACCGGTGATGACCGGCAGCCACATCGACACCCAACCCACCGGCGGCAAATTCGACGGCTGCTTCGGCGTGCTCGCCGGCGTCGAAGTCCTGCGCACGCTCAACGACCTTGGCGTGGAAACCGAAGCGCCGCTGGAAGTGGTGGTCTGGACCAACGAAGAAGGCTCGCGCTTCGCCCCGTGCATGATGGGCTCCGGGGTGTTTGCGGAGAAATTCACCCTCGAAGAAACCCTCGCCAAAGTCGATGCCGACGGCGTCACCGTTGGCGAAGCGCTCAACGCCATCGGCTACGCCGGCCCGCGCGAAGTCAGCGGGCATAAGGTCGGCGCTTATTTCGAGGCGCACATCGAACAAGGCCCGATCCTCGAAGACGAACAGAAAACCATCGGCGTGGTACTCGGTGCGTTGGGGCAGAAGTGGTTTGATCTCAAGCTGCGCGGGGTCGAAGCGCATGCCGGCCCGACACCGATGCACCTGCGCAAAGATGCACTGGTCGGCGCTTCGGTGATCGTCGGCGCCGTCAACCGCGCCGCCCTCGGCCATCAACCCCACGCCTGCGGCACCGTCGGTTGCCTGCAAGCCTATCCCGGCTCGCGCAACGTCATCCCCGGTGAAGTGCGCATGACCCTCGACTTCCGTCATCTGGAACCGGCGCGTCTCGACTCGATGATTGCCGAGGTTAAACAAGTCATCCAAGCCACCTGTGAGGAACACGGTCTGACGTATGAACTGACGCCGACAGCAGACTTCCCGCCGCTGTACTTCGAAAAAGGCTGTGTGGAAGCGGTGCGCGGCGCGGCGAAAGGGCTTGGCTTGTCGAATATGGACATCGTCAGCGGCGCTGGGCATGACGCGATTTTCCTCGCCGAACTCGGCCCGGCCGGAATGATCTTCGTGCCGTGCGAGGGCGGCATCAGCCACAACGAAATCGAGAACGCCGCGCCGGATGATCTGGCGGCCGGCTGTGCGGTGTTGTTGCGGGCGATGCTGGCGGCTTCGGCGATGGTCGCGGGAGGACAGCGCGCAGCCTGAAGATCAAAAGATCGCAGCCTTCGGCAACTCCTACAGGGAAACCATAGATCCTGTGCAGGAGCTGCCGGAGGCTGCGATCTTTTCGCTGTCACCACAACGTCATGACAATGTGCGATTTTGCCGGCCCATGAAAATCATCACCTCCGGCGCGTCCTATCTGGACATCGACGCCTACGCCTGCTGCATCGCCTACGCAGAATTGCTCAACCTGCAAGGCATTCCCGCCCGCGCCGCCAGTAACGCACAACCCAACGCCAGCGTTTCGCACACTGTGCTCGGCTGGGCTGCTGCTTTTGACGATTACCCGCCGACGCTGGACGATGAGTTTGTCCTGGTCGATGTCTCGGACTATCACCATTTCGACCCGATGGTGGTGCTCGAGCGGGTGGTAGAAATCATCGATCACCATCCAGGGTACGAAACCTATTGGCAGCAGAAGCTTGGGTCTGCCGCCGATATTCGTCCGATCGGCGCTGCGGCAACCCAGGTTTTTCAGCGCTGGCAGACGGCCGGTGTGCTGCCGCAGATCAGCGTACAAAGTGCCGCTTTGCTGGCCACCGCGATTCTCGACAACACGCTGAACTTCTGCGGGCAGATGACCACACCAGCGGACATTGAGGCTTACGTCGACCTCGCTTCACGCTCAAAGCTGACGTCAGACTGGCCCCGACAATATTTTCTCGAATGCCAGACTCGCATCGAATCGGACCTGGCCGCTGCATTGGCAGCCGACTCGAAGCGCATGAAACCCGAGAGCAACCTGCCTGGCTTCTTCGCACAAATGACGGTGTGGGATGCCGATGCCTTGCTGCAAAAACACCGGCCGATGATCAAGCGCTGGATGGCAGAGCAGGGCGATGACGGGCTGCTGAATGTGATCAGTATCCGCGACCGCAAAAGCTGCTTTCTGGCGCCAGCCGAGGTCAGCCAGCAAAAGCTCAATCGCTTATTGCCACTCGACTGGCAGGCCGGATTGGCCGTGCGATCGCCGTCAATGCTGCGCAAGGAACTGTTGAGATTGGGGCTGGACGCTGGCAGTCACTGCGCACCAAACACCATCGTCCAGTAAACCCCTTCATCACTGCGCGCCTCACTGGCAAACCCGGCACCAACCTGGGTAAACATCGGGTTCATCAGGTTGGCGCAATGCCCGGGACTGGCCAGCCATCCGGCCATGGCCTTGCCCGGTGAACTCTGTCCAGCCGCAATGTTTTCGCCAATTTGCCGACCACGATAACCCGCCGCACGCGCACGATCGGCGGGCAGGTCGCCATCCGGGTCGCGGTGGGCAAAATAGTTGCCGTAAGACATGGCTTTGCTGTGTCCCTGTGCGGCGGCGCCCAGCGCGGCGTTCCAGCTCAATGGCCGGGCGGCGGCGAAGCGCTGGCGTCCGCACATCCGTGGCCGGGCGCGCGCGGCGTTGACCTCAGCGAGCAGCGCCTTGCCGACGCTGCGGTTATCGCCAACGCGGCTGTCGAGCACCGGTTGCGCCAACACCACCTGCCATTCATTGCGCGAACGACTGACACCGATGTCGGCGTAGCTCGCATCCAGCAGCGCGGCGCAGTGGTCGTTCTGCAGCAGGTCGAAGGCTTCTTCGGCATCCTCGGCGCCGATCACGCGAATACTGCGCACCGCGACGGCGGAATAGCCGGACGACTTCAACGCTTCACGCATGCCACCGGCGTAGCGATAACCGACCGGCAGAGCCAGGGTGGACTTCAGCGCCAACGGTGCCAGCCGTTGCGCCGGGCGTCGATCGCAGCGTTGCGGATGGGCACGATAGTCGTTGATGGCAGCCACCAGTTGTCGTTCCGCACCGGCATGGGCGGTTTCAGCGAACAGCGGCGAAAGGATCAGCAGGCACAGCGAAACGAAGCGAGACGAACGAACGGCGTGGCGCATGAGACGGGCAGCTCTGAAGGAGGACAGCGCAAAAGTTGAGTGAACCGCAGAAAGCGGCGCGGGTAGGACTGGGCTTTTTGGACTTGGTTCAAGGGGCGGGGAGGGGTTTTGTTGTGGGGCGACGAGGCGCTGGTTGTTTCAGGAAGATCAAGCGTGGTTGGACTGGCCTCATCGCTGGCAAGCCAGCTCCCACAGGGTGCGGCGTCGTACACAAAATTGTGCTCGCCACAAAAACTGTGGGAGCTGGCTTGCCAGCGATGGCGCCCGCCCAGCCAACACATCAGCGATTCAACACATCCGCCATCCACTGCAAATACTGCGCACGGTCGGAAATCGAGTTATGCCCCGAGTCCGGCACCACCCTGAGCACCGCCACGCCTTGCGGGAAACTCTCCTGCAAACGCTGGGTGCTGGCGCGCGGAATCACCTCGTCGTCACTGGCCGCCAGCAACAGCGTCGGCACGCGAATATGCGCGGCGTACTTGCCTGACTCGAAACGATCCTTGAGCAACCACTTCACCGGCACCCAGGGGTATTGCCGCGCCGCGATTTCTTCGAGGCTGTTGTAAGGCGTCACCAGAATCAACTGTTGTACTGGGCGCTGACTGGCCAGACGCACGGCGACGCCCGATCCCAGGCTGCGGCCAATTAGCGAAACCTGCGGGTGGCTGGCGTACACCTGATCAAACAGCGCCAAGGCATCTTCGGCAATCGCCGCCTCTGACGGTGAGCCGCCGCTGCCACCGAAACCGCGATAGTTGAGCAGATACACCGCGTAATCAGGAAACGCCTCGGCAAAGTCCGGCAGATTGCGCGATACATCCTCGGCATTGCCGCCGAAATAGATCAGCGCCCGCGACCCGACCCGCTCGCGGGTGAGCACCGAAACCTGCGCGTCCGGCATCGACAAGGTCAGTTGTGAGTCGGCGCTTGTGACGGCATTGGGCTGTGGAAAATAGATCAGCGAACGCTGAAAAAAGAACAGCGCCGCACACAGCACCAGGTACACGGCAACGATCAATGCGACGAGTGACATCAGGGTTCGGGACATTCGGCTACTTTTAACGGGGTGTGGAGGATCGCTGTCGCAGTGTAGTCCAGCGCTGCCAACGGACGAGCCATACACACAACGTGCAACAGATCCACGCAGCAGGGGAACCAGCATGAGCCACACTGAGGGTTACTCCCGTCGCCGATTGCTTACGCTGGCTGCCGGGGTTTCGGCGGTCTTCACCTTTGATCGGGCGTTGGCCACAACCACTACGTCCGCGACTTCCGGAGGCCACGCCATGCAGACCCGCGCCATCCCGTCCAGCGCCGAGTCGCTGCCAATCGTGGGCCTGGGCACCTATCGCGGCTTCGACGTCGCTCCCGGTGACCCGGCCTATCGGCAATTGCCGGCGGTGCTTGATGAGCTGTTCACAAAGGGCGGCACACTGATCGACAGTTCACCGATGTATGGCCGGGCAGAGGAAACTACCGGTGAGCTGCTGTCGATCCACGAACCACGTTCGCCGGCGTTCCTGGCGACCAAGGTGTGGACGCGCGGGCGCGAGGAGGGCATTGCGCAGATGGAGCAGTCGTTCAGCCTGCTGCGCACCGAACACATCGACCTGATGCAGATCCACAACCTGCTCGACTGGCAGACCCACTTGCCGACCCTGCGTGAATGGAAAGCGCAGGGGCGCATCCGTTACATCGGCATCACCCATTACACGCCCTCGGCTTACGACGAAGTTGAGGCGGTGCTGAAGGCCGAACCACTGGATTTTCTGCAAATCAATTACGCCCTCGATGACCGTGGCGTGGAGAAACGCATCCTGCCGCTGTGCCGTGAGCGCGGTGTTGCGGTGATCTGCAACCGGCCGTTTGGTGGTGGTGATCTGCTCGCGCGGTTGAAGGGCAAACCGTTACCAGGCTGGGTTTCCGATGTGCAGGTCAACAGTTGGCCGCAATTGGCTTTGAAGTTTCTGCTCTCGCATTCAGCGGTGACTTGTGTGATCCCAGGCACGGGTAATCCGCGTTACATGGCCGACAACGCCAGGGCCGGGTTCGGGCCGATGCTCACCGATGCGCAGCGGCATCAGTTGATTGCGTTGGCAGGTTGAGCGAGCCGGGATCCTCCGTTTGCTTCGATGGCGGAGGGTTTTAATTTCCAAATGGTCTTGGAAACTGTCAGATCTGACAGTTGGAGGGGCTTTGTCAGCACGTAATCATGATGACACTACTTCGCTCAGGAAGAATCATCATGGATGCGCAAAGCCGTCGATTCGCCTGTTTTACCGGAGTTTGCCTCGTGTTCATTCTGTTTGCTGCTTACGCGCTTGATGAAAAATATATGTGTATGGGAGCGCAGCGTGGACAGTTTGCAACCGTGACTGCGAATTCTGTGAAAGAGGCGGCGACGTTAGCCAAGGCGTTTTGGGGCGCTGCGGGTTGTTATAAAAAATGACAAGCCATCAACCGCGATAGCGCAACGCCTCCAGCAACAACGCAAACGCCGGCGCAGCCTGACGTCGGCTCGGGTAATACAGGTGATACCCGGCAAACGTCGGGCACCAATCCTCAAGCACCTGCAGCAAACGGCCGTCGGCCAGATACGGCGCGACGACGTTCTCCGGGATATAGCTCAATCCGAAACCGTCCAGCGCAGCGTCGAGCAACGGGTAAACGCCGTTCAGGGTGATCTGGCCGGACACCCGCACTTTCAGGCTTTCGCCAGCCTTTTCGAACTCCCAGCTGTACAACCCGCCGTTGGTGGGCAGGCGCAGGTTGTTGCAGGCGTGGTCGGTCAGATCGCGTGGCGTTTGCGGTGGGGTGCGTTTGGCGAAATAGGCGGGTGAGCCCACCACCGCCATGCGCATGTCGGGGCCGATGCGGGTGGCGATCATGCCTTGTGCGACGTCTTCGCCCAGGCGTACACCGGCGTCGAAACCCTGGCCAGCGATGTCGACGAAACCATAATCGCAGCAGACCTCGATGGATATGTCCGGGTACTGCGGCAGAAAATCCTTGAGCACCGGGCGCAGCAACCAGTTCAGCGAGTGATCGGTGGCGCTGATACGGATCTTGCCCGCCGGGGTGTCGCGCAGGTTGCTCAGCGCCGCCAGTTCCAGTTCGATTTCTTCGAAGCGCGGGCCGATGGTTTGCAGCAGGTGTTCGCCGGCTTCGGTGGGCGAGACGCTGCGAGTCGTGCGGGTCAGCAGGCGCAAGCCCAAACGGGCTTCAAGCGCGCGAATCGTGTGACTGAGCGCCGATTGCGAAACGCCGAGTTTGGCCGCCGCTTTGGTGAAACTGCGCTCGCGGGCCACGGCGAGGAAGGCGAGGAGGTCGGTGGCGTTTTCCCGAAGCATTGATGAGTGTCCTGCATAAGTTTTTTTGAATTCTAGTCGATTATCGGAAGAGTTCGGCTGGGTAAAGTAGTGGAATTGATTATCTGGAGGAATTGCCATGAACCCGATTGCCGCTTCTGCGTTGACCCTTTCCCTGTTGGCGGGTGAGGTGCAGGCCAATGACAATCCGCGCGTGACCGTGACACCCAATGGCTCACAAGCTTCGGCCAGAGGCCCGGCAGATTGGTTCACTGGCACTGTGCGTGTCGATGCGCCGTTCAAAGGCTCCGACGCGGCACGGGTCAGTGGCGCAACGGTGACGTTTGAGCCGGGCGCGCGCACCGCGTGGCATACGCATCCGTTGGGACAGACCTTGATCGTCACGGCGGGGTTTGGGTTTGTACAGGAATGGGGGCAGCCGGTGCGTGAGATTCGTCCTGGCGATACCGTGTGGATTGCGCCGGGGGCCAAGCATTGGCACGGCGCGGCGCCTGGCACGGCGATGAGTCATATCGCTATCGCTGAAGTACTGGATGGCAAAGTAGTGGATTGGATGGAGCAGGTGAGTGATGAGCAGTATTCGCGTTCCGAGTGAAGCGCTTCCCTCACCCCAGCCCTCTCCCGGAGGAAGAGGGAGCCGACCGAGGTGTCTGGCGTTATCCATCGACCTGAGAGACCGGGTCGATTATGGATTCACAGCAAAGCGTTATCCATCGACCTGAAAATGCTCTATCGATTATGGATTCACAGCAAGACGTTCACGTCGGTGCAGCCCTCAAATATCCCCGGATCAGTCCCCTCTCCCTTTGGGAGAGGGCTAGGGTGAGGGGCTCTTTTCAGGCGTTTAGATCATCTCCGGCAGTGAAGAGAGGATTTTATCGAGGGTGATCGGATACTCCCGCACCCTAGCCCCCGTGGCGTTGTAAATCGCATTCGCCACCGCCGCACTGACCCCGCAAATCCCCAACTCACCAACCCCCTTGGCCTTCATCGGCGAAGACACCGGATCAGTCTCATCAAGGAAAATCACCTCCTGATGCGGAATATCGGCATGCACCGGCACTTCATACCCGGCCAGATCATGGTTGACGAAAAAACCCAGCTTCTTGTCCACCGCCAACTCTTCCATCAACGCCGCACCGACGCCCATGGTCATCGCGCCGATCACCTGACTGCGCGCCGCTTTCGGATTGAGAATGCGCCCGGCGGCGCACACCGCCAACATGCGGCGGACACGCACTTCACCGGTCGCGGCATCCACCGCAACCTCAACGAAGTGCGCACCGAACGTTGACTGCTGATACTGCTCGGCCAGGTCGGCAAATTCGATGCTGTCCTCAGCCACCACAGCGCCGTTTTGCGCGGCATTGCGTAACGGCACGCTCTTGCTGCCGACGCGCACCTCACCGTCGACAAACTCCGCCTGATCCGCCGCCATGCCCAACTTGCCAGCCACCGCCTCACGCAACTTCATACACGCGGCATACACCCCAGCCGTTGAGCAGTTAGCGCCAAATTGCCCGCCGGAACCTGCGGACACCGGAAAGTTCGAATCGCCCAGATGCACGCTCACATCCTTCAAACCAACGCCCATCATCTCGGCCGCCGTCTGCGCGATGATCGTGTAGCTGCCGGTGCCAATATCGGTCATGTCGGTTTCCACCGTGACCTTGCCATCGTGCTCCAGCCGCACCCGCGCGCCCGACTTGACCAGCAGGTTGTTGCGGATCGCCGCTGCCACGCCCATTCCGATCAACCAGCGACCTTCACGCCGTGTTCCCGGTTGCGCATTACGCTTGTCCCAACCGAACTTCTCCGCGCCGGTTTGCAGGCATTCGATCAGGCGCCGCTGCGAGAATGGCCGCTCGGTTTTCACCGGGTCGACCTGGGTGTCGTTGAGAATGCGGAACTGGACCGGATCAAGCTTGAGCTGCTCGGCCATCTCGTCCATGGCGATTTCCAGCACCATCAGCCCCGGCGTTTCACCAGGTGCACGCATGGCGTTGCCTTCGGGCAGATCCAGCGGCGCGAGGCGCATGCTCACTAGTCGATTTTCAGCGGCGTATAACAACTGACTCGGTTGCGCCGCGACCTCGACCTTGCCTTCAGCCAAGTTGCCCGACCAGCCTTCGTGGGCGATCGCGGTGAGTTTGCCGTCCGCCGTCGCACCCATGCGAATGCGCTGAATCGTCGCCGGGCGGTGGGTGGTGTTGTTGGCGATCTGCGGGCGGGCGAGGGCGACTTTCACCGGTCTGCCAGCCATGCGCGCACCGAGGGCGGCAAGAATCGCATCGGCGCGAATGAACAACTTGCCGCCGAAACCTCCACCAATGTACGGCGAAATCAGCCGGACTTTTTCTTTAGGCAAACCAAGCGTAGTGGCGATGTCGTCGACGCTCCAGGCGATCATCTGGTTCGATGTCCACAAGGTCAGTTGATCGCCTTTCCAAGCCGCCAGTGTGGCGTGCGGCTCCATCATCGCGTGGGACTGATCCGGCGTGGTGTACGTCTGACCGAACTGCACCGGCGCGGCGGCGAACGCCTTGGCGAAATCACCATGGCTGACGTCGGGCAATTCGTCTTTCGGCTCGACGCCTTGGTCGCGCACGCTGGCCAGATCGAATTCGCCTTTGGCCGCGACGTAGTCGACCTTGACCATTTGCGCAGCGGCGCGCGCCTGTTCAAAGGTCTCGGCAACCACCAGCGCAACCGCCTGGTGGTAGTGCTGAATCTCCGGCCCGGCCAACAAATGCGCGGCGTTGTATTGGCCTTTGCCGAGTTTGCCGGCGTTGGCGGCGGTGACGATGGCCAGCACACCTGGCGCGGCTTTCGCCTGTTCAAGATCGATATTGTTGATGCGCCCCTTGGCGATGGCCGAGCCGACCATAAAGCCGTAAGCCTGATTGGCCACCGCTTCATGCTGCTCATAGGCGTAAGGCGCCTGACCGCAGGTTTTCAACGGCCCTTCGATGCGGTCGGTGGGCTGGCCGACAACCTTCAACTGGTCGATCGGGTTGGTGGTGGCGGGCGTGTCGAATTTCATGCTTCATCCCTCGCTTGCGCCAACACCGAACCGAGCGTGCGCTCGACCAGGGTCAGTTTGAATTGGTTGTCGTGGGTCGGCGTGGCGCCATCGAGCAGGCGTTCGCTGACCGCTTTGGCGCCCTTGGGCAACAATGCTTCGGCGGCTTCAACCCGCCACGGTTTCGGTGCGATACCGCCGACGGCGATGCGGCCGCTGCCGTCCTTTTGCAGGATCAGGCCGACCGAGACCAGCGCGAACGCATAGGACGAGCGATCTCGCACCTTGTGATAAACGTGGGTGCCGCCGACGGGCGCGGGCAGTGTCACCGAGGTGATCAACTCGCCAGGCGTCAGGCTGGTTTCGATGTTCGGCGTGGTGCCCGGCAATTGATGAAAATCGGCCATGGCGATGCTGCGTGTCGTGCCATCGGGTTTCACCGTTTCAATCTGCGCATCGAGGGCACGCATGGCAATCGCCATATCACTCGGGTGTGTGGCGATGCACGCGTCGCTGACGCCGATAATCCCCAGTTGCCGACTGACCCCGCCAATCGCTGCGCAACCACTGCCGGGTTGGCGTTTGTTGCAGGCCTGATTCGTATCGTAAAAGTACGGACAGCGCGTGCGTTGCAGCAGGTTGCCGGCAGTGGTCGCCATGTTGCGCAACTGCCCGGAAGCCCCGGCGAGCAACGCGCGGGAGAGCAGGGCGTAGTCTTTGCGGATGCGCGCATCGGCAGCCAGATCGGTGTTGCGCACCAGTGCGCCGATGCGCAATCCGCCTTCGGGGGTGGCTTCGATCTGATCCAGGCCGAGGTGATTGACGTCGATCAGATGCAGCGGGGTTTCGATGTCTAGCTTCATCAAATCCAGCAGGTTGGTGCCGCCAGCGATGAAGCGTGCGCCTTCGACCTGTGCCGCTTGCGCAGCGGCAGCGGCGGGGGAGTCGGCGCGGCTGTAATTGAACGGTCTCATGCCGGCACCTCCGCGACTTCAGTGATCGCTTCAATGATGTTCGAGTAAGCCCCGCAGCGGCAGATATTGCCGCTCATGCGCTCCTGAAACTCACTGGCGATCAGTTGCGGTTGCTCGGTCAGGCTGGGGCTGACGTGGCTGGGAATGCCGTCGCGGATCTCTTTGATCACCGCCACCGCCGAACAGATCTGGCCTGGCGTGCAATAACCGCACTGATAGCCGTCATGCTTGATGAACGCGGCCTGCATCGGGTGCAGATTGTCGGGCATGCCGAGGCCTTCGATGGTGGTGATCTCACTGCCTTCATGCATCACCGCCAGGGTCAGGCAAGAATTGATGCGTCGACCATCGGCGATCACCGTGCAGGCGCCGCACTGGCCGTGGTCGCAACCTTTTTTACTGCCGGTCAAGTGCAGATGCTCGCGCAGGGCATCGAGCAGGGTGGTGCGGGTGTCGACGTCAAGCGCACGCGGCTTGCCGTTGACGTTGATCGTCACTTTGCTCATGGCCGGTTGCTCCAGATTGGCCGCGTAGGCCTTGAGGCTGATAAACGGCGGCATCGCGAAGGCGGTGGCGGTCACGGCGCCGAGGATCAGAAATCCGCGTCGGGAAATCGTCATGGTTCGATTCCTTTTCTCTCTTCATCAGGGCAGCAGGGTCGTGGTTGGCCCAAGCGGGCAGCCAGCGTCATCGCCGGTCTCGTTAAGGAGTGACTGCCGGAGGGAGGAAAAGGTTTTGTCGGATTTTCGCTATAGAGTTATGCGTGTGGCTCATTAATCGACGGTACGACACAATCCCCTGTAGGCCTTCGCGTGCTCGCGATGGCGTCTTGTCCGTCAACATGAGTGTTGAATGTCAGTGCCTCATCGCTGGCAAGCCAGCTCCCACAGGTTTCGATGTTGTGAACGAAATTTTGTTTACAGCATGAGTTCCTGTGGGAGCTGGCTTGCCAGCGATGGGGCCAGATCATCCAGTCTCAATGCCCGCCGACCACCATCGAGGTAAACGGCGCCACATACGCCTGCAATGTCACCAGCCCGCCGACCAGAATCGCCAGCACGATCGAGTGGAAGAACACGTAGCGCAGAATCTCGCCCTCATGCCCATACCAGCGGGTCGCGGTGGAGGCGACCACGATCGATTGCGCATCGACCATTTTGCCCATCACCCCGCCAGAGCTGTTGGCCGCCGCCATCAACACCGGACTGATCCCGAGCTGTTCCGAAGTCACCCGCTGCAAGCCGCCAAACAATACGTTTGACGCTGTATCGGAGCCGGTCAACGCCACACCCAGCCAACCGAGCAGCGTGCCGAACATCGGATAGAAAATCCCCGTCGCTGCAAACGCCAGACCCATGGTCGCGTCGAGTCCGGAGTAACGCGTGAGAAACCCCAGCGCCAGCATCGCTGCAATGGTGATCAGCGAAAACCGCACCACCCACAAGGTGCGCAGGTATTGCTTGATCAGTTGCGGAATCGAATAGCCCATCAACAAACCGCCGACAATCGCCGCCAGCAGAATCCCGCTGCCGGTGGCGGTGAGCCAGGTGAATTTGTACACCGCTTCTTCCGCTTTCGGCGTGGCAACCACGGGCGGTACTTTTTCGATTTGCAGGTGCAGGGTGGTGAAGGTCACCGCCGGGGCGAAAATCGGGTTGGCTTCGCGCAGCGGTTTGCCTGTGGGATCAAGCTTGGCCGACTGGGTGACCGGATCAATCGCCGGACGGGTGTCGAACATGTTCTTGAAGCCCTGCGTGCCCCAGGCAAACACAAACACGGTGAGGATGATCCACGGCATCCACGCGCGCATCACCGCCGGCCGTGCCTGATCACTGAACGCGGCGCTGGCGGTGACTTTTTCCTCCTCGACTTTGGAGTTGTCGACGCGCCCTGACAGCGCTGCCGAGGTGTGAATGGTCGCCGGTTTCCACACCTTCAAAAACAGCGTCAGACAGGCCATGGAAATCAGCGCGGCGATCACGTCAACCAGCATTGGCCCGTGGTAGTTCGACACCAGAAATTGCGGCACGGCGAAGCTCACCCCGGCCACCAGTATCGCCGGCCAGATCTCCAGCATCTTGCGCCACCCGGCGAATGCCCAGATCAACCAGAACGGCACCAGCACCGAGAAAAACGGCAACTGCCGACCGACCATCATCGACAATTCCATTTCATCCAGCCCGGTGACTTTGGCCAGGGTGATGATCGGCGTACCTAGTGCGCCAAAAGCCACGGGCGCGGTGTTGGCGATCAGTGCCAAGCCGGATGCGGCCAGCGGCGAAAAGCCGAGGCCGATCAGAATCGCCCCGGTCACCGCCACTGGCGTGCCGAATCCCGCCGCACCTTCGAAAAATGCACCGAAGCAGAACGCAATCAGCAGCAACTGCAAACGTCGATCATCAGTGATGCGCGCAAGTGAGTCCTGCAGCACTTTGAACGAGCCGTTCTCGGTGGTCAGGCGATGCAGAAAGATGATGTTGAGGACGATCCAGCCGATCGGCAATAAGCCATTGGCCGCGCCAAACAACGCCGCAGAGCCAGCCATGCTCGCCGGCATGCCGAAGGCGAAAATCGATATGAGAAGGGCGGAAGCCAGCGCCAATAACGCTGCCAGATGTGCCTTGACGTGGAAAAACGCCAGTGCCGCTAGCATCACCACCACCGGTACGGCGGCCATGAGCGTGGAGATCACCGGGTTGCCGAACGGGTCGTAAATTTGCTGCCAGACCATGGTCCACCTCTGCTTGTTGTTATTGAGGGCGCAGATCCATTGCGTGGGGCTTGGTTGCAAGCAGTATAGGTGGCATTTCGCCGCCGCTCGGGCAGCGCGGGCGGGGCGACAAACGGTCGATAGTGGCCATTGAATCAACGGCGTTTTGCCCGGTCGTATCTGCGGCTGCGCGCACTGCGTCCTGAAGGAGCGGGCAGTGTGGCCGATTCCGTCGTCAAGACCTTGGTTTTAGGGAAGTGTTGAATGAAGCGCGCAACAACGATGCTGCTGACCGTGACCGCCGCCGTAATGCTCGGTGGCTGTGTCGCGGATTTTGATGATGACCACCGCCATGGCCGGCATTACGACCGCGATCATGGCCGCAATTACGACCATGACCGGCGCTGGGATGACCGCGATGATCGCCGCGACGGGCGTCGTTACTATCGTGATCGGGATGATGACTGATTGAACGCAAGAGGGCGTCCCGCGATGGGACGCCCTCTTTGTTTAGCACTCGATACTCAAGAAAAGTGAGCGCTCGCCCGGACGCTGGATCGCGCAGGCACGGAGGCCTCGATGTCCAGCAAATGGGTGGCGAGAATGTCGCTCAGAAAACGGAATTGATCGTTGATGCCGACCACTTCATTGCTGAAGTGATTGGTCGCAGCGGGCATCAACAGATCTTCGAAATCTTCGTTGAACACCAGTGCCTGCGCTTTGTGCGACACGGCGTGCTGGTCGTAATAGTTGCTGCCGAACACCGGGAAACTCACGGAGAGTGTGACGTGGGTGTGAATCATGTTGTGAACTCCTCGCTGTGTTTCGGATGGCTCAATCGTGCCTTTGATGGGCGGTGGGCGGAAGGCAATCGTGGCGATGGTGAATATCGATGGCAGTGATGGTTGGGGTTTTTTGGGTGTTGCTGATGGCCTCATCGCTGGCAAGCCAGCTCCCACAGGTTCTGAGGTGATCACAAAATCTGCGGCCGCTGGAAATCCTTGTGGGCGCTGGCTTGCCAGCGATGAGGCCGGTACTTCCAACATCAGGCTCAATTGACCCACCTATAATCAAATCTGCCTCTCACACATTTGAAGGAAACCGCCACCGTGAACCCGCGTGCGCTGCTCGTCGCCGCACTGTTGTTGCTGGCCGGCTGCGCCACCTCGGCGCGGGTGCCGGTGGCAGCGCCGCAGGCCGTGTTCGTCTCGCCGCAGACCTGGCAGCAGATCGACCGGGAAATCGTCAGTGCTTCGCAGCAGTCCACCGAGCAAGTCAAAGTCTTCGCCCGTGGTTCGATGGAACATTGGCGCACTCGGGTCTATCAGCAAACTGAAGAAAATTTCATCCCGTGGTTCAGCAGCTACTGGACCCAGGAATGGCTGTCGATGAAGGTCAGTTGGTACACGATCAATGCCGGTGGCGAGCAGGACGCCTCGGCCAAGCGTCTCGCGGCGTATCTGCTTGAGCAGTATCAGGAAAGGGTGCTGGCGCCGGTGGCGGTGGAGATCGATCCGGATGCGATTCTTGGTCAGGCCACGGCGTTCTATGCGCAGTTGATGGCGCAGCAGATGCCGCTCATCGCCCAACGCCATGGTGTGCCCGTTGGTCAGCTCAATGGACGTTTGCAGAAAGTCCCGGCCATTGCGCTTGGCCCGCCACCGGCGCGGGATGCCTCGCTGTTTCAGGTCATCAGCACCGAGCCGCTGAATACGCTGCCGGCCTACGCTGCGCTGATCGACAAGATCCACACTGAGGGCGGCGCAAAGGGGATTGCCTCGACCGATGCCGGCATGGCCCCGGTGGCCAAGCGCGCCAGTCAGCGGATGGAAGCGGAAATGGCCCCGCGTGGGGCTGCCAGCGCAGTCGCAGCAGCGGCCGGAAAACTGGCTGGCGGACTGATTTCGGTCGGTGTGGCCGGCATTCGCGCGATCATTCAGGCCAATGACCGCCCTGACAGCGAAGCGCTGATCCGCAGCAGTCTGGGCAGCACCTTCGACAAGGCCTGGATGAAACTGGTGCAGAACCCGACGACTGGCGTCATGGCGGGCACGTTGCACATGGCCGGGCAGGTCGAGCGCAATCTGGGTGGGGGCGATGAGCCGTCGGTCGGCTTGGGCGTGAATCCTGTCGAATGGCAGCCACCGCAATCGACTAACCAGCAGATCGAAACCAACATGCAAGGAGAGTGATCATGGCTTACATCGATATTTTTGTCGCACCGGTGCCGAATGCAAATCGTGAGCAGTACAAAAAACACTGTGAAATCGCGGCGAAACTGTTCAAGGAATACGGCGCACAGGACGTGGTTCAATGCTGGGGCGATGACGTGCCGGAGGGCAAGGTCACGTCGTTCCCGATGGCGGTCAAGCTCAAGGAAGGCGAAACAGTTTCATCTGGCTGGCTGATCTGGCCGGACAAAGCCACCCGTGATGCCGGCATGGGCAAAATGATGGAAGACCCGCGCATGCAACCGGACGTCAATCCGATGGGGTTCGATGGACAACGCATGATCTTTGGCGGCTTCAAGAACATCCTCGAACCTTGAACCAGATTTTGAAATGGGCAAGATTCATGCTTCACCACAAAACCCTGTGGGAGCGAGCCTGCTCGCGAATGCGGTGTGTCAGTCAACAAAAAGGTCACTGAAACTCGTAGGAGCTGCCGAAGGCTGCGATCTTTTGATGTTGATTGTAAAAAAACAAGATCAAAAGATCGCAGCCTTCGGCAGCTCCTACAGGGGGCCTCACTCGAATGAGGGGGTGATGCGGCAGCTTTTGCGCTCGCGAATCTGTTCGTCAGTGGGCCGCTCGCGGACGAACTCGAAACGCGGCTCACCCTCGCTGTAATGCACCAGCCAGCCCCATTCCAGCTCCTTCTCGTCCTGCCCGGGATGCGGTGGTCGCGCCCACCATGGTTCTTTGCTGAGGATCTCGCGCATGGCGGCCTCCGGTTGATGGCAATCCTTGAACTATAGCTTCCTGTCACGAGTCGTCTGATCAGGCTGTGTAGAATCCGGCGAATAACGATGGACAGGGGAGCAGGGCCATGACCGATGAAGCGAAGCGACTGTTTTTCGCCCTCGATTGCCCGCCGGCGCAACGCAAGGCGATCGCTCAGTGGCGCGGGGAGTTGGGGTTGCGCACCGGTAAGCCGGTGCCGGCGGACAATTTTCACCTGACGCTGCTGTTTCTCGGCGCGGTGCCATTGGCGCAGATCAACGACGTCTGCGAGGCGGCCGGACAAGTGCGCACGCCGGGAGAGGCGTTGAAGATTTCGTTGAACCACTTGCAGGTCTGGCATCGCGCCGGGGTGTTGTCGCTGGCGCCGGAGCAGGCTCCGCAGGCGTTGCTGCGCTTGGTCTACGCGCTGGAGCAGGCGATGTTGCCGTTTGGCTTTGAAGAAACAACCCGCGAGTTTCGCCCGCATCTGACGCTGGCCCGTGACTACCGTGCGCCGGAGCCTGAGTCGGCCACGCCGCCGGAGTTCTTCCTGCGCGCCGAACGCTTCGCCCTGTTCGAATCACACAAGGGGCGCTATCGGATCCTGCAAGATTGGTCGCTGATGTGAGCGCACAAAAAAAGGCGCCCGAAGGCGCCTGAGAATTCACCTGAGCCGAGGGAGCCAGGTGAGGCCGTTCATAGCAGGGTGCAGCGGTGGTAAGGCGCTGCGTGAACGGGAAATCATTGAATTATTTAAGCTAAGAAATCCTGGGCCTGGCACTGTCTGAATGTGATCACAAAACCCTGTGGGAGCTGGCTTGCCAGCGATGGGGTCAGCACATCCGAATCACCTTTGCCTGACCTACTGTCATCGCTGGCAAGCCAGCTCCCACATGTTCATCAGGGTTGTTGAAACTCCAACTCCGTAGTCTTACTTCCCGAGTTTCACCCGGGTCCAGCCACGGGTCATGATCCGCTGCGTGGCAATCGGCTGATCCGGCACCGCATACAGCGTCGCCATTACCGCTTGCGACGGGTACGAGCCCGGGTCGTTGCGGATCGCTTCATCCACCAGTGGCGTGGCCGCCGCGTTGGCGTTGCTGTAGCCGTTGCTGTTGGTGATCTCGGCGATGATGTCCGGACGCATCAGGAAGTCCATGAACAGGTAGGCGTTCTCGACGTTCGCCGCATCACGCGGAATGGCGACCATGTCGTAGAAACTGCCGGCGCCTTCCTTGGGAATGCTGTAGTCGATCACCACGTTGTTGCCCGATTCCACGGCGCGGGCCTTGGCCTGCAGCACGTCGCCGGAGTAACCGACCGCCACGCAGATGTTGCCGTTGGCCAGATCGGAGATGTATTTCGAGGAATGGAAATACGCCACGTTCGGGCGAATCTTCATGAACAGCGCCTCGGCTTCCTTGATGTGCGCGGTGTCCTTGTCGTTCACCGGATAGCCCAGATAATGCAGGGCGGCCGGGATCATTTCGGTCGGCGAGTCGAGGAAACTGATGCCACAGGCTTTGAGTTTTTCAGCGTTTTCCGGCTTGAACAGCAAGTCCCAGGAATTGGTCGGGGCGTTGGCGCCGAGCACTTCCTTGACCTTGGCCGGATTGAAACCGATGCCGATCGAGCCCCACATGTACGGGAACGCGTGGGCGTTGTCCGGATCACTGGCGGCGGCGTTTTTCAGCAGCACCGGGTTGAGATTCTTCCAGTTCGGCAGCTTCGATTTGTCCAGGGTCTGATAGACGCCAGCCTTGATCTGCTTGGCCAGGAAACTGTTCGACGGCACGACCAGATCGTAGCCGGATTTGCCCGCCAGCAAACGCGCCTCAAGGGTCTCGTTGCTGTCGAAGACGTCGTAGGTCACGCGGATGCCGGTCTCGTCTTCGAACTTCTTGACGGTGTCCGGTGCAATGTAATCGGACCAGTTGTAAACACGCAGCACCTTGTCGTTGGCCTGGGCGCCCATGACCATCGCGCCCATTAAGGACAGTGTCAGCAGAGTCCTGCCAAACATTTTCATTGGTACAACTCCATTCTTTTTATTCAAAAACACAAAGCCAAAACTCGGTTAACAGCGCCAGCATGTGTAGGAGCTGTCGAGTGAAACGAGGCTGCGATCTTTTGATCTTTCACATCAAGATCAGAAGATCGCAGCGTGCCGCAGCTCCTACAGGGTTATGCGGTGGCGGCTTGTTGCTGTGGTCGCCACGACTCGTTTGCGGTCTGATCCATCGCTTCCTGAATCGCCCGCTTGCGGTTGGCTTCTGCCTTGCGGCCGAAGTACCAGACCAGGAAAGTCACCAGCGACACCGCCAGCAGAATCAGGCTGGCCACGGCGTTGATCTCAGGTTTCACGCCCAGACGCACCGCCGAGAACACTTCCATCGGCAACGTCGTCGAACCTGGTCCGGAAACGAAGCTGGCCAATACCAGGTCATCCAGCGACAAGGCAAACGACATCATCCCGCCCGCGGCCAGCGACGGCGCGATCATTGGAATGGTGATCAGGAAAAACACCTTGAACGGTTTCGCACCGAGGTCCATCGCCGCTTCTTCGATCGACAGATCCAGCTCGCGGAGGCGGGCGGAGACTACCACCGCGACATAAGCGGCACAAAACGTGGTGTGGGCGATCCAGATCGTGACGATGCCACGCTCCTGCGGCCAGCCGATCAACTGCGCCATCGCCACGAACAGCAGCAACAGCGACAGGCCGGTGATCACCTCAGGCATTACCAATGGCGCGGTGACCAGACCACCAAACAGCGTGCGACCCTTGAAGCGCGTGACGCGAGTCAGCACGAAAGCGGCGAGGGTGCCCAACGCGACGGCAGCGATCGCGGTGTAGCAGGCGATTTCCAGCGAGCGCACTACCGAGCCCATCAGTTGCGTGTTGTCGAGCAAACCGACGTACCACTTCACCGACCAGCCGCCCCACACCGTCACCAGTTTCGAGGCGTTGAACGAGTAGATCACCAGAATCAGCATCGGCAGATAAATGAACATCAGGCCGAAGATCAACATGAACTTGGAAAAACCGAAGCGTTTCATCCCCGTGCCTCCATCTCTTTGGCCTGGCTGCGGTTGAACAGCAGAATCGGCACAATCAGGATCAACAGCATCACCACCGCCAGCGCAGACGCCACCGGCCAGTCGCGGTTATTGAAGAACTCTTGCCACAGCACGCGACCGATCATCAGCGTCTCCGGGCCACCGAGCAGTTCCGGAATCACGAACTCACCGACCACCGGAATGAACACCAGCATGCAGCCGGCAATAATCCCGTTCTTGGCCAGCGGCACGGTGATTTTCCAGAAGTTGTTGAAGTTGCTCGAGCCCAGATCCTGCGCGGCTTCCAGCAAGCTGCCATCGTGCTTGACGAGGTTGGCGTACAGCGGCAACACCATGAACGGCAGGTAGGCGTAGACCACGCCGATATACACGGCCGTGTTGGTGTTGAGGATCTCGATCGGGTGATCGGTGAGCCCCGTCCACATCAGAAATGCGTTAAGCAAACCGTTGTTGCTGAGGATGCCCATCCACGCGTAAACGCGGATCAGGATCGCGGTCCAGGTCGGCATCATGATCAACAGCAGCAGGACGTTTTGCGTTTCCTTGCCGGTCTTGGTGATCGCGTAGGCCATCGGGAAACCGATCAGCAGACACATCATCGTGCTCAGAGCCGCGACCTTCAGCGAACCGAGGTAGGCCGACAGGTACAGCTCGTCTTCGCCGAGCATGGTGTAGTTGCCGATGTTCAGCAGCAGCTGGAATTTCTGTTCGGCGTAGGTGTAGATCTCCGAGTACGGCGGGATCGACAGCGCGGCTTCCGAGAAACTGATCTTCATCACCAGAAAGAACGGCAGCATGAAGAACAGGAACAGCCAGATGAACGGGATGCCAATGACCAGTTTTCGCCCGCTGGGCACCAGGCGCAGGAATTGCTGATTGAAGGTTCTCATGAGCGCAGTACCACGCCGCTGTCGTCTTCCCACCACACGTAGACTTTGTCGTCCCAGGTCGGGCGCGCGCCACGGCGTTCGGCGTTGGCCATGAACGACTGGACGATTTTGCCACCGGGCAATTCGACGTAGAACACCGAGTGACCGCCGAGGTAGGCGATGTCATGCACCTTGCCTTCGGACCAGTTATAGCGGAACTCGGGTTGGGTGGTGCTGACGAGCATTTTTTCCGGACGGATCGCGTAGGTGACCGACTTGTCCTGCACCGAGGTGCTGACGCCGTGACCGACGTAGATCTTCTGCTGCAAGTCCGGGCTGTGAATGATCGCGTGACCTTCAAGGTCTTCCACCACGGTGCCGTCGAAGGCGTTCACGTTGCCGATGAATTCGCAGACCATGCGGCTGACCGGTGCTTCATAGATGTCGACCGGGCTGCCGATCTGAGCGATCCAGCCGAGGTGCATGATCGCGATGCGCTCGGCCATGGTCATGGCCTCTTCCTGGTCGTGGGTCACCATCACGCACGTCACGCCGACGCGTTCAATGATCTGCACCAGTTCCAGTTGCATCTGCGAGCGCAGCTTTTTATCCAGCGCGCCCATCGGCTCGTCGAGCAGCAACAGCTTCGGACGCTTGGCCAGCGAGCGGGCGAGGGCGACGCGCTGGCGCTGGCCGCCGGACAACTGGTGCGGGCGGCGTTTGGCGTATTGGGTCATGTGCACCAGACGCAGCATTTCATCGACACGGGCGTCGATTTCACTGGCGGGCAAACGGTCTTGCTTGAGGCCGAAGGCGATGTTCTGCGCAACGGTCATGTGTGGGAACAGCGCGTAGGACTGGAACATCATGTTGATCGGCCGCTCGTACGGCGGCATGTCGGTGATGTCCACGCCGTCGAGCAGAATCCGCCCTTCGGTCGGGCGCTCGAAACCGGCGAGCATGCGCAGCAGGGTCGATTTGCCCGAACCGGAGCCACCGAGCAGAGCGAAGATTTCGCCCTGATGGATCTCCAGGGACACATCGTCCACGGCCACGGTTTCGTCGAACTTCTTGGTGACACGATCGACTTTCACCAGCACCTTTTTCGGTTGCTGATGACCTTCAAGTGCCTTCCTGTAAGTGCTGGAGGCGTTTGCCATGTGAAACTCCCAACAGGTTTCGTTCGCCTGGCCAATGTGGCCGGGCTTAAGTGGATTGCAAGCCTGTAAGCGCTGCTCCGGTCGAATCGCCGCAATACCCTGTGGGAGCTGGCTTGCCAGCGATGGCGGTGGGTCAGTCACCATTAATGTTGAAGGTGACGGCCTCATCGCTGGCAAGCCAGCTCCCACAGGGTTTTGCATTGTTCTGACAGGTATTGCACTTACCGATCCGGCTTGGTCGGCGCCGCCGTCCTGGCTGCCTGGGTCGTACTTGTTGTTATTACGGGTGTTGCTGTTCACGAATGACGGATGCGCGCAGGCACACCCGACTTCCGAGGGGGCAGTAAATCGGTGTGATCTTTTGGGTTGTGTCAGCGTTTGTTGCGCCGCGCCGCCCGTTGCCGGCAAGCCGCGCCGAATGCCTGGAAAATCTTCAGGTAGTTCGGGTTGTCCAGCACTTGCCATTCCGGGTGCCATTGCACGCCGAGGGCGAAAGTCGGGCTGTGCTCGACCGAGATCGCCTCGATCAAACCGTCCGGCGCCACCGCTTCGGCGCGCAGGCCGGGCGCGAGGCGGTCGATGCCCTGGCTGTGAATCGAGTTGACCTGGAACTCGCCCGGCAGCTCCAGTGCTTCGAACACACCGCCAGCGAGTACGGTCACGGCGTGGGCCGGTGCGTATTGCACCGCCACGTCCGGGCTATCGGCTTCGCGGTGATCGAGCATGCCCGGCAGCTCATGCACCTTCTGATGCAGGCTACCGCCGAACGCCACGTTCATTTCCTGGAAGCCTCGGCAGATACCGAGCACCGGAACGCCCGCCGCAATGGCTGCACGCAATAAAGGAAGGGTGGTGGCATCCCGCGCCGGATCGTGATCCGTGCCGGGGGCGCTGGCCGGGCCTTGATAGTGGAAGGGTTCCACGTTCGAGGGCGAGCCGGTCAGCAACAGGCCGTCGAGTTGACCGAGCAGGTCTTCGATTTCAGTCAGGTTGCCAAGAGAAGGAATGACCACTGGCAGCCCTTCAGCGCCAACGCTGACAGCACGTACGTACTTGTCGCCGCTGATGTGATAGGGGTGCAGGCCAATCTGTTTGACGCACGCAGTAACGCCGATCAATGGCTTGAATGCCATTTTTATTCACCTCGAAGTTTGACACTTGAACGAGCTTTTCCGGAGCTTAGCCTCGTTGATTTTAATTAACAACTGTCATGTAAAAAATTCTAAACGCCGTTCATCATATCTTCATGATTTCAGGGTCTGTGGCGCCTGTATTGGCACGCGAGTGTTAAAAAAAGCCCGAAAAATAAACCCTGAGCGGCCATCTGTTCGCTATTGACTTCACTTTGCCGTTCGGGTTGACTGGCTCGGCGAAACAGCAGTGAACATAATAATTAACAGCTAAATAGGTGCATCATGTCGGTCCCTCTGCGTACCGTTCAACTCAACGAAGCAAACGCATTCCTTAAGAAATATCCTGAGGTTTTGTACGTCGACCTTCTGATTGCGGATATGAACGGTGTGGTGCGCGGCAAGCGCATCGAACGCACCAGTCTTCATAAGGTTTATGAGAAAGGCATCAACCTGCCGGCCTCGCTTTTCGCGCTCGATATCAATGGCTCCACGGTGGAAAGCACCGGCCTGGGTCTGGACATCGGCGACGCTGACCGCATTTGCTATCCGATCCCCGGCACCCTGAGCATCGAGCCGTGGCAGAAGCGCCCAACCGCACAACTTCTAATGACCATGCACGAGATCGAAGGCCAGCCGTTCTTCGCTGACCCGCGTGAAGTGCTGGCCAACGTCGTGCGCAAATTCGACGATCTTGGTCTGACCATCTGCGCCGCGTTCGAACTCGAGTTCTATCTGATCGATCAGGACAACGTGAACGGTCGTCCGCAATCGCCACGTTCGCCAGTGTCCGGCAAGCGTCCGGTGTCGACTCAGGTGTACCTGATCGACGATCTCGACGAATACGTCGATTGCCTGCAAGACATCCTCGAAGGCGCGAAAGAGCAGGGCATTCCGGCTGACGCGATCGTCAAGGAAAGCGCCCCGGCGCAATTCGAAGTCAACCTGCATCACGTCTCCGACCCGATCAAGGCGTGCGACTACGCCGTCCTGCTCAAGCGTCTGGTGAAGAACATCGCCTACGACCACGAGATGGACACCACCTTCATGGCCAAGCCGTATCCGGGCCAGGCGGGCAACGGTCTGCACGTGCACATTTCGATCCTGGACAAAGAAGGCAACAACATCTTCGCCAGCGAGGATCCCGAGCAGAACGCCGCACTGCGTCACGCGATCGGCGGTGTGCTGGAGACCCTGCCTGCGCAAATGGCGTTCCTCTGCCCGAACGTCAATTCGTACCGCCGCTTCGGCGCGCAGTTCTACGTACCGAACTCGCCGAGCTGGGGCATCGACAACCGCACCGTTGCGGTCCGTGTGCCAACCGGTTCGGCCGACGCCGTGCGTATCGAGCATCGCGTCGCCGGTGCCGATGCCAACCCCTACTTGCTGATGGCGTCGGTGCTGGCCGGTATTCACCACGGTCTGACCAATCAGATCGAACCGGGCGCCCCGGTGGAAGGCAACAGCTACGAGCAGAACGAACAGAGCCTGCCGAACAACCTGCGTGATGCACTGCGCGAGCTGGACGACAGCGAAGTCATGGCCCGCTACATCGACCCGATGTACATCGACGTGTTTGTCGCGTGCAAGGAAAGCGAGCTGGCCGAGTTCGAGAACTCGATTTCAGACCTTGAGTACAACTGGTATCTGCATACGGTGTGATCGGCTGAGGCCCTCAAAAGCTGAAGAGCCCCTCACCCTAACCCTCTCCCCGAGGGAGAGGGGACTGACCGGGTTGTCTTGAGATGTTCAGCGACCTGAACGATCCAGTCGATTATGGAATCGGCAAAGATTTTTCAGGTCGGCGGAGATTCTGAGCATCCCCCAATCGGTCCCCTCTACCCCCGGGAGAGGGCTAGGGTGAGGGCAGCCACCTCAAGCCAGACATCGCAACCAGACAGCCCCCCAATTCCCCCCTTGTCGAGCCACAACAATGACAACGACCCGCAACGACTGGGAACAACGCTTCCAGTCCCTGACCATCGAAGCCCGCGCGTTCATCAACGGTGAATACCGCCCGGCCATCAGTGGCGATACCTTCGAATGCCTGAGCCCCGTCGATGGCCGTTTCCTCGCCTCCGTGGCCAGCACCGATGAAGCCGACGCCAACCTCGCCGTTGACGTCGCGCGTCAGTCTTTCGAGTCCGGCATCTGGGCGAAAAAAGCCCCGGCCGAGCGCAAGCGCATCCTGATCCGCTTCGCCGATCTGATCCTGCAGAACCAGGAAGAACTGGCGCTGCTGGAAACCCTCGACATGGGTAAACCGATCAGCGATTCGATGAGCATCGACATCCCGGCGACCGCCAATGCGATTCGCTGGAGCGCCGAAGCCATCGACAAGATCTACGACGAAGTCGCCGCGACGCCGCACGACCAACTCGGCCTCGTCACTCGCGAGCCGTCCGGTGTAGTTGCGGCCATCGTGCCGTGGAATTTCCCGCTGATCATGGCCAGCTGGAAATTCGCTCCAGCACTGGCGGCAGGCAATTCGTTCATTCTGAAACCTTCGGAAAAATCGCCGCTGACCGCAATCCGCATCGCTCAACTTGCGCTCGATGCTGGCATTCCGAAAGGCGTGTTCAACGTTCTGCCAGGCTTCGGCCACACCGTCGGCAAGGCGCTGGCGTTGCACATCGACGTTGACGTGCTGGCCTTCACCGGCTCCACAGCGATTGCCAAGCAACTGATGATTTATGCCGGCCAAAGCAACATGAAACGCGTCTGGCTCGAAGCCGGGGGCAAGAGTCCGAACGTGGTGTTTGCCGACGCTCCGGATTTGCGCGCGGCAGCACAAGCGGCGGCCGGCGCCATTGCTTTTAACCAGGGCGAAGTCTGCACTGCCGGTTCGCGCTTGCTGGTCGAGCGCTCGATTCGCGAGCAATTCATTCCGCTGTTGGTGGAAGCGCTGCAAGCGTGGAAACCCGGTCATTCACTCGATCCGGCTACCACCGTCGGTGCCGTGGTCGATCAGCGTCAACTCGACAATGTGCTGCGCTACATCAGCATCGGTCGCGAGCAGGGCGCCGAACTGATCGCCGGCGGCCAACGCACCCTCGAAGAAACCGGCGGCCTCTATGTGCAACCGGCGCTGTTCGACGGCGTGACCAACGCGATGACCATCGCTCAGGAAGAAATCTTTGGCCCGGTGCTGTCGATGATCACCTTCGACACTGCGGAAGAAGCGCTGCAGATCGCCAACGACAGCATCTTCGGCCTCGCCGCCGGCGTCTGGACCAGCAATCTCAGCAAGGCGCACACCTTCGCCCGTGGCCTGCGTGCCGGCAGCGTCTGGGTCAACCAGTACGACGGCGGCGACATGACCGCACCGTTCGGTGGTTTCAAACAATCGGGCAACGGCCGCGATAAATCGCTGCACGCGTTCGACAAGTACACCGAGCTGAAAGCGACCTGGATCAAGCTCTGATTTTCGACAGCGGTGGTCGCTCTTGATGAGCGACCTTCGGAGAACAATAAAATGAAGCAACAACACGTAAACAGCTACTACGCCGCCACCCGCAACGAAGTCATCGACTTTCCGGTTCTGGAAGAGTCAGTCGAGTGCGACGTCTGCATCATCGGCGCCGGCTACACCGGTCTGTCCTCGGCGCTGTTCCTCACCGAAGCCGGCTACAAAGTGACGGTGCTGGAAGCGGCGAAAGTCGGCTACGGCGCCAGCGGGCGCAACGGCGGTCAACTGGTCAACTCCTACAGCCGTGACGTCGATGTGATCGAAGAGCGCTACGGCGACAAGACCGCAGAAATTCTCGGCAGCATGATCTTCGAAGGCGCCGACATCATTCGTTCGCGCATCAAGGAATACGACATCAAATGCGACTACCGCCCGGGCGGCATCTTCGCAGCGATGAACAAAAAACAACTCAACGGTCTGGCTGAGCAAAAGCGCAGCTGGGAGCGTTACGGCAACCGCAATCTGAAGATGCTCGACGCGGCTGACATTCGTCGCGAAGTCGGCTCCGATGCTTACGTCGGTGGCCTGCTGGACATGCAGGGCGGCCACGTTCACCCGTTGAACCTGGCGCTCGGTGAAGCGGCGGCGATCACGCGTCTGGGCGGCAAGATTTACGAGCAATCGGCGGCCGTGGAAATCAAATACGGCGAGCCGAACGTTGTGCGCACCGCCAAAGGCCAGGTCCGCGCCAAGTACCTGTTGATCGCCGGCAACGCTTATCTGCCACAAGGTCTCGACAACCGCGTGACCGCGAAAAGCATGCCGTGCGGTTCGCAGATCGTCGTCACCGAACCGTTGACCGAAAAACAGGCGCGCAGCCTGATCACCAACAACTACTGCGTCGAAGACTGCAATTACCTGCTGGATTACTACCGCCTGACGGCCGACAACCGTCTGCTCTACGGCGGCGGCGTGGTCTACGGCGCGCGTGAACCGGACGACATCGAACAACTGATCCGCCCGAAGATCCTCAAGACCTTCCCGCAGCTCAAAGACGTCAAGATCGACTACCGCTGGACCGGCAACTTCCTGCTGACCATGTCACGCATGCCGCAATTCGGCCGCATCGAAAAGAACGCCTACTACATGCAAGGCTACAGCGGCCACGGCGTCACCTGCTCGCACCTCGCCGGCAAACTGATCTCGGAAATGATCCGCGGCGACGCCGAACGCTTCGACGCCTTCGCATCGCTGCCGCACATGCCAATGCTCGGTGGTCGCACCTTCTCCGCGCCACTGACTGCCCTCGGCGCCGTCTACTACTCGCTGCGCGACCGCTTTGGCATCTAAGTTACCTCCCCGGCGGCGGCCCCAAGACCCCGCCGGTTTTTCTTATCGCAACACTCCCTGATATCCAAATGTGGGAGCTGGCTTGCCAGCGATGAGGCCAGCAAACACAACATCAATCCGACCGAAACACTAAAGCTTAAATTGTAGGAGTGAGCCTGCTCGTGATGAGGTTAGAAAAGACACCATCACTCCCGCTGACACACCACAAAACCTGTGGGAGCTGGCTTGCCAGCGATGGCGGTCTTTCAGCAAAAGGGATGTTGAATGTGCCACCCGATCGCTGGCAAGCCAGCTCCCACAGGTTTTGTATTCAGCCCAGAATTACCACCGGCAGGTTCATTTCACCCACCGTCCATCGAACCTGCTGAGCAACACCGGCAAACGTGATTTAATAGCCGCCTTTCACGGTTCCGGGACACGGGAGCAACGTGATCCGCGCCCCACGCGCGGAACCCGCCACCCCCCCCCCATTACCCGTGGGTCTGCGCGAGAACCGCCGAGCGGCGATCAGGCAAGGCAAAAACAGGCGAGGAAGCGGAGTGTAGGGCCCTACATGAGCATTCCGAGCCTGTTTTTAACGCAGCATGATCGTCGCGCAGGCAGTTTTCGCGCAGAGCCTAAGTACTTCTCACATAAGGCAGTCATGGATACGGGTTCTCGACTCAAACTAGTACGCGAAAGCTACAAACTCTCCCAGCGCGAGCTGGCCCGGCGTAGCGGCGTGACCAATGCCACCATCTCCCTGATCGAACAAAATCGCGTCAGCCCCTCCGTCAGCTCACTGAAAAAGCTGCTCGAAGGCATACCCATGTCCCTGGCCGACTTCTTCACCTTCGACCAACCCCCGCGCGAACACCAATACGTCTTCCGCGCCAACGAACAACCCGACCTCGGCCGCCACGGCCTGCGCCTGCTGCTGATTGGCGCCTCGGTGCCAAGCCGGCAGATGCGCTTGCTGCGCGAGCAATACGCACCGGGTGCGAGTTCGGGGGAAGAGCCGATTGTGCATGCTGAGGGTGAGGAGTGTGGACTGGTGACTCGGGGTACGGTTGAGTTGACCGTGGATGGGTCGGTGAGTGTGTTGAATGCAGGGGATGGGTATTACTTCCCGACCACGCTGCCGCATAAGTTTCGGAATATCGGGGCGGATGAGGCTGAGATTATTAGTGCGAATACGCCGGCGAATTTCTGACACGCTAGTGTGTGGTTTAATTGCAGTTATCAGAAGACGGTAGTTAGAAAGAAACCGCGTTATTGCGGTTTCTTTTCGTCTGCTGTTCTGCAAGCGTCATTTGTCTTGGCATTGACCATTGCGTTTTTCGGCTTCCGTACAGGTTACATATACAGCCTTATCGCCACGTACTGATTGTTCGGTATCTACCATTCCAGCCATCGAAAGGCTGGCATAGCCAATCGCGCTGGCTACCAAGAGAGCTCGAATAGAGTCGCGATAGATATTCATGTTTTATTCCTTCCGGTGATTTCAGTGAATGAGATATTACCTAACTAAATTTATATATATCTGCGAAAAATACACCTGTTAAAGTTGACAGGTTGTTAAAGCGATATGCGATAAGGCATATCACCAAAAAGTCAGGATTTTCTCATGGTCTAATGCCTATCCTTTCTTCGGTTGTTTTTCATTCGCTCTTTACAAAGCCCCTAGGCAGCAATCTCATCAGCCCCAACCGACTTGTAGGACGCAAAACCGGTCGGCGAGGGAGCCGGTTGGAATGCCGTAAAACCGCGTTTCAAGGTGCAATCGACGTAATCCGATGCGTTCGAAGTCTCAGGGCAAAAAAGCTCGCCATGTCTGTGCCACTTCATCGCCCTCGACGGACGAATCCCCTCACCACACGACGCGTTTTCCTACGCCTTTTTCAGAACTCAAATCCGCACACCCCTCGATTTGGAACTTTCCTAAAAAGCGATGTCAATTTGATGGCTTGTCGCGACGCTCATTGAACAGGATCAACCAGTGCCAGGCTGTTTCCTGGCAACCCAAGGAAGTGTGTGATGAGACTATTACTCGCCATGTTGTTGATGTTCAGCAGTTACACGTTCGCCAGTTGCGGGAACATCGACGACCACGATCAGCGGGCCTATTGCAATGCGAGGGAGAGCGGCAGCAGTTGCGGCAATATCGATAATCACGATTTGCGCGCCTCGTGCAACGCCGAGTTGGGTGGCAGCTCCTGCGGCAACATCGATGACCATGATCAGCGCGCCTACTGCAACGCGAAGAAGAGCGGCAGCAGTTGCGGCAATATTGATAATCACGACTTGCGTGCGCGGTGCAATGCGGAGCAGGGCAACAGTTCATGCGGCAACATCGATGACCATGATCAACGAGCCTATTGCAACGCCACGACCGGCGGCAGCAGTTGCGGGAATATCGACAACCATGACCTGCGCACCCGCTGCGAAGCCCTGAAACGTTGAACCTTGCAGATCAGTTCGAATTGATGGCATTACGATATCGATGATAGAGTCCCGGGCCATTTTTCCAAGGAAGACCACTGTGCTACGTAATCGTCTCTTTGTCTGTGCTGCATTACTTACTTGCAGCTTTTCCGCACAGGCCATCTCAAAAACCGAATATCTGAAAGGCTGCAAGATCCTTGAAAACGCCGCGATGGTCGTGATGCAGGCACGTCAGGATGGCGCTCCCATGGCGACGCTTTGGGACATTTCGGAAAAAAATGAGAATAAGTTGATCACCAAGATGTATCAGAGGCTCATTCAAGATGCGTATGAAGAGCCACGGCGCGAAACCGCAGAGCAGCAAACGGCCGCGACCACTGAATTCCAGAACAAATACTTCTCTGCCTGCTTGGTCAGTACGCCCAAAGAATGAGTGCCGATTTAAAGATTCTGCGCAGCCAGTGTGAAGCGATGAAGCGCTGATATCCGGTTCCTGTCACCAATAGGGGAAACCGATGCCTGAACAGGCGTCGGTTTTTTTTCGCCTAAACCATGACCATTCATCCAATACACCGCACCTTCGAGCCAGCCACTCTTCCAATGCTGTAACTCACCCAGCAAAGGAAGAACCACCATGCTGAACCATAAAATCGCGGTGTTAACCCTCGCGGCCTTGCTGTCCGGCAGTTCGCTGTACGCGATCGCGGCCGGCGAAACGCCGACCCCGACAGCGAACGACGGCAACAGCCAGACGCGTGATCCGGCGTCTCCAGCCACCAATGCCGACCCGGATGCCGACTCGCTGCCCAAGGGTGGTGATGGTGGCAAGACCGACAATGGGCCGGTGCCTTCTGCCTCCAAGCCCAGCCCTGCGGGTCAACCGTCCGGTAGCAGCAGTGGTGGTAACGGCGGTGGTTAACGGATATTGCGCACTAAAAAGCCCGGTCCTTTTGAGCCGGGCTTTTCTTTGCCTGTCGCTGGCATGGAAATCAGTCGTTTACTTCGTTTTCCAATGCCCGCCACCATTCTCACAATCAATCCGCGCCTGCGCCAAATGCTCCACGTCGTAGTAATACGTGGTCACTTGCGCGTTGTCGGGGATATTCAGGGCTTTGGCGTTTTTGTCCTTGCTGGTGGAATGCGGGTTGGCCAGGGATTCCTGGGTGATCGTGGCGATACACGTGGCCTGATAGTGATCGGCGCAGTGTTCAACCTTGGTTTTAGTGCTGCTCAGCATGTCCTTGCTTTCGTTGCTGCACGACCAGTCGATTGAGTTGACCGGCATGCCTTCATATTCATAACAGCTGTGGGTTTCCACCGCTGGCACCGAGGCGCTGGAGGATTGGGTCTGGACGTCGCAGCCTTCGGCCATGACGCAGGTGGGGATGACGGCGAAGGGGGCGATCAGAAGCAGGAATCGAATGTTCATCGGGCTTTCCTCTCCAATGGCGCCGTGTCTGATCGAGGATTTGGCGCTGATACAGTTTCGAGATTGTGCGGAGGAGGGGGTTCCATCGGGTTTTTGATTTGCTCCTATCGCGTACACTGCGAAACAATCGGAAACATTCAGCGCCCAAGGATTGGAACATTGCCCATGATTGAAATCGGCAGCCGCAATAACGCGCCCCCCTCGCAGCATCCATTCCACGACATCTATCTGTTTCACATTGACCCTGCAAAGCCAGACACGCCTTTCTGTTTCGAACAGTCGATGTCCGGCGGGCATATGGAGCATGGCGGTGCGCGATGGTTGGCGCTGGATGAGCTGGACGCCTGGCCGGGAGAGTGGCGTGAGCATTTGAATAAGGCTGATTGCGCGTGGGTTGCCGAGTTGATCGATGCCCATCCAAAAGCCGATCAGGCTGGTTTGGTGTCGCTGATCCTTCAGCGGCATTGCGGGTCAGCGAAGCCAGTCGGGCGTCTTAAGGCCATCGGCAACTGGCTCAAACGCAACATCCATGTCGGCGGCCGCTACGGCGTTTAACCCTCGGAGAACCCCATGACCCAGACCCTCGAACGTGCAATCGCCATCGCCGCCACGGCCCACGCCGGGCAGGTCGACAAGGGCGGCGCGCCGTATATTTTGCATCCGCTGAAAGTCATGTTGCGCATGACCACATTGGAAGAACGCATCGTCGCTGTGCTGCACGATGTGGTTGAGGATTGCGGCATCAGCCTCGTTGATCTGCGCAAAGAAGGCTTCAGCGAAGACGTTTTGAGCGCTATCGAATCCGTGACCAAAGTGCCGGGCGAATCCTATGAAGACTTCGTCGACCGCGCCGCACAGAACCCGATCGGTCGGGTGGTGAAGCTGGCGGACTTGGAGGAGAACAGCGACCTGTCGCGAATTGCCTCACCAAGTTGGGAGGATTTGGAGCGGATCGAGAAATACCGTCGCGCGATTGGACGGTTGCGCGGCTGAAAACGAATACATTCCCTGTAGGAGCTGCCGAAGGCTCCTACAGGGGTTGTGGTGTGTCAGGCAGATAGCCAGGAAGGCGACTATGAAATCCATTCTCTGTTTGTTGATTGCTGCCGGTTTCGGCGCGCTGTTGCAGTTCGAAGGCGTGCCCCACGGTTTGTTGTTAGGCTCGATTGTCGTCACCGCATTGTTTGCCAGCAAAACCGGTATCGCGCCGGCAACGCCTTATGGACTGGGCTACATCCAGGTCACGCTGGGTATCGCCACCGGGCTGATGTTCGAAGCGTGGGACAGCGAGACGGCCTCGACGATGTTGCCTAGCCTTGGTGTGTTGCTGATTTGCCTGACGGTGCAAATCGCGTTGGCCGGATGGTGGCTGACGCGCGGCGCAGGCTGGAACCGTACCGATGCGCTGTTGGCGGTTTATCCCGGCGCATTGGCAGCGGTGTTCGATTTACTCGAGTCGGAGAAAGCGTCGAGCAAGGTCATCATTGTGCATCTGATGCGCTTGCTGCTGATCACGGTACTGGTGAGTTTCCTGATTCCCGGCCAGGCGGCTGCGGTGGCGGTTGCCGATGGTGATCCTTTAACGACAGGCATGGCACTGACCGCGTTTTCGGTGATCGCATTGAGCGTACTGCTCGGACGCTTGCTGTTGGTGATCGGTGTCCCGGCGCCGTTCATGCTCACCGCGATCATCATCACGGCGGTGTTTGTGAAGTCGGGATGGCTGCACGGTTTTCACATGCCGGACTGGAGTTTGAATCTGGCGGCGCTGATTCTCGGCGTGCGGATCGGCTCAAGGTTTCAGGGACTTGGCGTCGCGGAACTGGGGCGTCATGGCCGCACGGCGTTGGTCTCAGTGGGTTTGATGATCGTGGTGGCGGCGGTGTTTGCTGAAGTCGCGGCACGCTGGTTGGGCAGTGATCCGCTGTCGCTATGGCTGGCGTACATGCCGGGGGCGATTGAGACGATTGCGATTGTCGCGTTTGGTGGCGGGCTGAATGTGGTATTTATCCTGACTCATCATTTGAGCCGGATGGTGTTGCTGCATTTTGCCCCGGCGTTGTTGGTGCAGGTGCGGAGGGCGCGGGAGGAAACCTGACCGGAGCCACTGATGCCTGCATGTTGCTGCGTGTCAGTTAGATCCATCCCCCTCACCCCAGCCCTCTCCCCCAGGGGGGCGAGGGGGAAGGGAGCCGATTGTGGGCTGTTCAAAACTTGAGTTCGGCTCGATATACCAGGTCGGCGTAGCTCGAAAAAAAACCAGCCCGCTCACCCAGGTGGGCGAGGGGGAAGGGAGCCGATTGTGGGCTGTTCAAAACTTGAGTTCGGCTCGATATTCCAGGTCGGCGTAGCTCGAAAAAACAACTCGGTCAGTCGCCTCTCTCCCAAGTGGGCGAGGGGGGGAAGGGAGTCGATTGTGGGCTGTTCAAAACTTGAGTTCGGCTCGATATTCCAGGTCGGCGTAGCTCGGAAAAACAACTCGGTCAGTCCCCTCTCCCTCTGGGAGAGGGTTAGGGTGAGGGGCTTTTGCTCTACGTGGTCGATGCGGCACTAGCGGATGTGTGCGTCGAAGCCTTCGCTATCCGGCGCGATATCGCTCTTCAAAGTCAAAGCAGGAATCTCATACTCCCCACCATTCTGCTGCCGAAACCCGATCGGCCTCGTACTCCACAGCTCATCCAGCCGCCGCCCCAGTTCATCACAAGTCTCGGCATACCGCGCCGCATCCATCCGACTTGTCCGATACACCACAAACGGCGGCACCACTTCAAAACCGGGGTAATACAAAATCCCGTGTTGAATCGGAAACAGCAAATCATCCATCGGCCCGTTAATCCCGCGCGGCGCATAGTGCGATTCCCAGCCGCCAGTGGTAACCATCAACATCGCCCGTTTGCCTTTCATTTTCCCTTCGCCATAACGCTCGCCCCAACGACTGTCGGAATGTTCGCCGACGCCATAGGCAAAGCCGTATGCATACACCCGATCGACCCAGCCTTTGAGAATCGCCGGCATGGTGAACCACCACAATGGAAACTGCAGGATCAGCGCGTCAGCCCACAGCAGTTTCTCCTGCTCACGGGCGATGTCGGCAGCCTGAGTGCCTTCGGCGTACGCGACTTTCGAGTCGAGGGAGGCGTGGAACGGTTTCGTCGCATCGCGCTCAGGGGCGTCTTCGGCGTCGAGGCTGGCTTTCCAGTTCATCGCGTAGAGGTCTGAGACCTGCACGGTGTGGCCGGCGGCTTGCAGGCGCTGGACGCTGAAGTCGCGCAGCGAGCCGTTGAGGGAAGTCGGTTCTGGATGGGCGTAAACCAGTAGCACTTTCATGTTGAAGCTCCGTTAGCTGAGTGACTGCAGGATCGGCGTTCAACCGGTATATTGGAAATGAATGTCTGATATGTCTGGTATAGCCATGAATAATTTGAGACGACTGGATATCAATCTGCTGCTGACCCTTGATGTGCTGCTGTCGGAGCACAATGTCACCCGCGCGGCGCAGCGCCTGAACCTGTCGCAGCCGTCGGTGAGCGTGCATCTGGCCAAGTTGCGCGACATCTTTGGCGATCCGCTGCTGTTGCCCGGGCCGCGTGGCATGCGCCCGACGGCACGCGCCGATGAGTTACGTGAGCCGTTGCGCGAAGCGTTGGAGGCGTTGGAGAGGGCGGTGGCGCCGGCCAGTGCGTTCGACCCGGCGCTGGCGACGCACACCTGGAAAGTCGCCGCGACCGATTACGGCGAGTCGACGGTGGTGTTGCCGGCGCTGAGCAGTTTGCGTGAACAGGCGCCGGGCACGCGGCTGGCGGTGATCGATCTGACCCCGGCGCATCTGGTCAAACAGGCCGAGCAAGGCGTGTTCGATCTGGCGCTGCACATCACCGAAGATGCGCCGCCGGAGCTGCATCGACGGCCGCTGTTCACCGAGCGTTATGTGCTGGCCGGTAGAGTCGGGCATCCAGGTTTGATGCATGCGCCGAGCCGCGAACAGTTCTGCGCGCTGGAACACGTGATGGTGTCGCGCGAGGGCGGAGGCTTTTTCGGGGTGACTGATCGAGCGTTGGCCGATGTCGGGCTGATGCGCAAAGTGGTGTTGTCGGTGCCGCACTTTCTGATGGCGATGTCGGTGCTGGCGGCCACCGATCTGGTGGCGATGCTGCCGTCACGCCTGGTGCGTGGCAACCCGGCGTTGCAAGTGGTCGACGCGCCGCTGGAAGTACCCGGTTACGAGATGGCGATGTTCTGGGGTGAACGCTCGCATCGCGATCCGGCGCACAAATGGCTGCGCGCGCATTTGCTGGCGTCGGTCTGAGGCGCAGTCAGGCGTGGCCGAGGGCAATCGCAAACGACACGACGATCATGCACGCAAACGCAAAATTTAGATTCATGAGGTATTCATCCTGAGCCTTTTAGAAGTGCGGCCATTCTGAACAGGTTGAAAGCAAAGAAAAAATTCGCCTTGTCGATTCCAATGATCGAAACGATTGATACCCGGTCGGTTTGTGTTTACTTGGGGCTTTCGCTAGTCTTGCGAAACCTGCAATTACAAGCATAAACAGGCATAACCATGCACGATCATTCCGCAGCCGAACTGCCCTCTCTGCGCCGGCAGAAAATCCTTTTGCTCCTCGAACGTGACGGCAAGGTCATGGCCTCCGAGCTGAGTCAGCACTTTGCGGTGTCCGAAGACACCATCCGCCGCGACCTCGCCGAACTGGACAACGCCGGGCTGGTGCAACGCGTACACGGCGGGGCATTGCCGCGTCCGAAAGACTCCGGCAAGGATTACTTCACGCGGTTGGATGAGACTGATGAAGTGAAAGTCCGCCTGGCGCAACGGGCCGCGCAGGAAATTGAAGACGGGCAGATTGTGCTGTTCGATTCCGGCTCGACCACGCTACAAGTTGCGCGCTCGTTGCGTGCAGATATCAGCATCACGGCGGTGACCGCTTCACCGATGACGGCGATTGCCCTGTCTGAATTCAAGGCTGTGAAAGTGATTCTCGCTGGCGGCCAGTTGAACCCGCGGACGATGGCGGCGGGTGGGCATGAGGCGCTACGGCTGCTGGCCGGGATCAGGGCGGATCTGGCGATTACCGGGGTTTGTGCGATTCATCCGGAAGTGGGGATCACTTCGCTGCATTTCGATGAAGTGCCGGTGAAGCAGGCGATGCTCGATGGCGCCGCGCGGGTGATTGCGGTGACCACGGCGGACAAGCTCGGGGCGGTGGAGCCGTTTGTGGTGGCGCCGTGTTCGCGCCTGCATACGCTGATTACCGAGCGGCATGTGGCGTCGGGGAGTGTCGAGGATTATCGGCGGTTGGGGATTGTGGTGGAGCAGTTGCCGGATTGAGGTTTTGGGGTGGGGCTGATGGCCTCATCGCTGGCAAGCCAGCTCCCACAGGTTTTTGCGGTGTACATGAAATTTGGGTACGCCACGGACACTGTGGGAGCTGGCTTGCCAGCGATGGGGTCAGCAGGATCAACACAGGCTTAGCGAAGTCGCTCAAGCATCTGGTAGTACCACATCCCCGCCGCCAACAACGGGTTACCGAGCAAATCCCCCATCGGCACACGAATGTGCTGGCACTGGGCAAACGTATCGAACTGCTCCATCTGCCCGGTGATCGCCCGGCCCATGATTTCGCCCATGATGTGCGTGGTCGCGATGCCGTGCCCCGAGTAGCCCTGGCAATACCAGACGTTATCCGAGAGCTTGCCCAGTTGCGGGATGCGGTTGATGACGATGCCCATTGCGCAGCTCCACTGGTAATCGATCTGCACGCCTTTGAGCGCCGGGAAGGTCTGCTCGATGCACGGGCGCAGCTCGGCGGCGATGTCCCGTGAATCCTTGCCGCTGTAGTTGGCGCCGCCACCGAACAACAAGCGGCCGTCGGCGGTGAGGCGGTAGTAGTCGAGGACGAAGCGGCAGTCGTACACCGCGAGGTCTTCGGGGTTGATCTGTTTCGCCAGATCGCCGAGCGGTGCGGTGGTGACGATGCCGCCCATGGCCGGGAAAATCTTGCCCTTGAGCTGCCCCGGTTCGAGCTCGTGATAGACGTCGCCGGCGAGCATCACCTGATTGGCGTCGATCTGCCCGTGAGCCGTGCGCACACCGGGTGTAGCGCCGTGAATGATCTCCAGCACTTCGCTGTTTTCGAAGATCAGCGCCCCGAGACTTTCCGCCGCCCGCGCTTCACCGATGCACAGGTTGAGCGGGTGCAGATGCATGTTGCGGGTATTCTTGATTGCGCCGTGGTAGAGGTCGCTTTGCAGCAGATCACGCACCTGACTGCGGTCGAGCAGGCTGACTTCATCGCCTAATCCGCGCCGTACGGCTTCTTCATGATCCTTACGCAAATCAGTCATGTGGCTGGGCTTGTACGCGGCGTGCAAGTGGCCGTGTTTGAGGTCGCATTGAATGCCGTATTTCTCGACGCGTTGCTGGATGATTTCATGTCCGCGCCAGCGCAGGTGCCAGATGAAATCATCGACTTCATTGCCGAGTTTCGCGCGCATCTGTTTGCGCATCGCGCCGTCGCCGGAAAGGCTGCCGGTGACTTGTCCGCCATTGCGCCCGGTGGCGCCCCAGCCGATTTTGTGGCTTTCGACGATGGCGACTTTGATGCCTTTTTCAGCGAGTTCGACGGCGGTGGCGACGCCGGTAAAGCCGCCGCCGATGATCACCACGTCAACCTTGTGCCGGCCTTGCAGGGTCGGGTAGTCGGTGTCTTGGTTAAGGGTGGCGGTGTAGTAGGAATTGCAGCGTTCGGTCATGTCAGTGTCCACACAAATTCTTCGGTTGTACGCGGTCCCTGTAGGCCTTCGCCTGCTCGCGATAGCGGTGTGTCATTCACCTATGATGTGACTGACATGGCCTCATCGCGAGCAGGCTCACTCCTACAAGGGATAGTGGTGAATATTCAGGCGTCGGTGAGATACCACCGCCAATCCTGCTCACCCACTTCGGCCATGAACTGTCGATACTCGGCACGCTTCACCGCCAGATACACCCCGAGAAATTCCTGCCCCAATGCATCCCGCGCCCACACCGAATTTTCCAGCGCCTGCAGCGACGTCAGCCAATCCGTCGGCAGCAATTCCTTCGCCTGCGCATAACCATTGCCCTCGACCGGCGCACCCGGATCAAGGTCTTCACGAATGCCACGATGAATCCCGGCAAGGATCGCCGCCGCTGCCAGATACGGGTTGGCGTCGGCGCCGCAGATGCGGTGTTCGATGTGCCGGGTGTTGGCCGGGCCACCGGGCACGCGCAGGCTGACAGTACGATTGTCGACGCCCCAGGTCGGCGCCAGCGGCGCGTAGCTGTTGGCCTGAAAGCGCCGGTACGAGTTGGCGTTAGGGCAGAACAGCAGCAGCGAATCGAGCAATGACGCGAGCATGCCGCCAATCGCCGTGCGCAGCAGCGGCGTGCCGGCCGGGTCTTCCGAGGCAAACAGATTGTGTCCCGCGCCATCGGCCAGACTCACATGCATGTGCATGCCGGTGCCGGCCAGATCATCGAACGGCTTGGCCATGAACGTTGCCTGCATGCCGTGCTTGTGGGCGATGGCTTTGACCAGACGTTTGTAGCGCACCGCCTGATCCATCGCCTCCAGCGCGTCGCCATGTTCGAGGGTGATTTCGACCTGACCCGGCGCGTATTCGGAGATCGCCGTGCGCGCCGGAATGCCGTGCAGTTTGCAGGCGCTGTAGAGGTCGGCGAGGAACGGTTCGATCTGCTCCAGTTCGCGTAAACCGTACACCTGAGTGTGTCGCGGTCGACCACCGTCAGCGTCCAGTGCCGGTTGCGGACGGCCGTTGTGATCGCGTTTGGCATCGAGCAAGTAGAACTCCAGTTCGCAGGCCATCACCGGGTGATAACCCTCGGCCTTGAGCCCGTCGATGACCTTGATCAGCAAGTGTCGCGGGTCGGCGATGCTCGCAGGCATGCCCTCGGTCGGGTGCATGCTGACCTGTACGGCGGCGGTCGGAATCTGCCGCCATGGCAGGCGCACCAGACTGCCTTCCAGCGGATAGGCGCGGCAGTCGATATCGCCGACGTCCCAGACCAGGCCGGAGTTCTCGACGTCTTCACCCTGCACGGTCAGACCGAGGATGGTGCTTGGTAGCGGTCGACCGCTTTGGTACACGGCGAGCAGTTCTTCGCGGTGCAACAGCTTGCCGCGTGGCACGCCGTTGGCGTCGAGAATGAACAACTCGATCATGTCGATATCGGGGTTCTGGTCAAGGAACAGGCGTGCGTCTTCGATGGCTGCGAATTTCATAATCAATCACTCACGATGGCGCCGCACAGGCGCGCAGATTCGGGCCGGACACGACGCGGCAAAAAGGCGTAGGTGTCCTGGCAGGGATATCAAGAAGCAGGGGACTGTCGCGGTTCTTTAGCGGACGCGATCAGACAGACCGGGCGATATCCGGCGGGCGTGCGGAGTGACGCAGCTTGGAACGGCGCAGGGCCATGGGGAGATTGACGATACGATTCATACGCCGCCCCTGTGAGAGAGGGCGCGCAGGGTAGAGACGTTCAACGATTCTGGTTGTTGTAGTGACGTACTCATAACGCGTGTTTCCGTTGGCGGAAAACGTCGGTGGCGGGGGATGCCCGCCGACCGGTGTGCCCGGATAGTAAGGGGGAATTCGCGGGCGTGTAAACGGGAGATTCGCAGGCCAGGGTTCAGCGCATCAGTTCAAAGCCCAGCCCGGCGAGGGCGCAAACGATCAACACACTGATCACACCGCGTTTGAACACGAACAAGGCCAATGCCGCCGCAACGGCCAGCGCCACTGAAAAAACATCTGTCGCCCCGTTAAAGCCATTCGGCCAGAACACGTGATAAGCGAAGAAACACGCCAGATTCACAATCACCCCGACCACGGCGGCGGTAATTGCCGTCAGCGGTGCGGTGAACTTCAGTTCGTTGTGCGTCGATTCCACCAATGGCCCGCCGGCGAGGATGAACAGAAACGAGGGCAGGAAGGTGAACCAGGTCACCAGCGTTGCTGCCAGTGCGCCGGCGGCAAAGGCATGTTCTGGGCCGAACGCCGGTTGCACGTAGGCACCGACGAAACCGACAAACGCCACCACCATGATCAGCGGGCCGGGGGTGGTTTCGCCGAGGGCGAGGCCGTCGATCATCTGTGTCGGCGTCAACCAGCCGTAATGCCCGACGGCACCCTGATAAACGTAAGGCAGCACCGCGTAGGCGCCGCCAAACGTGAGCAGGGCGGCTTTGGTGAAGAACCAGGCCATTTGCGTGAACGTGCCGTCCCAGCCGAATAATGCGGTCAACAACGCCATCGGTAAACACCAGAGCACTGCGCCGATCAAAGCCAGACGCAGGAGCTTCGGCAGGCTGAAACGGGCATGTTCGGGGGCCGGCGTATCGTCATCGATCAACGCCGGGCCGAAGGATTTCTCGCTGTTGCGCGCCCCTGTGTTGCTGAACCGCTGCGGTGCGAACCGTCCGCCCAGATAGCCGATCAACGCAGCCCCGAGGACGATCAAGGGGAAGGGCAGATTGAAGGCGAAAATTGCCACGAACGACGCCCCGGCAATCGCCCACAGCCAGGCATTCTTCAATGCACGCGAGCCGATGCGATGTGCGGCGTGCAACACAATCGCGGTGATTGCCGGTTTGATCCCGTAAAACACCCCGGCCACCGCCGGCACGTCACCGAAAGCGACGTACAGCCACGACAAGCCAATCAGAATGAACAGCGACGGCAGCACAAACAGCGCACCGGCGATGACACCGCCCCAGGTGCGATGCAGCAGCCAGCCGATGTAAGTCGCCAGTTGCTGAGCCTCGGGGCCGGGCAGCAACATGCAGTAGTTGAGTGCGTGCAGAAAACGCTTTTCGGAGATCCAGCGCCGACGCTCGACCAACTCCTGATGCATGATCGCGATCTGCCCGGCCGGCCCGCCGAAACCGATGCAGCCGAGTTTCAGCCAGAAGCGCCAGGCCTGGCGCAGGGTGACGGGATCGGGGCGGGGCAGGTTGTTCGGCGCTGTGCTCAAGCGAGACTCCGGAGTTGAATCCTGGCGGAGTGGCTATCTAATCAGACTTTTAACCCTCACCCCAGCCCTCTCCCAGAGGGAGAGGGGGCCGACCGAGGTGTCTGGCGTTATCCATCGACCTGAAAGATCGAGTCGATTATGGATTCAGAGCCAATCTTTCAAGTCGGTGAATCTCTGCAATATCCCCCAATCAGTCCCCTCTCCCTCGGGGCGGTCCGACGTTTCGGGAGGGCTAGGGTGAGGGGCTTTTGCTTTTCAGGCATGCGCCAGGCTCCAGCGCAACGCCGCATCCCTATCGCTCTCACGGCCCTCGACCCAGTGAGAACCCTCAGGCGTAGTCTCGCGCTTCCAGAACGGCGCACGGGTCTTGAGCACGTCCATGATGAACGCGCACGCCTCGAACGCCATATGCCGATGCTTGCTGCTGACCCCGACAAACACAATCGGCTCACTCACCGACAACGCACCGACCCGATGCACAATCTCCACACCCAACAGCGGCCAGCGCTCGCGGGCCTCCTCGGCGATCTGTTCGAGGGCTTTTTCGGTCATGCCCGGATAGTGCTCAAGAAACAATTCATTCACGCTCTGACCAACATTCAGATCACGCACATAACCAACGAAATTCACCACCGCGCCGACCCGTGGATTGCGCGCGTGCAGATCAGCCGTCAACTGGCCGACGTCGAAGCTTTTGTGCTGGACGCGAATAGCCATCGATCAACCTCCGGTCACTGGCGGGAAAAACGCGATTTCATCGAAATCCTCAATCACCTGACTCGGCTGACACAACTCCTGATTCACCGCGCACATCAGGTTGCCGGCGCCGAGCACTTCACGCCACAGATCGCCGCGCTGCATGAGCATTTGCCGCACGTCTTCCACGCAGCCCAGCGTGTCAGTCAGCGGAATTTTTTCACCGCCCAGATTGAGCCGGTCACGGTAGCTGGCGAAGTAGTTGATCAGGATCATTGCGCGTCCTCCCATTGAAAGTGTCCCGAGCGACCGCCCTGTTTACTGAGCAGGCGGATATCGCCGATAACCATGGCCCGGTCCACCGCTTTGCACATGTCGTAAATGGTCAACGCGGCAACGCTGGCGGCGGTCAGCGCCTCGAGTTCGACGCCGGTCTGGCCGGTGAGGCGGCA
Source organism: Pseudomonas sp. IT-P395 (assembly GCF_949767675.1). Classification (NCBI taxonomy): domain Bacteria; kingdom Pseudomonadati; phylum Pseudomonadota; class Gammaproteobacteria; order Pseudomonadales; family Pseudomonadaceae; genus Pseudomonas; species Pseudomonas sp. IT-P395. The sequence goes on from NZ_CATKPW010000011.1 coordinate 300,803, forward strand.
GGTGCTGGTGATCTGCACGCGGTCCGGTTCGCAGGCCGTGAGTTCGACGTGAATCGAACTGAGCAGCAGCGCATGACACAGCGGGATCAGCTCGTGGGTACGTTTGGCGGCCTGGATGCCGGCGATCCGCGCCACCGCGAAGACATCGCCTTTCGGGTGACCGTTGGCCTGGATCATTTGCAGGGTTTGCGGGCGCATCTGCACCCAGGCTTGCGCCGTGGCTTCGCGGCGGGTCGCAGCTTTGTCGCTGACGTCGACCATGTTGGCGCGGCCCTGATCGTCAAGGTGGGTGAGGGTGTGGCTCATGCGGAAAACTCCTGGATCGGGCTGTAAATTCGCGGGGCGTTGCGGTGCGGTACATGGATCAGATTGAGTCGGTGTTTGAGTGCCCAGCGCACGGTCAACGCGGTAGGCGCGGACAGACTGACGAGGGTGCCGAGGCGGGCGCGCACGGCTTTGTGAATCAGTTCGAGGCTGCAACGGCTGGTGACCACGACAAAGCCTTCAGCGGCATCGACGGCGGCGAATTGCATCGCGCCGATCAGCTTGTCGAGGGCGTTGTGGCGGCCGATGTCTTCGCGGCACAGCAAGGCTTCACCGTCAGCGTCGAAGAACAGCGCGGCATGCAAGGCACCGCTGCTGCGGGCCAGTTGTTGAGCGGCTTCGATGCGTTGGCGGATGCCGTCGAAATGTTCGGCCGGCGGCAGTGCTGACGGTTGCAGAATCTGCAGTTGCGGCAACGCCTGCTCAAGCGCTTCGACGCCGCAGATGCCGCAGCCACTGGTGCCGGTCATTTGCCGACGATGATCCTTGAGGGCCCAGAACGCCCGGCTGGAAATCTGCACATCGGCCTGACAGGCCTGATCGAAATGCGTGAGGCGGATGTCGTAGATCTCGTCGACGCTGTCGATGATCGCGTTGCTCAGGCTGAAGCCACGGATGAAGTCTTCGAGGTTGCCGGGCGAGACCATCATCACTGCCTGGCTGAGGCCGTTGTAGCTGATGGCGAGGGCGATTTCCGAAGCCAGCGCGGCGTGGGAGATGGCGGCGGCGGGCAGGTATTCGCGAAACGCCACTTGCGCCGGTTGTGGCGCGGGGGCGTTGGGTTCGCTGGTGGATTCTGTGAGGGTTTCGACGTGGCAGAGCATCTGAAAAGTCCCGAAGCGCTGAAGAGTGTTCAGGCTACGGGGGCGTTAAAAGTGCGTCCAATCGCTTGTTCCGATGTGGTGATTGCTTTGGTCGATCAACCAGGATTTGTCTTGGCTGGTCAGGCCCCATCGCTGGCAAGCCAGCTCCCACAGGTTTCTGTGTCGTGCACAGAAACTGTGATCACATCGGAAACTGTGGGAGCTGGCTTGCCAGCGATGAGGCCGGGACATCCACCCTTGCTTATTCGGCAGAAACCTCAACCCCAAACAACTTCCGCGCCTCGGCAAAACACTTCTCGGCAATCGCCGAACGCGGCTCGGTCTTGCGCATCACCAGGCCTAGCGGCGCCAGCACGCTGGCATCCGGCAACTGCATGAACGACAGGTGCTCGATCGGCTCCTCAAGCCCGCTGTCCAGCGGCATGATCGCGCAGCAGAAGCCTTGGTGAATCGCCTGCAACAGCTGATAGGTCGAATCGCTTTCCATGATCGGCTGCGGGCTGAGCCCACGGCTGCGGAAGCTCAAGTCGATGGATTTACGGTAATGCATGCCGGCGGTGATCATCCCCAGCGGTAATTCGGCGGCGTCTTCCCAGCTCATTTCCGAGCCTTCGAAATGGAAGTGGCGGTTGTCGTAGAGCAGGCCGACGCGGGTTTCGCCGATCTCGAAAAACTCGAAATAGTTCGGGTTGACGTGATCGAGGTAGCACACGCCGAGATCGAGCTGATTGTTGCCCAAACCGGCGATGATCTCGTCGGAACTGAGCGACGACAGGCTGAACTTCAACTCCGGATACGTCCCCGACAACCCCTGAATGTAATTGACCGGATTGAAGCTGCTCAGCGGCACCAGACCCAGACGCAAGCTACCCACCAGTTGCCCACGACACGCCGCCGCTTCGGCGAACAAACCGTCATGCGCGGCGAGCAAGGTGCGCGCCCAGGCCAGCACGCGTTCGCCGGCCTGAGTGAACCCTTCAAAGCGCTGGCCACGGTTGACCAGCACCAGATCCAGCTCATCTTCGAGATTACGCAGGCGCATCGACAACGTCGGTTGGGTGATGTGGCAGCGTGCGGCGGCCTGGCCGAAGTGGCGGGTTTCGTCCAGCGCGATCAGGAACTTGAGTTGTTTGATGTCCACGATGGCACCTGCTCGATTGGATTTTTTGATTGAGTATTGACGCGGATGCGCGAGACGCACGAAAAGCGCAGGGTGCGACGATCTCACTTGAACAGTTGTTCGTCCAATCGGAAGTATTTAAGGCGCTATCGATCAGCTCTATCAGGCCCGGTTTTACTGGCCCTGAACAACGTGAAAGGCACCGATAGAGCCGGTCGATAATGTGGTTGGCCAGAGTGATTAGACAGTACTCATAAGTGGCACTTAGGCTGCTCGGCAATGTTGATTGACTGCTGCCGGAGAACTGCCATGAGTGCCAAAGCCGATGCCCTGTTTGTCCCCCTGAATATTGCCGTGCTGACGGTCAGCGATACGCGCGATTACGCCAGCGATACCTCGGGCCAGTTGCTGGTCAGTCGGTTGCTGGAAGCCGGTCATACGTTGAGCGAGCGCAACTTGCTCAAGGACGATCTGTACAAAATCCGCGCTCAGGTAGCGAACTGGATTGCCGACGAAGGCATTCAGGTGGTGCTGATCACTGGCGGCACGGGTTTCACTGGTCGCGACAGCACGCCGGAAGCGGTGGCCTGCTTGTTTGATAAGCAGATTGACGGCTTCGGCGAGCTGTTCCGGGCGATTTCGATTCTGGACATCGGTACGTCCACCGTGCAAAGCCGCGCGCTGGCCGGGCTGTCGAACGGCACGCTGGTGTGCTGCCTGCCGGGTTCGACCGGCGCCTGCCGCACGGCGTGGGAAGGCATTCTTGCCGAGCAGCTGGATAACCGTCATCGCCCGTGCAACTTCGTCCCGCACCTGAAAGCCGTGCAAGCCTGCGGGTCACGCGGATGAGCAAAGCACCGTTGATGCCGGTCGAGGACGCCCTCGACCAATTGCTGTGCATGGCCAATGAGCAACGTCTGGCCGACAGCGAACTGCTGGCGCTCGACGAGGCGCGTGGGCGGGTGCTGGCCAGTGATCTGGTGGCGACCCTCGACTTGCCGCCGTGGCCGAACAGTGCCATGGACGGTTACGCGCTCAATCTCGCCGATCTGCACCGACAGCCGCTGAAGGTCTCACAGAAGGTTTACGCCGGGCTGGCACCGGACACGTTGCTGCCCGGCACCTGCGCACGGATTTTTACCGGCGCGCCGCTGCCGCCCGGCGCCACCTGCGTCGAAATGCAGGAGAACGTTGAAGTGCTGGAGGACGGCCGCGTGCGCTTCTTGCAGCCGCTGAAGGCGGGGCAGAACATCCGCGCGCAAGGTCAGGAAAATCGCGTCGGCGACATCCTGCTGCGCGCCGGCAAACGCCTTGGACCGTTCGAACTGGCAGTCGCCGCCGGACAAGGGTTGGCGCAACTGCACGTGGTGCGTCGCCCGCGTGTGGCGCTACTGTCGACCGGTGATGAACTGGTCGAACCGGGTCAGCCGTTGCGCCCCGGCAGCATCTACAACAGCAACCGCGTATTGCTCGGCCACTGGTTGCGGGAATTGGGCTGCGAGGTGATCGACGCCGGCATCCTCCCGGATCGCCCGGCGCAGACGCGGCTCAAACTTGAGCAACTGCAAGTAAGCGTTGATCTGATTCTGACTACGGGCGGCGTGTCAGCCGGGGATGCCGATTGCCTCGGGCAAGTGCTGCGCGACAGCGGCAAACCGCTGTTGTGGAAACTGGCGATCAAGCCTGGCAAACCGTTGACGGTCGGGCATTTTGGCACGGTGCCGGTGATTGGTTTACCGGGCAATCCGACCTCGGCGCTGGTGACGTTTGGCTTGTTGGCGCGGCCGTATTTGCTGCGTATTCAGGGTGTGGAAGATGTCATGCCGCTGAGTTTTACGGTCAATGCAGGTTTCGACTGGCACAAGGCTGGCGGCCGCCGTGAATACCTGCGGGTGCGGCTGGAGGCGGGGCGTGCGGTGCTCTATCCCAATCAAAGCTCCGGCGTCCTGCTTGGCGCGACCTGGGCCGATGGCCTGGTGGAAATCGCCGAGAACAGCACGCACAGCCTCGGCGACCCGCTGCGCTTCATCCCCTTCAACGAACTGTTCTGACCTCACCACCAATCAAACTGTGGGGGCATCAATATCCGCGGTGTACACAGAACCTGTGGGAGCTGGCTTGCCAGCGAGGGCGGCAGGTCAGTTGGCATTGACGTTGGCTGATACGGCCTCATCGCTGGCAAGCCAGCTCCCACAATGATTTGTGGTGATGCTTGGTGTTGAGGATGTACACAGAACGTGTGGGAGCTGGCTTGCCAGCGATGGCGGCAGGTCAGTTGGCATTGACGTTGGCTGACACGGCCTCATCGCTGGCAAGCCAGCTCCCACAATGATTTGTGGTGATACTTGATGTTGAGGATGTACACAGAACCTGTGAGAGCTGGCTTGCCAGCGATGGCGGCAGGTCAGTTGGCATTGACGTTGGCTGACACGGCCTCATCGTTGGCAAGCCAGCTCCCACAATGATTTGTGGTGATGCTTGATGTTGAGGATGTACACAGAACGTGTGGGAGCTGGCTTGCCAGCGATGGTGGCAGGTCAGTTGGCATTGACGTTGGCTGACACGGCCTCATCGCTGGCAAGCCAGCTCCCACAGGGTTTTGAGGTGTCTGGAGAGCTACGGATCAGCTCAGCACATAGTCCACTGGCTTCAGCGCCGGCGGCACTTCGGCGCCGAGTTCGGCGAGGATGTCGCGTTCGATGGTGCGTACCAGCGCATCAGTCGGCAGGTCGTTTTCGTCGCGGCCAAACGGGTCTTCCAGTTCATCGGCAATCGCATCGAGGCCAAAGAACGTGTAGCTAACAATCGCTGTGAACAACGGTGTCAGCCAGCCCAACGGTTCGGCCATGGCAAACGGCAGCAGGATGCAGAACAGATAAATCGTCCGGTGCAGCAACAGCGTGTAGGGAAACGGCAGGGGCGTGGTCTTGATCCGTTCGCACACGGCTTGCGCCTGGGTCAGGCTGGTCAAATGGTTGGCCAGCAACATGTAGCGCCACTCAGTCAGTTCACCGTTCTGATGCAAATCGGAACACTGCTGCCCGACCGTTTGCAGAATGCGCCCACTGTAATCGGGCGTCTGTGGATCAGGTTTCGGCATGATCCATTGGCTGCTCGCATCCGCTTCGCTTTCTTTACGCAACCGCGCGTTCAACGCATGGGCAAAACCACAAAGATTGAGCAACAACGGCTTGCGCTCAGCCGATTCACGAATCACATGGGTTTCGCGAATCACCGAGCGAATGTGCACGATCACTTCGCCCCAGGCTTTACGCGCCTCATACCAGCGGTCATAACAGGCGTTGTTGCGAAAATTCATGAAGATCGACAGCGACAAACCGAGCAAGGTAAACGGCGTGGCATTGACCTTGGTGAAGTTGCTCGGATGGAGGATTTCCACCAGCACGATAGCCGAGGCAAGGAGGGTGACCATCAGCGTGCGCAGGGCGATGCGCTTGGCGATCGAACCCTTGAGGGTGAAGAGAATGGCGAACTGGTTGACCTTGGGTCTGATGATCATGCTGTGCGGTTCCGATAACCGATGAAACTGGCGGGATCAGCCGCCGGTCATGTTCATGAAGCGCACAACCTGAACATCGTCGTTCACTTCGAAATTATGTCGATACGGCTTGAGCTTCATCGCCTCGACAATGGCTTTCTCCAGCCGCTGCGGTTGGCCCGGGTGGGCGCGCAGTAGCGCTTTCAGATCCACCGAATGCTCGTTACCCAGACACAGTAGCAGGCGCCCTTCGACGGTGAGGCGTACGCGGTTGCAGGTGCCGCAAAAGTTGTGGCTGTGCGGTGAGATAAAACCCAGACGAATCTCCGGCGCCTCGGCCAGCCGCCAGTAGCGCGACGGGCCTTGGGTCGACTCCGCCGAGTCGATCAGGGTGTAGCGTTCGGCAATCTTTTCTCGCACCTGGGCGCTGGAGAAAAACGACTCGGCGCGGCTGTGTTCACTGATGATCCCCAGCGGCATCTCTTCGATGAAAGAGACGTCGAGCTGACGGTCAATGGCGAAGCTGACCAGATCGTTGATCTCTTGATCATTACGGCCCTGCATCACCACAACATTGAGTTTAGTGCGGGTGAAACCGGCCTTGCGCGCAGCATCGATGCCGTTGATCACCTGCGCCAGATCGCCGGTGCGGGTCATCTGTTTGAAGCGCTGCGGATCAAGACTGTCGAGGCTGATGTTCAGGCGTTTGACCCCGGCGTCGAACAGCGGCGCCGCGAGTTTGCCCAGTTGCGAGCCGTTGGTGGTCATGCACAGTTCGCGCAGGCCGGGCAGGGCGGCGATCTGCTCGCAGAGCTTGACCACGCCCGGGCGGATCAACGGCTCGCCACCGGTCAGGCGAATCTTGCGCGTCCCCAGCGCCACAAAACTCTGCGCCAGTTGATAGATTTCCTCCAGCGTCAGCACTTGTTGGCGGGGCAGAAACTGCATGTCTTCGGCCATGCAATAGACGCAGCGGAAGTCGCAGCGGTCGGTCACCGACATGCGCAGATAGTCGACGCGGCGGTTGTAACCATCGATCAAGACACGCTCTGACATGACAGCCTCGCAGGAATGAAAACCCCGGTTGAAGGAGTTTGGTCAGCGCAGGTTATGGCTAACTTTAAGTGCCGTCCAATCACTGTTAATGAACAGCTGATTGATCCCGTCGATGATGAATTATTTTGCGCAAAAAGTTGCTTCGTTAGTTTCGCAAAGCCCCGTAAATAAAGGGTTTTAATCCGTGATAGATGCTTTCGATAAGGCGGTAATTAATAGCGATTAGACAATGTTTTGTAACGGTTCATATCCTTGCCCCGGCAAACCCAACGACCCCTTTTCAACCTTGAAAGTCGGCCGTCGCTGTTTAACCGAATCAGGTTCATGCCTGTGTGCATCGTCATGGAGAGTCCCATGTCACAAGTCGACCGTTACAAACCCTACAAAGGCGCCGCTGCCGGTTGGGGCGCTGTCATCAGCCTGACCAAAAGCTGGCTGGGCAGCGAAAACGCCCTGAAAAACATCCGTGCCATGCTCAAGACCAACCAGAACGGCGGCTTCGACTGCCCGGGTTGTGCCTGGGGTGAAGCGCCCGGCGCGAGCATGTTGAAGTTCTGCGAAAACGGCGCGAAAGCGGTGAACTGGGAAGCGACCGGGCGTTTGGTCGACCCGGCGTTCTTCAACAAGTACACGGTGTCGAGCCTGGCCGAGCAGAGCGACTACTGGCTGGAATATCAGGGTCGTCTGACCCACCCGATGCGCTACGACGCGCGGGTCGACCGCTACGTGGAAATCAGCTGGGAAGATGCTTTTGCGCTGATCGCTGATCATCTGAAAAACCTCAAATCGCCGCACGAGGCCGAGTTCTACACCTCCGGCCGTGCGAGCAATGAAGCGGCGTTTCTCTATCAATTGTTCGTCCGCGCCTTCGGCACCAACAACTTCCCCGACTGCTCGAACATGTGCCACGAAGCCAGTGCGGTGAGCATGATCGAGACCCTCGGTGTCGGCAAAGGCACCGTGGTCTACGAGGACCTGCATCACGCCGATGCGATTTTCGTTATCGGCCAGAACCCCGGCACCAACCACCCGCGCATGCTCGAACCGCTGCGTGAAGCGGTGAAACGTGGCGCGCAAGTGGTCTGTATCAATCCGCTGAAAGAGCGTGGCCTGGAGCGTTTCCAGAACCCGCAGAACCCGATCGAAATGCTCAGCAACGGCTGGGAAGCGACCAACACCGCGTACTTCCGCCCAGCCCTTGGTGGCGACATGGCGATGATTCGCGGCATGGTCAAATTCCTGTTGCAGTGGGAACGCGAAGCTCAGGCGACTGGCGGCGAGCCGGTGTTCGATCATGCGTTCATTGCCGAGCACACCACAGGGCTCGACAGCTATCTGGCTGAAGTCGAGGCGACAAGTTGGGAGCACATTCTCGAGCAGTCCGGCGTGCCGTTGCATGACATCGAACTGGCCGCGCGCATGTATGGCCGCGCCAAAAGCGTGATCATGTGCTGGGCCATGGGCCTGACCCAACACGTGCATTCAGTGGCAACCCTGCAGGAAGTCATCAACCTGCAACTGCTGCGCGGCAACGTCGGCCGTCCGGGCGCGGGGCTGTCGCCGGTTCGCGGCCACAGTAACGTGCAGGGCGACCGCACCATGGGCATCAACGAACTGGCGCCGAAGGACTTGCTGGACGCGCTGCAAAAACGCTTCAACTTCGACGTGCCGCGCATGCACGGGCACAACACGGTGATGGCGATCGGCGCCATGGAACGCGGCGAAGCCAAGGTGTTTATCGGTCTGGGCGGCAACTTCGCCCAAGCCACGCCGGACACCCCGCGCACCCACGCCGCCATGCGCAAACTCGACCTGACGGTGCACATTGCGACCAAGCTCAACCGCAGCCACTTGGTCACCGGTCGCGACGCGCTGATTCTGCCATGCCTCGGGCGTACCGACATCGACATCCAGGCTGAAGGCCCGCAAGGCGTGACCGTCGAAGATACCTTCAGCATGGTGCATTTGTCGTTCGGTCAACTGAAGCCGAAGTCGGCGCATTTGAAATCCGAGCCGGCGATCATTGCCGGGATCGCCGCCGCGACTTTGGGCAAACACCCGATCGATTGGGAGTGGGTGGTGGGCGACTACGGGCGCATCCGCAACCTGATTGCCGACGTGATTCCGGGCTTCGAAAACTTCAATGAAAAGCTGCTGATTCCGGGTGGCTTCCACCTCGGTAACGACGCTTCGGATCGGGTCTGGAACACCGCCAGCGGCAAGGCTCAATTCACCCCGTGCGTGCTGCCCGAGCACTTGATCAGCGAGGGCGTGCGCAACCTGCCGGTCAAGCCGCATCTGATTCTGCAAACCATGCGTTCCCACGATCAGTACAACACCACGCTGTATGGCCTCGATGACCGTTATCGCGGTGTTTACGGCATGCGCGATGTGATCTTCGCCAACGAGCAGGACATCCAGCGCCTGGGCTTTGAACCGGGGCAGAAGGTTGATCTGGTAGCGCTGTGGGACGACGAGCGCGAGCGTCGGGTCAGCGGTTTCACCCTGATTGCCTACGACATTCCGCCAGGGCAGGCGGCGGCGTATTACCCGGAGACCAATCCGCTGGTACCGCTGGAAAGCTACGGCGACCGCACGTATACGCCGACCTCCAAGTTCGTCGCGATCCGCCTCGAAGCCGCGAAGGTCAGCAACCTGATCCCGTCGTCGCTGGCGTAACCCGCGACTCATAAAAACATTGGCAATTTGACTGGCTGCAGGCGTTCGCGTCTGGCGGTGGCCCGGGTTCGTGCTGCCGCTTTTCAGCCTGGATGAGGACATCATCATGTTCAATCTGGAGGCACTGGACCTGGCGCGAATTCAATTCGCGTTCACGGTTTCGTTCCACATTATTTTCCCGGCGATCACCATTGGCCTGGCGAGTTTCCTCGCGGTACTCGAAGGCCTGTGGCTGAAAACCCGCAATGACACCTACCGTGATCTCTACCATTTCTGGTCGAAGATTTTCGCGGTCAATTTTGGCATGGGCGTGGTTTCGGGACTGGTCATGGCGTACCAGTTCGGCACCAACTGGAGCGGCTTCTCGGATTTTGCCGGGAGCATCACCGGGCCGCTTTTGACCTATGAAGTGCTGACTGCGTTCTTCCTTGAGGCCGGTTTCCTCGGGGTGATGCTGTTCGGCTGGAACCGTGTCGGCCGTGGCTTGCACTTCTTTGCCACGGTAATGGTCGCCATCGGTACGTTGATTTCGACGTTCTGGATTCTTGCGTCCAACAGCTGGATGCAGACGCCGCAAGGCTTTGAAATCGTCGACGGTCGGGTGATGCCGCTGGACTGGCTGGCGATCGTTTTCAACCCGTCGTTCCCGTTCCGGCTGGCGCACATGGCGATTGCCGCGTTTGTCGCCACGTCGTTCTTCGTCGGTGCCTCGGCTGCCTGGCATTTGCTGCGCGGCAATAACACGGCGCCGGTGCGCAAGATGTTTTCCATGGCGTTGTGGATGGCGTTGATCGTTGCGCCGATCCAGGCAGTGGTCGGTGACGCCCATGGCTTGAACACGCTAGAACATCAACCGGCAAAAATCGCCGCCATCGAAGGTCACTGGGAAAACGCCGACAACGGCCCGACGCCGCTGGTGCTGTTCGGCATCCCTGATATGCAGGCGGAGAAGACCAAGTATGCGCTGGAGATTCCCTATCTCGGCAGCCTGATCCTTACTCACAGCCTCGATAAGCAGATCCCGGCGCTGAAGAGCTTTCCGAAAGAAGACCGGCCGAATTCGACCGTGATTTTCTGGAGCTTCCGCGTCATGGCCGGGTTGGGGATGTTGATGATCCTCGTTGGTTTGCTGGGGTTGGCGCTGCGCCGGGGCGGCAAGCTTTATCAGCATCGCGGCTTCCAGCGACTGGTGTTGTTGATGGGGCCGAGCGGGCTGATTGCGCTGCTGGCCGGTTGGATTACCACGGAAGTCGGGCGTCAGCCGTGGGTGGTTTATGGTTTGTTGCGCACCCATGACGCAGCGTCGCATCACTCGGTGGCGCAGATGAGCACGTCGCTGGCGCTGTTCGTGGTGATCTATTTCACCGTGTTCAGCGTGGGCATCGGCTACATGATGAAACTGGTGAAAAAAGGCCCGCAGCCGCACTACGAACATCCGCCTGCGGGCGATGAGTTGCAGGCGCCGCGTCGACCGATTTCGGCGGCTACCGCCCCTATGAAGGAGCATTGAGTCATGGGTATTCAAGGTATCGATCTCTCGTTGATCTGGGGAGTGATCATCGCCTTCGGGGTGATGATGTACGTGATCATGGACGGCTTCGATCTGGGCCTGGGGATCCTGTTTCCGCTGATCCCGGATGAGCAGGAACGCGATGTGATGATGAACACCGTCGCGCCGGTGTGGGACGGTAACGAGACGTGGCTGGTGCTCGGTGGCGCGGCGTTGTATGGCGCGTTTCCGCTGGCGTACGGGGTGATTCTCGAGGCGTTGTATCTGCCGCTGATCCTGATGCTCTGCGGGCTGATTTTCCGTGGCGTGGCGTTTGAGTTTCGCTTCAAGTCTTCGCCGCAAAAACGTCATTGGTGGGACAAGGCGTTTATCGGTGGCTCGCTGTTGGCGACGTTCTCCCAGGGTGTGGTGATTGGCGCGTACGTGTCCGGGATTCCGGTAGTTGATCGGCAGTTTGCCGGCGGCGGTCTGGACTGGTTGGCACCGTTTCCGCTGGTGTGTGGCGTGGGGCTGGTGATCGCGTATGCGTTGCTCGGCAGTACGTGGTTGCTGGTCAAGACCGAAGGCATGCTGGAGTCGCGGATGCGTCTGTTCACCCGGCCGCTGGCCTTGCTGTTGATGGCGATGGTGCTGGTGATCGGCGTGTGGACCCTGCAACTGCATCCGGAGCTGGCGACACGCTGGTCGACACACGGGCATCTGCAGGTGTTTGCCGGGTTGGTGGTGTTGGCGTCGCTGGCGCTGTTCGGGCTGCTGCGTACGTTGCGTCAGCGCCATACGCACTGGCCATTCGTGTTTACGCTGGTGCTGATGTTGCTCGGTTACATCGGCCTGGCGCTGAGTATCTGGCCGAACATCATCCCACCGTCGGTGAGCATCTGGGCCGCCGCGTCACCGCCGTCGAGCCAGTTGTTTGCGTTGATCGGCGCACTGTTCATCCTGCCGGTGATCCTGATGTACACCTTCTGGAGCTACTACGTATTCCGCGGCAAAGTGAGGATTGGCGATGGCTACCATTGATTCGCGCGAAGTGAAGAACAGCCGCTGGTACAAGCGTCTGGGCTGGCTGTTGTTGATCTGGCTGGGCAGCGTGGTGTCGCTGGCGGTGGTGGCGATCCTGCTGAAACTGGCGATGTATGCAGCGGGGATGAGGACCCACTGAGCCTGAAAAACCGCAGCCAGGCTGCGGTTTTTTATTGCCTCAATCTTCCGAGCGACTGCTGACCCTGTGGGAGCTGGCTTGCCAGCGATAGCGGTGGGTCAGTCGACATCAATGTTGAAGGGGCGGGCCTCATCGCTGGCAAGCCAGCTCCCACAGGGTTTTGTGTTGTTCAGGGATGATGAGCATTACACCGATCATTGTGGGAGCGAGCCTGCTCGCGAAGGCGTCAGGTCAGACAATGTTGATGTTGAATGTAAGGGCCTCTTCGCGAGCAGGCTCGCTCCCACATTGGATCTCGGTTCGGCCGAAGATCTACTGATCAACTCAAGCCCCTGTGGGGGCGGTGTGTTTGAGATTTGAGTTACTGGGCGCCGAACATCGCGGTCCAGTAGATACCGGCACTGCTTTTCGGGTCGGTCGCGTAGGCGGCGCCGAGTTCCTGGTATTGCGGGTTCATCAGGTTGGCGCAGTGGCCGGGACTGGCGAGCCAGCCTTCGACGACTTTGTGCACGGTGTCTTGTCCGGCGGCGATGTTTTCGCCGACCTGTTGGCCGCTGTAGCCGGCGAGTTCGGCGCGATCGCCGGGAGTACGGCCGTCGCGGTCCTTGTGGTCGAAGTAGTTGTTGTTGGCCATGTCGCGGCTGTGATCCTGGGCGATCGTGCCCAGCGTCGCGTTCCACGCCAGCGGTGCGGCAGCGGCGAACGCCTGACCACCACACTGACGCGCCTGACTACGGGCGACATTGAGTTCATTGAGCAACTTCTGTCCCTCACTTTGCGCGTCACCGAGCTTGGCCGACAGCAGCGGCCGCGCCAGCACGATGCGCCAGTCACGGTCATCGCGGCTGACACCGACATCGACGAACTGCGGATCGAGCACCACCTGACAGAAACTCTCCTGAATTGCCTTCATCGCCGACGCCGCATCACGCGGGCCGTTGAGCGTGATCGCCTGCACATTGACCATCGGGTAACTGGCGCTGGCCATGGCTTGCTGCAGATCGACGGCACCGGTAGCGCGTAATCTCAGCCGTGGATCAGCTGACAGCGGTGGCAGTTCATTCGACGCCTGACTGCCGCAACGCTGCGGCTGGCTGCGGTAGCTGTTGATCGACTCGATCAGTTGCGATTCATCGCCAGCCATGGCCGGAATGGCAAACATAACGCCCACGGACAAAACGGCAAGACGCAAAACGGATGGCATGAAGCGCATGGAAATCTCCCTGGAGCTGAATGCGCCCATGATGCGCGAAAGGCCCCCGGGGAGTGCAATGTCTTTTTTCTTCATTCAGCGGTTTTTCTGCGCAACTTTGCCGATGGATTTGCCGTCTACACTCACCGAAGACCCCGGGATACGGGTGTCTCCCCGACGTAACACCTTGCCCGACTCGGGCGCTGCCGGAAGAACACACATGGGATTGAAAGGATGGGCGGGTTGTCTCGTATTCACCTTGTTGGCAGGCTCTGCATGGGCCACCGATCAGGCCCCGATCAAAGCGAAGGCTGAAGAAAAAGCCCAAGTACTGGAAGAGAAAGCGGCGGACAAAGTCAGCGCCGCACCGGCACCGAAAGCCGAAGCCATTACCCCCACCGAAGTGCAGGCAGTGGACCCGGTCGGCGCCGCGCCGCTGGATGATCCGATCACTTGCCTGGCGCGCAGTATCTATTGGGAAGCCAAAGGCAAAGACACGCCGGAAATGGAAGCCGTGGCCAGTGTGGTGATGAATCGCCTCGGCCACGAAGGCTTTCCCGACACGGTGTGTGCTGTCGTCAAACAAGGCTCGGAAACCAAAAGCTGCCAGTTTTCCTGGTGGTGCGATGGGCGTCCGGATCAGGTCAAGGAAGATGCCGAATACACGCTGGCCAAGGACATCGCCCGCAAAGCGCTGAACCGCCAACTCAAGGATCGCACCAACGGCGCGCTGTATTTCCACGACCGCAACGTGCATCCGAGCTGGGCCAAGGAGTACCGCAAGACTGCCGAAACGAAAAAATTCCTCTTCTACAAACCAGCGGGTGGCGACGCGCGTTAAGCGCAGACCTGCCGCACACAATCGCGCAACCAGCGATGCGCCGGGTCGGCGTCCATGCGCGGGTGCCAGAGCATCGACACGCTGATGTCCGGCATCGCGAAGGGCAGGGCGAAACTGTGCAGGCCCGTGCGCAGTTTGCTCGTATGACGTTGTGGAACGGTGGCAATCAGGTCTGATTCCCGCACCAGCGTCAGCGCTGCCGAGAAGCCACCGAACGAGGTGACGATGTCCCGCGTCAGTCCGAACGCGAGCAGTGCTTCGTCGACCGGGCCGCTGCTGCGCCCACGTCGGGAGATAAGAATGTGCTGGCCACCGGCAAAGCGCTTGCTGGTTATTTTTCCCGCGCTCAACGGATGCCCCTCACGCACTACACCGATCCACTGATCTTGAAACAGGATGCGGCTGTGCAGCGTCGGGTCGGTGCTGTCGTCGACCACGCCGGTTTCCAGATCGACACGGCCTTCGCGCAACGGCGTGCTGTCCTTGTCGGCTTTCTGCACAAAACGCAGGCGCACGCCGGGTGCTTCTTCGGCGATCCGCGCGAGCAGAGCGGCGGCAAAGGTTTCAACAAAACCGTCGGTGTTGCGCAGGGTGAAGGTGCGTTGCAAGCGGCCGGGGTCGAGCACTTCGGCAGGTCGTAAAACCGCCTCGGCGTCTTGCACCAGATGGCTGACTCGTTCGCGTAATTCCAATGCGCGGGGTGTTGGCACCAAGCCACGACCCGCTCGCACCAGCAACGGATCTCCGGTGGTTTCGCGCAGACGGGCAAGGGCGCGGCTCATGGCCGACGGGCTCAACCGCAAGCACTGGGCGGCGCGGGCGACGCTGCCTTCACGCAGTAACACGTCGAGGGTAATCAGCAGGTTCAGATCCGGGGCGCTCATGACATGGCGTTCCATGCAGGTATTGAGTGCAAAGCATGCGTCTTGCGCCGTGTGTTGTCGAGGCTCAGGCTATGGCCGGTCACCTTTGCACTGTGAGCCTGCCATGTCCCAAGAATCCCTGAGCACTTCGGCCCGATGGGCGCTGACCAGTCTGGCCCTGTCGATGTTGATGCCGTCGCTGGACACCAGTATTGCCAACGCAGGGTTGCCGATTCTGGCGACGGCGTTCGAGGCGACGTTTCAACAGGTGCAATGGATCGTGCTGGCTTACCTGCTGGCGATCACCACGCTGATCGTCAGTGTCGGGCGGCTGGGCGATGGCTTTGGTCGACGTCGATTGCTGTTGATCGGGATCGGCATTTTCACCAGCGCTTCGTTGGCCTGCGCGCTGGCACCGGGACTGGGCTGGCTGATCGGTGCGCGAGCGGTGCAAGGCGTCGGCGCGGCGATCATGTTCGCCTTGACCGTGGCGTTGGTGGCCGATGCGGTGCCCAAATCGCGGGCGGGCAGCGCGATGGGGTTGCTGGCAACAATGTCGGCGACGGGCACCAGTCTCGGGCCGTCGCTGGGCGGGCTGTTGATGACGCATGTCGGCTGGCAGGCGATATTTTTGCTCAACGTACCGCTGGGCTTGCTCAATGCGTGGCTGGTGTACCGCTATTTGCCGGCGGATCGGGCAACAGGGCCGCGAGTCGCGTTCGATTATTCTGGCAGCGTGGTGCTGGTGTTGACGCTGGCGGCCTATGCGCTGGCAATGACCCTTGAAGGTTTCACCGTGCCATTGCTGCTGGCCAGCCTGGGCGGCGCAGGATTGTTCATCGTGGTCGAGATGAAGGCCAAGTCGCCGCTGATTCGTTTGTCGCTGTTTAGCGACGCGCGATTGAGCAGCAGTCTGACGCTGACGTTGCTGGTGACCACGGTGATGATGACCACGCTGGTGGTCGGTCCGTTTTACTTGCACCGGGGTTTGGGTCTCAGCAGCACAATGGTCGGCGTGGCGTTATCGATCGGACCGCTGTTGTCTGCGTTTGGCGGTGTGCCGGCCGGGCGTCTGGTGGATCGTTTCGGCGCGCGCCGGATCGTGCCGGGCGCGTTGCTTGGCATGGCCTGCGGTTGTGGCTTGCTGGCGCTGTTGCCGATGAGTCTGGGGTTGCCCGCCTATTTGCTGCCGATTGCAGTGGTCGCCGTCGGCTATGCGCTGTTTCAGGCGGCGAACAACACCGGGTTGATGGCCGGAGTTCGTCAGGAGCAGCGCGGCGTGGTTTCGGCGATGCTCGGGCTGGCGCGCAATCTTGGCTTGATTACCGGGGCGGCAGTAATGGGTGCGGTGTTTGCGCTGGCGGCGGGGGATCCGACGCAAGCGCCGGCAACGGCGATTGCCAGTGGATTGCATATCACTTTCGGCGTCGCCTCAGCACTGATGCTGACAGCCCTGATCATCAGCCGAGCCGAGATCAAGCTGTGGGAGCGACAGCGCGCCGATTCGACCTGCTCGCGGTAGCTGCGGGTCAGGGAAAGTTGATGTTGATCAAGCTGACCTCATCGCTGGCAAGCCAGCTCCCACAGGGTTTTGGGTTGGCCGGAAATCTGGATTCAGCGCCAATCATTGTGGGAGCTGGCTTGCCAGCGATGACGGCGGAAAAGTCGAGGAAGGTGATTGCCGGGCAGGGAAGAACAATTCGAAGCAGGTGATGCCATCGACACTGCTGACGCTATAGCGGCCCTGATGCAACTGCATGATGGTCGCGACAATCGACAGGCCCAGACCATTGGATTGCGCCGAGCGTTCACGGGACTGATCGACCCGGTAAAAACGTTCGAACAGCCGCGCCAGATGCTCAGGCGCAATGGTCGTGCCGTGGTTGCGCACCCGCAAATAACTGCCATCCGCCTCGGCAATCGCTTCCACCTGCACCGTCGAATCCGCCTCTCCGTACTTGATCGCATTGGCGCACAGATTGGCCAGTGCGCGGCGTAGCAGCATCGGCTCGGCCCAGATCACACCGCTGCCACGGGCCTCGATACTCATCCCGACATCTGCCGCCAATCCTTCAAAGTAATCGGCAATGCGTTGCATCTCATCCGCCGCGTCCAGCTCCTGGCGCTGGCTCAGGGCACTGTCCGGATCGGTGCGGGCCAGAAACAGCATGTTGTCGAGCATCCGCGTCAGCCGTTCGAGCTCTTCGACGTTGGAGGCGAGCAACTGCTGATAAGCCTCGATACTGCGATTCTGCTGCAGCGCGACCTGGGTTTCGCCGAGCAGATTGTTGATCGGCGTGCGCAGTTCATGGGCCATGTCGGTGGACACCTGACTCAATTGCGCAAAACCCGTGGCGAGGCGGTCGAGCATGGCATTGAACGCCTCGATCATCGGCTGCAATTCTCGCGGCGCACCGCTGCTGGCGAGGCGTTCGCCAAGGTTGCCGACACCAATGCCATGAGCGTGCTTCGCCAGTTGCCGCAACGGCAGCAAACCGCGATACACCAGCAAACAGCCAACCACCGCCAGTAACAGTGCCGCCAGCGAGGCGAGTCCATAAACACTCAAACGGTAATTGGCGAGCATCGCCGTGCGCTCGCTCATCAGGCGCCCGGTGGTGACTTGCAGATTGCCCAGTTCTCCGGAATCGATACTCGCCGCCACCGCCGAAAACGGCACGCCGTCGACACTCGGCAGATACTGTACGTCTTTGAGTGTCATCGCATGATCGATGGGCACCGCTGGCAACGTCGGTGTATTCAGGTTGCCCGGGTTGACCACCAGCAGCGGCGGTTGCCCCGGCGTGCCGATGGTCAGCAGTGCTTCGTGGTTGCCGAGCATGTTCTGGAACAGCGCCGGTTTGTTCTTGATCAGCTCCAGAGTGTTGCTGTCGTTGAGAAAGGTGCGCAACTGATCGACGCGGCTGACCAGCGCTGTGTCATCACGGCGGATCAACTGTTGCTCCAGTTCGTTGTACAGCGCAGCGCCGAGGCCAGCCAGCGAGGCGAACGCAAGCAGGGCGAACACCAGCGCCAGGCGCAAGGTCAACGAATACGGCCGAGGGCTGCTCATGGCTGCGTATCGAAGCGATAACCGATGCCGCGCACGCTGTGGATCAGCTTGAGCTGGAACGGATCATCGATCTTCGCCCGCAAGCGGCGCACGGCGACATCGACCACATTGGTGTCGCTGTCGAAATTCATGTCCCACACCCGTGAGGCAATCAGCGAACGCGCCAGCACTTGCCCGGTATGCGTGGCGAACAACTGCAGCAACGCAAACTCTTTGTTGGTCAGGGTGATGCGTACACCGGCACGGCTCACGCGGCGCTTGAGTACGTCCATCTGCAGGTCGGCGACTTGCAGTTGTTCGTCTTCATGGATCGGCCCGCGCCGGGTCAGGGTGCGCAGGCGCGCCACCAGTTCGGCAAAGGAAAACGGCTTGATCAGGTAATCATCAGCGCCCAGTTCCAGGCCTTTGACGCGGTCAGCAATGTCATCGCGAGCAGTGAGGAACAGCACCGGCGTGTCAGCCTCCTTGCGCAACCGGCGCAGGACTTCCCAGCCATCCATTTTCGGCATCATCACATCGAGCACGATCACATCGAAACTGTGTTCCAGCGCCAGGTGCAGCCCGTCGGCACCGTCGCGGGCGAGGCTGACGCTGTAACCCAGTTCCTGTAATCCGTTGAGCAGGTAATTGCCGGCCTTGGGTTCGTCTTCGACAACCAGAATATTCATCGATCAGTCTCAATGGTCATTGATGCAACCGCTGCCTTGTACCTGATAGTCCAGCACATGCTCGCGGCCCTGATGGTCGAGATAATTCATTTGCGCCGGGACCACGCCACACGCTTGTGAAATATCGGTGCTGGACAGGACTTTGTCGACATCCAGCTTGACGTAGAAGCCGGATTTGTCATGAATCACGGCGGTGTCGGGCATGTTCGCGGCGAACGCGCTGCCGGTGGCGAGGAGGGCGGTGAAGGCGAGCAGGAGGCTTTTCATGATCAGTCACTCAGTGGTCAAAGTTGATCGGCATTGGCGCCGGGACAACTTCAGGCTACCGAGCGATCCGCACGGCAAACCGACAGCTGAATGACAAAGTTGTAATGAAAGTGACTGCGAATCTCCCTGTAGGAGCTGCCGAAGGCTGCGATCTTTGATCTTGCTTCTAAAAGTCAAAGTCGAAAGATCGCAGCCTTCGGCAGCTCCTACAGGGGATTTGTGGTGGTCGGTCAGCTCGCGTGGGTATTGAGGATGCTCGCCACCTGCTGCGGCTGGCAGTTCAGATAAGGCGAGGACTTCAACCAGCGCTGATCCGGGTACCACGAAAACATGAACTGGCCGTTCTTCAAGCGGTCGATCACCTGCTTGGCAATCTGTGGTCGTACCGCCGGGCAGCCCTGGCTGCGGCCGATGCGCCCCTGTTTCTTGCTCCACAACGGATTCACATAGCTGGCGGCGTGAATGACGATCGCACGATCGCGGGCCATGTCATTGAAACCCGGCTCCAGACCGTCCATGCGCAGCGAATAACCGTGGGTGCCGCTGTAACTTTCCTGGGTGCGGAACAGGCCGAGGCTGGACTGGTAACTGCCTTCGACATTGGAAAACTGCGTGGCGAAGTTTTCCCCGGAGTTGGAGCCGTGGGCGACCAGATCGCGCAGCACCAATTTCTTTTTGCTCAGGTCGAAGATCCACAGGCGGCGTTCGGTGGACGGTTGCGAATAGTCGATGATCGCCAGATGGCGGGACGGCTTCGCACCGTTGTTGACCGCGCATTGCATGGCGTTCAAAGCACCTTTCAGCGCTTGGGGATTGAGTTCTGGCGCGGCGTGCGCGAGGCTGGTGAAGAGAACCGGCGATGGTTTGCCGGCGGCAAAAACTGGACTGGTCACGACGATAGCGGTGGCAGTCAGCAGAAGTCGGCGCAAAAACGTCAACATTTTATAAAGTGTCCTCACTTGCTACATATTTGGCACTTTGGCTCCTGACTCCCAGTCAATACCCGCAAGCCCGCAGATCGAGCCTGACTGTTCAGCGCACCTGATGTAAGGTTGGCCATCATCTAGACGGCCATGGATTGGAGTAAAGCAGTTGTTCAAAAAGTACGCATGCTACTTGAGCATTTGTTTGCTCGCTGCGCCGTTTGTCGCTTGTGCCGATGAGCCGCTGCCACCGCTGGAGACATTGCCAACACCACCGGCGGAAATGCCGGTCGAGCCGCAAAGTCCGTTGCAGGCGGTGTTGATCAGTCTGGCGCAGTCGTGTCCGGCGATTGCCACGCGCCTCAACGGCCCGGCGCTGACGCAACTGCAAGCGTTCTACCAGCAGCAGGACTGGATGCCGGTGTGGGCTAACGAATCCGCACGATTGCCGGTGTTGCATGCGCAATTACAGCTGTTGGCCGATGATGGCCTCAATCCAAAAAACTATCCGATCGCCACCACTGCGCCTCAGGATGGCGAGTTGTGTGCCGACATCGACATCAGTCGCAACTATCTCCAGGCCCTGCAGGATTTGCACTACGGTCTCCTGCTGCAATCGCACTTCGAACCGCTGTGGCATGCCGACGCCACTCCGCGCGACCGTCAGGCGGAATTATTGGCCATCGCCGTTCCCGGCCTGCACGACATTCCCGCTGCGTTCGACCTTGCCCGTCCGCGTCTGGCGCAATATCAGGACCTGCGTCAGCTCTATGCGGCGCAACGGCTCAAAACCTTGCCGCAATGGCAAGCGGTGGGCAACGGGCCGCTGCTGCGCCCGGCCATGGAAGACAAACGCGTACCGGAACTGGCCCAGCGTCTGTACAGCGAGGGCTATCTGACCCAGATCATTGGCACACCCGGCAATGCGTATGACGGCGTGCTGGTCGACGCCGTGAAGAGTTTTCAGGCCAACCATTCCTTGCAGGCTGACGGTGTGGTCGGGCCGGGAACGATTGCTGAACTCAACATCAGTCCGCTGACCCGCCGCGAACAGTTGCGGGTCAACCTCGAGCGTTTCCGCTGGATGGCCCAGGACCTGGAGCCCAATGGCTTGCTGGTCAACGTCGCCGCCGCTGAACTGACGCTGTATCAGGGCGGCGTGGCGGTGTGGCAAACGCGCACTCAGGTTGGCCGCGCCGAGCGCCAGACGCCGTTGCTCAAATCCCGGGTGACACGCCTGACCCTGAACCCGACCTGGACCGTGCCGCCGACCATCTGGAAAGAAGACAAACTGCCGGAAATCCGCAAGGACCAGACCTTCCTCAGCCGCCAGAACCTGCAAGTGCTCGACGCCAACGGTCAGCCGCTGGCGGCAGCGGACATCGACTGGGACAACCCCGGCAACATCATGCTGCGTCAGGATGCCGGGCCGCGTAATCCGTTGGGGCAAATGGTCATCCGCTTCCCCAACCCGTTCTCGGTGTATCTGCACGACACGCCGAGCAAGGCGCTGTTCGAAAAAGGCCCGCGCGCCTTCAGCTCCGGCTGCGTGCGGGTCGAGCATCCGATGCAATTGCGCGACTTGTTGCTCACACCCGCAGAAAAGGCCCGCACCGAAACCCTGCTGGCCACCGGCACCACCCACGAATTTCGCCTGTCAGCGCCGGTGCCGATCCTGATGACTTACTGGACGGCACAGGTCGACAGCAGCGGCCGCGTGCGTTACTCACCGGACATCTACAGCCGTGACAGCGCCTTGCTCGCCGGCCTTGATCGGGCGCATTGAGCCTCAGCGGGTGCTCTGGTTCCAGAACACCCGCGCCAGCCACGCATCGACACTCAACTTGCCGGCGCCAGCGAACACCAGCGGCAGCAGCGCCGCCAGGTAAATCGCCGGCAGCTTGAAGTTGCCGAAACCTTTGTTAGTGATCGCATAACCCTGCGCCAACTCGCTCAGTGACGACCAGTCAGCCGGCCAGTGCACGGCGGCGGTGGCGACGACGGTGACCACGATCAGCGAGATCGCCGAGATTCGTGTGCCGAAGCCCACCAGAATCGCCAGTGCGCAGATCAGTTCAGCCCACATCGACAATTCCCAGTTGAGCGTTGCCGGCAGGTGATCGAACGGGAAGGGGAATTTGTCCTGGATGTCTTCGAACCAGTTCTGCCCGTTGAATTTCTCCAGTCCGGACTCGAAGAATTCCCAGGCGATGAACAGGCGCAGGGTCAGTGGGGCGAGCCAGGTACCGGCGCGGTCGAGGTTCAGGTGCAGGGATTTGACCGCAGTTGAAAGGGTGGTGGTCATGAGGCGTCTCCGGTGAATTGAGTGAAATCGACCGGGTCATTTCAGCTTTGGGGTGTATCGGTGATGTGTCGGCAGGATGGGGAATTGTGCGTTGGGTGTGTCTGCGGCTTCCGGGTATACAGTGCGATACAGGCAAAAGCCCCTCACCCTAACCCTCCCGAAACGTCGGACCGCCCAGAGGGAGAGGGGACTGACCGAGTTGTCTTGCGTCATCCATCGACCTGGGAAATCCGGTCGATTATGGATTCACCCAAGCACGTTCAGGTCGGCGTACATCGTCAATATCCCCCGATCGGCCCCCTCTCCCTCCGGGAGAGGGCTGGGGTGAGGGTAACGGGCTGGACTCATATCGACGAGCCAGTCAGCATGACTAAAAAAACGGACCACCCCCCATGCGACGACTCCCCTCCCTGGCCGCCCTGCGCACCTTCGAATGCGCCGCCCGCCACGCGCATTTCGGCCGTGCAGCCGCCGAACTGTGCGTCACCGACAGCGCCGTCAGCCATCAGATCCGCCAGCTCGAAGAACAACTCGGCGTCTCGCTGTTCATCCGCGAAGGCCGACAAATCCGCCCGACCATCGCCGCCGGGCGGCTGATGCAAAGCCTGCAACAAGCCTTCGAACTGATCGGCGATGCCTGCGATGAATTGCGCGATCCGTCGTCGCTGGCGGTGCTCAGACTGGCCGTCACTGCCGAACTCGCGCAAAAGTGGCTGATGAGTCGCCTCACTGATTTCTACGCGCGTTATCCGCACATCACCTTGCACCTCTACGAACAACCGATCGACGCCACGGCGCCCGGCGAAGACATCGACCTGGCGATCACCTATGGCACCGGCCCGGTGGACAGCAGCGCCTACTTCGTGCGGCCGCTGCCAGCCTTGCAGTTCTTCCCGGTGTGCAGCCCCGGCCTGTTCAACCAGGGCAGCTTGAAAACCCCGAAGGATCTGGCCCGTCACTGCCTGCTGCACGACGATCAGGACGGCAAGACCTGGACCGCGTGGCTGACCAGCCACGCCGGTGATCTACGTCCGCAGCGTCAGTTGTATTTCGCCCACGCTGGTTTGGCGTTGGAAGCGGCGGCGCAAGGGCAGGGCGTGGCCATGGGCGATAACCTCACCGCGCAGGAGGATTTACAGAGTGGTCGCCTCGTGCGGCCCTTCGCATCCAGCATGACTGCCCTCGGCCAATATGCGTTGGTCTGTGAACGGCTGCGGCTGGAGCGTCCGGCGGTGGCGCAGATGCTCGAATGGTTCAACGATCAACTGGCCGATTGATGAGTTGAATTCAACTGTTCCGCAATAATCATCGTTGGCGGGCGTACTGCGTGCGCCCTTAGCCTGTGGTCATTCCCATCGCGAAGACGAGGTTTGACCATGGCACGTTTGCTCGACTCCACCCCCAAACAGGACGGCTTCCGTCTGCCCGGCGAATTCGAAACCAAGTCCGGCTGCTGGCTCGGCTGGCCGGAGCGCACCGATGTCTGGCGCAACGGCGCCAAACCGGCGCAGAAAGTCTGGGTGCAGATCGTCACCGCCATCTCCCACAGCGAACCGGTCACCGTGTGCGCATCGGCCGCGCAGTTCGCCACGGCCCGCCGGCAGTTGCCGCCGCAAGTGCGCGTGGTCGAGATGACCTGCAACGACACCTGGTTTCGCGACAGCGGCCCATGCTTTGTGGTCAACGATCAGAGCGGTGAAGTGCGCGGCGTCGACTTCGAATTCAACGCCTATGGCGGTCTTGACGGCGGTCTCTATTACCCGTGGGACAAGGACGACCAGATCGCCAGCAAGATCCTCGAAATTGAGCGCTTCGACCGCTACCGCGCGCCGCTGATTGCCGAGTTGGGCGGCATCCAGAGTGACGGCGAGGGCAGCATCCTCACCACCGAACAATGCCTGCTCAACCGCAATCGCAACCAGCATCTGGGCAAGGACGAAGTCACCCGACGCTTGACCGATTACCTCGGCGCCGAGAAAGTCATCTGGCTGCCACGCGGCTGCAAGTTCGACGAAACCGACGGCCATGTCGACGACCTCGCCTGCTTTGCGCGTCCCGGTGAAGTGGTGTTGCAATGGACCGACAACCGCGACGATCCGCAGTGGGAAATTTATCAAGAAGCCTACGACATCCTGCGCAGCACCCGCGACAGCCGTGGCCGCGAGTTGATCGTGCACAAGCTGCCGCAACCGGACGTGCTCGAGTGGACCGCCGAAGAAGCCGACGGCCTCGACCAGCAGGACAGCACCCACACTCGTCAGGCCGGCACGAAAATCTGCGCGTCGTACATCAACTACTACGCCGGCAACAGCTCGATCGTTGTGCCGCTGTTTGGTGATCGTAACGACAAGGTTGCCATGGCGACGCTGGCCGAACTGTTCCCGCAGCACAAGATTGTCGGCATCGAGAACTCCCGGGAAATCCTTCTCGGCGGCGGCAACGTCGCGTGCATCACCATGCCGCAATACGCCGGCCTGAAAAAAGGAGCCTGACCATGCGCCTGCACAAACTGACTCAAGCCTTGATGCTGGTGCTCGCCCCCTTGTGTGTGCAGGCTGCCGACACCGCCAAACCGGTAGTAAATCTGTACATCTGGGGCGAGTACCTGGCGCCGGATACCCTGAAGAATTTCGAGGCGCAGACTGGCATTCATGTGGTCGCCGATCACTTTGATTCGCTGGAAACCGTCGAGACCAAACTGCTTACCGGGCGCAGCGGTTACGACTTGGTGTTGACCGCCGGACAGCACCTGTCGCGGGCCATCGAGAGCGGCGCGATCCAGCCGTTGGACAAGGCCCGGGTGCCTCACTTCGCCGGGGTCGGTGAAGAGTTTCGCCAGCACATGGCGGTGTTCGATCCGGGCAATCGCTATGCCGGGATTTACGCCTGGGGCACCACTGGCTTCGGCTATCAGGAGGAGGCGATAAAACAGCGGTTACCCGAGGCGCCGACGGACAGTTGGGCGATGTTGTTCGATCCGGCGGTGGTTTCGAAATTCGCCGATTGCGGGGTGAGTCTGCTCAACGATCCCAACGAAGTATTTGCCGCTGTCATGAAGTACATGGGGCTGGACATCAATCGGCAAAATCTTGATGACTTGAAACTCGCCGAGCAGCAACTGGCGAAGATCCGGCCGTATATCCGCTATTTCGACAATGATCTGAATATCAGCGATCTGGCCAATGGCAATACCTGCGTGGCGATGTCGTGGAACGGCAATGTCGCCATTGCGGCGGGGCAGGCGGAGGCGGCGAAGAAGCCGTTCACATTGAGTTACCGGATTCCGAAAGAGGGCACGTTGATCTGGTTCGATGCCATGGTCGTGCCCAAGGACGCGCCGCATCCCCAGGCCGGGATGGCGCTGATGGATTATCTGATGACGCCGGAAGTGATTGCGCCGATCACCGACACCATTCACTACGCCAATGCGATCACGGCGGCGGATGGTTTGGTCGATGCCGCAATACGCAATGATCCGGGGACGTATCCCTCGGCCGCCGTCAGGGCCACGCTGTACAGCAAAAATGATAATGGCAAGGCGTTCAATCGGGCGCTGATGCGGGCGTTCAGCCGGTTGAAGTCCGGGCTGTGAAAAGCAGACCCTCACCCCAGCCCTCTCCCGGAGGGAGAGGGAGCCGAGCGAGGAGTCTTGCGTTATACATCGACCTGAAAAACCGAGTCGATTATGGATCTAAGTCTTGGCGTTCATGGATTCAAAGACGTTATTTCAGGTCGACGTAAAATCTCCAATATCCTCCAATCAGTCCCCTCTACCTTTGGGCGGTCCGACGTTTCGGGCGGGTTAGGGTGAGGGCAGTCGATTATGGAATTGAGAAGTCTTGGCGTTCATGGTTTCAAAGACGTTATTTCAGGTCGACGTGAATCTCCAATCTCCCCCAATCAGTCCCCTCTCCCTCTGGGAGAGGGCTAGGGTGAGGGCAGCGGTTTAGGCACCCGCCACAAATACCACGCCGCCACCGTCCGAAAAGGACTCCAGGCCAACCCGATCTCAACCATCTGCCTGCGCGTTGGCTGCACCTCCAGCCCCTTCAACCGCCGATACCCCTCGCGAACACCAAAATCATCCGCCGGCAGAATATCCATGCGTTCCAGGCTGTAAATCAGCAACATCTCCACCGTCCAGCGACCCACCCCGCGCAAACTGACCAAACGTTCGATCAACGCCTCATCGTCCATCGCCAGCGCCGTGGCGTAATCCGGCACCACGCCATCCAGCGTCGCCTGGGCAATCCCTTGGATCGTCGCAATCTTGCCCGCGGAAAACCCGCAACTGCGCATGCGCTCAAAATCCGTCGCAAGGATTTGCTCCGGCCGCGGAAACGACTGCCCAGGAAACAACCCCACCAGCCGCCCGACAATCGCATCGCCGGCCTTGGCATGCAGTTGCTGATAAGCAATCGCCCGCACCAGCGACTCGTAGGGATCACGCGCCGGATGCGGTTGATGCCGGCACGGGCCGACCGCTGCGATATGGCGTTGCCAGTCCGCATCGAGCGCGGACAGAAACTCGCTGGCCGCTTGATAGGCATCAGGCATGTTATTTCAGCAAGCCGTTGACTTCGCCGTAGGTGAAAGCCTTGAGATCATGGGTATCGAGTTTGCCGCTGGCCAGAAAGCTTTTCACCAGCCCGCCCATGGCGCCATAGAGGAATTCGGCGATGCCGGAACCCGCGCTCAAGCGGCGCACGCCCAGCGCTTGCAGTTCTTGCGGCGAAGGCAGGCAAGCGAAACCCAGGACATTGACCGGCAGCGTCGTGCCTTTGCAGATGGCCTCGATTTCATAGGCCGAGGTGACGCCCGCCGCGAACAAACCATCCGCGCCGGCCGCTTGATACAGCGCCGCGCGGTGCAGGGTTTCGGCGACGCGATCCTCGGCCGGCACAAGGCTTTTCAGATAGACATCGGTGCGTGCATTGATGAACAGCTGCACCTCGCGCTTGTTGGCCACCTGTCGCGCCACTTCGATCTTGCGCGCGAGCAACTCGGGGTCGGCAGAACCGTCCTCGATATTGATGCCCACTGCCCCCGCTGCGATCACCGCATCCAGCACTTCGGCGACGGGCCCGAGGTCATCGGAATAGCCGGCCTCGACATCCACGGTCAAGGGAATGCTGATCACCCGGGCGATGGATTCCACCGTCGACACCAGACGTTCAAGGGGCAGGGTGTTGCCGTCCGGGTAACCGTGAGCCCAGGCCACTGCCGCACTGCTGGTGGCCACGGCTTTACCGCCCAGGTGCTCGACCAGTCGCGCACCGGTGGCGTCGGCGACATTGGTCAGAATCAACAGACCTTGCTGGTGCAACTGGTGAAACTGCGTAGCGAGCGCGTTCATCAAAAATCCTTCTTGTCAGTTGATTCGGTGGGTCAGAATGCCAGTTGTTGGGTGAGTTGCACGGCGGCGTTTTCCAGCCGCAGCAGAAACGCCTTGCGCGGTTGTCCACCACCATAGCCGGTGAGCGAGCCATCCGCGCCGATCACCCGATGGCAGGGCACCACAATCGATAACCGATTGTGCCCGTTGGCCAGACCGACCGCGCGACTGGCGCCGGGTTTGCCCAAACCGGCGGCGATGGCGCCGTAGGTGCTGGTGTGGCCGTAAGGTATCTGCAGCAGCGCCGACCAGACCTGCCGGGCGAACTCGCTGCCGGGCAGGTGCAGTGGCACGGTAAAGGTCGTCAGTTGACCGGCGAAATACTGCGCCAGTTGCTGCTCGATCTGTTGCAGATGTGGGTTGTGCCCCGGCGCGACCGCATAGCCGTAGCGGTGTTGCAGTTCTTCGACTTCGCGGGTCAGCGCCGGGCGATCAAGAAACTCCAGCAGTACCAGGCCACGCCGCTCGGCCATGGCAATCATCGGCCCCAGCGGGGTGGTCAGTCGGGTGAACAGCAGCGGCTCGCTGTGTTCGGCGCGACCGGGGGTGATGTGGAACGACTTCTGGAAAGCATCACGAAAACCGCTGAGCGATTCATAACCGGAATCAAACGCGGCGTGATCAATCGAGGTGCCTTGCTTGATCCCGCCCAGCGCCATGCCCAAGCGGCGCGTTCGCAGCCACGCATGGAAGGTCATGCCGAAGTGCTGCTTGAACCAACGGCGCAGCTTTAGCGGCTCGATGCCTTCAGCGAGCAGTTGTGCGTCGCTCCAGCGCAGCTCTGGATCGGCCTCCACGGCGGTGAGCAGGCGCTGCACCCAGTCCGGCGCGATGGCCGCCGCGTCCAGCGGTTTACAACGCAGGCAGGCGCGATAGCCCGCCGACAGACAGTCATCAGCCTGGGCGAAGAACTCGACGTTCTCCGGTTTCGGCTTGCGCGCCGTGCAGCTGGGGCGGCAGAAGATTCCGGTGGTTTTCACGGCCGTAAAGAACACGCCTTCATAGGCAGTGTCGCGTTCGAGCATGGCGCGAACCATTTCGGCGTGGGGCGGCAGGACAGCGGTTTGTATGTTCATGGCTCGAGAGTAAAACCAGTTTGTCGATGGCTCCACCGAAAAATCGACAGTGAATTTTCAAATCCCCTGAACTACCGTGTAGGAGCTGCCGCAGGCTGCGATCTTGATCGTTCCCACGCTCTGCGTGGGAATGCAGCCTGGGACGCTCCGCGTCCCAAAATCCCAGATCGCCGCTATCGGCAGCTCCTACCGTTTGTTGAGGTGTGCCCGATGCATCCATTTTCCATCCAACATATCGATCACATCGTCCTGCGCGTCGCGGATCTGCAACGCAGCATCGACTTCTACGGTCAAGTCTTCGGCGCCGAAGTGGTCAAACGCAACGAACCGCTGGGCCTGATACACCTGCGCGCCGGCACTTCGATGATTGATCTGGTCGACCTGCAAGGCGAACTCGGCCGCAAGGGCGGCGGGGCGGCCGGCAGCGAGCGGCGTAACGTTGATCATTTCTGCCTGCGCATCGAACCGTTCGACGAAGAAACGCTAAGCGCACACCTGCAATCCTTCGGCCTGAGCGTGGCAAAAGCCGAGTCACGCTTCGGCGCCGAAGGCAAAGGGCTGTCGCTGTACTGCTTCGACCCGGACGGCAATCAGGTCGAACTCAAAGGCCCGTCCGAGGCTTAAGCGCGTTTGGCCATCAACAGCACCGAAGCCGCCGCCGACAGCAGGCCTGCGCAGCAACGATTGAACATTCGTTTTCCGCGCGGCTCGGCGAACCAGCGGCGCATGTGCAGGCCCATCCACGCGTAGGCGCTGATGGCGATCCACTCCAGCAGCAGAAACAGCACGCCCAGCACCGCAAACTGCGCCGGCACCGGGCGTGCCGGGTCGACGAACTGCGGCAGAAACGCGGTAAATAACAGGATCGCCTTCGGATTGCCCGCCGCCACCAGAAACTCCTGCCGCGCCAACGCAAAGAAGCCAACGGTCGCGCCCGTCATCTGCTGCTCGGCCTCAGGATTGGCCCGCCATAACTGCCAGGCCAAGTACAGCAAATACGCCGCGCCAATGATCTTGATCGCATGGAACAACCATTCTGAAGTTTGCAACACCACCGACAGACCGGCACCGGCCAGCGCGATCATCCCGGCAAACGCCAGAATCCGCCCGATACCCGCCGTGCAGGCGCGGCGAAAGCCATAACGCGTGGCGTTGCTGATCGATAGCAGGTTGTTCGGCCCGGGGGCCATGTTCAGGGCGAAACAGGCCGGAAGAAACAGGATGAGCGTGGCGAGATCCATGGCGGCACTCCAGTAACGAGAACGATATTTTTATCACAGCCTCCGGGCGCCCAGACCCATACAGTCACGCGGTGCTGTCGCGGTACAGCGCCCGGCGCCGTTGGGCAACGCGGTCGAACTTTTTGCAGATGCCTTCACTCTGAATGACTCAGAGGGTGATGGTTTCGGCAGAAATAACTATCCGGCCGGTCAGAAACCGCGATAGCCGTGTAAAATTTCGCCGACGTTGCACTCACCCCGTTTGGCCCCAGGCGGCCCCACCAAGAGCGATCTACATGCAAGCAAAGGCCCGTGAAGTTTATGTGCCACCGGTGCTGCAAGATCTGCGAGCCGGCACTGCCGAGCTGCACATCGCGCTGGAAAAACGCCTTCCCTTTTTCTCCGATACCCTCGATACCCAGGCCTTTGTCCGGCTGGTGCAGGCCTATTACGGCTTCTATTTACCGCTGGAAAACGCACTGCAGCAAAGCGATGCAATCCCCACCGATTTTGATCTGGCGCCCCGCCTCAAAACGCCAACCCTGCGCGCCGACCTGCTAGCTCTGGGCGTATCCGCCGCAGCGCTGCAAAGCCTGCCGCACTGCCAGCAGTTGCCGATCATCGACTCAAGCGCTGCCTGCCTGGGCGTGCTCTACGTCCTCGAGGGCGCGACGCTCGGCGGGCAGATTCTGCGCCGCGAAATCTCTTCACGGTTAGGCCTGGAAGCCAACAACGGCGCGGCCTTTCTCGATATCTACGGCGCCGCCACGGGCCGGCGCTGGCGCGATTTCATCGAATATCTGGGCAATCAGCCGATGAGCGCCGATGAGCGCGCCGCCGTCGTCACAGCGGCACAAACCACATTCAGTTGTTTCGAGCGCTGGCTCGAAAGCCGGGAGGTACTGGCATGAACCCGCAAGACAAAGAAGCCTTTGAAGAACTGCTGGCCAACTGTGCCGATGAGCCGATCCGTTTTCCCGGTGCGATCCAGCCCCACGGTTTGTTGCTGACCCTGAGCGAGCCTGAGTTGGTGATCATTCAGGTCAGCGCCAATGTCGAAACGTTGCTGGCCCGAGAGCCGCAAAGCCTGATCGGCCAGCCGCTGGAAAGCCTGATCGGCGACGCCGAAGCGGCAAAAGTGCGCGAGGCCTTGCTGCAACCGTCGCTGTCCGACTTGCAGCCGCTGCGCTTCAGGCTCAACGGCACCGCGTTCGAGGGCTTGTTGCATCGTCATCAGGGCGTATTGATCCTGGAGCTGGAAATCCACGTCGAGAACTTCCAGCCGCGCAACGTCGCCGGCAACCAGACTCATCTGGGGCGCATGCTTCAGCGTCTGCAAGCGGCGACCACGTTGCAGGCGCTGTACGACATCAGCGTCAAGGAAATCCAGGCCATGACCGGTTACGACCGGGTGTTGATCTATCGTTTCGAGGAGGAGGGCCACGGTCAGGTCATCGCCGAAGCCTCCGACCCGTCGATGGAAGTGTTCAATGGCCTGTTCTTCCCGGCCTCGGACATTCCCGAACAAGCGCGCGAGCTGTATCGCACCAATTGGCTGCGGATCATCCCCAATGCCGACTATCAACCAGTGCCGCTGCTGCCAAAGTTGCGCCCGGACACGAACACGCCGCTGGACCTGAGTTTCGCCACCCTGCGCAGCGTGTCGCCGATCCACTGTCAGTACATGAAGAACATGGGCGTGCTGTCGTCGATGAGCATTTCCCTTCTCAAGGGTGACAAGCTCTGGGGCCTGATCAGTTGCGGCAATCGTCAGCCACTGCACGTGCCGCACGAATTGCGCGCGGCGTGTCAGACCATCGGCCAGGTGCTGTCGCTGCAGATCAGCGCCATGGAAGCGCTGGAGATCAGCCGTCAGCGCGAAGAAAAAGTCGAAGCCTTGGCGCTGCTCAATCAAGCGATGATCGACTCGCCGCAGAATGTCTTCGACGGCCTCGCCAATCAGCCGCAGACCCTGATGGCGCTGACCAATGCCGGCGGTATTGCAATCATCGAAGACAAACAACTGCACCGCTACGGCAACTGCCCGGAGCCGGAAGACATTCGCGCCTTGCACAAGTGGCTGCAGGACAGCGGCGAGGCGGTGTTTGCCAGTCATCACCTGGCCAGCGTCTATCCGCCGGCCGCGCAGTTCCAGCAGGTGGCCAGCGGCGTGCTCGCCATGAGCCTGCCGAAACCGGTGGACAACGGCGTGTTCTGGTTCCGCCCCGAGGTCAAGGAAAACATCAATTGGAGCGGCGATCCACGCAAGCCGCTGGACCTGGAAAACTCCGATGCCGGCCTGCGCTTGCGCCCGCGCACCTCGTTTGAAATCTGGAAAGTCGAGATGGCCGGGATATCCACCAAGTGGAGCCACGGTGACCTGTTCGCTGCCAATGACCTGCGCCGTTCGGCACTGGAAAACGATCTGGCCCGGCAGGTGCGCCGCGAGCAGGAAGCGGTGCGCGCCCGCGATGAGCTGGTGGCGGTGGTCTCCCACGATCTGCGCAACCCGATGACCGTGATTTCGATGCTCTGCGGCATGATGCAAAAGGCCTTCAGCTCCGACGGCCCGCACACTTCGCGGCGCATCTCGACGGCCATCGACACCATGCAGCAGGCTGCCGGACGCATGAACACGCTGCTGGAGGACTTGCTCGACACCTCGAAAATCGACGCCGGGCGCTACTCCATCACCCCACAAAAGCTCGATGTCGCGCAGATGTTCGAAGAGGCGCAGGCGCTGCTTGCACCGTTGGCACTGGACAAGGACATCAGCATTTCCTTCGCGGCCGATCCTGATCTGCGCATTCATGCTGACCCGGAGCGGCTGTTCCAGGTGCTGTCCAATCTGGTCGGCAACGCGATCAAATTCACTCCGCGACTGGGCAGGGTGGGCGTGCATGCGACGTCGGTCGGCGATGACATTGTCTTCACCGTGCGCGATAGCGGCGAGGGCATTCCCAAGGAGCACCTGCCGCACGTGTTCGATCGTTACTGGACGGTGAAAGAGGGCAATCCGACCGGCACCGGCCTGGGTTTGTACATCACCCAAGGCATCGTCGAAGCCCACGGCGGGCGGATTTTCGCAGAGAGCGAACCGGGGCAGGGCAGCGAATTCCGCTTCACCGTGCCGCGTCTGGACTGAGCGTAGATTTTAATGTGGGAGCGAGCCTGCTCGCGAAAGCGGTGGGTCATGTGATCGTTCCCACGCTTCGCGTGGGAATACCTCAACGGACGCTCTGCGTTCGGCTCTGAAGGGGACGCGCAGCGTCCCAGGCTACATTCCCACGCAGAGCGTGGGAACGATCAGGATCACAGGGGCATTTTCTTCAATACCGGGGATCGGGTGCTGGTTAGGGTGAGCACCTTGTTCCTCGATTTGAAGCAGGTGTGCGATGAGTCTGATTGTTTCGATGGCGGCGTTTGCGTTGGCGGCGTCGATCACGCCGGGGCCAGTGAATATTGTGGCGTTGAGTTCCGGGGCGCAGTTCGGTTTTCGCGCCAGTCAGCGGCATGTCGCCGGGGCCACGTTGGGGTTTGTGTTGCTGCTGGTGCTGATGGGGCTGGGCTTGCATGAGGTGCTCAAGCTTTGGCCGTTCATGACCCGGGTGGTGCAACTGGCCGGCGTGGCGTTTCTGCTGTTCATGGCGTGGAAGCTGGCCGTGGATGATGGACAGTTGAACGCCAAGGATTCCGGGCGGGCGCCATCTATGCTGTACGGCGCGGTGATGCAATGGCTCAACCCGAAAGCCTGGCTGGCCTGCGTCGCGGGCATGGGCGCGTTTGTCGCCGATGGCGAGGCGCGGCTGGTGTGGCAGTTTGCGGCGGTGTATCTGGTGATCTGTTATCTGTCGGTCGGCTGCTGGGCTTATGCCGGGACGTTTTTGCGTGGGTATCTGAGCAACGCGGCGGGGATGCGCTGGTTCAATCGGAGCATGGCGGGGTTGTTGGCGCTGAGTGCTATCTACCTGCTGCTACCGTAAACCCTGTAGGAGTGAGCCTGCTCGCGATAGCGATGTATCAGTCAATATAGATGTCGACTGATACGCCGCTATCGCGAGCAGGCTCACTCCTACAATGAATCGCGGTGTAGCCGAGAGATTATTAGTCGAACGGCTGCTGAAAGGCGCCGCCCTCAATGTGATACACCTTCGGCTCTTCGGAAAAATATTCCTCCAGACCCAGCATGAACAGCCGATGGTCCTCACTCGCTTCAAACCCCGGCGTGTGATCCTCAAGGGATTGCCAGCGCACAATCAGATTGAACACCTCAGGCGTTTCAATTCCCTGCGCAAGCAAGTGCCCGCCGTAACCCTTGGCGCGCCTGAGCAGTGGCTCGACCCCGGCAAATGCCTGCCGGAAGGCTTCGCTGTTCCCTGTGTGAACGGGCAGTAAAGCGATCTCATAAATCATGATGTTCTCCTCGGGACTGAGTTCAGCGATTGGCGAGTTCGGGCGACGGCACGACAGCAATCGCAATTTTCCCTTGAACGCCGTTGTTGGGCGTTTCCAGCCGGGCATGGGCGAGACCGATGTCGGCCAGCGGATAGACCGCGCCAACGTGCGGGCGCAACTGACCGTTGGCGATCAATGCGCTCAACTCATCGAGTTTGCCGCGATTCTGTCGGGTGAACACGAAGTGGTAGCTGGCGTTCTTGCCCCAGGCCTGAATCAGGTTTTGCGGTTGGGCAAGGTCTACGATCGATACCACGCGGCCCAGTTGTGCGAGGGCGTCGGGGCTGCGCGCCAGGGTGTTGCCGCCGATGGTGTCGAACACAACATCGACGCCACGACCCTCGGTTTCGCGCAGGATCGCGGCGACATAATCTTCCTTTTCGTAATCGATCAGCACATCGGCGCCCATCTGCCTGGCGAACTCGAAATTGCCTTCACGCACAGTGGTGAAGACCTTCGCGCCGATGGCTTTGGCCAGCTGAATCGCGACATGACCAACGCCGCCCGCGCCGCCGTGGATCAGAATGCTCTCGCCGACTCTGAGCGCCGCCCGCACGACCAGCGCTTCCCACGCCGTGCCGCCCACCAGACTCAGGCTCGCCGCTTCAAGATGGCTCAGTGCGGCCGGCTTCTTGCCGACAATGTTTTCGGCCGCGACGTGGTACTCGGCATAACTGCCTGGACCGTCGAAAATCTGCGGGGTGTACCAGACTTCGTCACCCGGCATGAACGCTGTCACCCCCGGGCCGACCGCTTCGATAACGCCAGAGACGTCGTGCCCGGTGATGGCTGGCAGGGGCACCAGATCGGCATAGTCGCCACGGCGCACCTGATAATCCAGCGGATTGATGGAGGTGGCGTGCACCCGGACCAGCACTTCTCCCGCGTGTGGCACTGGTTTGGGCACTTCACAAAGTTCGAACGATTGTGCGCCGCCAAATGAAGTAAGGATCATCGCTTTCATTGCATTTCCTCGTTTCGGTAAAAAGGGATATCGGGAATTATCGATATATTGGGGCAAAAAATTACAGCTCGCTGCCGATGATCTCGGCCAGCGCACTGATCGCTGCTTCGTTACGTTTGTAATAGGTCCACTGCCCAATGCGCCTGACCTCGACCAGGCCTGCGCGTTGCAGCGTCGCCAAGTAATCGGACACCGTCGACTGCGACAGCCCGACGCCTTCCTGAATACTGCTGACGCAAACGCCCACCGTGTGCACGTCACCTTCATCCTGGGGAGGAAAATGTTTCTCGGGATCCTTCAGGCCTTTGAGGATTTCCAGGCGTGTGCGGTTCGAGAGGGCTTTGAAGATTTCGAGTAGGTCCATGCCGCGACGATATCGGAATTTACCGATATGTCAATATCTGAATGTGTTGGCCAGCGATCAATCGGGGCAAACCATCAGCCGCGATATTGGCCGGGCGTTGCCGCCAAATGTTGCTTGAAGGCTCGCTGAAAATGCGCCTGATCGGCAAACCCGGCTTCCAGCGCCACATCGGCAATCAACTGCCCACTGCGCAAACGCTCGCGGGCGAACTGGATGCGCTGGTTGACCAAAAAGGCGTGGGGCGTCATGCCGTAATGCTGTTTGAAGGCACGGATCAGGTACGAAGGCGACAGTTGTGCCGCCGTGCAGATGTCGTCGAGGTTCAGCAGCTCGGTACAGTGTTCGCGGATGAAATCGGCCGCGCGTTCCAGCTTGAAATTGGGTTCGCGCAGCGAGGGGCCGGCGGGATTCAACCGCAGTTGCAGGTCGCTGAAAAACTCCACCGCAGCGCTTTGTTTGCGCAGTACGTCCTGCTGTTCGTCGACCAATGTTTCATAAAGTCCATTCAGGTCGTTGAACAGCGCGGTGTCGTCGAGATGAGTAGTGGAGAAACGCCGAAACTCAAGATCACTGGCGAACCCCAACTGATGCTGCAAATCCGTCAGCCAGGGCGTTTCGACGTACAGCATCACATACGACCAGGGCTGATCATCGATCGGATTGCACGCATGCACATCGCCGGGATTCATCAGCACCACGGTGCCCGCCGCGACTTCGAACTGAGCTTGCTCATGCACATAGGTGCTGCGCCCGGCGGTGATTGCGCCGATGGAAAAATGCGCGTGGGAATGGCGCGCGTAGCAGACCTCGCGGCCATCGGCGATGGCCCGCGCTTCAATGAACGGCAGCGCCGCGTCGCGCCAGAAACGCGGGGCTTTTTCAGGGTTTTTGGCGGCAGCGTGTTTCATCGTTGTTATTCCCGGCAGGCCAGCGCGCCAGTGTATTAGCTCTGGCCGGCAAAGGCCCGTTCGAGTTCGGCAATGTCGAGTTTTTTCATCGTGAACATGGCCTGCATCGCTCGCTGCGATTTGCTGGTGTCGGCATCCAGCATCATGTGCATAAAGGCCACCGGCACGATCTGCCATGACACCCCAAATTTGTCCTTGAGCCAGCCGCATTGCTGGGCTTCGACCGGGCCGCCCTCGGACAGATGGCCCCAGAAATGGTCGACTTCTTCCTGATTCTGGCAGTTGACCTGAAACGAGATCGCCTCGCTGAATTTGAACATCGGCCCACCGTTGAGGCCGGTGAAGGTCTGGCCATCGAGTTCGAAACTGACGGTCATCACCGCACCTTCCGGCTTACCGTGAAATTCCTGACCGACCTTGCTGTAGTGGGTCAGGCCGGTGATTTTCGAATGATCGAAGATCGAGCAATAGAACTTCGCAGCGGCTTCGGCCTGATCGTCGAACCACAGGCAGGGCGTGAGTTTCTGAAAGCGTTGCATGGCAGTCATCCTCGGCAGGTTAGACACGCTGGATTAACAGCGTAGTCAGTCCTTGGTCGATTGCCGGTGCCGTAGATCGACAAGTTAGCGGGCGTCAGATCGTAGTCATAACGACTAAAGATTGAGTCAAATTGACCGGCATCTACGGCGCTTATCTCTACAACGGCCAGATGCCGATTGCGCTGCTGGTGGCGATGCACGCCCTGACCATCCTCGGCCCGACCCTGATCAAGATCGGCTACGTCATGCGCCTGCTGGCGCAGTACCGCATCCGTGGTCCCGAAACCACTGTGGGAGCTGGCTTGCCAGCGATTGCGGTCTGATATTCAACATTGATGTCGCCTGAAATACCGTCATCGCGAGCAGGCTCACTCCCACAGGTTTGTATGGTGGTCACAAATTCCTGGCACACCCAAACCACTGTGGGAGCTGGCTTGCCAGCGATGAGGCCAGTACCTTCAACATCAATGTTGACTGACCCGACGCCATCGCTGGCAAGCCAGCTCCCACAATGATTGATGGTGTTTCTGAAATCTCAGCGGCGCTCGGCAACCATCAGCAACGACTGCGGCACTGGACTTTGCGGATGCTGTGGCTCCTGCAAACCGGCCAATTGGAACCCGGCCATGTCCAGCGCATTCAGCCAACTCGACAACGTGCGGAAATACCACGGCATCGGCTGCCACTGACCTTTGAATCCCGCGAACGATTCTTCGCGCCAGCCATCCTGATAATCGCCTGCCGCGACAGACCATGGATGCAGTGTCTGAATGACCACAACCCCTGTGGGAACAAGCAAGGCATTCATCGCGGCAAGCAGCGGAATTATGTCTTGATGCAGTAGCGAGAAATTCGCGCACACCAGGTTGTAGTCACGACCGATATCGACCTTGCCATCGACCAGCGCTTCGTAACTCGCAACATGCACCCGCGCCGCCCCCGCCAGACGCGCCGCCTCGATCAGCCGCGCATCGCCATCCACACCGACAGCTTCAATCCCGCGATCCGCCAGCGCCCGCAACAACCAGCCTTCGCCGCAACCCAGATCAAGTACGCGCTGCGGTTGGCGGCCCATGATCGCCAGCACAATCGCCTGATCGGTAACCTGCTGACGGCTTTCAATGGCGCCGCTGCGGATCGCTTCGATCCAGGCATCAGCGTTGGCATGCCAGCTCTGCAAAAGGCTGGATTCGGGGGAGGGCATGGCGGTGTCCCGACTTTTGAAAACCACAGTATGGACGCTGATCGCGGGCAAGGGCTTGTAGATCAGCGCATTCACCACAACCCCGAACGCCGATTTTCTTTAAGACATCGATATCAGGTCCATTTTCAGGTCATTTTTTCGAAGCCGCCAAAACCTCCTTGAGCGCTGCATTCGCACGTTCGGCAGTCTGCGCATCCTCGTGTTTTTTCAACTGCTCAGTGACCTCGCCCAACTGTGCCGCGCTGAGCCCGACGCGCAAGCTTGCCGCCATATGCGCGCGCAGTTGCGGTTCCACGCCCGGCGTCGCTGCCAGCGCTCCGACGGTGGCCAGTTCGCGGCTTTGCCAGTCGAGGTTGTCGCGCTCGAAGATGTCGCCGAACAGGTGGCTTTGCAGGTACCGGTTGATCACCGGGGCGAATTCGAACACCGGGCCTTTGACCGGGGCGCCCGAGATCTTCGTTTGATTCGCGGTGCCGGCGGCCAGCAGTTCATCCCCGACTGGAATCGCCCGGCCCGGCTCACGCCCCGGCGCATCTTCAATGCCGCGTTGTTTGCGCGCCTGCACCACGGTCATGAGTTCATTCAAGGCATTGAGGCTGCGCGGGAAGCCGACGTAGGCGTAGAGCTGCACGAGAATTTCCCGGGTTTCGCTGATCGTCAGGCCGGCGTCGAGTCCTTGATTGAGGGCCGCGTTGAGGTTGGGCATGTCGCTGGTCGCCATGAACGCAGCAATCAGTGGAATCGTCTGTTGTTTGCTCGAAAGGGTTTGTCCGGTGGTTTGCGCGGTGGTCATGGATTTCGGTGCCTCGGCTGCTTGGGTGGTAAGGCTGAACATCGCGCCAACGCTCAGGCAGAGCGCCATGAGTGCGGGGAGGGCAGCGCTGCTGCGTGTGTCCGTGGCCATCGTGAAGGGCTCCGTCCACTGCGATTCTGCGATTCTCTGGGTATCCGTGGTCGGGCCATAACCACGGCTCAGGCCCATGCAGCCAAAGCCGAGGGCGGATACTTCGAGTGAACGGATGCCGAGTGTGTACTTGTGCATGTCGATCTCCCATTGGGCGTGGGGAGAAGACTAAGCGAGGTGACTGGTGAGGACTAGACGGGTAAATCGGGATGGCTTGATGAGTGCTGCTCATCAATCTGCGGGAGGCGGCAGAGCGAAAGTGAGGGTGTGACCCCTCACTCAGTCCGTCTGTTGACTACTGCGGGATGCGCAGCTTGTCCAGCAGTCGGTTGACCAACAGCTCGTTCAGCATGATCACCTGTTGCAGCGCCAGCAGCGGTTTGCGCTCCGGGCCGCCTATTGAGTTGGCGATGTTACCGGCCATGGAGTGGGCGTAGGAAAGCGACTCACAGGCTTCGACCAACAGGGTTTCTTCATCTAGCGTGGGGTCGACCAGATAGACCGGGCGAAACGGGGGCGAGCTTGGTGGAGCCCCCAGTGCTTCGGGTCGCAGGTAGTAGTCGAGGGCGCGGTCGGTTGCCTCTTTGACCTTTTGCGGGTTGAGCGCGGGGTCGTGAGGGATTGGATCGGTGGGCGGTGGATTTGGCGTGATTTTGAACATAGATAAAGCTCCAATTTGAAAAAAATGGGAGCCATCACCCTCGCTACCAAACGGCGGGTGGCGGCCATGCGCGGGTTGGTAGACCGGTCAAATCGGGAAACCCGGCGCTCACGGAGGAGCCCCACGCATGCCCACCATTCAAAGCCATAACCTCAAAAAAGGAGACAGCATCGACGATGTCGCAACAACGACAATTTGAAGCGGGCTACCAAACCCGATCACTGTTTTGCAGTGACAGGCAAACGATATAGCCCGGCCCATAGCCGTGTAAGCCGGCGGATTCTGGCGTACGCGTAGGTAACGACGCAAGGTGTTGTAGGGAGGAGGGCGTAACGGTTTGTGTGCTTTAAACGTGATCACGGCTTCGTGTTTATTGATGAAAATACTGGATGGCGGGGGCTTTGGGTTTTGCGGTGTGTCAGTGCGATTCCCCCCTCACCCCAGCCCTCTCCCCCAAAGGGGGCGAGGGGGAAAGGGAGCAGATCTCCAGGCCTTTCAAAACCTGAGTTCGACTCGGTATCTCAAGTCGGTGCAACTTGCACATTCAGCGCGGTCAGTTCCCTCTACCTCTGGGAGAGGGTTAGGGTGAGGGCTGTCGGTAATATAAAAATCTGAAGAGGAGGTGTGACATGAATCGATCGACCGGCGGATGCCTATGCGGCGATGTCCGTTTCGAAGTGACAGGTCAGCCCTACCGAGTCGGCATCTGCCACTGCCTCGATTGCCGCAAACGTCACGGCACGCTCTTTCACACCTCGGCCATATTTCCCGAGGATGCGTTGAAAGTCACCGGCGAAACCCGCAACTACAACGGGCGCTTTTTCTGCCCCCGCTGCGGCTCACCGGTGTTCACGCGTTCCGAAGATGAAGTAGAGGTCAACGTCGGATCGCTCGATGAGCCTAATCAGTTCAAGCCCACCTATGAACTCTGGACCATCCGCCGCGAGGCGTGGCTGCCGGCGCTTCCACTGGCTCACCACTACGAACGTGATCGCGAAAGCACGGGGCGTACCGAAGAATAGTTGCAACCCTCAGCCGACCTTTGTGGGATCACAGCTAGCCTGCTAGCGAATGCGCTAGTTCAGCCAACACCTTCTTTGGCAGACCCGTCGCCATCGCCAGCAGGCTGGCTTCTACAAGGGATTGGTGTGGATCACAGAATTGCGGGTTGGCACAAAACACTGTGGGAGCTGGCTTGCCAGCGATAGCGGTAGGTCAGGCAACAACGATGTTGAAGGTGCCGCCGCCTTCGCTGGCAAGCCAGCTCCCACAGGAATTGAGGTGGGTTGAGGATTTTTGGTGTGACAAATAGCTAATAGGGGAGCCAGCAGGCTGGCTGCCACAGAGATAAGTGTCAGGCACCGGTCCATTTTCAGCCGCGAATAAAGGCTAAAAGATCCGCGTTAATCGTTTCGGCCTCCGTCGTCGGCATCCCGTGCGGGAACCCCGGATACGATTTCAACGTGCCGTTCGGCAGCAGTTTCGCCGACAACGGCCCCGAATCCGCGTACGGCACAATCTGGTCATCCTCGCCATGCATCACCAGCACCGGCACGGTGACTTTCTTCAAGTCCTCGGTGAAATCCGTCTGCGAGAACGCCACGATCCCGTCGTAATGCGCCTTCGCCCCACCGATCATGCCCTGACGCCACCAGTTGGCAATGATCCCC
Source organism: Pseudomonas sp. IT-P395 (assembly GCF_949767675.1). NCBI lineage: Bacteria > Pseudomonadati > Pseudomonadota > Gammaproteobacteria > Pseudomonadales > Pseudomonadaceae > Pseudomonas > Pseudomonas sp. IT-P395. The sequence continues at coordinate 342,469 of NZ_CATKPW010000011.1, forward strand.
TCTGAAGGCGTGGCACCCGGCCGGTTGTAGCCATAAAACGGCCCGGTCGGAATATCGCGATAAAACTGCGCGCGATTCGCCGCCAGTTGTGCCTGAAAATCATCGAACACCGACTTCGGCAGCCCACCCGGATTGCTCTCGGTCTGCACCATCAACGGTGGCACCGCACTGATCAGCACGCCTTTGGCCACATTGTCCTGGCCATGCCGGGCGATGTAATGAATCACCTCACCGCCACCGGTCGAGTGACCGACATGCACCACGTTCTTCAGGCCCAGATGATTAACCACGGCCAGCGTATCGTCGGCGTAATGATCCATATCGTGCCCGTCCCAGACCTGGCTCGAACGCCCATGCCCACGGCGATCATGGGCAACCACCCGAAAGCCCTTGCCGAGGAAAAACAGCATCTGCGCATCCCAATCGTCGGAACTGAGCGGCCAGCCGTGGTGGAAGTGGATCACTGGCGCGTCTTTCGGGCCCCAGTCCTTGTAGAAAATCTCGACGCCGTCTTTGCTGGTGACAAATCCCATGTTCGCAACTCCAGACCAATCTGATGGATAACCCGCGTGGTAATCGCGGACCGGTTTCGCTCATGACGAGTTTTCTACTGTGCAGGCTCGGTGAGAGTCGTTATCAACTGTAGGATTAAAGTCGACATCTGCATGACCGGTGGTCGCAACGTCTGGCTTCGTACGCAAATTAGGCTTTGCTGAAAGGGATAAGCCGAGGCGCGCGTAGGCATCGATGGCCACAGCGGCGCCCCTTCAGAACACCGTGAGTCTGAGGAATTTCCCCGATGCTGACCTTGAATATCAATGGCAAGGATCAGGAGCTCGATGTCCCCGCGGACATGCCGTTGCTCTGGGTCCTGCGCGATGTCGCGCACCTGACCGGCACCAAATTCGGCTGCGGCATGGCCCAGTGCGGGGCCTGCACCGTGCACGTTGACGGCGCGCCGTTGCGCGCCTGCATCACCCCCGCGACTGCCGTGGCCCATGGACAAAAAATTCTTACCATCGAAGGCCTGTCCACCGACGGCTCGCACCCGGTGCAGCAAGCCTGGGCCGAACTCGACGTGGTGCAGTGCGGTTACTGCCAGTCGGGGCAGATCATGTCTGCCGCGGCCTTATTGGCGAAAATCCCCAAACCCACCGACAGCGATATCGATCAGGCGCTCTCCGGCAATATTTGCCGCTGCGGCACCTATCCCCGGATTCGCGCAGCGGTTAAGCGTGCGTCGGAAATCGGCTGATTCAATCTGTGGGAGATAGACGATGAACAGTCCTGTATCGCGTCGGGGTTTTCTCAAGGGCAGTGCCGTGTTGGGCGGCGGGTTGGTGGTGGCGTTTGTCGTCCCCGGCGGCCACAAATTTGCCTATGCGGCGGAGAATGAAGGCAAGGTTTTCGCGCCGAATGCGTTCCTGCGCATTGCCGCTGACAACAGCGTCACCGTTTTACTGGGCCATTCGGAGATGGGCCAGGGCATCTGGACCGGCCTGACCATGTTGATTGCCGAAGAACTGGACGCGGACTGGTCGAAGATCCGCGTTGAACACTCGCCGGCGTCAGCGGCGGATTACGGCATGCCGGGGTTTGGCGGCATGCAGATTACCGGCGGCTCGACGTCGACGTGGATGGAGTTCGACCGTTATCGACTGGCAGGCGCGACGGCGCGGCAAATGCTGGTAGAGGCAGCGGCGAAGCGCTTTGAAGTGGCACCGTCGGCGATTCGTACCGAATCGGGCGTGGTCATCGCTGGTGACAAGCGCGCGACTTACGGCGAGCTGGCAGATGCCGCCGGACAACTGCCGGTGCCGGATCCCAAATCGATCACTTTCAAGGAAGCCAAGGACTGGAAAATTATCGGCAAACCGACCAAGCGCCTCGATACCCCGGAGAAAATCACCGGTCGCGCCAAGTTCGGCATGGACGTGCAGTTTGAAGGCCTGATGACCGCGATGGTTGCGCGGCCACCGGTATTTGGTGCCAGCGTTAAATCCTTCGAAGGTGCTGAAGCGCTGGCGGTGCCGGGCGTGCACAAAGTGGTGCAGGTGCCGAGCGGGGTCGCGGTGATTGCTGATCATTACTGGGCGGCGAAACTGGGCCGTGATGCGCTGAAAGTCGATTGGGAATTGGGGCCGAATGCGGACCTGAGCAGCGAGAAACTGCTGGCGAGCTTCCGTAAATTGGCCACGACACAAGGCACGTCGGCGAGTCAGGCCGGGGATGCCAAGGGCAGTTTTGGCAAAGCGGCGAAGAAGATCGATGTCGAATACAGCGTGCCGTATCTGGCTCACGCGCCGATGGAACCGCTCAACTGCACGGTGAAGATCAGCGCTGAAAAATGCGAAATCTGGACCGGCACGCAGTTTCAGACGCTCGATCAAATGGTCGCCGGCAAGATCACCGGGCTGAAACCGGAGCAGGTCGAGATCCACACCGAATTCCTGGGCGGCGGTTTCGGGCGCCGGGCCAACCCGACTTCAGACTTTGTCGCCGAAGCCGTGCAAGTGGCTAAAGCCGCGGCCATGCCGGTGAAAACCGTGTGGTCGCGGGAAGACGATATTCGTGGCGGTTACTACCGCTCGATGTTCCTGCATCAGGCGCGGATCGGGCTCGGTGCCGATGGCCTGCCGTCGAGCTGGCAGCATGTATTGGTCGGGCAGTCGATCATGGCCGGCACGATGCTGGAAAAAACCATGGTCAAGAACGGCGTTGATGCAACGTCGGTCGAAGGCGTTTCCGACAGCCCTTATGTCAAAGCCCTGGCCAACCACCAGGTCGATCTGCATTCACCGCAAACCGGGATCAATGTGCTGTGGCTGCGCTCGGTAGGTCACAGCCACACGGCGTTTGTCATGGAATCGCTGATCGATGAGATGGCCACGGCGGCAGGCAAAGATCCGGTGGAGTACCGACGCACCTTGCTCAAGGAGCATCCTCGGCATTTGGGCGTGCTCAATCTGGCGGTGGAGAAAGCCAACTGGAAAGCACCGTTGCCGGACGGCCATGCGCTAGGCGTGGCGGTGCACGAGTCGTTCGGCAGCTACGTGGCGCAGGTCGCCGAGGTGTCGCAGGACAATCTGGCGATTCGCGTGCATCGCGTGGTCTGCGCGGTGGACTGCGGGATCGCGGTGAATCCACAGAGCATCGCGGCGCAGATGGAGTCGTGCATCACTTTCGGTCTGGGCATGGCGCTGCACAGCAAGCTGACGCTCAAGGACGGCGCGGTCGTGCAGTCCAACTATCACGATTATCAGGTGCTGCGGCTCAACGAGATGCCGGTGGTGGAAGTGCACATCGTGCCCAGCAGCGACAAACCCGGCGGCATCGGCGAGGCCGGTGTGCCGCCGACCGCGCCGGCGGTGGCCAACGCGGTGTTCGCTCTGACCGGGCAGCGCCTGCGCGAGTTGCCGCTGCAACTGTCGGGGGTGTGAGATGAAACGACATCTAGTGTTGGGCACGGTGGTTTTACTGGGGCTGGGCGGTTATGCCTCGGACCTGTTCGCCGATGATCAGGAAGCGCTGAAAGCGTTCGGCACGGTGCAGAAAGTTTTCCAGAGCCCGCGTTGCCAGAACTGCCATATTCCCGGTGATTCGCCGTTGCAGTTCGACGCTGGCATCCCCCACGCCATGAACGTGGTGCGCGGCATGGACGGCAAGGGCGCCGCCGGTTTGCCGTGCGCGACCTGTCACGCGGAAAACAATCCGCCGGCCAGTTACGGCCCGCATGCACCGCCGGGTGCGCCGCACTGGAGCCTGCCGCCGGCGGCGCACAAAATGGCCTGGATCGGCCTGCCGCCGGACAAACTCTGCGCGATGATCAAAGATCGTTCGAGCAATGGTGATCGCGACTTTGCCGCGCTGATCAAACACGTCAGCGAAGACAAACTGGTGCTGTGGGGCTGGAACCCCGGGGCCGGGCGTGCACCCGTGCCAGTGCCGCACGATATTTTTGTCGCGCAATTCAAGCTGTGGGCCGAGGCGGGCGGGCCATGCCCGGTGGCGCAAATGTGAGCCATTGCCAAATTAGCGCTACGCTTGAAAGCATTGTTGCCAATGGAGTGTGCTGATGCTGGTTCCAGGAAAACCTGCGAATGAAACGGCGCGCGTTCAAGCGTTGCACGGTCTTGAACTGCTCGATTCCGCCCCTGAAGAGCGTTTCGACCGACTGACACGGTTGGCGAAACGCCTGTTCAATGTGCCGATTGCACTGGTGACGCTGGTCGACACCAACCGGCAGTGGTTCAAATCGTGTGTGGGGCTTGATGTCAGCGAAACGCCGAGGGATGTTTCATTCTGCGGCCATGCAATTCTTAACGACGGCCTGCTGTTGGTGCCGGACGCCCGCGAGGATGTGCGCTTCCATGACAACCCGCTGGTCACCGGCGCGCCGAACATTCGCTTCTACGCCGGTTACCCGCTGACTGTGCCCAATGGCAATAAAATGGGCACGCTGTGCCTGATCGACACCAAGCCCCGCGACCTCGACCAGGAAGAGCGTGCGCTGTTGCGTGATCTGGCGGAAATGGCCGAGCAAGAGTTGGCTGCTGTGCAGATCGCGAGCATGGATGAATTGACCTTGCTGTCCAATCGCCGTGGTTTCAAGCAACTGGCGCAGCATGCGCTGGACGCCTGCGCGCGCCTGGAACGGCCGGCAACCTTGCTGTTTTTCGACCTCAATGACTTCAAGCAGATCAACGATCTGTATGGGCATGCCGAAGGTGACAGTGCGCTGAAGACCTTCGCCGATGTGCTGCGTATTGCCTTTCGCGAAAGTGACGTGGTCGGGCGGCTCGGTGGCGATGAGTTCGTTGCGCTGCTGACCGGCTCCAGCCATGTCGAAACCACAGCGATCATGGCGCGGCTCAAGGATATTCTCGAAGAGCGCAATGCCACGTTGCATCGCGGGTATGCGATTCGCTTCAGCGTCGGGCAGATCGAGTACGACGCCAAGCGCCATGAGACCGTGGATCGGCTGCTGGCGGATGCCGATAGTGCGATGTATGTGCACAAGCAGGCCTTGAAGCGTTGTTGATTCGGGCCTCATCGCTGGCAAGTCGAATCGTCGCACCGCAGCTCCCACAGGGATCTGCAGTGAACCGGGATTTTGTGAACACCCGAGAAACCTGTGGGAGCTGGCTTGCCAGCGATGGCGTCCGCACATTCAACATCGTCATCGGCTGACCCACCGCCATCGCGAGCAGGCTCACTCCTACAATGGTGTCGGGTGTTCTCAAAATCCCGGTTCACCACAAATCCATGTGGGAACTAGCCTGCTAGCGAATGCGTCAGCCCGAACCATACATATCTATTTGGCAAACAACTGCCCAATGTCCTTGAACGCCTTGAACTCCAGCGCATTGCCGCACGGGTCAAACAGAAACATCGTCGCCTGTTCCCCGACCAAACCCTGAAAGCGAATTCCCGGCTCAATCACAAACTTGGTCTCGAGCGACTGCAAACGCTCGGCCAGCGCCTCCCATTCCTGCATCCCCAACACCACGCCAAAATGCGGCACTGGTACGTCATGCCCATCGACGGCGTTGGTGTGCGCGGCTTCCTGCGAGGCGTTTTTCGGTGCCAGGTGAATCACCAGTTGATGACCAAAGAAATTGAAATCGACCCAGTGATCACTGGAGCGACCTTCCTCCAGACCAAACACCTCGCGATAAAAGTGCCGTGCGGCTGCGAGGTCATACACCGGAATGGCCAGATGAAAAGGGCTGAGCTGCATAGTGGGATTCTCGATCGGTTCGGTTGACTGAGTTTAGTGCTGTGAAATGTGATTGAAAGACGATAGTTTTTGCGCCGAGCTCAAATTATTTCGATCAGTCGAGGTGCGCATGCTGCGTGAACTGAAGACCTTTCTTGCCGTGGCGCGGCATGGCACTTTCGCTGCGGCGGGGTTGCACATTGGCCTGACGCAATCGGCAGTCAGCGCGCAAATCCGCAATCTTGAACAGGCCTTGGGGATTCGCCTGTTCGACCGCACGGGCCGCCAGGCAATGCTCAATCCGGCGGGGCAGCGGGCGGTGCCGATGGCGCAGGAAATGCTGGCGATTTTTGGCCGCATGGCGGTCAGCGAGGACGTCAGTGAGTTTCGCGGCGAGCTGAAAATCGGTGCCGTGGCCACTGCGCAAACCGGGTTGTTGCCTCAGGCGTTGTTGCGCTTGCGTCAACAGGCACCGGGGCTTGAGCCAAAACTGGTGCCGGGCGTTTCGTTGAACCTGCTCAGTCAGGTGGATGCCGGCGAAGTTGATCTGGCAATCATGATCAAGCCGCCGTTCGAACTGCCCAAAGAGCTGTCGGCGCAGGTGATCCGGCGTGAGCCGTTTGTGTTGATCGTGCCATCGCAGGTCGATGGCGACGATGCGCTGCGGTTACTCGCCGAACGGCCGCATGTGCGCTACGACCGCAATTCGTTTGGCGGGCGATTGGTGACGCGGTTTCTGCGCGAGCAGCGCATAGAGGTCAACGTAGCGCTGGAGTTGGATGAACTGGAAGCGATCGTGAAAATGGTCGAGTCGGGGCTGGGTGTTTCACTGCTGCCCAAAGCAGGGCTGTGGCTGGACCATCCGCTCAAGGTCAGGATCATCGAGCTGGGCGAACTGACGTTCTATCGTGAGATGGTTTTGCTGCAGCGTTACAGTCAGCGCAATCAGCCGATTCAAAAGCTGTTCGCACAATGTCTGGAGTAACCCCAATCCCCTTGTAGGAGTGAGCCTGCTCGCGATCGCGGTGGTCCAGAGACATGAATGTTGCTGACCCGACGCCATCGCGAGCAGGCTCACTCCTACAAGGGATTTGGGTTGTTCAAGAAATAGCAGGCATAAAAAAACCCGCCAGATTGGCGGGTTTTTTATTGGCTAAGCGAAGATCACTCTTCGATGTTGCCCATGGCGGTGGTGTTGAAGCCGCCGTCGACGTACATGATTTCACCGCTGATGCCCGACGCCAGGTCGGAGCACAGGAAGGCGCCGGCGTTGCCGACTTCGTCGATGGTGACGTTGCGACGCAGCGGGGTTTGCGCTTCGTTGGCGGCCAGCATCTTGCGGAAGTTCTTGATGCCCGAGGCTGCCAGGGTACGGATCGGACCAGCCGATACGCAGTTGACGCGGGTGCCGTCCGGGCCCAGGGAGCCGGCCAGGTAACGTACGCCAGCTTCCAGCGAAGCCTTGGCCATGCCCATCACGTTGTAGTTAGGCATGGTGCGTTCGGCGCCCAGGTACGACAGGGTCAGCAGGCTGCCGTTGCGGCCTTTCATCATTTCGCGGCCGGCCTTGGCCAGGGCCACGAAGCTGTAGGCGCTGATGTCGTGAGCGATGCGGAAACCGTCACGGGTGGTGGCTTCGGTGAAGTCGCCATCCAGTTGGTCGCCCGGGGCGAAACCAACGGAGTGGACGATGCAATCCAGGCCGTCCCACTTCTTGCTCAGTGCTTCGAAGACCTTGGCGATTTCTTCATCGCTGGCCACGTCGCACGGGAAGCACAGCTCAGGGCTCGAACCCCAGCCTTGGGCGAATTCTTCAACACGACCTTTCAGTTTGTCGTTCTGATAAGTGAAGGCAAGCTCAGCGCCCTCGCGATGCATGGCGGCAGCGATGCCGGATGCGATGGACAGCTTGCTGGCGACACCGACGATCAGTACGCGCTTACCGGCGAGAAAACCCATGTGTTGCTCCTCTTTCAGGTTATTGCGCAGTGGCTGGTGCCAAAAAAGCGGCTTCCAGCAACTGCTGTGTATACGGATGTTGGGGGGCGGCAAAAATACTTTGCGCGTCTCCCTGTTCGACCACTTGGCCATGCTTGACCACCATCAGCTGGTGGCTCAGCGCTTTCACCACAGCCAGGTCATGGCTGATAAACAAATACGTCAGGTTGTACTTGGCTTGCAGTGAACGCAACAGCTCCACCACTTGCCGCTGCACCGTCCGGTCGAGCGCCGACGTCGGCTCGTCCAGCAGGATCAGCGCCGGTTTCAGCACCAAAGCCCGGGCAATGGCGATTCGTTGCCGTTGCCCACCGGAAAATTCGTGGGGGTAGCGGTGCCGGGTTTCCGGATCCAGACCTACCTCCTTCAATGCCGCAATAATCGCCGCCTCTTGCTCCTCGGCGGTGCCCATCTTGTGAATCCGCAGGCCTTCGCCAACGATGTCGCTGACACACATGCGCGGGCTCAGGCTGCCAAACGGGTCCTGAAACACCACCTGCATCTGCCGACGCAACGGGCGAACCTCGTTCTGCGTCAGGCAGTCTAGCTGCTTGCCTTCAAAGCGGATCGCGCCTTTGCTGCCGATCAGCCGCAAAATCGCCAGACCCAGCGTGGATTTGCCGGAACCGCTTTCCCCGACAATCCCCAGGGTCTGACCCTGAGGCAGGCTGAAATTGATGCCGTCCACTGCCTTGACGTGATCCACCGTGCGCTTGAGCAGGCCTTTCTTGATCGGGAACCAGACTTTCAGGTCCTCGACCTCAAGCAGCGGCGCGCCGATTTTATTGCTCGCCGGGCCTCCGCTGGGCTCCGCGCCGAGCAATTCCCGAGTGTACGGATGCTGCGGCGAACGGAACAGCTCTGCGCACGATGCCTGTTCGACGATGCAACCGCGCTGCATGACACATACGCGATGCGCAATTCTTCGCACCAGGTTCAAATCGTGACTGATCAGTAACAGCGACATGCCCAATCTGGCCTGCAATTCCTTGAGCAAATCGAGGATTTTCAGCTGAACGGTCACGTCCAGCGCCGTAGTCGGCTCGTCGGCAATCAGCAATTCCGGCTCGTTGGCCAGGGCCATGGCGATCATCACCCGCTGACGCTGGCCACCGGACAATTCGTGGGGCAGGGCCTTGAGACGCTTGTGCGGCTCGGGGATGCCGACCATCTCCAGCAGTTCCAGCGTGCGTTTGGTCGCCACTTTGCCGGTCAGGCCCTTGTGGATGCCGAGGACTTCGTTGATCTGCTTCTCGATCGAGTGCAGCGGATTCAGCGAGGTCATCGGCTCCTGAAAGATCATCGCGATACGATTACCGCGAATGTGGCGAATGGTTTTTTCACTGAGGCCCAGCAGGTTTTGCCCGGCGTAGTTGATGCTGCCGGCCGGATGGCGGGCCATCGGGTAGGGCAGCAGGCGCAGGATTGAGTGCGCGGTCACCGATTTGCCCGAGCCGGATTCGCCGACCAGCGCGAGGGTTTCGCCGCGCTTGATGTCGAAGCTCACGCCTTCGACGACCCGGTGCACGCGCTCGCCGAAACCGAACTCGACGGCGAGGTCGCGCACTTCGATCAGATTGTCCTGATTCATTTCACTTCCTCGGGTCGAAGGCATCGCGAGCGGACTCGCCGATAAACACCAGCAAACTCAACATCAATGCGAGTACGGCGAAGGCACTCATGCCCAGCCACGGCGCTTGCAGGTTGGATTTGCCCTGGGCGACCAGTTCACCCAGCGACGGACTGCCGGCCGGCAAGCCGAAACCGAGGAAGTCCAAAGCGGTGAGGGTGCCGATGGCGCCGGTGAGGATGAACGGCATAAACGTCATGGTCGAGACCATCGCGTTGGGCAGAATGTGGCGGAACATGATCGCGCCGTTCTGCATGCCCAGCGCCCGCGCGGCGCGCACGTATTCGAGGTTGCGGCCACGGAGGAACTCGGCGCGCACCACGTCGACCAGGCTCATCCACGAGAACAGCAGCATGATCCCCAGCAGCCACCAGAAATTCGGCTGGACGAAACTGGCGAGGATGATCAGCAGATACAGCACCGGCAAACCCGACCAGATTTCCAGAAAACGTTGGCCGGCCAGATCGACCCAGCCGCCATAGAAACCCTGCAAGGCCCCGGCAATCACGCCGATGATCGAACTCAACACGGTCAACGTCAGCGCAAAAAGCACCGAAATGCGGAAGCCATAAATCACCCGCGCCAACACATCGCGACCCTGATCGTCAGTACCCAGCAGATTGTCCGCCGACGGTGGCGCGGGCGCCGGGACTTTCAAGTCGTAGTTGATGCTCTGATAGCTGTAGGGAATCGGCGCCCACACCACCCACGCATCCTTGGCCTTGAGCAGTTCGCGGATGTACGGGCTCTTATAGTTGGCTTCCAGCGGGAATTCGCCGCCGAAGGCGGTTTCCGGGTAGCGCTTGATCGCCGGGAAGTACCAGTTGTTGTCGTAATGCACCACCAGCGGCTTGTCGTTGGCGATCAGCTCGGCACCGAGGCTCAGGCCGAACAGGATCAGAAACAGCCACAGCGACCACCAGCCGCGCTTGTTGGCTTTGAACAGTTCGAAGCGGCGGCGGTTGAGAGGGGACAGGTTCATCTCAATGCTCCCGGCTTTCGAAGTCGATGCGCGGATCGACCAAGGTGTAGGTGAGGTCGCCGATCAGTTTCACCACCAGCCCCAGCAGGGTGAAGATGAACAGGGTGCCGAACACCACCGGGTAATCGCGGTTGATCGCCGCTTCGAAACTCATCAGACCCAAACCGTCGAGGGAAAAGATCACTTCGACCAGCAAGGAGCCTGTGAAGAAGATGCCGATGAACGCCGACGGGAAACCGGCAATCACCAACAGCATGGCGTTGCGGAACACGTGGCCGTAGAGCACACGGTGGCGGGTCAGGCCTTTGGCCTTGGCGGTGACCACGTACTGCTTGTTGATCTCGTCGAGGAAGCTGTTTTTGGTCAGCAGGGTCATGGTCGCGAAGTTGCCGATCACCAGCGCAGTCACCGGCAACGCCAAGTGCCAGAAGTAATCGAGGATCTTGCCGCCGAAACTCAGTTCATCGAAGTTGTTCGAGGTCAGGCCCCTTAGCGGGAACCAGTCGAGATAACTGCCGCCGGCAAACACCACGATCAGCAGGATCGCAAAGAGGAACGCCGGGATCGCGTAACCGACGATGATCGCCGAACTGGTCCACACATCGAAGTGGCTGCCATGCCGCGTGGCCTTGGCGATCCCCAGCGGGATCGACACCAGGTACATGATCAGCGTGCTCCACAGCCCCAGCGAGATCGACACCGGCATCTTTTCCTTGATCAGGTCGATGACCTTGGCGTCGCGGAAAAAACTGTCGCCGAAATCCAGCTGCGCGTAGTTCTTGACCATGATCCACAGACGTTCCGGGGCCGATTTGTCGAACCCGTACATGTGCTCGATTTCCTTGATCAGCGCCGGGTCCAGGCCCTGCGCGCCGCGATAGGACGAACCAGCCACGGACACCTCGGCACCGCCGCCGGCAATGCGGCTGGTGGCGCCTTCGAAGCCTTCGAGCTTGGCGATCATCTGTTCCACCGGGCCACCGGGCGCGGCCTGAATGATCACGAAGTTGATCAGCAGAATGCCGAACAGCGTCGGGATGATCAGCAGCAGTCGCCGAAAAATATACGCCAGCATCTGATTACTCCGTGCCCGCAGGGTCGGCTTGCAGTTTGGTTTCGACTTCTATGGCAGGTTTCGCGTCAGGTTTGACCCACCAGGTGTTAATCCCGATGTCGTACTTGGGCGAGACCCTCGGGTGACCGATGTGATTCCAGTAAGCCACGCGCCAGGTCTTGATGTGCCAGTTGGGGATCACGTAGTAACCCCATTGCAGCACACGATCCAGCGCACGGGCATGGGCCACCAGGCTTTTGCGCGAGTCGGCGTTGATGAGGTTCTCGACCAGTTGATCGACGATCGGGTCTTTCAAACCCAAGGAATTGCGGCTGCTCGGTTTGTCGGCGGCGGCGCTCATCCAGTATTCGCGCTGCTCGTTACCCGGTGAGTTGGACTGCGGGAAGCTGCCGACCATCATGTCGAAATCCCGCGAACGTACGCGGTTGATGTACTGCGAAACGTCGACGCGGCGGATCACCAGATCGATGCCGAGGTCGCTGAGGTTGCGCTTGAATGGCAGCAATACGCGCTCGAATTCGGTCTGCGCAAGGAGGAATTCGATGACCACCGGTTTGCCGGTGGCGTCGACCATTTTGTCGTCGACGATCTTCCAGCCAGCCTCTTGCAGCAGTTGATAGGCCTCGCGCTGTTGGGTGCGGATCATGCCGCTGGCGTCGGTCTTCGGGTTTTCGAACGCCTCACTGAACACCTGTGCCGGCAGCTTGCTGCGGAACGGCTCAAGGATCGCCCGCTGATCGGCGTCGGGCAGGCCGGTGGCGGCCATTTCCGAGTTCTCGAAATAGCTGCGGGTACGGAAATAGGCGCCGTTGAACAGTTGCTTGTTGGTCCATTCGAAGTCGAACAACAGGCCGAGCGCCTGGCGCACGCGCACGTCCTGAAACACTGGACGGCGCAAGTTGTAAACGAAGCCCTGCATGCCGGTCGGGTTGCTGTTGGCGATCTGTTCCTTGATCAAGCGGCCCTCGGTGACCGCCGGAATGTTGTAAGCGTTGGCCCAGTTTTTCGCGGTCATTTCCAGCCAGTAATCGAACTGCCCGGCCTTCAACGCTTCGAGGGCGACGGTGTTGTCGCGGTAGTAATCGGTGGTCATCGTGTCGAAGTTATAGAAACCACGATTGACCGGCAGGTCCTTGCCCCAGTAATCCTTGACCCGCTCGTAGCGCACCGAGCGCCCGGCCTTTACTTCGGCGACCTTGTACGGGCCGCTGCCCAGCGGGATTTCCAGATTGCCCTTGTTGAAGTCGCGATCGGCCCACCAGTGTTTTGGCAGCACCGGCAACTGGCCGAGGATCAGCGGCAACTCGCGGTTGTTGCTGTGTTTGAACTTGAACAGCACCTTGAGCGGGTCTTCAGCGATGACTTCGGAGACGTCGCTGTAGTAGCCGCGAAACATCGGCGAGCCTTCCTTGGTCAGCGTGTTGAAGCTGAACACTACGTCATCGGCGCGCACCGGGTGGCCGTCATGAAAACGGGCTTCGGGGCGCAGGTAGAAACGTACCCAGCTGTTGTCCGGGGCCTTTTCGATTTTGCCGGCGATCAGGCCGTATTCGGTAAAGGGCTCATCGAGGCTGTGCTTGGTCAGGGTGTCGTAGATCTGCCCGATATCATCGGCGGGCACGCCTTTGCTGATAAACGGGTTGAGGCTGTCGAAGCCACCAAAACCGGCCTGACGAAAGATGCCGCCCTTCGGCGCGTCCGGGTTTACGTAATCAAACTGTTTGAAATCGGCCGGGTATTTCGGCGGCTCGTTGTACAGGGTCACGGCGTGTTGCGGGGCGGCCAAGGCCAGCCCGGCGAACAGCAGGCCGCTGGCCTGGACGAGCAGGGCGCGGATAGGGTTCATCGATCTTTCTCCGAAGACTTCAGCCACCACGCGCTCAGGCCCAGGGTGTAGGGCGGCGTGGTAACAAAGGCCAACCGGTTGCGGTAGGCCAGGCGGTGATAATTCAGATACCAGTTGGGAATGCTGTAGTGCTGCCAGAGCAGCACGCGGTCGAGCGCCTTGCCGGCGGCGACCTGTTCGTCGCGGGTGCGCGCGGCGAGCAGTTGTTCGAGCAGGTGATCGACCACCGGGTTGGCGATGCCTGCGTAATTCTTGCTGCCCTTGACGTTCACCTGACTGGAGTGGAAGTACTGCCACTGCTCAAGACCCGGGCTTAGGGTCTGGTTGAGCGTCATCGAGATCATGTCGAAATCAAATTGATCGAGGCGCTGCTTGTACTGCGCCCGATCCACGGTGCGCAGGCGCGCGTCGATGCCGATGCTGTTGAGATTCTCGATGTAGGGCTGGTACAGGCGCTCGAGGTTCGGATTGACCAGCAGCAGTTCGAACCGCAGCGGTTGGCCGCTAGCGTTTTGCAGACGCTGACCGTTGAGCTTCCAGCCGGCTTCAGCGAGCAATGCCAAGGCTTTGCGCATGGTTTCCCGCGGGATGCCGCGACCGTCGGTTTTTGGCAAGGTAAACGGCTCGGTGAACAGCTTGGCCGGCAGTTGTTCCTTGTACGGTTTGAGCATCAGCCATTCATGCCCGACCGGCAGGCCGGAGGTTGTGAATTCACTGTTGGGGTAGTAGCTGGTGGTGCGTTTGTAGGCATCGCTGAACAGCGCGCGATTGGTCCACTCGAAGTCGAACATCAGGCCCAGCGCTTCGCGGGTCTTTACGTCGGCGAACGTCGCGCGGCGGGTGTTCATGAACAGGCCCTGACTCTGGGTCGGGATCTGATGCGGGATCTGCGCCTTGATCACATCGCCACGGCGCACGGCAGGGAAGTTGTAGCCGTTGGCCCAATTCTTCGCCTGATGCTCGATGTAGATGTCGAACTCGCCAGCCTTGAACGCTTCGAAGGCCACGTCGCTGTCGCGGTAAAACTCGACTTCCATGCGATCGAAGTTGTACTTGCCGCGATTGACCGCCAGGTCCTTGCCCCAGTAATCCTTGACCCGCTCGAAGATCAACTGCCGGCCCGGCGTCACCGAAGTGATGCGATAGGGGCCGCTGCCCAGTGGCGGTTCGAAGGTGGTGGCCTTGAAGTCGCGGTCTTTCCAGTAATGCTGCGGCAGCACCGGCAATTCGCCGAGGCGCAGAATCAACAGCGGATTGCCGGAGCGCTTGAGCACGAAGCGAATGCGCTGTTTGTTGAGAATGTCGACCCGCAGCACTTCCTGCAACGCGGTGCGGTACAGCGGATGGCCGTCCTTGAGCAGCGTTCGATAGGAGAACGCTACGTCGTAGGCGGTGATCGGCGTGCCATCGTGAAAACGCGCCTCGGGACGCAGATTGAAGACGACCCAGCTGCGATCTTCGCTGTACTCCACCGATTGCGCGATCAAGCCGTAACTCGACGCCGGTTCGTCGCCGGACGGCGAATACTGGCCGGTGCCGACCATCAACGGCTCGTTCAGCTCGTTGATGCCGTACTGGAGGAAATTCGCTGTGGTGACCGGGCTGGTGCCCTTGAAGGTGTAAGGGTTGACCGTATCGAAGGTGCCGAACGCCATCACCCGCAACGTACCGCCCTTGGGCGCTTGCGGGTTGACCCAGTCGAAGTGGGTAAATCTGGCCGGGTACTTGAGCGTGCCGAACTGCGCATAACCGTGACTTTCGGTAATCGTCGCGCTTGCGGTTGAGCTCAAGGCCAGGCTGATCAGGAGCAGGAGGAGGGCACGCTTCAAGTCAGATCCGATCCAGGCGGCTTGGGCTTTGTGGGCCGTACAGTAACAGCTTGTCTGGACAGGAAAAAGATGCGGGTTAATGCGGGGTTAATCGTTTGCGCGAAGAGACCCTCACCCTAACCCTCTCCCAGGGGGAGAGGGGACTGACCGAGTTGTTTCTTCGAGCTACGCCGACCTGAAAATGCCGAGCCGAAGTCACGTTTGAAAAGCCCCTCACCCTAACCCTCTCCCGGAGGGAGAGGGGACTGACTGTGGTGTCTAGGCGAATTGCACCGACGTGCGATATCGAGCTGAACTCAGATTTTGAAAAGCCCCCGATCGGCTCCCTTTCCCCCTCTACCCCTTGGGGGAGAGGGCTGGGGTGAGGGGGATCGATCTAAAGCACGCCACAAAATCCGAACCAAAAAAAAGCCCCTGAAAATTCAGGGGCTCGTCTGTCAGTGCGGCTGATAAACCGTGAGCATCTGCCCCGGCTTCAACGCCTTGCCCGCACCCGGATTCCAGCGCTTGAGATGCTGCATCTCAACGTTGAAGCGCTTGGCTACCACGTACAGCGTATCGCCGCGTTTGACCTTGTACTGAGTCTGCTGCGCGCTGTCGTCCTTGCCTTTGCTCTTGCTGTTGGCCGCAATCACCGTGTTCACACGGCCGGACTTGCGAGCCGGAGCACGCTTGGTGGTGTCCTGCATGACCAGAGTCTGGCCAACTTTGAGGTTCTTGCCGGTCAGCTTGTTCCAGCGTTGCAGATCCTTGACTTCGACCTTGTTGGCCTTGGCGATGGAGCCAAGGTTGTCGCCACGCTTCACGCGATAAGCCCGCTTGAGCTTGGCCACTTCCGATGGGTCAGCACCCTCGAACACTGGCTTCAGCGAACGCGGGCTGATCAGTTCGTCAGGCCGCATGGTCTGCAAACTGGCGGTCAGCAATTGCGCCTTCGACGTTGGCACCAGCAAATGCTGAGGGCCATCGATGGTGGTGCGTTGCTTGAAGGCCGGGTTGAGCTGGAACAGTTCGTCTTCGTCGATGTTGGCAACCGCGGCGACTTTGGACAAATCCATGCGCTGGTTGATTTCGACGACCTGGAAGTACGGTTCGTTGGCAATCGGGTTGAGGTTCACGCCGTAAGCTTCCGGCGCCAGCACCACTTGCGACAGTGCCAGCAACTTCGGCACGTACGCCTGAGTTTCCGCCGGCAGCGGCAGGTTCCAGTAATCGGTGGGCAGGCCAAGCTTTTCGTTGCGTTCGATCGCGCGGCTGACCGTGCCTTCGCCGGCGTTATATGCCGCCAGGGCCAGCAACCAGTCACCGTTGAACATGTCGTGCAGACGGGTCAGGTAATCCATCGCTGCCGTGGTCGAAGCGGTGATATCGCGACGGCCATCATAGAAGCGGGTCTGACGCAGGTTGAAGTAACGCCCGGTGGACGGAATGAATTGCCACAGACCCACCGCATCGGCCCGCGAATAGGCCATCGGGTTATAGGCGCTTTCAATCACTGGCAGCAGGGCCAGTTCCAGCGGCATGTTGCGTTCTTCGAGGCGTTCGACGATGTAGTGAATATAGAGACTGCCGCGTTCGCCGGCGTTCTCGAGGAAAGAGGGATTGCTGGCGAACCACAGGCGCTGTTGCTCGATGCGCGGGTTGACGCCGAGGCCTTCCTGCAGCTGAAAGCCTTGGCGCATGCGTTCCCAGATGTCCTGG
Source organism: Pseudomonas sp. IT-P395 (assembly GCF_949767675.1). Lineage (NCBI taxonomy): Bacteria > Pseudomonadati > Pseudomonadota > Gammaproteobacteria > Pseudomonadales > Pseudomonadaceae > Pseudomonas > Pseudomonas sp. IT-P395. The sequence continues at coordinate 359,249 of NZ_CATKPW010000011.1, forward strand.
GGAACCTGTGGGCTGGGCTTTTCGGTCAGCCAGATCGGCTTCTGCTTGGCTCGCGCAGCAATGTTCGGCGTATGGGTCGCTTCAGTCTGCGGAGCATGGCTGGAACAGCCCGCCAGCGTGGCGGACACAGCCACCGCGATGGCTTGCGCCAGGCGGGTCAATGCGTCTGAATTGACGGACTTACGTATGGATGACGACATTGGCTGGAAGTAAGTTCCGGGCAAAAATGTCGGGGGATTCTAGAAAGCGCACCCCCCTAGGTCAACCATTCAGAATTTTTGTACCAAGCGGCGGGGTACTTAGAACTTATCTTTCCAGGCCCGCAGAGCCGCAAATACCTCACTCGGCGCCCGGTTTTGAGCGCCTGCCCGTTCGTCCACTTTTTGTGTAACTAATGTTTCAGTGGTGCGCAAAAACGGGTTTGTGAGCTTTTCCAGGGCGAGCGTCGAGGGCAGGGTCATCACACCGTTTTGCCGATGCTGGGTGACTTTTTCCAGACGGGCGGTAATGTCCGGGTTCGTCGGTTCGACGGCGGCGGCAAACTTGAGATTGCTCAGAGTGTATTCATGCGTGCAGTAGACCAGCGTATCTTCCGGTAACGCTGCAAGGCGGCTGAGAGAATGGTGCATTTGCTCCGGCGTGCCCTCGAACAGGCGACCGCAACCGGCGGCGAACAGGGTGTCGCCGCAGAACAGCAGGCCGTGGTGGTAATAGGCAATGTGTCCCAGGGTGTGACCGGGCACCGCATAGACGTCGAAGTCCCAGCCGAGCACGCTGACCGTGTCGTTGTCCTTGAGCGCCACATCGCGCCCCGGAATGTTTTCGCTGGCCGGGCCGTAGACCTTGGCGCCGGTCGCCGCTTTCAGGCGTTCGACGCCGCCGACGTGATCATGATGGTGGTGGGTGATCAGAATGTCGCTCAACACCCAGCCCGGGTGCGCTGCAAGCCATGCCTGTACCGGCGCGGCATCGCCCGGATCGACCACCGCGCAGCGCTGGGTGCGGTGATCCTGTAACAACCAGATGTAGTTGTCGGTGAACGCGGGCAGGGCACTGATCTGTATCATCGTCGGAATTCGCCAAGCGGAAAACATTGGCGCATCTTAGTAGTTCCTGGCGCTTTGGAGAATGCGATGAGTGATAAAGCGTTCGCACAGGCTGATCCTGACTGGCTGGCCCTGATCGGTGCAGCCCGTGAATGGCTGTCCGGCCCGCTCGGGCAATTTCTGCTCGATGAAGAGCGGCGCATGCTCGAAGACGAGTTGGGCCGGTTCTTTGGCGGTTATCTGGTGCATTACGGCCCCTCGGCCGAAACCCCGCCGGCGGCGCCGCAAGTGCAGCGCAATGTGCGCCTCGGTGCGCCGTTGCCGGGGGTCGAGATTGTCTGCGAAGAGCAAGCCTGGCCGCTGAGCGAGCATGCCGCCGATGTGGTGGTGATGCAGCACGGCCTGGATTTCTGCCTGTCGCCCCACGGTTTGCTGCGTGAAGCAGCGAGCAGCGTGCGCCCCGGCGGGCATTTGCTGATCATAGGTATCAACCCGTGGAGCACCTGGGGTCTGCGCCATGTTTTCGCCCACGACGCCTTGCGTCAGGCGCGCTGCATCTCGCCGTCGCGGGTGGCCGACTGGCTCAATCTGCTGGGCTTTGCGCTGGAGAAACGCCGCTTCGGGTGCTATCGTCCGCCGCTCGCGTCACCCAAGTGGCAGGCCCGTCTGGCCGGCTGGGAACGCAAGGCCGGTGACTGGCAGCTGTCGGGCGGTGGCTTCTATTTATTGGTCGCGCGCAAGATCGTCGTGGGGCTCAGGCCGTTGCGGCAGGAACGTCGCGAGCCGATGGGCAAGCTGATTCCGCTGCCGATGGCCAAGGTCAACCGCCGTCGCATCGAACCGTAAACCTTCTTTTATTTGTGGCCGGGCTTGTCCCGGCCTCGGTCATTGTCGATCCGTGATCGGCAAGACAGGCATTTTTCTGGATAGAGTGGCATGAGCGAAAGCGTTGAAAGCGTCGACACCGTAGAACTGTTCACTGACGGCGCCTGCAAAGGCAATCCCGGCCCGGGCGGCTGGGGCGCCTTGCTGGTGTGCAAGGGCGTCGAAAAGGAGCTGTGGGGCGGCGAAGCCAACACCACCAACAACCGCATGGAACTGCTCGGCGCGATCCGTGGCCTCGAAGCCTTGAAGCGTCCGTGCGAAGTGCTGCTGGTGACCGACTCGCAATACGTGATGAAGGGCATCAACGAGTGGATGGCCAACTGGAAAAAACGTGGCTGGAAAACCGCCGCGAAAGAGCCGGTGAAGAACGCTGATCTGTGGAAAGAGCTGGACGAGCAGGTCAACCGCCACAAAGTCACCTGGAAATGGGTGCGTGGGCACATTGGTCATCACGGTAACGAGCGGGCTGACCAGTTGGCTAACCGTGGTGTCGACGAAGTGCGCGGTTACAAGCAGAGCTGATTTTGCCGTTACACCGTGGCACGGCCTTCGCGAGCAGGCTCGCTCCCACAGGGAAATGCATTCCAGATCTGATGCCCTAAGTTGGAATGCATTCCAATGTGGGAGCGAGCCTGCTCGCGAATGGGACGCCACGGTCTGACTGAAACACCCCACCGAGCGTGTTAACATCCGCGTTTTTTGCAAGATCGACCCGTTGAGAGCTGAACACTGATGGCCACCAGATCCGTTGTACTCGATACCGAAACCACCGGCATGCCGGTGACCGATGGTCACCGGATCATTGAAATCGGCTGTGTCGAACTGATCGGCCGACGCCTGACGGGCCGGCATTTTCACGTTTATCTGCAGCCGGATCGCGAGAGTGATGAAGGCGCCATCGGCGTTCACGGCATCACCAACGAGTTCCTGGTCGGCAAGCCACGCTTTGCCGAAGTCGCCGATGAGTTTTTCGAGTTCATCAAAGGCGCGCAGCTGATCATCCACAACGCGGCGTTCGACGTTGGCTTCATCAACAACGAATTCGCCTTGATGGGCCAGCAGGATCGCGCTGACATCACCCAGCACTGCTCGATCCTCGACACCCTGATGATGGCCCGGGAACGTCACCCGGGGCAGCGCAACAGCCTCGATGCGTTGTGCAAACGTTATGGCGTCGACAACTCCGGCCGTGAATTGCACGGCGCTTTGCTCGACTCGGAGATTCTCGCCGACGTCTACCTGACCATGACCGGTGGCCAGACCAGTCTGTCGCTGGCGGGTAATGCGTCTGACGGCAATGGCACTGGCGATGGTGCGGACAACTCGGCGACCGAGATTCGTCGTTTGCCGGCGGATCGCCAGCCAGCGCGAATCATTCGTGCGACGGAAGAGGAGCTGGCGGCGCATCTGGTGCGGTTGGAGATCATTGCCAAGTCTGCCGGTGGCCCGGCGTTATGGACGCAGATCGCCGAAGCCGACGCCCAAGCCTGAAGATCAAAAGATCGCAGCCTGCGGCAGCTCTTACATTGGAATGCAATCCCCTGTAGGAGCTGCCGAAGGCTGCGATCTTTTGTTTTTGGCGCCATGAAGCCAACTGGCCACCCTCGCCACTTTCGCTGCAACCCTCTACCCTGAGTGCATTGGCCGATTCAATTCTGCCGCCTCGGGACACTGAGCCTCATGTACAAAGATTTGAAGTTTCCGGTGTTGATCGTCCATCGCGACATCAAGGCCGACACGGTCGCGGGTGACCGTATCCGTGGCATCGCCCGGGAGTTGGAGCAGGAAGGTTTCAATATCGTTTCGGCCATCGACTACACCGAAGGGCGGTTGGTGGCATCGACTCACCATGGCCTCGCGTGCATGCTGATTGCCGCCGAGGACGCCAGCACTAACTCGCATCTGTTGCAGAACATGGCCGAACTGATCGGTCTTGCACGGGTGCGTGCGCCGGATCTGCCGATCTTCGCCCTCGGTGAGCAGGTCACCCTGGAAAATGCCCCGGCCGATGCCATGGCCGAGCTCAATCAATTGCGCGGCATTCTCTATCTGTTCGAGGACACCGTGCCGTTTCTGGCGCGGCAAGTGGCGCGGGCGGCGCGCAAGTATCTGGATGGCTTGCTGCCGCCGTTTTTCAAGGCGCTGGTGCAGCATACGGCGGACTCCAATTATTCCTGGCACACTCCCGGCCATGGCGGCGGCGTGGCGTATCACAAGAGTCCGGTGGGGCAGGCGTTCCATCAGTTCTTCGGTGAAAACACCCTGCGTTCGGATTTGTCGGTGTCGGTGCCGGAACTCGGTTCTCTGCTCGATCACACCGGGCCACTGGCCGAAGCGGAAGCGCGGGCGGCGCGCAATTTCGGCGCCGATCACACCTTTTTCGTGATCAATGGCACCTCGACCGCCAACAAGATTGTCTGGCACTCGATGGTCGGGCGCGATGATCTGGTGCTGGTCGATCGCAACTGCCACAAGTCGGTGTTGCACGCCATCATCATGACCGGCGCCATTCCGTTGTACCTGTGCCCGGAGCGCAATGAGCTGGGGATTATCGGGCCGATTCCGCTGAGCGAATTCAGCCGCGAATCGATTCAAGCGAAGATCGATGCCAGCCCGCTGACCAAGGGCCGCACAGCGAAAGTCAAACTCGCCGTGGTCACCAACTCGACCTACGATGGCCTCTGTTACAACGCCGAGTTGATCAAGCAAAGCCTCGGCAACAGCGTCGAAGTGCTGCATTTCGATGAAGCCTGGTACGCCTACGCGGCGTTTCATGAATTCTTCACCGGGCGCTACGGCATGGCCACCTCGCGCAGCGAAGACAGCCCGCTGGTATTCACCACGCATTCCACGCACAAACTGCTGGCGGCGTTCAGTCAGGCGTCGATGATTCATGTGCAGGACGGCGGCGCGCGTCAACTCGACCGCGACCGTTTCAATGAAGCGTTCATGATGCACATTTCGACCTCGCCGCAGTACAGCATCATCGCTTCGCTGGACGTGGCCTCGGCGATGATGGAAGGCCCGGCCGGGCGTTCGCTGTTGCAGGAAACCTTCGACGAAGCCCTGAGCTTTCGTCGCGCGCTGGCCAATCTGCGCCAGCACATTGCCGCCGATGACTGGTGGTTTTCGATCTGGCAGCCGCCGGGTGTCGAAGGCATTGATCGCGTGCAGACCGAGGACTGGCTGCTGCAACCGGATGCCGATTGGCATGGTTTCGGCGAAGTCAGTGACGATTACGTGTTGCTCGATCCGATCAAGGTCACCCTCGTCATGCCGGGGCTCAATGCCGGTGGCGCGCTGAGCGAGAAGGGCATCCCGGCGGCGGTGGTCAGCAAGTTTCTTTGGGAGCGCGGCCTGGTGGTGGAGAAGACCGGGCTGTATTCGTTCCTTGTGCTGTTCTCGATGGGCATTACCAAAGGCAAATGGAGCACGCTGCTCACCGAACTGCTGGAGTTCAAGCGCAGCTACGATGCGAATGTGCGCCTCGACACCTGCCTGCCGTGTGTGGCTCAGCAAGACACCGCGCGTTATCGCGGCATGGGCCTGCGCGATTTGTGCGATCAATTGCACGCCTGCTACCGCAGCAACGCCACAGCCAAACACCTCAAACGTATGTATACCGTGCTGCCGGAAATTGCCATGAAACCGGCCCACGCCTACGATCATCTGGTGCGCGGCGAAGTCGAAGCGGTGCCGATCGATGAGCTGGAAGGCAGGGTTGCGGCGGTCATGCTCGTACCGTATCCGCCGGGCATTCCGCTGATCATGCCCGGCGAACGCTTTACCGAATCGACCCGATCGATTATTGATTACCTGAAATTTGCTCGCACGTTCGATAGCAGCTTCCCCGGTTTTGTCGCGGATGTGCATGGATTGCAGCACGAAGATGAAGGCAATGGGCGGCAATACACCGTCGATTGCGTCAAGGAATGAGGACTTTTCCCAGTATGCAACCGGTCATGAATCCAAAATACCCAGGGCTGTCGGTGCGCGTCGCCGATGAAGGCTTTGCGCCGTATATCTGGGGCAGCGACTTCAGCTTCGAAGTCGCGGCCTATGGTGCCGCCGTGATTGGCCAGCCTGTGGAACAATGGCGGGTGACGCCGATCGTGCCGTACCGCAAGTGCTACGGCATCGATCCGGAGGAGTTCAGCGCTTTCCACAACGCGCCGGACAGCGCGATTTTCATGGCCTATCTCGACGATGAGCCGGTCGGCCATCTGGTGATCAGCACCAACTGGAACGGCTTCGCGCATATCGATGAACTGGCGGTGCATGCGCCGGCGCGCCGCCATGGTGTGGCCAAGGCCTTGCTGGATGTCGCGCAGTTCTGGAGCCGCAAGAAAAAGCTGCCGGGGATCATGCTGGAAACCCAGAACAACAACCTCGGCGCCTGTCGACTGTATGAGCGTTGCGGCTATGTGATCGGTGGTATCGACCAGTTGCGCTATCGCGGCATTGATCCGAACACCGCCGAAGTGGCGCTGTTCTGGTATCGATTATTCGATAACCCGTTGGAGAACCCGATCAGCTCGCCAGCATCGCCTCGGCTTGTTCCGTGAGGATCGCCAGTAATGTCTGAATCGCTGCCGACGGCGCGACGTGCTTGAAGGTCAGCGCGTAGACGCTGATCGGTACGGCCGGCGACAGCGGGCAGACATCCAGCCCGGCCGGGCGCGCGCCCAGTGCAGTGAACGGGTCGACGATGGCCAGGCCTTCACCGGCCTCGACCATGCTGCGCATCATCTGATGGGTTTGCACCCGCGTCTGCACGCTCGGCGCCGGGCGCAGCGCCTGGAGTTTGTTTTCCAGTGCCGGGCTCAACGGGTCCTGACCTTCGAGGCCGATCATGGCCTGACCGGCCAGATCCTGCAGGGAAATGTATTTCTGTTTCGGCTGCAACCAGCCATGGGGCGCGAGCAATTGCAGCTTGCCCTGGGCCAATGGCCGGCAATCAATGTCGGGGTGTTCGGGGTCGTGCAGGCTTAAACCGAGATCGCTCTCGCGCAGCAACAGGCTGCGGACAATGTCGCGAGTCGGCGCGCTGAACAGGCTGCACGGTGCGTCGGGCAGACGACGACGCAGGGCGGCGAGACTTTGTGGCAGTAATTGTTGCGCCAGCGGCGCAGTGCCGATGATGCGCAAAGGTGGGGCGAGGTATTGCCTGAGGCTGCTGGCCAGCCGTTGCACCGGCTCCAGCGCTTCATAAACGTGAGCGATTTCGACCTGCAACGCCCGCGCTTCGGGTGTCGATTGCAGGCGTCCGCGCACGCTGGCGAACAGCATGAACCCCAACTGACTCTCGGCTTCGCGCAAACGCTCTTCGACCTCGGCCACCGGCAACTGCAACCATTCGGCGGCGGTGCCCAGGTGACCGGTCTGCAAGAGCGCCTGAATCACTTCGATATGACGTAAACGCATGCGTGAAGTCCATGTTCAGCAGGTGGGGTCAGTGGCTGAATCCTACCCCAAGTCTGCGCATATGACTTCTGCTCATAACGGCCAGTTATGAAGCGACGGTTGGCTCGGGTTCACGCGTCAGGGTGATACCTGACTGGACCAGGAGAAACTCGTTCTCGCTGACCTTGTTCACGCGATCGCCAATCGCCAGTTTGTAAATCGGCTCCGAGCCAGTGGAACCGTCTGCCGACGGATTGGATTCCTGGAACTCATGCACGGAATAAACGCGGCCTTCCGCATCTCTTGCATGGAACTGACCGACGAGTACTGCTGCCATCTGCTTAGAACCTCTGGAGATAAAACGCTTGATTTGCGGCTTGGTAGACCGCCATCAAGGCCTGTAAGTTTTCCTACAGGAAAAAAATAATCAGCACGCAGGAATTTGCCCTTGTGTGCTGGTGGAATCGTCACCGGATCATCTATAACTACTCGCTCCTCCCACGGACCATCGAGAGTCTTCCATGAGCAATGTCTACAACGTCGCCGTAGTGGTCGGTAGCCTGCGCAAAGCATCGATCAATCGCAAAGTCGCCCTGGCACTGGCAGAACTGGCCCCGGCGAACCTAAAGCTTGAGATTGTCGAAATTGGCGATCTGCCACTGTATAACGAAGACATCGACGGTGATTCACCGCCGGCAGCCTACAGCACTTTCAGGCAAAAAGTGGCTTCATCCGACGCGGTGCTGTTTGTCACGCCCGAATACAACCGTTCAGTGCCAGCGCCGCTGAAGAATGCCATCGACGTCGGCTCGCGGCCTTATGGCAAGGCTGTCTGGAGTGGCAAACCGGGTGCAGTGATCAGTGTATCGCCCGGCGCTATCGGTGGTTTCGGCGCGAACCAGCATCTGCGCCAGTCGTTCGTCTTTCTCAATGTGCCGTGCATGCAGCAGCCGGAAGCGTACCTGGGCGGGGCAGGTTCGGCGTTTGATGAGGCGGGCAAGTTGAGTGAGTCGGTGAAACCTTTTCTGCAAAGCTTTATCAATGCGTACGGACAGTTCGTAGAGCAACACAAGAAGTAACCTGTACACGGAACAATGTAGGCCTTCGCCTGCTCGCGATAGCGGTGTGTCAGTCGACCAATTGGTAACTGACAGTCCGCTATCGCGAGCAGGCGAAGGCCTACAGGTTTTGTGTTGGCTTCATAACCCCATTTCAATTTAAGGCTGTTGCGGATGCTCGCTGCATCACTGATTTTCCTGCTGACCATTACCCTTGTCATCTGGCAACCCAAAGGCCTCGGCGTCGGCTGGAGTGCGACGCTTGGCGCCGTGCTGGCGCTGATCTTCGGCGTTGTGCACCTGAGCGATATCCCGCTGGTGTGGCAGATCATCTGGAACGCCACTGGCACTTTTGTCGCGCTGATCATCATCAGCCTGTTGCTCGACGAAGCCGGGTTTTTCAATTGGGCCGCGTTGCACGTGGCGCGTTGGGGGCGGGGCAGCGGGCGCAAGCTGTTTGCCTTTATGGTGCTGCTCGGCGCGCTGGTTTCAGCGCTGTTCGCCAATGACGGCGCGGCGCTGATCCTCACGCCGATCGTGATTTCGATGTTGCTGGCGCTACGGTTTTCTCCGGCCGCGACCTTGGCCTTTGTCATGGGCGCGGGTTTTATTGCGGACACGGCGAGCCTGCCGCTGGTGGTGTCGAACCTGGTCAACATTGTTTCGGCGGACTTCTTTCACATTGGCTTCAACCGCTACGCAGCGGTGATGGTGCCGGTGAACTTCGTCAGCGTCGCGGCAACGCTGGGTATGTTGCTGTGGTTCTTCCGCCGCGACATCCCAGCGGCGTACGACCCTGAGCAACTCGAACATCCCGAAACCGCGATCCACGATAAAGCCACGTTCTATGCCGGTTGGGCGGTGTTGGTGATTCTGCTGATCGGTTGCTTTGCGCTGGAGCCGCTGGGCATTCCGATCAGTGCGATTTCCGCCGTGTGCGCCGCGCTGTTGCTGGGCATCGCCGCCCGTGGCCACAAGATTTCCACGCGCAAGGTGATGAAGGAAGCGCCGTGGCAGATCGTGATTTTTTCGCTGGGCATGTATCTGGTGGTCTATGGCCTGCGCAATGCCGGGCTGACCGGGTATCTGGCCGGTTGGCTGGATGTCTTCGCAGGTCACGGCGTCTGGGGCGCGGCAATGGGCACGGGGGTGCTGACGGCGTTGCTGTCGTCGATCATGAATAACCTGCCGACGGTGTTGATTGGCTTGTTATCGATCGATGCGAGTCAGGCGAGCGGGGTGGTCAAGGAGGCGATGATCTATGCCAACGTGATTGGCAGCGATCTGGGGCCGAAGATCACGCCGATCGGCAGTCTGGCGACGTTGTTGTGGCTGCATGTGCTGGAGCGCAAGGGCATTCACATTGGCTGGGGGTATTACTTCCGGGTCGGGATTGTGTTGACGGTGCCGGTGTTGTTGGTGACGTTGGCGGCTTTGGCTGTGCGGCTGTCCCTTTAGACCGAGTCGGCCGCAATCGCTGGCAAGCCAGCTCCCACAGGGATCTTCTGTGTGCTCACTACCTGAGCCACACCACAAAGCCAGCTCCTATTAACTTTGTGGTGTGCTCACTACCTGAGTCGCACCACAAAGCCAGCTCCTATTAACTTTGTAGTGTGCTCACTACCTGAGCCACACCACAAAGCCAGCTCCTATTAACTTTGTGGTGTGCTCACTACCTGAGCCACACCACAAAGCCAGCTCCTATTAACTTTGCGGTGTGCTCACTACCTGAGTCGCACCACAAAGCCAGCTCCCATTAGCTTTGTGGTGTGTTCACTATCTGGGCCACAGCACAAAACCTGTGGGAGCTGGCTTGCCAGCGATGGGGCCGGTACAGGCGACACAAAAAAATCAGGCCTGGCCGGGTACATTCGGCCAAAGGTCGGACACCAGAAACAACCGCTCAGCCTCTTCCCATTGCCCTCGCACATTCTCGATCAGGCGTACCATCAACTGCGCCGGGGCCAGTGGCTCAAGATCCTCCAGCCACATCCGTAAATGCTCCAAAGTCCAGGTCTGATCCGCCGGATAATGCGCCGGCGCCAGCCAGGCATGGCGGGGCAGGGGTTGCCAGCGTCCGGCTGGACGTTGCGCGACAAACGCCGGCCAGTCCTTCTGATGCAACCAACTGCCGCGCAAATGCTGCGGATGCGCACCGTTCGGTGATTCAGCCTGCCCGGGCCACGGGTACAACAGATAACCGCCCAGCCACAGCTGCGCACTGAACACCTCGATGTCCAGCTTCGCCAATACTGCACGGCTTTCCGGGCGCGCCGAAATCGGCAACTGATGTTGCGCCAGATGCGCCAGCTTGCGGTCCAGCCGATCATGACAACCCGGCCCCAGCCATTGCGCCGGATCACGACCGTCACCATTTTGCGGCCCAAGGTAAAGCTTGATCGCCAGTTCCAGGTGATGCACGCCATCGCGATCACGCAGCAGCATGTCCAGCTCACCGAGGGTGTGGCCCTCACGGCGGATCGGCAGGTTGGCGGCGATCAATTCAATGCCCGGCGCATGCTGCACGGCAAACTGCCACAGACGCTCGTAATACAAGCCCAGCCGCCGCGTACGTGCCTGTGACAACCAATGCAGCAAGCCATAGCTGTCGTGATCAAGCTGGCGCAACCAGTGCTCCAGTCGCTCTGGATCGTGCACCCAGTCACTGCCCGCCAGCGGATGGCGCTGCGGCCACGGTGTGGTGGCAAGCATCGGCGGGGCGAGGATCACCCACGCCAGATCGCGCACTTCCGGATGGCGTAATTGGTGGGGCAACTGCAGCAAGTCGGGAAATAGGATCATCTTGCGAGCATAGCCGTAAACACGAGCACACCCTTGAGGCTGAAAGGATTTTGTCTAACCGGCGCTTTCGCCCATAATCGTGTTTTTCGCGTTTTCGATTGTCCGCAGAGGTCCCATGGAGCAATTTCGTAATATCGGCATCATCGGTCGCCTGGGCAGTTCCCAGGTGCTGGATACCGTCCGCCGACTGAAACGGTTTCTGCTCGATCGTCACCTGCATGTGATCCTCGAAGACACCATCGCTGAAGTGCTGCCGGGCCACGGCCTGCAAACCTCGTCGCGCAAGATGCTCGGCGAAGTCTGCGACATGGTCATCGTCGTCGGCGGTGACGGCAGCCTGCTCGGCGCCGCACGTGCGCTGGCCAAACACAATATTCCGGTGCTGGGGATCAACCGTGGCAGCCTCGGCTTCCTCACCGATATTCGCCCGGATGAGCTGGAAGTCGAAGTCGCCAAGGTGCTCGACGGCCACTATCTGGTGGAAAACCGCTTCCTGCTGCAAGCCGAAGTGCGCCGGCATGCCGAGGCCATTGGTCAGGGCGACGCGCTCAATGATGTGGTGCTGCACCCCGGCAAATCGACGCGGATGATCGAGTTCGAGTTGTACATCGACGGCCAGTTCGTCTGCAGCCAGAAGGCCGACGGCCTGATCGTCGCCACGCCGACCGGTTCCACCGCGTACGCGCTGTCCGCTGGTGGGCCGATCATGCATCCCAAGCTCGATGCCATTGTGATCGTGCCGATGTACCCCCATATGTTATCGAGCCGGCCAATTGTGGTCGATGGCAACAGTGAGCTGAAAATCGTCGTGTCGAAAAACATGCAGATTTACCCGCAAGTCTCCTGTGACGGGCAGAACCATTTCACCTGCGCGCCGGGCGACACCATCACCGTCAGCAAGAAAGCGCAGAAGCTGCGCTTGATTCATCCGCTCGACCATAACTACTACGAAGTCTGCCGCACCAAGCTCGGCTGGGGCAGCAAGCTGGGCGGTGGAGGCGACTGATGCTCGATCCCGCGCGCAGTTATGACCTGATTGGTGACGTGCACGGATGCGCCCTGACCCTCGAACACTTGCTTGACCGACTCGGTTATCACAAGCAGGGCGGGGTCTGGCGGCATCCATCGCGCATGGCCGTGTTCGTCGGCGACATCATCGACCGTGGCCCACGCATTCGCGAAGCGCTGCACATCGTCCACGACATGGTCGAGGCCGGTCAGGCCTTGTGCATCATGGGCAACCACGAATTCAACGCGCTGGGCTGGAGCACGCCGGCGCTACCGGGCAGCGGCAAGCAGTTCGTGCGTGAACACACGCCGCGCCATGCACGCCTGCTGCACGAAACCCTGACTCAATTCGAAGATCATCCTGGCGACTGGCATGATTTCCAGCGCTGGTTTTACGAGCTGCCGCTGTTTGTCGACGCCGGACGTTTCCGTGTTGTCCACGCTTGCTGGGATGCCGGACTGATCGAACCGTTGCGAGCGCTGTTCCCCAATGGCTGCATCGACGAACACTTCCTGCAGGCCTCGGCCGTGCCGGACAGCTTCGCCTGCACCGTGTTCGACCGTCTGCTGCGCGGCACTGACATGCGCCTGCCGGATGGCCTGACCATGACCAGCGGCGACGGTCTGGTGCGGTCGTTCTTCCGCACCAAGTTCTGGGAAGACGATCCGAAAACCTACGGCGATATCGTCTTCCAGCCGGATGCACTGCCGGATCCGGTGGCGCAGAAGCCGCTGACCTCCAGCGAAAAAAACAACCTGCTGCGCTACGGCGTCGACGAGCCGTTGCTGTTCGTCGGCCACTATTGGCGCAGCGGCAAACCGGCGCCGATCCGCCCGAACCTCGCGTGTCTGGATTACAGCGCGGTGCTCTACGGCAAACTGGTCGCCTATCGTCTGGATCAGGAAACCCGCCTCGATCCGCATAAATTTGTCTGGGTCGATGTCGAGCGGCCGGAGGTGCTGCAATGAGTGCGGTAGCGGTATTACGTCTGCCGTTGGCAGTGGACTTGAGCGGTTTCGTCAAACTGCTGCAACGTATGCAAGTGCCGCATCGGGTCAGCGAAGAGGCCGGCGAACAAGTGTTGTGGGCGCCGGCGGAAATCAGCGATGACGTGCGTTCACTCTACGAACGCTTCCCGGCTGGCGATCCCGATCAGCAAATGGACATTCCCGTCGCGCCGACCGTCAAGCGGCCGAGCTTTGCCGAGCAACTGAAATACGCCAAGGCCACGGGGTTCATCCTGTTGTTGTGCCTGATCGTTGGTGGATTGACGTACCTCGGTGAGAATCTGCAGACCCTGCGCTGGCTGACCTTCCTCGATTTTCAGGTGGTCGGCGAGTACATCCATTTCACACCGTTGGCCGACAGCCTGGCGGCAGGGCAGTGGTGGCGGCTGGTCACGCCGATGCTGATCCACTTCGGCATCCTCCACCTGGCCATGAACGGCATGTGGTACTGGGAGCTGGGCCGGCGTATCGAGTCGCGTCAGGGCAGCATTAACCTGATCGGCTTGACGCTGTTGTTCAGCCTCGTTTCCAACTACGCACAGTTTGTCTGGAGCGGCGCGACCTTGTTTGGCGGGCTGTCCGGCGTACTTTACGGTTTGCTCGGGCATTGCTGGATCTTCCAGCTGCTGTCGCCGAACCCCGCCTATCGCCTCCCGCGCGGCGTGCTGGTGATGATGCTGGTGTGGTTGCTGGTGTGCATGTCCGGGCTGATCTCGATGATCGGTTTCGGCGAAATCGCCAACGCTGCCCACGTCGGCGGGTTACTCATCGGATGCTTCACCGGTTTGTTGGGCGGTTTGTATAACCGCCGTAAACTGGCCGCCTAAAATTTTCTGTAGATAAAGAGCACGGAGACCCTGATGTCCTCTTTTAACGACATGATCAACAACATTACCCCGGACATCTACGAGAGCCTGAAGCTGGCCGTGGAAATCGGCAAATGGTCCGACGGTGGCAAACTCACCGCCGAACAGCGCGAGCTGTCGTTGCAGGCGATGATCGCCTGGGAAATCCAGAACCTGCCTGAAGACCAGCGCACCGGTTACATGGGCCCGCAGGAATGTGCCTCGAAGTCGATTGAAGTGCCGAACATCCTGTTCAAGTCGGATGCCATCCATTGATCGAGATTGGCCGCGGTGCAATCAGCAAAATGTCGGCGCGCCTGGACGGGCCGAACGTGCAATACGCGTTTCGTCTGGATGACGTCGAGGTGCCGGTCAACCCGTTGATCGGCACCACGGTGCGTCTGGAATACCTGGGGGCGATCCACTGCACCCATTGCGGGCGCAAGACCAAAACCAGTTTCAGTCAGGGCTATTGCTACCCGTGCATGACCAAACTGGCGCAGTGCGATCTGTGCATCATGAGCCCGGAGCGTTGCCACTATGACGCCGGCACCTGTCGCGATCCAGCGTGGGGCGAGCAGTTCTGCATGACCGATCACGTGGTTTACCTGTCCAATTCGTCGGGCATCAAGGTTGGCATTACTCGTGCTACGCAACTGCCGACTCGCTGGATCGATCAGGGTGCATGTCAGGCATTGCCGATCATGCGCGTCTCGACACGGCAGCAATCGGGCTTCGTTGAAGACCTGTTCCGCAGTCAGGTGGCTGACAAGACCAACTGGCGCGCGTTGCTCAAGGGTGATGCGGCGGCGGTCGATCTGGCGCAGGTACGTGACCAGTTATTCGAAAGCTGCGCCGAAGGCCTGCAAGGTTTGCAGGAGCGATTCGGCCTGCAGGCGATTCAGACCATTGCCGATGTCGAACCGCTGGAAATCCGCTACCCGGTCGAGCAATACCCGGCCAAAATCGTCAGCTTCAACCTGGACAAGAACCCGATTGCCGAAGGCACGCTGCTGGGGATCAAGGGCCAGTACCTGATCTTCGACACCGGCGTGATCAACATTCGCAAGTACACGGCCTATCAGCTCGCCGTGCATCAATAAGGACGCCAGCATGCGCACCGAACAACCGAAGATGATTTACCTGAAGGACTATCAGGCGCCCGAGTACCTGATCGACGAAACACACCTGACCTTCGAGTTGTTCGAGGATCACAGCCTGGTGCACGCGCAGTTGGTGATGCGCCGCAACCCGGCGCGTGGCCCGGGCCTGCCGCCGCTGGTACTCGATGGCCAGCAGCTGGAATTGTTGTCTGTGAGTCTGGCCGATCAGGCGCTGTCTGACGCCGACTACCAGCTGACCGAAAACCATCTGACTCTGCAACCGACCAGCGAAACCTTCACGCTCGACACCAGCGTCAAGATCCACCCGGAAACCAACACCGCACTGGAAGGCCTGTACAAGTCCGGCACGATGTTCTGCACCCAGTGCGAGGCCGAAGGTTTCCGCAAGATCACTTATTACCTCGACCGCCCGGACGTGATGAGCAAGTTCACCACCACCGTGGTCGCCGAACAGCACAGCTACCCGGTGCTGCTCTCCAACGGCAACCCGATTGCCTCGGGCCCGGGCGAAGACGGCCGGCACTGGGCTACGTGGGAAGACCCGTTCATGAAACCGGCGTACCTGTTTGCGCTGGTGGCCGGTGACTTGTGGTGCGTTGAAGACACCTTCACCACCATGACCCAGCGCAACGTCGCGCTGCGCATTTACGTCGAGCCGGAAAACATCGACAAGTGCCAGCACGCGATGAACAGCCTGAAGAAGTCGATGCGCTGGGACGAAGAGGTTTACGGTCGCGAGTACGATCTGGACATCTTCATGATCGTCGCGGTCAACGACTTCAACATGGGCGCGATGGAGAACAAGGGTCTCAACATCTTCAACTCCAGCGCCGTGCTGGCCCGCGCCGAAACCGCGACCGATGCTGCGCACCAGCGCGTTGAAGCGATCGTCGCTCACGAATACTTCCACAACTGGTCGGGCAATCGCGTGACCTGCCGCGACTGGTTCCAGCTGTCGCTGAAGGAAGGTTTCACGGTGTTCCGTGATTCCGGCTTCTCCGCCGACATGAACTCGGCCACGGTCAAGCGTATTCAAGACGTGGCTTACCTGCGCACCCACCAGTTCGCCGAAGATGCCGGCCCGATGGCCCACGCTGTGCGCCCGGACAGCTTTATCGAGATTTCCAACTTCTACACCCTGACCGTGTACGAGAAGGGTTCGGAAGTGGTCGGCATGATCCACACCTTGCTCGGCGCCGAAGGCTTCCGTAAGGGCAGCGATCTGTACTTCGAGCGCCATGACGGTCAAGCGGTGACCTGCGACGACTTCATCAAGGCGATGGAAGATGCCAACGGTGTCGATCTGACCCAGTTCAAGCGCTGGTACAGCCAGGCCGGCACGCCGCGTCTGGCGGTTAGCGAGTCGTACGACGCCGCCGCGAAAACCTACAGCCTGACCTTCCGCCAGAGCTGCCCGGAAACCCCGGATAAAGTTGAAAAACTGCCGTTCGTGATTCCGGTCGAACTCGGCCTGCTCGACAGCCAGGGCAACGAGATTGCCCTGCGTCTGGCTGGCGAATCATCGGCGCAAGGCACTACTCGCGTGATCTCGGTGACTGAAGCCGAGCAGACTTTCACCTTCGTTGATATCGCTGCACAGCCGCTGCCATCGCTGCTGCGCGGCTTCTCGGCGCCGGTGAAACTGAGCTTCCCGTACAACCGCGATCAACTGATGTTCCTGATGCAGCACGACAGCGACGGCTTCAACCGCTGGGATGCCGGTCAGCAACTGTCGGTGCAGGTCCTGCAAGAGTTGATCGGCCAGCAGCAGAAGGGCGAGAGTCTGAAGCTTGATCCGCGTCTGGTGTCGGCGCTGAAAACCGTGCTGTCCGATGAGTCGCTGGATCAGGCGATGGTTGCGGAAATGCTCTCGCTGCCGGGTGAGGCCTATCTGACCGAAATCAGCGAAGTGGCGGATGTCGAGGCGATTCACACCGCTCGCGAATTTGCCCGCAAGCAACTGGCGGACAGTTTGTTCGAGGCGCTGTGGCTGCGTTATCAGGCCAACCGTGACCTGTCGAAGAAAACCCCGTATGTGGCCGAAGCCGAGCATTTCGCTCGTCGCGCGCTGCAGAATATTGCGCTGTCGTACCTGATGCTCAGCGGCAAGCCGGAAGTATTGGCAGCGGCGCTGGAGCAGTTCGAGAGCGCCGACAACATGACCGAGCGCTTGACGGCGCTGGCGGTGTTGGTCAACTCGCCGTTCGAAGAGCAGAAAGCGCTGGCACTGGCCAGTTTCGCCGAGCACTTCAAGGACAACCCGCTGGTCATGGATCAGTGGTTCAGCGTGCAGGCCGGCAGCACTTTGCCAGGCGGTCTGGAGCGCGTGAAAGCGTTGATGCAGCACCCGGCGTTCAACATCAAGAACCCGAACAAGGTGCGTGCGCTGGTCGGTGCGTTTGCCGGGCAGAACCTGATCAACTTCCACGCGGCGGACGGTTCCGGTTATCGCTTCCTCGCGGATCTGGTGATCGAGCTGAACGGCTTCAACCCACAGATTGCTTCTCGGCAATTGGCGCCGCTGACTCGGTGGCGTAAATACGACGGTGCGCGGCAGGCGCTGATGAAGGCTGAGCTGGAGCGGATTCGGGCGTCGGGGCAGTTGTCGAGTGATGTGTATGAGGTGGTGAGCAAAAGTCTGGCTTGATGGTGTAGCGGAGTCGGTGTTCCAGCTGTGGACCGGCCCTCACCCTAACCCTCTCCCAGTGGGAGAGGGGACTGACCGAGGTGTCTTTGCGCTATACGCCGACCTGAAAGTCCGGAGTCGAACTCAGATTCTGAAACAGATCAAAAGCCCCTCACCCTAGCCCTCTCCCAAAGGGAGAGGGGACTGATCGAGGTGAATGTTCGAGTTACGCCGACCTGAAAGTCCGGAGGCGAACTCAGGTTTTGAACAGCACGAAGATCGGCTCCCTTTCCCCCTCGCCCCCCCTGGGGGAGAGGGCTGGGGTGAGGGGGTAGGGTTTACGCATCACCATAAAACCCAAGCCGTACACACAAAAAACGCCGCATTGAAACAATGCGGCGTTTTCATTTTCCGAAAAATTACTTCAGGTCAAACCGGTCCAGGTTGGTGACCTTCGTCCACGCCGCCACAAAGTCCTTCACAAACTGCTCCTTCGCATCCGAACTGGCATACACCTCAGCCAGCGCCCTCAACTGTGCATTGGAACCAAACACCAGATCCACCCGCGTCGCCGTCCACTTCACGCTGCCGGTTTTACGGTCGCGCCCCTCGAACTCATCCGCATCCCTTGAAGTCGGCTTCCACTCCACGCCCATGTCCAGCAGGTTGGTGAAGAAGTCGTTGGTCAGCGCTTCAGTTTGCGAGGTGAACACGCCATGCCGGGTTTGCCCGACGTTGGTATTCAACACCCGCAAACCACCCAGCAGCACAGTCATTTCCGGTGCGGTGAGGGTCAGCAGTTGTGCCTTGTCGATCAGCAGCGCCTCGGCCGAAACGGTGTACTTGCCTTTGCTGTAGTTGCGGAAGCCATCGGCAATCGGTTCAAGGAAGCCAAAGGAGTCGACGTCGGTTTGCTCCTGGCTGGCATCCGTCCGTCCCGGAGTGAATGGCACCGTGACCGAATGGCCGGCATTTTTCGCTGCTTGTTCGACCCCGGCATTCCCGGCCAACACGATCAGGTCCGCGAGCGAGACTTTCTTGCCGGCAGCGCCGCCATTGAACTCGTTCTGAATGCCCTCAAGGGTTTGCAGCACTTTGGCCAGTTGCTCAGGCTGGTTGGCCTGCCAGAACTTCTGCGGTGCCAGACGCAGGCGGCCGCCGTTGGCGCCACCGCGTTTATCCGAACCGCGGAATGTCGAGGCAGCGGCCCAAGTGGTCGAGACCAGTTGCGACACCGAAAGCCCCGACGCGAGGATTTTGCTTTTCAGCGCGGCAGCGTCGCTGTCGTCGATCAGTGGGTGCGTGGCATCCGGAATCGGGTCTTGCCACAGCAGTTCTTCGTTCGGCAGTTCCGGGCCGAGGTAGCGAGACAGCGGACCCATGTCGCGGTGGATCAACTTGTACCAGGCACGGGCAAACGCATCGGCCAGTTGATCGGGATTGGCGAGGAAGCGCCGCGAGATCTGCTCGTAGGCCGGATCGAAACGCAGCGCCAGGTCAGAGGTGAGCATGGTTGGCGAGAGTTTCTTGTTTGGATCATGGGCATGCGGAACGGTGCCAGCGCCGGCGCCGTTCTTCGGAATCCACTGGTGCGCACCAGCCGGGCTTTTGGTCAACTCCCACTCGAAGCCGAACAGGTTTTCCAGGTAGTTGTTACTCCACTTCGTCGGCGTGGTGGTCCAGGTCACTTCCAGACCGCTAGTAATGGTGTCGCCACCCTTGCCGGTACCGAACGCGTTGCGCCAGCCTAGGCCCTGTTCTTCGAGGCCGGCCGCTTCCGGCTCAGGCCCGACGTTATCGGCAGGGCCGGCGCCGTGAGTTTTACCGAAGGCGTGACCGCCGGCGATCAACGCGACGGTTTCTTCATCGTTCATGGCCATGCGGCCAAAGGTTTCGCGGATATCGTGGGCCGATGCGACCGGGTCCGGATTGCCCTCAGGGCCTTCTGGGTTCACATAGATCAGGCCCATTTGCACCGCAGCGAGCGGGTTTTCCAGATTACGTTCACCCTGATCGGTGCGGCTCTCTTCTTTGCCGTGCAGATCCGGCTCGGCGACCAGCGTGCCGTCACCGGGCTCCTGCATGGCTGACTTGTCTTTGCCGTAACGGCTGTCGCCACCGAGCCATTCGTGCTCGGAACCCCAATAGACATCTTCGTCCGGCTCCCACACATCGGGGCGGCCACCGGAGAAGCCGAAGGTTTTGAAGCCCATGGATTCCAGCGCGACGTTCCCGGTGAGAACGATCAGGTCGGCCCAGGAAATATTGCGGCCATATTTCTGCTTGATCGGCCATAACAGGCGCCGGGCCTTGTCGAGGCTGACGTTGTCCGGCCAGCTGTTCAGCGGCGCAAAACGTTGTTGCCCGGAGCCGGCGCCACCACGGCCATCGGCGGTGCGATAGGTGCCGGCGCTGTGCCAGGCCATGCGGATGAAGAGGGGACCGTAATGGCCGAAGTCGGCCGGCCACCAATCCTGGGAGTCGGTCATCAGTGCGTTGAGGTCTTGTTTCAGGGCTTGAAAGTCGAGGCTCTTGAAGGCTTTGGCGTAGTCGAAGTCCTTGCCCAACGGATCGGACTTGGGCGAGTGCTGACTCAGAATTTTCAGGTTGAGTTGATTCGGCCACCAGTCACGGTTCGTCGTGCCACCACCGGCGGCGTGGTTGAACGGGCATTTCGATTCGTTTGCCATGTTCGGGTCCTTATCAGGTCTGCTACGGCCGGCTCGTGCCGACTTCGGACTAGTAAGGCTAGACCCGACTTGGAGAGTCAGCTAATAGGCCGACTATTGGAGGGTGATAGGCAAAGTCTTTCAGCTTCTTTCGGAGCACTTCACGGATGAGCCGATAGCGGCTGCCTGCTTGAAACATGCGTTGTTGAGCCTCTGCAAAAAACAAAATGTGAAAATCGGGATGACAGGAAGAAATGTTATTGTATAACATAAAATTCGTTTCATTCTGTTTCTACCAGCGTTAAAGCAAAACGCTGGCAGCGATCCTCACATTTCAGCGCATGGAAATTTTGCAATGCCTGCCCGTTCCCACCCCCTGCAACGACGCCTCAATCCGTTGGCCGCCGCGCTGCTTTTTGCGTCGCCGGTATTCGCCGCCGACACCCTCGAACTGCAACCGCAAGTCATCACCGGCAATCCGCTCGGCAGCCAGACACTTGCCTCGCCCTCGACGGTACTTAGCGGCGACGACCTCACGTTCCAACAGAAGGGCAGCCTCGGCGAAACCCTGAACAAGCAACCCGGCGTGTCCTCGTCGTACTTCGGCCCGGGTGCGAGTCGACCGATTATTCGTGGCCAGGACGGTGATCGCATCCGTATTCTGCGCAACGGAGTCGGCGCGCTGGATGCCTCGTCGCTGTCTTACGACCACGCCGTGCCGCTGGACCCGGTCAACGTCGAGCGCGTTGAAATCGTCCGTGGCCCGGCGGCTCTGCTGTACGGCGGCAGTGCCATTGGCGGGGTGGTCAACACCTTGGATAACCGCATCCCGACTGAGGCCATCGATGGCATTCATGGCGCTGGTGAGTTGCGCTATGGCGGTGCCGACACCACGCGCAGCAGCGCCGGCAAACTGGAGGCTGGTAACGGACAATTCGCCTTGCATCTGGACGCTAGCGCCCGCGAGTTCAATGACCTGAAAATACCCGGTTACGCGAAAACCGCTCGCGAACGCGCAAACGACGACGGCGACTCGAAAAAACATCGCCTGGCCAACAGCGATGGTCGCCAGGATGGCGGCGCGGTCGGCGGGTCGTACACCTGGGATGACGGTTATGCCGGTCTGTCCTACAGCAACTACGATTCCAATTACGGTTCGCCCGCTGAACAAGACGTACGTATTCGCATGCAACAGGAGCACTACGCCTTTGCCTCGGAGATACGCAATCTCGACGGGCCATTCACCTCGATCAAACTGGATGCCGGTTACACCGATTACGAGCACCGCGAAATCGAAGGCGGCGAGGTTGGCACGACGTTCAAGAACAAAGGTTACGAGGCACGGGTCGAGGCGCGGCATCAGCCGTTGGGGCCGTTCAATGGCGTGATTGGTGCACAGGTCAGCCGCAACGAGTTTTCGGCATTGGGTGAAGAGGCGTTTGTGCCGAAGACCGATACCAATGCCGCTGCGCTGTTCATTCTTGAGGAGTTGCAAGCCACCGATCGACTGCTGTTCACCCTCGGCGGACGCCTTGAGCACACCTCGGTCGACCCGGACGCGAAGGGTAACGAACGCTTCGCCAGCGCCGACCGCTCCAGCAGTTTCACCGCTGGCAGTCTTTCCTCTGGCGCGGTGTACACGCTGACGCCGATCTGGTCGGTGGCTGCGACGCTGGGCTACACCGAGCGCGCACCGACGTTCTATGAGCTTTACGCCAACGGTGCCCATGTGGCGACCGGCACCTATGAAGTCGGTGATGCCGGGCTGTCGAAAGAAAAAGCCGTGTCCAGTGATCTGGCGTTGCGTTTCGATAACGGCACGCACAAGGGCAGTGTCGGTGTGTTCTACAGCCACTTCTCCAATTACATCGGTTTACTCGGCACGGGTCGCACATTGAATGATGAAGGCGAGGAGGACGCCGATGGCATCCCTGAATACACCTACTCCGGCGTGCGGGCGCGCTTCAGCGGTATTGAGGCGCAGGACCGCTGGAACCTTGGCGAAAATGCCTACGGCAAGTTTGCCCTGGAGTTGTCCGGTGACTACACCCGCGCGAAGAACCTGGACACCGGCGAAGATTTACCGCGAATCGCGCCGCTGCGGCTCAACAGTGGTCTGTTGTGGGAACTGGATCGTTGGCAGGCGCGCATCGATGTAGAGCACGCCAGTTCACAACATCGGGTGCCGGATAACGAAAGCGGCACCGACGGCTACACCACGCTGGGCGCCAATGTCGGGTATCACTTTGATGTCGGCCAGAGTAAATGGCTGGCCTTCGTCAATGCCGAGAACCTGACCAATCAAACCGTGCGTTACGCCAGTTCGATCCTGCGCGACATTGCGCCGGCAGAAGGGCGCAGCATTCAGGTCGGGTTGCGCACGACGTTCTGATAATCACTGATTCCCACTGTAGGAGCGGCCGCAGGCTGCGATCTTTTGATCTTTATTTTAAAAGCAAAAGATCGTCCGATCGCGGCCCGAGCCTGCGGCAACTCCTACACGGGCGTGATCAGGTGGATTGGGCGGTGTCGTCATCCGGCACGTCGTCGAGAATATCCTCTTGCCCCGGCAATTCAGTAATCACACTGAAGTCCGTCACTTCAACCGCACCCAACCCATACCCCAGCAAATGGAAAGAAAACGCTTTGCGCTCTTGCGGGTTGTCGAAGCTGAAGTTCATTTCCAGTGGCTGCTCGGCGGTTGCCACCATCTCCTGTGGCAAACCGATCTGCACGTCCTGTTCAAACTCCTTGGCCTTGAGCTGAATATACGCCGCCTGCTGCGGATCGACCGAGCGCACGGTCAGACGCACGCGCGTGTGCGAGCCTTTGGGCATTTCCAGGTATTGCGCGCCGATCAGGTTGTCGGCCCAGTCATCGTTGATCTGCGCTTGCAGCGGAATGACGTTGGTGCTGCCGAATTGATAGCGATGATTGAGCGGCGTGCGCAGCAGCGACAGGTCCAACGCGTTGGCGCGGGCGGCGATCTGCCGGGCCGGATGACCGCTGTAGTTGCCTTTATAGATGGCGCTGTCGGCGATGAAGCCGGCGCTTTCGTAATAGCGGCAGCGACGCGGCATGTCGCACTCGGAGAAGATCCCCTGACCATTGTGATAGCGCAGCTTGCCGTTGGTGAACGACATGATTTCGCGGCCGCTGTCGTAATCGCGAAACAGCGAGCGACCGCTCAGGGCGGAAGGCACCGGCAAGTCGAAGTAATCGAGAATCGAGGTGCTCAGATCGACGTGGCCATACACGCCTTTGTTCAGCCGTGGCAGTTGTGCCTGCTCCGGTGCCAGGGTCAGGTTGAAGCCCCACGAAGAAGCCAGGCGGACACCGTCGATGCCGTGGGACTCGTCCGAGGTGATCACCACCAGCGTGTCTTTCAGAATGCCTTGGCGTTCGAGGCCGTTGAGAAACTGCTCTAGCGCATCGTCGAGATAACCGACGGCCGCCTGCTTTGGCGTTTCGTAGCGTTCCAGATATTCTTCGGGTGCGGAGTAGGGCTGATGCGTGCCGACGGTCAGCAACGTCAGCATCCACGGTTTTTTCTGTTTTTTCAGTTGGCCGACATAGTCCAGCGCGCCTTCGAAAAATGCCTTGTCATCCTTGCCCCACGGGAACTCCAGATAGTTGCTGTTGGTGAACCACTCCAGACCGTGCGTCGCATCGAAACCGATGTGCGGCATGATCTTGTCTTTGGCCATGAAACGCAGCCCGGCACCTTGCAAGTAGTGAGTGCTGAAGCCGTGATCTCGCAGTTGCGCCGGCAGGCAGGCCTGATTGCGCTCGTTGAGGGTGAGCATTTCCACGCCTTTGGGCGTGCCGTTGTTGAGCTTGTCGTAATCGCCGCAGAGCATCGCGTACAGACCGCGAATGGTCTGGTGTGTGTGCAGCACGTAATCCGGGGTGTTCATGCCGCGCTCGGCCCAGCGGCTGAGGTTGGGCATCAGGTCTTCCTGATAATGGCTGCCGATCGCCTCGCGGTTGGCGCGGATGTAAGCACCGGGAATGCCTTCCAGCGCGATGATCAGTACGTTGCGCGCTTGCCCCGGCGCGGCCAGCAATTTCTGCCCGTTGAGGTCGACGTCGGTGAGTCCGGCCATGGCCGGCGCGGGTTCTTCGACGTCACCGTCCAGCCACTCCTCGGCCTGGATCTGCAGATCAGCGGCCTCGCTGGCCAGCAACTGGTGTGGCAGGTTGTACTGGCGCCACGGATCGGCTTCGCTCGGCCACAGGTTTTGCGCACCCCAGTGCGCGGCGAACAATAGCAGTGGCGCGCTCCAGGCTGCGCGGGGCAGGGGCGGGCGCGGCATGCCACGGCCGGCAAATTGGGTCAGCAGCCAGAACACCAGAGCCAGCAGCAAAGTGATGCCCAGTGCAGGATGGGCCAGGCCGCCACCGGTGGAATTTTCCACGAACTGCGGATCGATCAGGTAATGAATGTCGGAAGGTGTCGGCAGACGCCCGACGGCGCTGACCAGTTCAGCGGTCGCCACCGCCAGCAAGGCCCAGAACAGCAGCACCGGCAAGGCCAGCCACCACGCCCGGCGATGCAGCAACACCACCAACAGGCTGCCAATGGCCAGATCCGATAAATAGCCCAACGGCGCCGACCAGCCCAGCGCCGCACGCAGGCACACCGGCACCACCAGCACCAGAACAATCAGCGAAAAGAGGCGGGCATGCGGCTGCCGCAACCGGTTAAAAAGAGCACTCACAAAAAAGACCTTCCAGCCATTAAATCGTCATAAAAGTGTGCGCGATGATACCAAGGGTGGGCTGTCTGATCGCCCTTTTAAACGCTCAGCTGATGCGCTGGCGTGCGGGCTAATCAAGGAGATGGTGCGTCCGCAGGCCTGACCGGCCCTCGTGTTGCACGACCATTGGCGATATTGCTGCCGACGGATTTATTGTTTCAGGCTGTTTAAGGTGCCTAACCATCACCGGCATCCAATGTAGGAGCTGTGCAACGCTGCGATCGTTTTAAACCTCACAATCAAAAGCGCGCAGCCCGATTTCGCTTAACAACCCGTGCTATCGATATGCGATAAAGATATTTAATTTCTATTTTTTATAGCGATAAAGTCAGGCCTTTCAGCAAACCACCCCATGCTGCGAGGTTGTCATGGCCACACCGTTCAAACGTCCCGCACTGACTCTGTTGGCCGCTTCTCTGGCCGCGAGTGCGTTGTTCAGCGCCGGCGCTCAGGCCGAAGGCAAGATCAGCATCGCCCAGCAATTCGGCATCGGTTACCTGATTCTCGATGTGGTGCGCGATCAGAACCTCATCGAAAAACACGGTAAGGAACAGGGCCTCGACATCAAGGTCGACTGGAACAGCATCTCCGGCGCCACCGCGATGAACGAAGCGTTGCTCACCGGATCGCTCGACGTGGTTTCCGCCGGCGTGCCGCCAATGCTCACCGTGTGGGATCGCACCAAGGGTAAACAGAATGTCAAAGCCATCGCCGCACTGGGCTCGATGCCCAACTATCTGCTGACCAACAATCCGAACATCAAAACGCTCAAGGACTTCACCGACAAGGACCGGATTGCCGTGCCGGCCGCCGGCGTCGGCTTCCAGTCGCGCACTTTGCAGATCGAAACCGCCAAGGAGTTCGGTGACGCGCAGTACAAGAAATTCGACGACATTTCAGTCAGCCTGCCGCACCCCGATGCGACGGCCGCGCTGATCGCCGGCGGCTCGGAAATCAACTCGCACTTCTCCAGCCCGCCGTTCCAGTACCAGGCCCTGCAGAATCCCAACGTGCACAAAGTGCTGAGTTCCTACGACGTGCTTGGCGGGCAGGCGACGTTCAACGTGCTCTACACCACAGAAAAATTCCACGACGAAAACCCGAAAACCTACAAGGCGTTCTATGACGCGTTGGCCGAGGCCGAGAAGATCATCAAGGCTGATAAGCCGGCGGCGGCTCAGGCGTACATTCGTGTCGAGCAGTCGAAACTGCCGCTGGCTCTGGTCGAGCAAATCGTCAAGGATCCGGAAATCGATTTCACTGTGGTGCCGCAGCGTACGTTCATCTACGCCGAGAAATTGCAGGAGCTGGGCGTGCTGAAGAACAAGGCCGACAGTTGGAAGGATTACTTCTTTGAAGAGGCGCATGGTGGGGCCGGTAGCTGAAGAACCCGGCCCGGTGCAGGGGATTTCCGGAACTCAACCGGCAGGCTCGATCAGTCGCGTAATGGGGTGATCGTGCCCCTCGACGTGCCATTTCACCCACAACCGATTGCGTCCGTCGGAACTTTTATCTGGCTCGATGGACAGCCAGTTACGACTGGCAATCAGGCAATTTCCGTCGTATCCAATGGCTTGCATTTCGGCAGTAAGGTCGGTGTCGATCTTTTCCCGGGTACCGGTGATCGTTTCCAGGCTTCTGATCGTCAGCACAGGCAGAGGAGGATGGACGATGCCGGTTGAAATCAACTGATGGATGACTTCTGCACCATTGTCGATATGTCGGGGGTTGGCCGAACGAATGACGCTGGCGGCGGCTACATGCACATCCCCGGAGACAATGGTGACTTTGCATTTCGCCAACTTGGCAAAATCGAGCAATCCATTGATCAGTTGCTTACGCTCGTTTTTGTGCGGCTGATGGCGCCAGTGGTCCCGGAAATCATCCTCCGGCCCGATCTCCCCTGGAATCCATCCGATCAGGGCCTCAAGCAGCGCAAGGTTGACGAACGATACCGGAACGCTGGAGATGAACAGCAGGTGTGAAGGTTTGCTGACCGTCAGGCTTTTGATCCAGGTAAACATCTGCGAGATGCTTTTTTGCGACATGATTTGCGTGGGCTGTTTGAGCTGGCCGTTTCTGCCTTTGATGTCGGGCGCGCGTTCAGACCTGAGGTCGGGAACGACAATGGCGAGGCCACCGAGGCCTTCAAAAGCGAAGGTATGCCCTTGACGAGTAATTGCTCCCGGGCGGCTCTCGGTTTCGTCAACCTGTAATTGGTAGAGTCGAAAATAATAACTGGCAATGCGGAACAGCCCCTGGTGTACGGGACTTTCATGCAGGGCTTGAGGATAGGAACCCCAACCGTCAATGATGTCGTGATCGTCCCACATCATCAGGGTCGGAACGCAGCTGAGCATGTTCAGTATCTGTGGTCGGGCCCAGTATCGCGGATAAACACTGGCGAAAAACTCGTCTGCCTGAATCTCCATTTCTTCAGTCCACAGAGTGTCATCGCGATTCCAGGAGAACTGTTTGTACCATTCATTCAAGGGGCCTTGAGTCTGCAACAGTTCATCGCTGTAAATCTGATCGCCTCCCATGACCAACAGATGGTACTCGGCTTGTTTGTGGGTCTGCGCGAGATGACTCCAGCGTTCGGCATAACGATCTGCCAACGAATTGAGGTATTTGACATCCGACACACCGTTGCAGGAGGTGTAAGCGATGCGGGGCGCCTGATCCAGAGGCGGGACGTGAAATGAGCCCGACACATCTCCCAAGTCATAGTCGATCTTCAACTGCGTTTTACTTTGCTGGATCTGCATGTCCAGTCGCCAGACGGCCATGCGCGGTTTGATCAAAGGAATCCGGGCAATCCGTTTGATCGTCGGATTGTGTGCCTGCGCGACCTGTGTAGTGGGTGCCGGCGCGTTGAGGTCTTGCACCAGCAGGGCAGATACACAGTATTTCTGATTCTGAATACCGCGAAAGCTCAAAACCGGGCCAAAGGGACTCATGTTGTCGTCCTCGCTGACAATAGAAAAACGGATGCCACGCAATGCCGTGGTGTCTCCGAGCGTAGTCCGTTTTTGCAAGTAGCGAGGACGCGAGGGGAGCGTTTCAGTTCATGCCATCATCAAAAATGCTTTCGATTGATAACCCGAATGCCCGGGCAATCTGAAAGGCCAGTGGCAGACTCGGGTCGTAGCGTTCGTTTTCTATAGCGTTAATCGTCTGACGCGACACGCTCAGGCGTTCAGCCAGATCGACCTGCGACCATTTGCGCTCGGCGCGCAATTCCTTGAGGCGGTTTTTCATTGGTAACGGCGTCGCGCAATGTGCAGGCCGACAATCCACATCAGACCCATCACCGGCCACACGCACGTCCACGGAATGTGCGGAGCGCCGACGTTTTCCAGAAAACCGTAGCTGAACGTCAGCAGTGCCGAGGCGGCAAAGGCAAAACCCAAGGCTTCGAACTGGATGCGCAGATGCATTTCATCCATGCGCCGCATATTGCGCACGATGGCCCAGCACATCAGTCCCGCCGGAACGATCGGCGTCAGTGCGACGGCCGAGCGCAGTACGATGGGGGCGTCCATCAGGTATTGCGAGGCAATCAATGAGGCTGTCAGGACCAGCATGTAGATGATTAATGCTGCGCCCAATTCGAGGTAGTACCGGTTCATTCTTCACTTCCTATGTAAAAGAGCCTTTACATGGTCGCCGAAGATTTATCCGATGTAAAGCACGCTTTCCATCATGGCTGGTAGCCTCGAACAGACTCATGCCGGAGGATTTCGCCTAGGTCAGTAGCTTAAAAGCACACTTTCTGGACAGCGTAATAGCCACTCAGTAGCATTCGAGCCCAACGGATTATCCCTTCGCACGTCGTCCGACGTGGAACGCTCAAGGAATCGATATGCGCGACACCCCCATTGACCAAAAACGAACGATCGTGACCCAGGTCAACGGCGAGATTCGCTATGAAACCCGGATCAGTTTCAGCTCCACGTCGCTCGTCGATGGCGAAATTCGGGTGCATCGTGCTGAAGGCAATCAGCTAGATGTTCCGGTGGCCGGGGCGGACTTCGCTTTGCGCTTTGATCTGGATGGGGTGCATAGAGTACCGGTGACGCAGCAGGCTGCGGTTGAACCGGTTGAACCGGTGCCTGCCGATAACAGCTTGAAGTTATTCACCTCGAAAACCGTGTGGATCACCCTCGGGTTGTGGTTCTTCGTCAGTTCGGTGTTCGGTTGGCTGGGGATTGTGGTGGCAGGCGGATATCTCGGTTACCAGTGGCGTGAGGTGGAAAAGCGCAAGAAACAGTTGGCCAAGGCGCCCGTAGATAAAGCCGTGCCCCGTTCCGGCTCGGGGATGTCACGGGAAAGCGTACGCAAGGCATTGGCCCGCAGGCATTAATGTGGCGCACAGCAAAAACAAAAAAAGGGGCGGCCTGATCATCGATCAGGCCGCCCCTTTTTTATTGCTGCTCAGTCAGATCAATGCATTTTGCTGTGATCGTGACCTTCCATGTTGGTCAGCGCGCGAACCGGCGCTTTAACCTCGAGGGTTTCTTTATCACCCTTGGCGTTTTCCACGATCAGGGTCAGCGGCACAGTTTCGCCTTCCTTCAACTGAGCGGTCAGGCCCATCAGCATCACGTGGTAGCCGTTCGGATCAAGCTTGACGGCTTTGCCGGCCGGCAGCTCGACAAACTTCACCGGGCCCATGCTCATGACGTCGTTCTTCATGGTCATTTCGTGGATCTGCACGTCTTTGGCCGCTGGCGTCGCGACGCTGAGCAACTTGCTGTCGCTGTCGGCGGTGAGGGTCATGAACGCGCCGCTGGCGGACTGGGTCGGCACGGTGGCACGGACCCAGGCATCGTCGACTTTGGTCGCTGCGGTCGCCTGGAATGCCAGACCCAGCAGAGAAAAACCGATGACAGCGCGTTTGAGGTGGTTCAGAACAGGTTGCATCAGCAAACCTCCATAACAGTAAGCAAATCTTCCGTACATTGTTCTGCCGAAAGCGACGTGGACAGACCCAGGCGCAAGCCGCCGTTGGAGTCGTAAACGTAACTGGTGGCAGTGTGCGAGATGGTATAGGTGTCGCCGGCCGGGACTTTCTCGTAGAACACGTCGAATTCCTTGGCCGTGGCCGCGGTTTCCTCAAGCGTGCCGTACAGCGCAACGAACGTCGGGTCGAAGGCTTTCATGTAGGCATCGAGGATTTCCGGGGTGTCGCGCTCGGGATCGAGGGTGATGAAAATCACCTGCAAGCGATCGCCATCGGCGCCCATCAGCTTTTTGATTTTCGCCGCGCGGGCGAGGGTGGTCGGGCAGACTGCCGGGCACTGGGTGAAGCCGAAGAAGACCATCGGCATCATGCCGCGAAAGCTCGACAGCGTCATGGTTTCGCCATCGGTGTTCTTCAGTTTGAAGGTGCGCCCCATGATCTTGTTACTCAGATCCTTGCCGTACTTGTACGACAGTTGGCCACGGGTGTCGCAGCCGGCGAGCAGGCCTAGCCCGAGCACGCCCATTCCCGCAAGCACCTTGCGGCGAGTCAACAAAGCCGTCATCTAATACCGCCTTTTGCAGCCCGTCAGTCAGCAGGACTGGCGGGGGGTTAACCGTAAAAGCGGCGCATGATACCAAACTGAAGGCAGAGGCCGGCCACGGATCGCCGCACGGCGCAGGATCGAGCGACAAAAGGTGTAAGAAAAAGTGACCACAGCTTACTGCACGCGTGATTCAGCGGCGCTCCAGCCCCCGCCCAGCGCGGTGTACAGATTGACCTCGGCGACCAGTTGCGCGAGGCGATCGGTGATCAGGCCTTGCTGCGAACTGAACAGCGAACGCTGCGCATCGAGGAACGTCAGGCTGCTGTCGACGCCATTCTGATAGCGGTTCTGCGCCAGGTTGTAATACGTCTGCGTGGCTGCGACGAGATCTCGCTGCGCCTGCAATTGTTGCTGATAGGTGCTGCGCGCGGCGAGGCCGTCGGCGACTTCCTGAAACGCGGTTTGAATCGATTTTTCGTATTCGGCCACCGCCACATCTTTCTGTAATTTCGAATAATCAAGACTGGCGCGCAGGCTGCCGGCGTTGAAAATCGGCAGGTTGATCTGCGGCTGAAAGGTCCAGGCGCCAGAGCCGCCGCCGAACAATCCGGACAGATCGCGACTCGACGTGCCGGCATTCGCCGTCAGGCTGACACTGGGGAAAAACGCCGCCCGCGCCGCACCGATATTGGCGTTGGCCGCTTTCAGTTTGTACTCCGCCTGAAGGATGTCCGGCCGACGCTGCAGCAGATCCGAGGGCAACCCGGCGGGCAGTTGTTGCACCAGATCGCTGGCCAGCGGACGGGCGGGCAGGGTCACTGGCACCGGCGCGCCAACGAGCAAGGTCAGGCTGTTCAAATCCTGGGCGACCTGGCGCTGGTAGCGCGCCAGATTGGCCCGAGAGCTGTCGACGCTGGTCTTCGCTTGCGCCTGTTCCAGCGCCGACGATTTGCCGGCCTCGCGATTACGGGTGGTCAGGTGCAGGCTCTGTTCATCGGCGGCGAGGGTGTCGCGGGTCAGCTCCAGCAACTCCTGATCGGCGCGCCAGGTCAGGTAGGCGTTGGCGACGTTGGCCACCAGACTCAGCTCGGCACTGCGCCGCGCTTCTTCAGTCGAGAGCCAGGTCTGCAAGGCCTCCTCGCTGAGGCTACGCACGCGACCGAAGAAGTCCAGCTCATAAGCGCTGATGCCGAGGTTGACCGAGTACGTCGAATTGATCAGCGCTTTGCCCTGGGTCACGCTCGGCGGCATCCGCTGGCGTAACTCGTTGGCGTTGGCCGACACCGCCGGGAGCAGGTCGGCGCGCTGAATGCGGTATTGCGCCTGGAACGCTTCGACGTTGAGTGCCGCCACGCGCAGGTCGCGGTTGTTGACCAGCGCGCTTTCGATCAACTGTTGCAGCGCCGGATCAGTGAACAGCGTGCGCCAGTCCTCGCTGCTCGTGGCTGGCTGCGTGGCTGCGGGATACTGCGCGGCAGTGGGTGAAGCGGGGCGCTGGTACTCGGGAATCAATGAACAACCGCCCATCAGCATCGCCATGGACAGCAGGGAAAGTCGCAACGTCAACATCGAACTGCCTCATGCATTAAAAGAGCGTTGTGCTCAGGCCCCGGCCATCCATTTCGCCAGACCATGGCGACCACTGACCCCGAGTTTGGCCGTGGCGCGTTTCAGATATGTCTCGATCGAGCTGTTTTTGACTCGCAGTTGTTCGGCCATTTGCGGCACTGTGCCGCCGGTCAACAGGCCCAGACAGACTTCTTTTTCGCGCACTGACAGGGCGATGTCGCTGATCGCCAAGCGTTCATCGAACACCTGCGCCAACGGTGCCTGATCCAGTTCGGCCAGGGGCTGGCGCGGTTGTCTGGCGAGGATTTGCCGGCTGATCTGCGCGTGGCGTTCGATCAGTGGCAGCAAGGTGTCGGACAGGCGCTTGAGAAACGATAGCTCGGGCAAGGAAAACACCCGTTGGGTATGCGGTCGGTAAAACGAGATCACGCAACGGCGATTGGACGTGCGCGAAACCAGATTGCATTGATGTGCGCTGTGTTGCGGATGGCGAGGCTGGAGCGAGGCTTTCAGTTGAATCAGCAGTGAATCGTTCATCTCGATCATCTTCTGCAGCAGCGGATGATCGTCGGGGCTCTCCAGCGGATCGGGCGCGGCACAGGTCTGCGCCAAACCGGCGCTGCCCAGCGGTTTGATGTCGACCACGCTGGCCTGACGCTCATCCAGCGTCCACTCACTGAGATCTACCCGGTTGACCGGCACCAGCGTGTCGACCAACTGGAACATGTTCGTGGCGAAGTGATCATCGCCGGTGCTGGCAATCAACTCACCCAGTTGCCAGTAGAAGTGCGGGTTTTCCATATTACGAATGCTGCCGGTCAGATTCATATCCTTCATCCTTGGTTCAGAGCCATCACTGAATCGTCTGCCGTCTCTGTAAAAGCCGCCCACGCAGTCATTTCTCCTTGAACATGATCTGGAGCGGGATTTAAGCCTATGGATTTGTCCTACGTCTGTAGGGGAAAACAGGGACACAAAGTGCCACTATTTCTGAATATTGGCGCCGGGGTTCTGACGCTGTTGAACGCCGGCGTAACGGCGAGAGTGACTGTTCAGTCACGCTCAAGCCCCGGAAACCGGGCGATGATGAATACTGATCGGCAGTGCTCGGGTAAATGGCGGCGCTGCTATGTGGTTTTTTTCCTACAAGCTTTTCAGTATTTCCTCTCCGAATTTTTAGACAGTGCCTGCGATAACCACGCCCATAGCGCGTACCAGGGTGGTGGTTGTCCGGGTTTCAGGTGTCATGTCGGTGGCGGGGCCGATGCTTGAATACCGGCAAAATTTCATGAGAAGGACCTTATGCAGCCTACTTCTGCCAACGTGGCGGACGATCTGTCCGTGCCTGTCGAGACATTCGCGCTGACTGCCGCTCAGCGGGATATCTGGCTGGACCAACTGAGCCGCGGAGATTCGCCGCTGTACAACATTGGCGGTTACGTCGAACTGAGCGGGCCGCTGGATCCGGCATTGATGCAATCGGCACTCGAATGCCTGGTTGCGGCGAACGACGCCTTGCGCATTGTGCTGCTGGCGGACGTCGGTCACGACGGGCTGCCGTTGCAAGGGTTTGCACAGACGTTGCCGGTGCCCATGCCGCTGTTTGATTTCAGCGGGCACCCCGATCCCCAGTCGGCGGCTCGGGCGCTGGTCAAAGAGCAAATGGCCCAGGCTTATGTGATGAGCGGGCAAGCGCTGTTCCGCTTCTGTCTCATTCGCCTCGATCAGCACCGCCACTGGCTGGCGGCGCAGGCCCACCATTTGATTATCGATGGTTGGGGTTTTGGTCTGCTGTTCAAATCGGTGGGCGACATTTACAGCGCGTTGTCCCGTGGCGAGCGTCCAGATGTGGCGGCACCGTCCTATGTCGCCTTTATCGAAGATGACGCGCGCTATCATCAGTCATCACGCTATGAACTCGATCAGCGCTACTGGCTGGACAAATACCGCAGCCTTCCCGAACCCTTGTTGATTCCCCGTCATCGCGAACCCCTTGACCCTGAAGCGGCGCCGAGTTGCATCCACGTCGAGGCTTTTCCGGCCCTGCTGCACGAGCGCATGAAAGACACCGCGCGACACCTCGGTGGTTCGGCCTTTCACGTATTGTTGGCGGCGCTGCACGTGTATTTCAGTCGTACCGCCCAGCGTGATGAGTGGGTTGTCGGCTTGCCGATTCTCAATCGCTCCGGTGCCCGTTTCAAAAGCACCTTGGGCTTGTTCACCCAGGTCAGTGCGATGCGCATGGACTTTGGCCGTGAGCTGTCATTCGCTGACTTGATCAAGGCGATCGGCGATGGCCTCAAACAGGACTTCCGCCACCAACGCTACCCGCTGAGCGAGATGAACCGCGCGCTGGGTCTGTTACGCGAAGATCGCTCGCAACTGTTCGAGCTGTCGGTGTCCTACGAGCAGGACGACCATGACTACCGTTACGCTGAGGCGCCGGGGCACGTGGTCAAAGTCTCCAACCAGCACGAGGCGACACCGCTGGCCATTCACCTGCGCAGCAACCGTTACAACGACAAGGCCTGGTTGCATCTGGTGTATTCGCCGGCCTATTTCACGGCTGACGAGATCGCGGCGTTGACCGAGCGCTTGGTGCTGATACTGGAGCAAGGGCTGGAGTGTCCGGAACTGGCAATCGCCGATTTCAACCTTAATAGCCCGGCAGAACTGGCCCGGCTCAATCAGTGGAACGACACTCGCGTCAGTTATCCGCAAGGGCAACTGATTCATCAGCGATTCGAATCGCGAGTGGCCGAACAACCGGACGCCGTGGTCGCGACGTGTCAGGGACGAATCCTTGGTTATGCCGAGCTGAACCGGCAAGCCAATGCGTTGGCCCATCATCTGCTGGGCCTCGGTGTGCGGCCGGATGACCGGGTTGCAATCGTTGCCCGCCGCGGCCTGGAAACGCTGGTCGGGCTGCTGGCGGTTCTCAAGGCTGGCGCCGCTTATGTGCCGATTGATCCGGCGCATCCGCCCGAGCGCCTGAGTTACTTGCTCGGCGACAGCGCTCCGGTGGCGATACTGACGCAAAGTGATCTGCGTGATCGCTTGCCCGCCACAGCGCTGCCAGTGATCGAGCTTGATCGCCGAGAATGGTCGCTCGACAACGTGACCGATCCCGACGTGCCGGGGTTGAACACCAGCCACCTCGCCTATGTGATTTACACCTCCGGCTCGACCGGGTTGCCCAAAGGCGTGATGGTCGAGCACCGCACGCTGGGTAATCTGGTCGACTGGCACTGCGCGGCATTCGCTCTCGGCCCCGGCCAGCACACGTCGAGTCTGGCCGGCTTCGGTTTTGACGCGATGGCGTGGGAGGTCTGGCCGGCGTTGTGTGCCGGAGCGACGTTGCATTTGTCACCCGCGAGCGAAGGCAACGAAGACATCGATGCGCTGCTGACGTGGTGGCGGGCGCAGCCGCTGGACGTCAGCTTTCTGCCAACACCGATTGCCGAATACGCCTTCAGCCAACAACTCGATC
Source organism: Pseudomonas sp. IT-P395 (assembly GCF_949767675.1). Lineage (NCBI taxonomy): Bacteria > Pseudomonadati > Pseudomonadota > Gammaproteobacteria > Pseudomonadales > Pseudomonadaceae > Pseudomonas > Pseudomonas sp. IT-P395. The sequence continues at coordinate 395,055 of NZ_CATKPW010000011.1, forward strand.
ACCCGACCTTGCGCACCTTGCTGATCGGCGGTGATCGTCTGCGCCAGTTCAATCGTGCGCAGAGTTTTGCGGTGATCAACAACTACGGCCCGACCGAAGCCACGGTGGTCGCCACCTCAGGTTTGATCCTTCCGGGGCAGGCGTTGCACATCGGCAAACCGGTGAGCAATGCCACGGCTTACCTGCTCGATGATCAGCAGCGCCCGGTGCCGATCGGCATCATCGGCGAGTTGTATGTCGGCGGCGCCGGGGTTGCCCGGGGCTATCTGAATCGCCCGGAATTGACCGCAGAACGCTTCCTCGACGACCCGTTCAGTGCGCAGCCGGATGCGCGCATGTATCGCACCGGCGATCTCGCACGGTGGCGCACCGACGGCAATCTTGAGTACATCGGTCGTAATGATGACCAGGTGAAAGTCCGTGGTGTGCGCGTCGAGTTGGGCGAAATCGAAGCGGCACTGGCCAGCCATGATGCGGTGCAGGAAGCCGTGGTGCTGGTGCGCGACGGTCAACTGCTGGCATGGTTCACCGAGCGCGAAGCGCTGGACATCCTGCAACTGCACGCGCACCTGACAGCGCGTTTGCCGGCCGCCCTGTTGCCCGCCGCTTACGTCCGTCTGGCGAGTCTGCCGCTGACGGCCAACGGCAAGCTCGATCGCCAGGCGTTGCCGGCGCCGGGGCCGGACGCGTTGATCCGTCGTCAATACGAGGCGCCACAAGGTGACGTCGAAATCGCTTTGGCGCAGATCTGGGCCGAGGTCTTGCAAGTCGAACGGGTCGGGCGTCACGACCACTTTTTCGAACTGGGCGGCCACTCCTTGTTGGCTGTGGGCCTGATCGAACGCATGCGCCAGATCGGTATGAGCAGCGATGTTCGCGTGCTGTTCAGCCAACCGACCCTGGCCGCGTTGGCGGCGGCGGAGGGCAGTGGCCGCGAAGTCGAAGTGCCGGCCAACCGCATTGCCGCCGATTGTACGCACATCACGCCGGACCTGTTGCCACTGGTGCAACTGGATCAGGCGATGATCGAGCGTATCGTTGCGACGGTGCCGGGTGGTGCCGCCAATGTGCAGGATATCTACCCCTTGGCGCCGTTGCAGGAAGGCATTCTCTACCACCACATCACTGCCGCGCAGGGCGATCCGTATCTGCTGCAATCGCTGCTGGCATTCGACAGCCTCGAGCGGGTCGAGGCCTTCGCCGTTGCGCTGCGTCAGGTCATGGCGCGGCATGACATCTTGCGCACGGCGGTGGTCTGGGAGGGGCTGACGTCACCGGTTCAGGTCGTTTGGCGCGAGGCCATTTTGCCGGTGCAGGAAGTCGAACTTGACCCTGCTGGCGGCGCAATCATCGATCAGTTGCACGAGCGCTTCGACGCGCGGCGTTATCGCCTCGATGTCAGTCAGGCGCCGCTGCTGCGCCTGATGTATGCCCGAGACCCGGCGCATAACCGGGTGGTCGGCATCTTGTTGTTCCATCATTTGGCGATGGATCACATTGCGCTGGAGGCGATGCGCGAAGAAATTCACGCCAGCCTGTCCGGGCACGGCGAACCGCTGGCGGCACCGGTGCCGTACCGCAACTATGTGGCGCAGACGCGATTCGGCGTCAGCGAGCAGGAGCATGAAGCGTTCTTCCGGCAGATGCTCGGCGACATCGACGAGCCGACCTTGCCGTTCGCTTTGCAGAACGTACAGGGCGACGGCAGCAACATCGAAGAGGCCGAGCAAGCCTTGGCGAGCGATCTCTATCAGCGTTTGCAGCAGCAGGCACGTCTGGCCGGCGTGAGTGTCGCCAGCCTGATTCACCTCGCCTGGGCGCAGGTGCTGGCGGCGACATCCGGCCAGCAAAGCGTGGTGTTCGGCACAGTGTTGATGGGGCGCATGCAGGGCGGCGCGGGTGCCGACCGGGCGTTGGGGGTGTTCATCAACACCTTGCCGCTGCGCGTCGATGTCGGCGAAGGCGCGCGCGCAGCGGTGAAATCCACTCATGCGCGCCTGACCGCTTTGCTCGCCCATGAACACGCCTCTTTGGCACTGGCTCAACGGTGCAGTGGCGTTGCTGCGCCAGCGCCGCTGTTCAGCGCCTTGCTCAACTATCGGCACAGCGATGATGTCGAGCAAAAAACCTCCCGGCAAATCTGGCAAGGCATCGAAACCCTGGCCAACGAGGAGCGCACCAATTACCCGTTTACCCTGAGTGTCGATGACTTCGGCACAGGCTTGCGTCTGACCACCAGAACCTTGTCGAACATCGGCGCGCAGCGGATTGGCGCTTACGTGCAAGCGGCCCTGAATGGCTTGGTCGCGGCGCTGGAGACCGAGCCTCAGCGGCCGCTGAATAGCCTGCTGCTGTTACCGCAGGAAGAACTGCAACGGCTGCTGATCGAGTTCAACGATACGGTGGTCGACTGCCCGCTGGACCAGCCGCTTCACACACTGTTCGAACAACAGGTGCAGCGCAAACCGAATGCCGTCGCCGTGCAATTCGCCGAACAGCGCCTGACTTATCGCGAGCTGAACGAGCAGGCCAACCGCTTGGCTCATCATCTGCGCGGGCTGGGCGTGCAGCCGGATTCGCGGGTAGCGATTTGTGTCGAGCGCGGGCCTGAACTGGTGATCGGCCTGCTGGGCATACTCAAGGCTGGCGGTGCTTATGTGCCGCTCGATCCGGATTACCCGCTGCAACGGCTGAATTACATGTTGCAGGACAGCGCACCGGTCGCGCTGCTGGTGCACGCCGCGACGCGCGACCTGCTTGGCGAACCCGGCGTGCCGCTGATCGATCTCGACCTCGGCGCCTGGCAGAACCAGTCGCACGACAATCTGCAGGTGCCGGATCTCGGCGCGGCGAATCTGGCCTACATGATCTACACCTCCGGCTCTACCGGCACGCCGAAGGGTGTGATGATCGAGCACCGCAGCGCCTGCAACATGGTGCACTGGGGCTCGCAGTTGTCGCCGCCAACTGAGCACGGGGCGTTGCTGCAAAAGGCCCCGTACAGTTTCGACAGTTCGGTATGGGAAATCTTCTGGCCGCTCTGCTCGGGCATGCGCCTGGTGCTGGCGCGGGCCGATGGCAACCGCGATTCGGCTTATGTCACGCGAGTGATTCGCGAGCAGAACATTACCGTGGTCAAGTTCGTGCCGGCGTTGTTGCAGCAGTTCATCGAACAGGACGATGTCAGCCAGTGCACCAGCCTCACCGACGTGCTTAACGGTGGCGGCGAGTTGACCGTTGCGCTGGCTCGGCAAGTGCGCGAGCGCCTGCCGTGGGTGCGCCTGCACAACGTCTATGGGCCGACCGAAACCACGGTCGACAGCAGCGGCTGGACCCTGGAGCCCGGCGAACCGGTGCCGCCGACGCTGGTGCCGATCGGCAAAGCCCTGAGCAATACGCGGCTCTATGTGCTCGACGCCTGCGATCAACCGGTGCCGTTTGGCGTGAGCGGGCATTTGCACATTGGCGGGGTGGGCGTGGCGCGGGGCTATTTGGGACTGCCGCAATTGCAGGCCGAGCGCTTTATCGACAGCCCGTTCGTGGCCGCTGATCGCTTGTATCGCACCGGCGATCTGGTGCGTTACGGCGCCGATGGCAACCTCGAATTCCTCGGTCGCAATGACTTTCAGGTCAAGCTGCGCGGGGTGCGCCTTGAGCTGGGCGAGATTGAAGCGCGCCTGCTGGAACACCCGGCCATTCGCGAGGCCGTGGTGCTGGTGCGCGATGAGCGACTGGTGGCGTATTACAGCGTGCGTACCGGGCTGACTGCACCGACGCTTGAGGCCTTGCGAGCGCATGTACTGGCGCAGTTACCGGAATTCATGGTGCCCGGTGCCTACGTGATGCTGGCCGCATTGCCGTTGACGCCTAACGACAAAATCGACCGCAAGGCCTTGTCGGAACCGGGGGCCGAGGCGCTGCTCAGCCGTCCTTACGAGGCACCCGAAGGTGACGTGGAAACGGCCTTGGCGCAGATCTGGGCGCAGGTGCTCAAGGTCGAGCAGGTGGGCCGGCACGACAACTTCTTCGAGCTGGGCGGGCATTCGCTGTTGGCGGTCAGTCTGGTGGCGCGCATGCGTCTGGCCGGGCTGCATGTCGACGCGCGCACGCTGTTCAGCCAGCCGACGTTGGCCGCGCTGGCGGCACAGACCTCGCGGCAGGCCAAGCAGGTGGAAATCGCCCAGACCACCATCCCGAGCCTCAACCGCAAACGCCGCCTCTGACGGCGACCACAATCCCTGTAGGAGCTGCCGAAGGCTGCGATCTGTTGATCTTGTTTTTAAAAGCAAAATCAAAAGATCGCAGCCTTCGGCAGCTCCTACAGAGACGAACAGCGAGCAGGGCGGCTTGTCCCCGCTTCCCATGTCAGACACCCACGCCCCGATGTTTTAGTTTTTCCAGGCTGCGCGCCGCGTGCACGGACTCGCTGCTGCGCGCTCCTTTTTTCCGTATTTACAGCAGGTTACCTCATGCATTTCAGCGAACTGATGGCTGTTATTTCCACCCATGCGATCCGCCTTCAACAGGAAGATGAAGACCTGGTCATTCTGGGCAGCGACGACGCGCTGGATGACGCGTTGTGGGACAGCCTCGCGGCGCACAAGGCGCAATTGCTGGAATTGGTTGCCCAACACGGCGGCGACTGGCTGAGTCCTGCGTTTCGCATCACTCCGGACATGCTGCCGCTGGTGAATCTGCAGCAGGACACCCTTGACCGCATCGTCGCCACGGTGCCGGGTGGCGCCGCCAACGTACAGGACATTTATCCGCTGTCCGCGTTGCAGGAAGGCATGCTCTATCACCATCTCTCGGCTGCTGCCGGTGACCCTTACATCTCGCAAGCGCGCTTCGTGTTCGACAGCCAGCAACGGCTGGACGCTTTCGCCGACGCGCTGCGTTGGGTGGTCAAACGTCACGACATTCTGCGCACCTCGTTCGTTTGGGAATACCTCGACGAAGCGGTGCAAGTGGTCTGGCGCGAGGCGCCGCTGGTGTGTGAAGAAGTCAGTGTCGACAGCGGCGCCGATGTGCTGACGCAACTGCTCGAACGCCACGACCCGCAGCACTTCCGTCTCGACATGCAGCAAGCGCCGTTGCTGCGCATGGTCTATGCGCAGGATCCTGCTCAGGGTCGCGTCGTTGCGCTGTTGCTGTTTCATCACATGATCATGGATCACGTGGCGCTGGATGTACTGCGTCGGGAAATTCAGGCCTGCCTGCTCGGGCAGACCGCGCAAGTGGCCGCGCCGGTGCCGTATCGCGATCACTTGGCCAAGGCGCGCAGTGCCGGCAATGAACCGGCGCAGGAGGCGTTTTTCCGCGACATGCTCACCGACATCGACGAGCCGACGCTGCCCTGCGGTTTGCAGGATGTGCAGGGCGACGGCCACGCCATCGAGGAAGCCGCGTTGATGCTCGACAGCCGCTTGAGCCGGCAGTTGCGCGAGCAGGCGCGGCAGTTGGGCGTGAGTGTCGCGAGCCTGACGCACCTGGCGCTGGCGCGTGTACTGGGGCAATTGTCGGGGCGCACGGCGGTGGTGTTCGGCACCGTATTGCTCGGGCGGATGGACGCGGGCGAGGGCGGTGAGCAGGCGTTGGGGATGTTCATCAACACCTTGCCGCTGCGCGTTGATGTCGGTGCACAAAGCGTGCGTGCCGGCGTGCGGGCGACCCATCAGCGCCTGACGGCGTTGCTGGCGCACGAGCAAGCTTCGCTGGCCCTGGCCCAACGCTGCAGCGCCGTCGCGGTGCCGACGCCGCTGTTCAGCGCGATTCTCAACTACCGGCACAGCAGCGTCGAAGAAGTCGCTGACGTGGTCGACATTGCCCCCGGTGTGCAGGTGCTCGGTGCGCGCGAGCGGACCAACTATCCGCTGACGATCAACATTGATGACCTCGGTGTGGACTTGCGCATCACCGCGCTGGCGGATGCAGCACTGGGCGCCGAGCGCATGGCGGCTTATTTGAACACCGCGCTGGAGAGTCTGGCGGCGGCCCTGCAATCCAGTGCCGATGTGGCGCTGCAAGAGCTGAAAATCCTCCCCGCCAGCGAACGCGAACACCTGCTACACGACAGCAATTTGCCGCTGTCGCAGTTCCCCGACACCCCGCTGATCCACCAGCAATTCGAAGCCCGGGCACAGGCCCGCCCGGACGCTACGGCGCTGATCTTCGAAGGGCAAACGCTCAGTTACGGCGAACTCAATCATCGCGCCAATCAGGTCGCCCACCATTTGCTGGCGCTGAACATTCGCCCTGACGACCGTGTCGCCATCTGCGTCGAGCGCGGCCCACAAATGATCATCGGTCTGCTTGGCGTGCTCAAGGCGGGCGCCGGTTATGTGCCGATCGATCCGGCCTATCCGCTGGACCGAATCAGCTTCACCTTACAGGACAGCGCACCGGTGGCGGTGCTGATGCAGGCGGCGACCCGCGATCGCATGGCCGATCTCGAGGTGCCGCAGATCGACCTCGACAGCGCTCACCTCAAGGCCGAACTCGACAGCAATCCGCAGATCCCCGAACTGACCCCGGCGCATCTGGCGTACGTGATCTACACCTCCGGCTCCACCGGTCTGCCCAAAGGCGTGATGGTCGAGCACCGCAACGTGGCGCGGCTGTTTTCTGCCACCCACGACTGGTTCCAGTTCAACCAGCAAGACATCGGCGTGCTGTTCCATTCCTTCGCCTTCGACTTTTCGGTGTGGGAGATCTGGGGCGCGCTGGCGTTCGGCGGGCAATTGCTGTTGATCCCGCAAGCCGTCAGCCGCTCGCCGGACGACTGCTATGCATTGCTCTGCGAAACCGGCGTGACCGTGCTCAACCAGACGCCGAGCGCATTCCGCCAACTGATCGCCGCGCAGGGCCGCAGCCAGCTTCAACACTCGTTGCGGGAAGTGATTTTCGGCGGCGAAGCGCTGGAGCCGGGCTTGCTCAAGCCGTGGTATGCGCGGGTCGGCAATGCCGGCACGCGGCTGGTGAACATGTACGGCATCACCGAAACCACGGTGCACGTGACCTATCGGCCGTTGCAGGCTGCCGACGCGCAGTTGCTCGGCGTCAGCCCGATTGGCGTGCGCATTCCCGACCTGCAACTGTATGTTCTCGATGCGCAGCGCGAACCGGTTCCGGTCGGCGTGATTGGCGAGTTGTACGTCGGTGGCGCGGGTGTGGCGCGCGGTTATCTGAATCGCGAAGCACTGACCGCCGAGCGTTTTATCAATGATCCGTTCAGCGAAAACGCCCAGGCGCGGTTGTATAAAACCGGTGACCTCGCGCGCTGGGCCGCCGATGGCAGCCTCGAATACCTGGGGCGCAATGACGATCAGGTGAAGATTCGCGGTTTCCGCATCGAACTGGGCGAAATCGAAGCACGCCTGTGCGCTTGCGAAGGCGTGCGCGAAGCCGTGGTCATCGCCCGTGAGGACAGCCCCGGTGATCAGCGTCTGGTTGCCTACTGGCTGGCCGACGAAGGCGCCGCGCCGGATGTGGCGCAATTGCGCGATCAACTGCTGGTTTCGCTGGCTGAGTACATGGTGCCGAGCGCCTTCGTGCGTCTCGAGAATTTCCCGCTGACCGCCAATGGCAAGCTCGACCGCAAAGCCTTGCCGGCACCGGACAGCGAAGCGTTTGCCCGACGGGGTTTCCAAGCGCCGGTCGGTGCCGTGGAAAATCTGATTGCCGAACTCTGGCAGACGTTACTCGGTGTCGAGCAGGTCGGTCGCCACGACAATTTCTTCGAACTCGGCGGTCATTCGCTGCTGGCGGTGAAGCTGATCGAACGCATGCGCCAACAGGATCTGCACTGTGACGTGCGCGTGCTGTTCGGTCAGCCGAGCGTAGCAGCGCTGGCGGCGACCTTGAGCAGCGAACGCGGCATTGTCGTTCCAGACAACCTGATCGAGCCGGGGTGCACGCGCATTAACCCGGCGATGCTGCCGCTGTCCAATCTCGATCAGGCCGCGATCGATCGTGTCGTTGCAACTGTGCCGGGTGGCGTCGCCAATGTGCAGGACATCTATGCTCTGGCGCCGTTGCAGGCGGGGATTCTCTATCACCATCTGGCGACCAGCGCCGGTGATCCGTATGTGTTGCAGGCGCAATTTGCCTTCGACGGTCTGGCGCAGATCAAAACCTTCGTCCGCGCCTTGAACGGCGTGATCAAACGCCATGACATTCTGCGCACCGGCATTGTCTGGGAAGGGCTGGAAGAGGCGGTACAAGTGGTCTGGCGTGAGGCACCACTGGCGCTGGAACGCGTTGATGCCGATGAACTCGACGGCGACGTGCTGGAGCAGATGCAGGCGCGTTTCGATCCACGCCACTATCGTCTGGACCTCAATCGCGCGCCGCTGATGCGCTTTGTCTACACCGAAGATCAGCCGCACAACCGTTGGATCGGTATCCTCCTGATGCACCATATCGTCCTCGACCACACCGCACTGGAAGTGCTGGTCGCGGAAATGAGCGATGTGATGCTCGGCCATAGCGTCGATCTGCCGCTGCCGGTGCAGTACCGCCACTTTGTCGCGCAGGCGCGGCTCGGCGCCGATGATCGGGTCCACGAAGCTTTCTTCCGCGAGATGCTTGGCGATATCGACGAGCCGACCGTGGCCTTCGGTTTGCAGGACGTGCACGGCGACGGCAGCGACATCCTCGACAGCCATTCAGACCTCGATGCCGGCCTTGGCCAACGTCTGCGCGAGCAGGCACGGCGACTGGGTGTCAGCGTGGCCAGTCTGGTGCATCAGGCCTGGGCTCAGGTGCTGGCACAGGTTTCCGGCCAGCAAGACGTAGTGTTCGGCACTGTTTTGCTTGGGCGCATGCAAGGTGGAGAGGGCGCTGATCGGGCGCTGGGCATGTTCATCAACACCTTGCCGTTGCGCGTCAGTGTCGGGGCGGACTCGGTAGAAAGCGGCGTGCGGAGTACCCATGCACGTTTGGCGCAATTGCTCGGCCATGAGCAAGCCTCGCTGGCACTGGCTCAGCGTTGCAGTGGTGTCGCCGGGTCGCAGGCGCTGTTCAGCACCTTGCTCAACTACCGCCACAGTGCGGCGGATTCGGCCGCTGTAGCGTGGGATGGCGTGCAGATTCTCAGCTCCCGCGAGCGCAGTAACTATCCGTTGGTGGTCAGTGTCGACGATCTCGGCGAGGGGTTCCGCCTGAACGTGCAAGCCGTGCCGCAGGTGGACGGTGCGCGAGTCTGCGATTTCTTGCAAACCGCGTTGCACAGCCTGGTCACGGCGCTGGAGTACACACCGCAGGCGCCGTTGCAGCAGCTGTCGATCGTGTCGCCGGGCGAGCGGCAACGGGTGCTGGTCGGCTTCAACATCAGCGGTCGTGAATACCCGCCCGCGCAAACAGTGCCGCGTCTGTTCGAAGCACAAGTGGCGGCGCATCCCGAGGCGCTGGCGGTGGTGCAGGGCGAGCAACAGCTCAGCTACCGCGAACTGAATCAGCGCGCCAATCGCCTCGCCCATCACTTGATTGGCCTCGGCGTGCAAGTCGATGACCGTGTCGCGCTGTGCCTGCGTCGCGGCCCGGACATGCTCGTCGCACTGCTGGCGATTCTCAAGGCCGGCGCGGGTTACGTGCCGATTGATGCGGATTATCCCGCAGAACGAATTGCCTACCTGTTGCAGGACAGCGACCCGATCGCGGTGCTGGCGCAGGCGTCGACGCGCGACCTGCTCGGCGCTGTCCCGGTCATTGATCTGGACGCCAGCGACTGGCGGCACCTGCCTGACGACAATCCGCAACGGCCGGGACTGACCCCGGAAAATCTGGCCTACGTGATCTACACGTCGGGTTCTACCGGGCAGCCGAAAGGCGTGATGGTCGAGCACCGCACTCTGGAAAACCTCGTGCACTGGCACGCCGAAGCCTTCGATCTGCACGCCGGCAGCCACACCGCCAGCGTCGCCGGTTGCGGTTTCGATGCCATGGCCTGGGAAGTCTGGCCGGCGTTGTGCGTCGGCGCGACTTTGCACCTGCCACCGCCTTCAATCGGCAACGAACACCTCGATGAATTGCTCGAGTGGTGGCGTGCGCAGCCGTTGCAAGTGAGTTTCCTGCCGACCCCGGTGGCCGAATACGCATTCAGTCGCGAGCTGGGCCATCCGACCCTGCGCACGCTGCTGATTGGGGGCGACAAGTTGCGCCAGTTCCCATGTGAGCAGACGTTCGCTGTGATCAATAACTACGGCCCGACCGAAGCCACGGTGGTCGCGACTTCCGGGCGCATCGAACCCGGACGGGTTCTGCACATTGGCCGGCCGATTGCCAATGCCAAGATCTATCTGCTGGACCGTCAGCAACAGCCCGTGCCGACCGGTGTGCAGGGCGAGTTGTATGTCGGCGGCGCCGGGGTTGCACGCGGTTATCTGAATCGCCCGGAACTGACGGCTGCACAATTTCTCGACGACCCGTTCAGCGACGAGCCGCACGCGCGGATGTACCGCACCGGTGACCTTGCGCGCTGGCTGGACGACGGCAATATCGAATACCTGGGACGCAACGACGATCAGGTGAAACTGCGCGGCGTGCGTATAGAACTCGGGGAAATCGAAGCGGCGCTGAGTGCTCACGAGGCGGTTCGCGAATGCGTGGTGCTGGTGCGTGACGGGCGTCTGGTCGCCTGGTTCACCGAAATCAAATCGGTCGAAATCGGCGACTTGCACCAGCATCTGCAAGCCCGACTGCCGGACACGTTGGTGCCGGCTGCATACGTACGCCTGGCCAGCCTGCCGCTGACCGCCCACGGCAAACTCGACCGCAAGGCCTTGCCCGAGCCGGATCAGGATGCGTGGCTCAGCCGTGAATACGAAGCACCACAAGGCCCGGTCGAAACGGCGTTGGCGCAGATCTGGGCCGACGTTCTGAACATCGAACAGATCGGCCGTCACGACAACTTCTTCGAACTCGGCGGCCATTCGCTGTTGGCGGTGAGCCTGATCGAACGCATGCGTCAGGCCGGTCTGAGCGCCGATGTGCGCGTGCTGTTCAATCAACCGAGCCTGGCCGCGCTGGCGCGGGCCTTGGGCAGTGGCCGGGAAATCGCGGTGCCGGCCAATCTGATTGCGGCCGATTGCACGCACATCACTCCCGACATGCTGACCCTGACCACACTGGATCAGGCCAGCATCGAGCGCATCGTCGCCACGGTGCCGGGCGGCGCTGCAAACGTGCAGGATATCTATCCGCTGGCACCGTTGCAGGAAGGCATTCTTTATCACCATCTGAGCGCCGAACAGGGCGATCCGTACCTGCTGCAATCGCGTCTGGCTTTCGACAGTCTCGAACGTTTACAGACCTTCGCCGCACACTTGCAGCAGGTCATCGCGCGCCACGACATTCTGCGCACCAGCGTGATCTGGGAAGGCTTGCCGAGCCCGCAGCAAGTGGTCTGGCGCGAGGCGCAGATGGTTGTGCAGCAGGTGCCGCTGGATGCGCAGGACGGCGATATTCTCGAACAGTTGCACGCGCGCTTCGATGCGCGGCATTACCGCCTCGATCTGACCCTCGCGCCGTTGATCCGCATGGTCTACGCCGAGGATCCGGCGCAACAGCAAGTCGTCGCCATCGTGCTGTTCCATCACTCGATTCTCGACCACACCGCCATGGACGTGATCGGTCGGGAAATGCACGCGTTGATGTTCGATCAACTCGACACGCTGACGCCACCGATGCCTTACCGCAATTACGTGGCGCAGGCCCGCCTGGGCGCCGATGAGCAGGCGCACGAAGCGTTCTTCCGCGAGATGCTCGGCGATATCGACGAGCCAACCTTGCCGTTCGGGCTGCAGGATGTGCAGGGCGACGGGCGCGGCATCGAAGAAGCGCTGCACCCGGTGGATGCCGCGCTCAATCTGCGTTTGCGGGAACAGGCCCGGCAGTTGGGCGTCAGCCCGGCGAGCCTGATGCACATGGCCTGGGCGCAGGTGCTGGGCGTGGTCTCCGGGCGCCGTGACGTGGTGTTCGGCACGGTGTTGATGGGGCGCATGCAGGGTGGTGAGGGCGCCGACCGCACGCTGGGGGTGTTCATCAACACCTTGCCGCTGCGCGTCGATCTCGCTGAAGGCGTGCGCGCCGGGGTGAAAACCATCCATGCGCGGCTGACGGCGCTGCTCGGCCATGAACACGCGTCACTGGCGCTGGCCCAGCGTTGCACTGCAATGGGCGGTTCCGCACCGCTGTTCAGCGCCTTGCTCAACTATCGACACAGTGCCGCCGAGCAGCAGCCGCACGACGGCCAGGGCATCTGGCAGGGCGTGCGCATGCTTGGCGGTGAGGAGCGCAGCAATTATCCGTTGACCTTGTCGGTGGATGATCTGGGCGAAGGTTTTGCCTTGGATGTGCTGGCGGTTGCAGAGATCGGTGCGCAACGGATTTGCAGTTACATGCACACCGCACTGGAACATCTGGTGACGGCACTGGAAGAGACGCCGCAGCGTCCGCTCAACCGTTTGCCGGTGCTTTCGGTGGCGGAATACGAACACTTGCTGGTCGGCTTCAACCAACATTCAGCGGCCTATCCGCGTGGCGCGACGATTCAACGCTTGGTCGAGGTTCAGGCTGAGCAGCAGCCGAATGCACTGGCCGTGGTGCAGGGCGCGCAGCACCTGACCTACGCTGAGCTCAATCAGCGCGCCAATCGCCTGGCCCATCACTTGCTCGGGCTCGGCGTGCAGCCCGATGACCGCATTGCCGTGTGTCTGCGCCGTGGCCCGGACATGCTCGTCGCGTTGCTGGCGATCCTCAAGGCCGGCGCCGCTTATGTGCCGGTCGATCCAGCGTATCCGGCGGAACGCATCGCCTATCTGTTGCAGGACAGCGCGCCGATGGCGGTGCTGGCGCAGGCTGCGACGGTTGATTTGCTCGGCGCCGTGCCGCTGATTGATCTGGACAATCCCACCTGGCAACAGTTGTCCGAGAGCAATCCGCAACTGTCCGCGCTGACTCCGGCGCATCTTGCCTACGTGATCTACACCTCTGGCTCCACCGGCCAGCCGAAGGGCGTGATGGTCGAACACGCGACGCTGGAGAACCTGGTGCACTGGCACTGCGAGGCCTTTGACCTGCGCGCCGGCAGCCACACGTCGAGTGTCGCCGGTTTCGGCTTCGACGCCATGGCGTGGGAGGTCTGGCCGGCGCTTTGCGTGGGTGCGACCCTGCACCTGCCGCCGGAGTCGGTGAGCAACGAGCACCTCGATGAGTTGCTGGAATGGTGGCGCGCGCAACCGTTACAGGTGAGTTTCCTGCCGACGCCGGTTGCCGAATATGCGTTCAGTCGCGACCTCGGCCATCCGACTTTGCGCACGCTGTTGATCGGTGGTGACAAGCTGCGCCAGTTCCCCCGCGAGCAGACCTTCGCGGTGATCAATAACTACGGCCCGACTGAAGCCACGGTGGTTGCCACCTCCGGCGCGGTCGAGGCCGGGCAGATGCTGCACATCGGTCAGCCGATGGCCAACGCGAAGATTTATTTGCTCGACGACCAGCAGCGCCCCGTACCGGTCGGTGTTGCAGGCGAGTTGTATGTCGGCGGTGCCGGTGTGGCGCGTGGTTATCTGCATCGGCCCGAGCTGACTGCCGAACGCTTCCTCGACGACCCGTTCAGCGACGAACCGCAGGCGCGTATGTATCGCACCGGCGACCTCGCACGCTGGCTCGCCGACGGCAGCATCGAATACCTGGGGCGTAACGATGATCAGATCAAACTGCGCGGCGTGCGCATCGAGCTGGGCGAAATCGAAGCGGCGTTGAGCGCTCACGCGGCCGTGCAGGATTGCGTGGTGCTGGTGCGCGACGGCCAGTTGCTGGCCTGGTTTACCGAACGCCTGAGCGTCGACATCGAGGATTTGCGCAGTCATCTGCAAGCGCAGTTGCCGCAAGCTCTGGTGCCTGCCGCTTACGTGCGCCTGCAAGCACTGCCGCTGACCGCCAACGGCAAACTCGACCGCAAGGCGTTGCCGGCGCCGGATCAAACAGCGTGGCTGAGTCGCGAGTATGCCGCGCCACAAGGTTCGGTGGAAATCGTGCTGGCACAGATCTGGTCCGAAGTCCTCAATGTCGAGCAGGTCGGCCGTCACGACAACTTCTTCGAACTGGGCGGGCATTCCCTGCTGGCGGTGACGCTGATCGAACGCATGCGTCAGGTCGATCTGAGCACCGACGTGCGCGTGCTGTTCAGCCAACCGACTCTGGCCGCGCTGGCGGCGGCGGTGGGCAGCGGCCGCGAGGTTGCAGTGCCGGACAATCTGATTCCCGCCGATTGCACACAGATCACCCCTGACATGCTGCCGCTGGTGCAACTGGATCAGGCCAGTATCGAACGCATCGTCGCCACGGTGCCGGGTGGCGCTGCCAACGTGCAGGACATTTATCCGCTGGCGCCGTTGCAGGAAGGGATTCTTTATCACCACCTCAGCGCCGTGAAAGGCGATCCGTACCTGCTGCAATCGTGTCTGGCGTTCGACAGCGTCGAGCGTGTTCAAGCGTTCGCGGCGGCGCTGCGCCAGGTCATGACCCGCCACGACATCCTGCGCACTGCGATTGTCTGGCAAGGCCTGCCGGCGCCGGTGCAAGTGGTCTGGCGGCATGCGGAGCTACCGGTCCAAGCCGTGGCGCTGGAGCCTGCGCAGGGTGAAGCCATCGATCAACTACGGGCGCGCTTCGATGCGCGGCACTGGCGTCTGGACTTGGGTCAGGCACCGCTGTTGCGTCTGGTGTATGCCCTCGATCCGGAACATCAGCGCGTCGTCGCTATGCTGTTGTTCCACCACATCGCCATGGACCACACCGCGCTGGCGGTGGTCAGCGCGGAAATGCAGGCGATTTTGCAGGGCGATGAGCAACTGCCGGTGGCCGCTGTGCCGTACCGCAATTATGTTGCGCAGACTCGTCTTGGTGTCAGCGAACAAGAGCACGAAGTGTTTTTCCGCGAAATGCTCGGCGACATCGACGAACCGACTCTGCCGTTCGGCCTGCACGATGTGCATGGCGACGGTAATGACATCGAGGAGGTCTGCCAGCCGCTGCCCGCCGTGGTGGCGCAGCGACTGCGCAGTCAGGCGCGCTTGCTCGGTGTCAGTGTCGCCAGTCTTTTTCATCTCGCCTGGGCGCGGGTGCTGGCGGCAACGTCCGGTCAGGAACGCGTGGTCTTTGGCACCGTGCTGCTTGGCCGGATGCAGGGCGGGGCGGGCGCGGATCGCGGGTTGGGCATGTTCATCAACACCTTGCCATTGCGTGTGGATGTTGACGAAAGTAACGTGCGCGCCGGGGTCAAGGCCACGCATGCGCGGCTCAGTGCGCTGTTGGCGCACGAACATGCTTCGCTGGCGCTGGCCCAGCGTTGCAGCGGTGTCGCGGCGCCGTCGCCGCTGTTCAGTGCAATGCTCAACTACCGGCATAGCGACAGTGAGGCCCGTCAGAACGCCAAGCGTGAATCCTTGCAGGGCATCGAATCCCTGGCCGGCGAGGAGCGCACCAATTACCCGTTGACCCTCAACGTCGACGATCTCGGCAGTGGCTTCCAACTGACGGTGATGACCCCGTCGCGCATCGGCGCAGCACGCATCGGCCAGTTCATGCAGAACGCGCTGGTTGCGCTGGCCGAGGCGTTGGAGCAGACACCACAGCAACCGTTGAATCGTTTGACGGTGTTGCCGGACGAGGAGCGACAGGCGTTGTTGTTCGGCCTCAACGCCACCGACGTCGATTACGATTTGCAGCAGACGCTGCACGGCTCGTTCGAGGCGCAGGTGCGACGTACGCCAGAGGCTGTGGCCGTCGTCGCCGGCGATCAGGCATTGAGCTACACGCAGCTGAACGAGCGCGCCAACCGCCTGGCCCGGTACTTGATCAGCCTCGGCGTGCAAGTGGATTCACGGGTGGCGATCTGCGTCGAACGCAGCCTGGAAATGGTCATCGGTCTGCTGGCGATCAACAAGGCCGGTGCCGCGTATGTGCCGCTGGACCCGGCCTATCCGCCGGAGCGCCTGACCTACATGCTCGAGGACAGCGCGCCAGCCGTGGTGCTGGTGCACGGCGCGACCCGTGCGTTGCTGGGTGAGATCTCGGCAGCGATGGTCGATCTCGATCAGATCACTTGGCAATCGCTGTCTGCCGACAATCCGCAAATCCCGGCGCTGACACCTCAACACAGCGCGTACGTGATCTACACCTCCGGTTCGACCGGCCAACCGAAAGGCGTGGTCAACGAACACGCCGGTGTGGTCAACCGCTTGCTATGGATGCAGGACGCCTATCAGCTGACGGCGGCCGATTCGGTGCTGCAGAAAACCCCGTTCAGTTTCGATGTGTCGGTGTGGGAGTTCTTCTGGCCGCTGATGACCGGCGCGCGACTGGTCATGGCGCAGCCCGGCGGGCACAAGGATACGCAGTATCTGAGCGAAGTGATCGAGCGCGAGCACATCACTACGCTGCACTTTGTGCCATCGATGCTCGATGTGTTTCTCGCCAACAGCGATACCACACGCTGCGACAGCGTGCGCCAGGTGATGTGCAGCGGTGAGGCGTTGCCGGGCAGTCTGGTGCGGCGCTTCAAGCTGCAACTGCCGGGCAGCGGTTTGCACAACCTGTATGGCCCGACCGAAGCGGCCGTCGACGTCACCGCGTGGGATTGCACCGGTTCCATCGAGCAGACGCCGGACAACACGCCAATCGGCAAACCGATTGCCAACACCCGCATGTACATCCTCGATGCGCAACAACAGCCGGTGCCGCAAGGCGTAGTCGGCGAGCTGTACATCGCTGGTGTGCAGGTGGCGCGCGGGTATCTGAATCGGCCTGAGCTGAGTGCCGAGCGCTTCCTCGACGATCCGTTCCAGCCTGGTGGGCGCATGTACCGCACCGGCGACGTCGCGCGGTATCGGCCGGACGACAATATCGAGTACCTGGGGCGTAACGATGATCAGGTGAAGATCCGCGGTCTGCGTATTGAACTGGGCGAAATTCAGGCACGCCTGGCCCGGATCGAAGGTGTGCAGGAAGCCGTGGTGCTGGCCCGCGAAGACGTGCCGGGCGACAAGCGTCTGGTCGCGTATTACACCGGCGAGCGCTTGGACATCGACCTGCTGCGCAGTCATTTGCTCGAGCACTTGCCGGACTACATGGTGCCCGCCGTGTTCGTGCATCTCGCTGCTTTGCCGCTAAGTCCCAACGGCAAACTCGACCGCAAAGCACTGCCGGCGCCGGATCAGCAATCGCTGAAAACCCGCGAATACGAAGCCCCGGTCGGCGAAGTGGAAATCACCCTCGCACGGCTCTGGGCCGAGCTGCTCAACGTCGAACGGGTAGGGCGCCACGATCACTTCTTTGAATTGGGTGGTCACTCATTACTGGCGGTCAGTCTGATCGGCCGGTTACGTCAGGAAGGCATGGAAGCCGATGTCAGGGCGTTGTTCGAACAACCGACCCTGGCCGGCTACGCCGCAATTACGGAAAGAATGGAGATCGTCCTGTGAATGTGCTCGAACTGTTGGCAACCCTGAAGGCAAAAGACATTCAGTTGGCGGTGACCGATGAGCAATTGCGCGTCAATGGCAACAAGCAGGCGTTGAGCGATCCGGCGCTGCTGGCCGCGCTGCGCGAGCACAAACCGGCGCTGATTGAACTGATCAAGGCCGGCCAATACTCGGCCACCCGCGTCGGCCAGATCGATGTTCCGGCCAACGGCATTCTCCCCGGCAGCACCCACATCACGCCAGCGATGGTGACCCTCGCTGAAGTGGATCAGTCGACCCTCGACCGCTTGCTTACCGAGGTACCGGGCGGCGCCGCCAATGTGCAGGACATCTATCCACTGGCGCCGTTGCAGGAAGGCATTCTCTATCACCACGCGAGCAACGAGCAGGGCGATCCGTACGTCATGCAATCGTACTTTGCGTTCAGCAGCCGTGAGCGTTTGCAGGATTTCGCCCAGGCGTTGCAAAAGGTCATTGATCGCCACGACATCCTGCGCACTGCCGTGCATTGGGAGGGGCTCGACGTGCCACTGCAAGTGGTCTGGCGTCAGGCGCAGTTGCCGATGGAAGAAGTTGTGGTGCACGACGGCGAAAGCGCTGTGCTGCAGCAATTGCACGAGCGTTTCGATGCGCGGCATTTCCGTCTCGACGTCAAGCACGCACCGATGATGCGGCTGGCCTACGCGTGGGACGGGGCCGGTCAGCGCGTGGTCGCGACGTTGTTGTTCCATCACATGGCGCTGGATCACTCGGCGCTCGATGTGGTGCGTCACGAACTGCTCGCCTGCCTCACCGGCGAGGATCAATCGCTCGGCCGGCCGGTGCCGTTTCGCAATTACGTGGCGCAGGCGCGGCTGGGCATCAGCGAAGCCGAACACGAGACGTTTTTCCGCGACATGCTCGCCGACATCGCCGAGCCAACGCTGCCCTACGGTTTGCAGGACGTGCAGGGTGACGGCCTCGGCATCGCCGAGCTGAGCCTGCCGATCAATGCGCTGCTCGGTCAGCGTCTGCGGGCGCAGGCGCGGCAGCTCGGCGTGAGTGCCGCGAGCCTGTTTCATCTGGGCTGGGCGCAGGTACTGGCGGTGCTCACCAGCAAGCAGAATGTGGTCTTCGGTACGGTGCTGATGGGCCGTATGCAAGGCGCCGAAGCCACCGAACGGGCGCTGGGGATTTTCATCAACACCTTGCCGCTGCGGGTCGATGTCGATGCGCAGGGCGTGCGTGCGGCGGTGGAGGCGACGCACAAACGTCTGACCACATTGATGCGCCACGAACACGCGCCGCTGGCACTGGCCCAGCGTTGCAGCGGCGTGGTCGCGCCGACGCCGTTGTTCAGTGTCTTGCTCAATTACCGTCACAGCCACACGGCGGCGACGGCGAGTGCCGAGACCCTGGCCGCTTGGGAAGGCATCAGCACGATCAGCTCCGAAGAACGCACCAACTATCCGCTGACCCTGAGCGTCGATGATTTCGGCGATGCCTTCAGCCTGACGTTGCTGGCCACCACCGAGGTCGATCCACAGCGCATCTGCGATTACCTGCAGTGCGCCCTGGAAAGTCTGGTGCTGGCGCTGGAGCAGGCGCCGGACACCGCGCTCAACCAATTGCCCATTCTTCCGGCGGCGGAGCGCGAGCAGCTGTTGTTGGCGTTCAACGGCACTCACGCCGACTTCCCGGCGACGTTGACCATTGGCCAACGTTTCGAAGCGCAAGTGGTGCAGCGGCCCGAAGCCGTGGCCGCGCAATACCTCGGTGAGCAACTGAGTTATGCCGAGCTCAACCGGCATGCCAACGCGCTGGCCCATCATTTGATTGCGCTGGGAGTGAAGCCTGATGATCGCGTCGCCATCGTCGCCCGCCGTGGCCTCGATACGCTGGTCGGGCTGGTCGCCATTTTGAAGGCGGGCGCCGGTTATGTGCCGGTCGACCCGGCGCACCCGGCCGAGCGTCTGCACTACTTGCTCAGCGACAGCGCCCCCGTTGCCGTGCTGATCCAAAACACTCTGCGGGATCGCCTGCCGGCGCTGGCGGTGCCGGTGATCGATCTCGACCCGCGCACCTGGCCATTGAGCGAGACCTTTGATCCGCAGGTGCCGGGCCTGACCACCGCACATCTGGCCTACGTGATCTACACCTCCGGTTCCACCGGCCTGCCCAAAGGCGTGATGGTCGAACACCGCACCTTGTCGAATCTGGTCGACTGGCATTGCAGCGCGTTTGATCTGTGCGCCGGTCGCCATACGTCCAGTCTTGCCGGGTTCGGTTTTGACGCCATGGCCTGGGAAGTCTGGCCGGCGTTGTGTGCTGGCGCGACTTTGCATCTGGCACCGACGCACGAGGGAACCGAGGACATCGATGCGTTGCTCGAGTGGTGGCGCGCGCAGCCACTGGACGTGAGTTTCCTGCCGACACCGGTCGCCGAATACGCCTTCAGCCAGAACCTTGAACACCCGACGCTGCGCACGCTGCTGATCGGTGGCGACCGCTTGCGCCAGTTCAGCCGCAACCAGCAATTCGAGGTGATCAACAACTACGGCCCGACCGAAGCCACCGTGGTCGCCACCTCTGGCCGCATCGAGGCGGGCGACGCCTTGCACATCGGTAAACCGGTGGCCAACGCCACGGTGTACTTGCTCGATGAACAGCAGCGTCCGGTGCCGATTGGCGTCATGGGCGAATTGTATGTTGGCGGAGCCGGGGTCGCTCGCGGTTATTTGAACCGTGCCGATCTGAGCGCCGAGCGCTTCCTGCATGACCCGTTCAGTTCCGTGCCGAATGCGCGCATGTATCGCAGCGGCGACCTCGCGCGCTGGCGTGCCGACGGTACGATCGAGTACCTGGGGCGTAACGACGATCAGGTGAAAATCCGTGGTGTGCGTATCGAACTCGGCGAAATCGAAACCCGCCTCAATCAGTTGCCCGGCATTCAGGAAGCCGTGCTGCTGGCCCGCGAAGATGAACCGGGCCAACCGCGCCTGGTGGCGTATTTCACCGAGCAGAGTCAGGTTGAACCGCTGGCGGTGGCCGAGTTGCGCGCGCACCTGTTGACCCAATTACCGGATTACATGGTGCCGGTGGCCTTCGTCAGACTCGACGCACTGCCGTTGACCGCCAATGGCAAGGTCGACCGCAAGGCCTTGCCGAAACCTGAGCGTGCGGCGCTGTTCACCCGCGAATACGAGGCGCCGCACAACGAACTGGAAAGCGCCTTGGCGCAGATCTGGGCGCAGGTGTTGCAGCTCGAGCGAGTAGGGCGTCAGGATCATTTCTTTGAACTCGGCGGCCATTCGCTGTTGGCCATGCGCATGGTGTCCCAGGTTCGCCAGCGCCTTGGCGTGGAGCTAGCACTGGGCGATCTGTTTGCCAATGCCGAGTTGGCCGCGGTTGCCGAGGCGGTGGCCCAAGCCGGGCGCAGCACGCAACCGGAGATTGTCGCGGTGGCCCGTGACGGCGCCTTGCCGCTGTCGTTCGCTCAGCAACGCTTGTGGTTTCTCGCACAAATGGAAGGCGCCAACACCGCGTACAACATCCCCATCGGCCTGCGCCTGCGTGGGCAATTGAATGAACAAGCGCTGCAACAGGCCTTGGCGCGCATCGTCGCCCGTCACGAAACCCTGCGCAGCCGTTTCACCCAGTTCAACGACGAGGCGCAAGTGCTGATCGCCCCGGTCGACAGCGGTCTGCTGCTGCGCGTCGAAGATTTGCGCCAGCATCCGCAAGCCGACGAAACCTTGCAGGCGCTGATTCAGGGCGAAGCGTCCGGGCCATTCGACTTGCAGGACGATGCGCTGATTCGCGGTCGGTTGGTGCGCCTCGCCGACGATCATCACGTGTTGTTGCTGACCCTGCACCACATCATCTCCGATGGCTGGTCGATGGGCGTTCTGACCCGCGAACTGATGGCGTTGTATCAGGCCTTCAGTCATGGCCAGCCGGATCCACTGCCACCGCTGGCGCTGCAATACACCGATTACGCGGTGTGGCAGCGGCGCTGGCTCAGTGGTGAGGTGCTGCAGCGCCAAAGTGAATACTGGCAACAGACTTTGGCCGGCGCTCCGGCGCTGTTGACGCTGCCGACTGACCGCGTGCGCCCGGCACAGCAGGATTACGCCGGCAGCACCGTCGACGTGGTGCTCGACGAACGCCTGAGTGCCGGGCTCAAGGCTTTGGCCCAGCGTCACGGCGTGACGATGTACATGCTCATGCTCAGTGCCTGGGCGAGTCTGTTGAGTCGTTTGTCCGGGCAAGCCGAAGTGGTCATCGGTTCGCCGGTCGCCAACCGTACCCGCGCCGAGATCGAAGGCTTGATCGGCATGTTCGTCAACACCCTGGCCTTGCGTATCGATACCTCGGGCGAGTTGAGCTGCGAAGCGCTGCTGGCGCGGGTCAAGGCGCGGACGCTGGACGCGCAGGCGCACCAGGACCTGCCGTTCGAACAAGTGGTGGAAATCACCAAACCGGCGCGGAGCATGGCGCACAGCCCGTTGTTCCAGGCGATGTTCAGTTGGGACAGCGGCCATGGCGCCAGCCTGAGTCTGGGCGAGCTGACGCTGGAAAGCGTCGCCGAGCCGAGCCACTTTGCCAAATTCGATCTGTCACTGACGCTGGCAGAGGCGCCGGGCGGGATTCGCGGTGTGCTGGAGTACGCCGTTGCCTTGTTCGATGAGTCGACTATTCAACGGTACGTCGGCTACTTCCAGCGCCTGTTGCAGGCGATGGTCAGCAACGATCAAGCGGTGCTTGAACACGTGGCGTTGTTGGCGGACGACGAGCGTCAGCACCTGCTGGTCGATCTGAACGCCACCGCCGTCGCCCACGATCTCGAACAGACCGTTCATGGCCGCTTCGAAGCGCAGGTGTTGCGCACGCCAGACGCTGACGCCGTGGTCGCCGGTGAGCTGCGTTTGAGTTACGCCGAGTTGAACCGCCGCGCCAACCAATTCGCCCATCACCTGCGCCAGTGCGGTGTCGATCGCGATTCGCGGGTGGCGATCTGCGTCGAGCGCGGGCCGCAGTTGTTGGTCGGTCTGCTGGCGATTCTCAAGGCCGGCGGCGCTTATGTACCGCTCGATCCCGGTTATCCCGCCGAACGTCTGGCCTACATGCTTGAGGACAGCGCGCCCGTCGCGGTGCTGGTGCATGCGCCGACGCGTGCGCTGATCGGCGAGTGGGCCGGCGTGTTGGTCGATTTCGACGAGTGCAACTGGCAAGACCTTGCGCAGAGCAATCCGCAGGTGCCGGACTTGAGCGCGGCGAATCTGGCCTATGTGATTTACACCTCCGGCTCCACCGGCACGCCGAAAGGCGTAATGGTCGAGCACCGTAACCTGGGCAATCTGCTGCACTGGAGCGCCGGGCTGTGCCCGCTTTCTAGCGGCGCCGCGCTGCTGCAGAAAACCCCGTTCAGTTTCGACGCCTCGGTGTGGGAGCTGTTCTGGCCGTTGAGCTGCGGCATGCGCCTGGTGCTCGTCGGCCCGGACGATCATCGTGATCCGGCGGCGCTGGTGCAGCTGATTCGTGAGCAACAGGTCAACGTCGTGCAGTTTGTGCCGGCACTGTTGCAGCAATTCCTTGAAGTGGCAGAGGTCGGCGAGTGCAGCAGCCTCAGCGATGTGTTCTGTGGTGGCGGTGAGCTGACCGCCGCGTTGGTGCGCAGCGTCCGCGAGCGTCTGCCGCAGGTGCGCCTGCACAACGTGTATGGCCCGACCGAAGCCACCGTCGACAGCACCGTGTGGACGCTGGAGGCGGATTCGCCGGTGCCGCAAGGTGCGCCGCCGATTGGCAAACCGCTGTGCAATACCCGTGTGTATATCCTCGACGCTCATCAGCAACCGGTGCCATTCGGCGTAGTCGGCGAGATGTATCTGGGAGGTGTGCAGGTGGCGCGGGGTTATCTGAATCGGCCTGAGCTGACAGCCGAACGCTTCCTCGACGATCCGTTCAATGATCAGCCAGGCGCGCGTTTGTACCGCACCGGCGACGTCGCGCGGTATCTCGCCGATGGCAATATCGAGTACCTGGGGCGCAACGACGATCAGGTCAAGATTCGTGGCCTGCGCATCGAACTGGGCGAGATCCAGGCGCATCTGGCGCACATCGACGGCGTGCGTGAAGCTGCCGTGCTCGCTCGCGAAGACGTGCCGGGCGATCAGCGCCTGGTGGCGTACTACAGCGGCGAACCGCTGGACATCGATCAACTGCGTAGCCAACTGCTCAAACACTTGCCGGATTACATGGTGCCTGCCGTGTTTGTGCATTTGCCGGCCTTGCCACTGAGTCCCAACGGCAAGCTGGATCGTCAGGCCTTGCCGGCCCCTGACCAGTCGGCGCTGCTGACCCGCGAGTACGAAGCCCCGGTCGGTGAAGTCGAAGCCGTCATTGCCGGTATCTGGGCCGAGTTGCTGAAAGTCGAGCGAGTAGGGCGCTTTGATCACTTCTTCGAACTGGGCGGCCATTCATTGCTGGCGGTCAATCTGGTTGCGCGCATGCGCCGGGCCGGGCTGTCGGCGGACATTCGCGTGCTGTTCGGCCAACCGACGCTGGCCGCACTGGCGGCGGCAGTAGGCGGGGAACCCGAAGCAGCGGTGCCGGCGAATCTTATTCCAGCCGATTGCCCGCGCATCACGCCCGAACTGCTGCCACTGGTGACGCTGGATCAAGCGACGATCGACCGCATCGTCGCGAGTGTCCCCGGCGGCGCGCGCAATGTTCAGGACATCTACCCGCTGGCACCTTTGCAGACCGGCATTCTGTTCCATCATCTTTCGGCTGCGCAGGGTGATCCGTATGTGCTGCAGGCGCAGTTTGCCTTCGCCGATGAACAGCGTTTGCAAGCCTTCACCGACGCACTGCAACAAGTGATCGAGCGCCATGACATTCTGCGCACCTCGCTGTTCTGGGAGGGGCTGGAAGAGCCGGTGCAAGTGGTCTGGCGTGAGGCTTCGCTGAGCTGTGAGGCCTTGCAGCTGGACGCCGAGGCGGGCGATGCGCTGAGCCAGTTGCACAGATGCTTCACCATCGATAACTACCGCATGCCCGTCACCGAGGCGCCGCTGATGCGCGTGGTGTACAGCCGTGATGCCGTCAATCAACGGGTGGTGGCGTTGCTGCTGTTCCATCATTTGGTCATGGATCACGTGGCGCTCGAGGTGTTGCAGCACGAGATGCAGGCGTTTCTGCTGGGCAACGCCGGGCAACTGAGCGAGCCAGTGCCGTATCGCAACTACGTGGCGCACACCCGCGCCGGGCTGAGCGCGCAAGAGCACGAAAGCTTCTTCCGCGAAATGCTCGGCGCGATCGATGAGCCGACCTTGCCCTATGGTCAGAATCTGGCCCATGACGGCCCCGCGCAGGAAGCGCAGTTGACGCTGGAAAACACACTCAGCCACAGCGTAAGGCAACAGGCGCGGCGCTTGGGTGTCAGCGCCGCCAGCCTGATGCACCTCGCCTGGGCGCAGGTGCTGGGGCAATTGTCCGGGCGCGACGCCGTGGTTTTTGGCACGGTTTTGCTTGGCAGATTGCAGGGCGGCGAAGGAGCGGAGCGGGCGCTGGGTGTGTTCATCAACACCTTGCCGCTGTGCATCGAGCTCAATGCGCACAGCGTTAAAGGGGCGGCGCTGGCGACCCATCAACGCTTGAGTCAGTTGCTTGCTCACGAGCACGCGCAACTGGCGCAGGTGCAGCAGTGCAGCGCGATGCCGGCGGGTACGCCGCTGTTCAGCACGCTGCTCAACTATCGTCACAGCGCCCCGGTCGGGCCGATATCCGCGGAGGTGCAAGCGGCGTGGCACGGGATGCAATTGCTCGATGCCGAGGAACACACCAACTATCGCCTGACCCTCAGCGTTGACGATCTTGGCGAAGATTTCGGCTTGAAGGTATTGGCCGGGGCGGGGATTGATGCACAGCGAATCTGCGGGTACATGCAGGGTGCATTGATGACTTTGCTGAACGCGCTGGAGCACACGCCGCACGCGGGGTTTGATCGGTTGTCGGTAGTCAGCGCCGAAGAACGTCATCAGTTACTGGTCGAGTTCAACGCCACACAACGCGAGTATCCGCAGGCGCTGACAGTGCACGCGTTGTTTGAGGGGCAAGTGGCGGCGCAACCGCAAGCGGTGGCCGCGGTGCACGGTGAGCAATCGTTGAGTTACTTTGAACTCAATGCGCAGGCCAACCGTCTGGCCCATCAGTTGATCGCGCAAGGCGTCCAGCCGGGCGACCACGTGGCTATATTGTTGCCACGTTCGCTGACGCTGCTGGTCGCACAACTGGCAATCGCCAAGTGCGCGGCGGCCTATGTGCCGCTGGACATCCATGCGCCGAGCGAGCGGCAGTCGTTCATGGTCGATGACTGCCAGGCTGTGGCACTGTTGACCTTGAGCGGTGAAGTCATCGACTACGCCGTCCGGCGCATCGATCTGGATACGTTGTCGCTGGATGAGCAATCAACGCAAAACCCGAACCTTTCGCAAACCTCGGAATCGCTGGCGTACATCATGTACACCTCCGGTTCCACGGGCACACCGAAAGGCGTGATGGTGCCGCACCGAGGCATCGGCCGGTTGGTGATCAACAACGGTTATGCCGATTTCAACCCGCAGGATCGGGTGGTGTTTGCCTCCAATCCAGCGTTCGACGCCAGCACCATGGACATCTGGGGGCCATTGCTCAATGGCGGTCGCGTCGTGGTCATCGACCATCAGACGCTGCTCGACCCGAACGCTTTCGGCCGTGAATTGAGTGCTCGCGGGGCGACGATCCTGTTCGTCACCACCGCGCTGTTCAACCAGTACGTGCAACTGATTCCGCAGGCGCTCAAAGGCTTGCGTATGCTGTTGTGTGGCGGCGAGCGGGGCGATCCAGCGGCGTTCCGACAGTTACTGGCCGAGGCGCCAGCGCTGCGTATCGTGCACTGCTACGGCCCGACCGAAACCACCACATACGCGACCACCTTTGAGGTGCGCGAAGTCTCGGAAAACGCCGAGAGCGTGCCGATTGGCGGGCCGATCGGCAACACGCAGGTTTACCTGTTGGATGCCCATCAACAACCGGTGCCGATGGGCGTGACCGGTGAGTTGTATATCGGCGGTGAGGGTGTGGCGCTGGGCTATCTGAACCGGCCGGATCTGACTGCCGAGAAATTCCTTCGCGATCCATTCAGCGATAAACCCGGCGCGCTTCTGTACCGTACGGGCGACCTCGCGCGTTGGCTGGCGCCGGGGCAACTCGATTGCATCGGACGGAACGACGATCAGGTGAAGATTCGCGGCTTCCGTATCGAGCTGGGCGAAATCGAAAACCACCTGCTCAGCTGTGCCGGGGTCAAGGAAGCGGTTGTGCTGGCTCGCCAGGACAGTCAACAAACCACGCGTCTGGTGGCGTATTACACCGCTCACGCTGAACAGCTGGACAGCGCCGAGCTACACAAGCAGTTGCAAGCACGACTGCCGGAATACATGGTGCCGTCAGCGTGGGTGCAACTGGATAGGTTGCCGCTGAACAACAATGGCAAGGTTGATCGCAAAGCCTTGCCCAAGCCTGACGACGCTACGTTACTCAGCCGCGAATACACAGCACCACAAGGTGAGCTGGAAACCGCACTGGCGCAGATCTGGGCCGAAGTGCTGCAAGTCGAGCAGGTCGGCCGTCACGATCATTTCTTCGAACTCGGCGGTCATTCGCTGTTGGCGATGCGCATGGTTTCGCTGATCCGTCAGCGCCTCGGCGTCGAACTGGCGCTGAGTGATCTGTTTGCCGATGCGCAATTGAGTGCGGTTGCTGAAGTATTGAGCCGCGCCGGGCGTAGCGCGCTAGCGGACATTGTGCCGGCACCGCGTGATCAACCGCTGCCGATGTCCTTCGCCCAGCAACGTCTGTGGTTCCTCGCGCAAATGGCCGGTGGCAACTCGGCGTACAACATTCCTCTCGGCCTGCGCCTGCGCGGTCACCTCGACGGCGACGCCCTGCAAGCGGCGCTGGCACGGATTGTCGCTCGTCACGAAACCCTGCGCAGCCGTTTCATCCGCCTCGACGACACTGCGCAGGTATCGATTGCCCCGGTCGACAGCGGTTTGCTTTTGCGCGTGGACGATCTGCGCCAAGCCTTGCAAGCCGAGCTCACCTTGCAGGGATTGATGGCGCAGGAAGCCTCGACCGCGTTTGATCTGCAGAATGATTCGCTGATTCGTGGGCGACTGGTGCGCTTGGCCGACGATCATCATGTGCTGTTGCTGACCGTGCACCACATCGTCGCCGATGGCTGGTCGATGGGCGTGCTGACGGCTGAGTTGATGGCGTTGTATCAAGCGTTCAGCCAGGGTCAGCCTGATCCGCTGCCAGCGCTGACGCTGCAATATGGCGACTACGCCGTGTGGCAGCGCCGCTGGCTCAGCGGGGAGGTGCTGCAGCGGCAAAGCGAGTACTGGCAGCAAACCCTCGACGGTGCGCCGGCCGTGTTGACGCTGCCCACCGATCGCCCGCGTCCGGCACAACAGGATTACACCGGCGGCAACGTCGACGTGCTGCTGGACCCGCGCCTGAGCGCGGGGCTCAAGGCCTTGAGCCAACGTCACGGCGTGACCCTGTTCATGACCATGATGAGCGCCTGGGCGCTGTTGATGAGTCGTCTGTCCGGGCAAACCGATGTGGTGATCGGTACGCCGGTGGCCAATCGCACTCGCACAGAAGTCGAAGGCCTGATTGGCATGTTCGTCAATACGCTGGCCTTGCGCATCGACACCTCGGGCGCGGTGGACGTCGAAGCGCTGCTGGCGCGGGTCAAGGCGCAGACACTGGCGGCGCAGGCGCATCAGGATCTGCCGTTCGAGCAAGTGGTGGAAATCGCCCGGCCGCTGCGCAGCCTGGCGCACAGCCCGCTGTTCCAGACCACGCTGAACTGGGACAGCAGCGTCGGCCCGCAACTGGCGTTGGCTGATCTGACGCTGGAGGGCGTGGCCGGGCCGGGCGATGTCGCCAAGTTTGACCTGACGCTGACACTGGGCGAGGTCAATGGAGCGATTCGCGGCACGCTGAACTACGCCACGGCGCTGTTCGATGCGCTGACGATCAAGCGTTATATCGGCTACTTCGAACGTCTGCTCGAAGCGATGATTGGCGGTGAGCAAACGGTACTGGAACAGGTACCGTTGCTGGCGGCGGATGAGCGCCAGCGTTTGCTGTACGACTTCAACGCCACGGTGCGTGACTACCCGCAAACACTGACCGTGCACGGGATTTTCCAGCAGCAGGCGGCTGCGCATCCCAAAGCGGTGGCGGCGGTGCATGGCGCGCATTCGCTGAGTTACTTTGAGCTGAATGCCCAAGCCAACCGCCTGGCCCATCATCTGATCGCCCACGGCGTGCAGCCGGGCGATCACGTGGCGATCCTGCTGCCACGTTCGCTGGAGTTGCTGGTCGCGCAACTGGCCATTGCCAAATGCGCGGCGGCCTACGTGCCGCTGGACATCAACGCACCCAGCGAGCGCCAGGCGTTCATGGTTGAGGATTGCCAGGCGGTGGCGCTGTTGACCCTCAGCAGCGAAGTCATCGACTACGCCGCGCCGCGTATCGATCTGGACATGCTGACCCTCAACGGCCAGCCGACGCATAACCCGAACCTGCTGCAGTCTTCCGAGGCGCTGGCGTACATCATGTACACCTCCGGCTCTACCGGCACGCCGAAAGGGGTGATGGTGCCGCACCGGGGCATCGGCCGCTTGGTGCTCAACAACGGTTATGCCGATTTCAATGCGCAGGATCGTGTGGTCTTCGCCTCGAACCCGGCGTTCGATGCGAGCACCATGGACATCTGGGGGCCGCTGCTCAATGGCGGTCGCGTGGTGATCATCGACCATCAAACGCTGCTCGATCCGAATGCCTTCGGCCGTGAACTGAGTGCCAGTGGCGCGACGATCCTGTTCGTCACCACCGCGCTGTTCAACCAATACGTGCAACTGATCCCGCAGGCGCTCAAGGGCCTGCGGATGCTGCTGTGTGGCGGTGAGCGTGGCGATCCGGCGGCGTTCCGGCGACTGCTGGCCGAGGCCCCGGCATTGCGCATCGTGCATTGCTACGGCCCGACCGAAACCACCACGTACGCCACGACATTCGAAGTGCGTGAAGTGGCGGAAAACGCCGAGAGCGTGCCGATTGGCGGACCGATTGGCAACACGCAGGTGTACGTGCTCGACGCGTATCAGCAACCGGTGCCGATGGGCGTGACCGGCGAGCTGTACATCGGCGGGCAGGGCGTGGCGCTGGGTTACCTGAACCGGCCGGATCTGACCGCCGAGAAATTCCTCCGCGATCCGTTCAGCGAGACGCCGGGCGCGTTGCTTTATCGCACCGGTGACCTCGCGCGCTGGCTGGCGCCGGGACAACTCGATTGCATCGGCCGCAACGATGATCAGGTGAAGATTCGTGGTTTCCGCATCGAGCTGGGAGAAATCGAGAGTCGCCTGCTGAACTGCGCGGGGATCAGGGAAGCCGTGGTGCTGGCGCGCCGCGACGGCCAGGACGCCACGCGTCTGGTGGCGTATTACACCGTGCACGATGAGCATTTGGACAGCGCTGAACTGCACGCTCAGTTGCACGCACGCCTGCCGGAATACATGGTGCCCACCGCGTGGGTGCAACTCGATGTGTTACCACTGAATAACAACGGCAAGGTTGACCGCAAGGCACTGCCGGCACCGACCCAAGAGGCGCTGCTCAGTCGGGTCTACGAGGCGCCGGCCAATCCACTGGAAATCAGCCTCGCACAGGTCTGGGCCGAGGTGTTGCAGGTCGAACAGGTCGGCCGTCACGACAACTTCTTCGAACTCGGCGGCCATTCATTGCTGGCCATGCGCATGCTCTCTCAGGTGCGCCAGCAATTGGGCGTGGAGCTGGCGCTGGCCGATCTGTTTGCCAATCCGGAACTGGCGGCGGTCGCCAACGTATTGAGTCAGGCCGAACGCAGCAGCTTGCCGCCGATTCTGCCGGCGCCGCGCGATCAGGCGCTGCCGCTGTCGTTCGCCCAGCAACGCTTGTGGTTCCTCGCGCAGATGGGCGGCGGTAATACCGCTTACAACATTCCCTTGGGCCTGCATTTGCGTGGACGACTCGACGCAGAGGCGCTGCACCGGGCATTGGTGCGGATCGTCGCGCGTCACGAAAGCCTGCGCAGTCGATTCGCGCAATTGAACGACGAAGCACAGGTGCTGATTGCCCCGGTCGACAGTGGCCTGTCGCTGATTGAGGAGGATTGGCGACAACAGCCGCAGACCGACGAGGCCTTGCGCGCGCTGATCGAAACTGAAGCACGCGGACCGTTCAATTTGCAGGACGGTCCGTTGATTCGCGGACGGTTGCTGCGTCTGGCCGATGAGCACCATGTGCTGTTGTTGACGATGCACCACATCATCTCCGATGGCTGGTCGATGGGCGTGCTGACCCGTGAATTGATGGCGCTGTATCAGGCGTTCAGTCACGGCGAGGACGATCCGCTGCCGCCGCTGGCCTTGCAATACGCCGACTACGCGGTATGGCAACGGCGCTGGCTCAGCGGTGAGGTGCTGCAGCGTCAAGGCGATTACTGGCAGCAGACCTTGGCCGGCGCTCCGGCGTTGCTGAGCCTGCCAACCGACCGTCCACGTCCGGCGCAACAGGATCACCACGGCGGCAGTGTCGAGATCGTGCTGGACGAGCAGACCAGCGCCGGCCTGAGGGCGTTGTGTCAGCGTCATGCCGTGACACCGTACATGGTGCTAATGAGCGCCTGGGCAATGTTGCTCGCGCGCCTGTCCGGGCAGTCCGATGTGGTCATTGGCTCGCCGGTAGCCAACCGTACCCGCGCCGAGATCGAAGGGCTGATCGGCATGTTCGTCAACACCTTGGCGCTGCGCATCGATACCTCGGGCGATCTGACCGGTGCGGCGCTGCTGGCGCGGGTCAAGGTGCAGACTCTGGCCGCGCAGGCGCATCAGGATCTGCCGTTCGAACACGTGGTGGAAATCACCCGACCGCTGCGCAGCCTTTCCCACACACCGTTGTTCCAGACCCTGGTGAGCTGGGACAGCAGCGTGGCGCCCGCCCTGGCACTGGACGGTCTCACGCTGGAAGGCGTGGCCGGGGAAAATCACTTTGTGAAGTTCGACCTGTCGCTGAGCCTCGGTGAGAACCCGCAAGGCATCCGTGGCGCGCTGCGCTACGCCACGGCGTTGTTCGATGAGTCGACCGTGCGGCGTTTTGTCGGTTACTTGCAGCGCTTGCTGGCGGCGTTGGTCAGTGATGATCAGGCGCTGTTGGCGCAGGTCAACCTGCTTGCGGCGGAAGAGCAGCAGCGCTTGCTCGGCGATTTCAACGCAACGGCGGTTGATTGCCCGGTCGAGCAACCGATCCAGAGCCTGTTTGAAGCACAGGTGCAGCGTCAGCCGGACGCCATCGCCGTGCAGGCTGGCGAACACAGCCTGACCTATCGCGAGCTGAATGCCCGCGCCAACCGCCTCGCACATCATTTGCGCGAGCAGGGCGTGGGGCCGGATGCGCGAGTGGCGCTGTGCGTCGAGCGCGGGCTTGATCTGATGGTGGGGTTGCTCGGCATTCTCAAGGCCGGTGGTGCTTATGTGCCGTTGGATCCGGCTTATCCGGCGGAGCGCCTGGACTTTATGCTCAGGGACTGCGCGCCGGTGGCGGTGCTGGTGCAGACGGCCACCCGTGTGCTGTTTGCCGGGACCGACGTGGCCGTGATCGACTTTGACCAATGCAGCTGGCACGAACAATCGGCAAGCAATCCGCAAGTGCCCGGTCTGAACGCCTCGAATCTGGCGTACATGATCTACACCTCAGGTTCGACCGGCACACCGAAAGGCGTAATGCTCGAGCATCGCGGCCTGTGCAATCTGGTGCATTGGGGCTCGCAGATTTGCCCGCCGAGCACGGACGGCGCGCTGTTGCAAAAAGCGCCGTTCAGTTTCGATGGTTCGGTGTGGGAGTTCTTCTGGCCGCTGACCGCCGGTGTGCGTCTGGTGCTGGCACGGCCGGGCGGCCATCGGGAACCGGCGTATCTGGCGCAAGTGATTCGTCAGCAACGTGTGACGGTGGTCAAGTTTGTGCCGGCGCTGTTGCAGCAGTTTGTTGAACTGCAGGATGTCAGTGAATGCACCAGCCTCACCGATGTGTTCTGCGGTGGCGGCGAACTCACCGCGGCGCTGGCCGCTGCTGTGCGCCAGCACCTGCCGTGGGTGCGCCTGCATAACGTGTATGGCCCGACCGAAGCCACGGTTGACAGCACGGCGTGGACCCTGGAACCGCACATGCCGGTGCCAACGTCTGAATTGCCGATCGGCAAAGCCATCTGCAACACGCGTCTGTATGTACTCGATGCCCATGACCAACCGGTGCCGCTCGGCGTCATTGGCCAGTTGCACATCGGCGGCATCGGCGTGGCGCGCGGTTACATGGGGCTGCCGCAGATGCAGGCCGAGCGCTTTATCGACAGTCCGTTTGTGGCCGGTGATCGCCTGTACCGCACCGGCGATCTGGTGCGATACCGCGCTGACGGCAACCTCGAATTCCTCGGGCGCGACGACTTCCAGGTCAAGCTGCATGGCTTGCGTCTGGAACTCGGTGAAATCGAAGCGCGGTTGATCCAGCACCCGGATGTGCGCGAGGTGGTCGTGCTGATGCGCGACGAGCGTCTGGTCGCGTATTTCACGGTGCGCGAGGGCAGTGCAGCGCCCACGATCGACACGCTGCGCGCGTTCATCCTCGAACAATTACCCGAGTACATGGTGCCGGGCGCCTTTG
This sequence comes from Pseudomonas sp. IT-P395, assembly GCF_949767675.1. Classification (NCBI taxonomy): domain Bacteria; kingdom Pseudomonadati; phylum Pseudomonadota; class Gammaproteobacteria; order Pseudomonadales; family Pseudomonadaceae; genus Pseudomonas; species Pseudomonas sp. IT-P395. The sequence continues at coordinate 428,333 of NZ_CATKPW010000011.1, forward strand.
TTGCGCTCGACGTTTTACCGTTGAGTCCCAACGGCAAGATCGACCGTCAGGCGCTGCCGGCACCGGGCATCGACGCGGTGCTCAGCCGCCACTACGAAGCGCCGCAAGGCGAGGTCGAAAGCTTGCTCGCGCAGGTCTGGGGTGAAGTGCTGAATGTCGAGCGGGTCGGACGTCACGACAACTTCTTTGAGTTGGGCGGGCATTCGCTGTTGGCGATTCGTCTGGTCAACCTGCTGCAACGTGCGGGGCAGCAGGTGACGCTGGCGCAGTTGTTCCAGCGGCCGAGTGTCGAGTCGCTGGCGGCGCTGCTCAGTCAGCACCATGCCGTGCCCGCACAGCCGGAAGGACTGGTCGTGGTGCGACCGGGCGAAGGCGGCAATGCGCTGTTCCTGATCCATGAATTCAGCGGTCGGGACGTGTATTTCCCGGCATTGGGCCTGCATATCGAGGGGCAGTTTCCGATTTACGGTTTGCCCGGTGTGCCGCTGGGGCAGCCGCAACTGCGGACCCTTGAATGCATGGCCGCGCGGATGGTCGGGATCATCCGCTCGGTGCAGCCGCATGGGCCGTATCGTCTGGCCGGGTGGTCGTTTGGTGGCTTGCTGGCGTATGAAATCGCGCAGCAATTGCTCGGTCTCGATGAGGCGGTAGCGTTTGTCGGCCTGCTCGATACCTACGCGCCACATCCTGCGAGTCAGGATAAAACCCGCTGGAGCGGCGCGCATCGCGACAAGCGTCAATTGCTTGAACACTGTCGCGCGCGTTCGCAGATGCGGGGGGCAGAAGGGCTGCCAGCGATGGCTGAGGTCGAGCGGCTGGAGGCTGAAGTCGAGCTCATCGCCTTCGATGAACTGTTCCAGCGCTGCTGCGAACAGCAATTGCCTGACCCGGAACTGGCCGCACTGAGCGCAGCGGATGCCTGGAGTTACTTTGATCGTGAGGCCGCTCATGGCCTGGCGCTGGCGCATTACCGGGTCAGCCCGGCCAGCCAGCCGGTGCACTTGTTCCGCGCTCAGGCACTGATGCCAGGGCAGGCACAGCCGAGTCCGAGCCGTGGCTGGGAGAACAAGGTCGGTGCAGGTTTGCTGCGCTGCATCGATGTGCCGGGGGATCACCGCAGCATGATGAAAAACCCGGATATCCAGGCACTCGGCCAGGCCCTGACTCAGGCTATGGCCGCTGCGCAGGCCCCGCAACCACAGGTTTATCAACCCGTGTTGACGATCCAGAGCGGGCACGCCGGGCATGCGCCGATCTTTTGCGTGCCGGGGGCGGGCGACAGTGTCACCGGGTTCATTCACCTGACCGAAGCGCTCGGTCCGGAATGGCCGATTTTCGGTCTGCAGCCGCGCGGGCTTGATGGCAGCGGCGTACCGCACAGCCAGGTGGAAGCGGCGGCGAGGTGTTATCTGCAAGCCGTCGAGCAGTTGTATCCGCAAGGTGCGGTGCACTTGATCGGCCATTCGTTCGGCGGTTGGGTCGCGCATGCCATGGCCGCGCAGTTGCAGGCGACCGGGCGTGAGGTAGCGTCGTTGACCCTGATCGACAGCGAAGCCCCCGGTGGCAATCGCACGGCGGGCAAACCGTATACGACGACCGCCGCGCTGGAACGCTTGATCGAGACGCTGCAACTGTCCAGCGGCAAGTCGTTGGGCATCGATCCGCTGGCGTTCGCCGAGGCTGACGACACCACGCAAATGCGCCTGTTGCATGAGGGCATGGTGCGCGCCGGTGTGTTGTCTGCGCGTTCGTCAGCGCAGGCCATGCACGGCCCGGTGCGCACCTTCGCCACAGCCTTGCGCACGGTCTATCAACCGCAACTGGCCTACAGCGGGGCGGTGCGGCTGGCGCTGGTCGATGACCCGACGCTGGATGCGTGGGGCAATCAGCGCGAGCAAGCGGCGATGGTCGAAGGCTGGCAGCGTCAGGTGACGGATCTGGCGGTGTGGTACGGGCCGGGCAACCACTTCACGATTCTCAAGGCGCCCAACGTCTTCAGTCTCGCGGCGTGGTGGCATGACGGCCTGAAAGTGCCGGCCGGCCAAGTGGTTTCCTGATTGTTGTTTATCTACCAGAGCCCGGCCGCTGGCCGGGCTCACCCCTGAACGGACTTGTGGTCATTTATGGAAAAGTCGAAGTTGCGCAAAGTCGGTATGGGTCTGGCGTTGGTTGCGGTGGCGGGATTGGCGTTCTACGCGGTGCAGGCGCCGGCCGAGGCGCCGCAATACCTGACCGCGCCTGTGGAGCGCGGTGATATTGAAAACGCGGTGCTGGCCACCGGGTTGCTCGAAGGCATCAAACAAGTGGACGTCGGTGCGCAGGTGTCCGGGCAATTGAAGTCGCTCAAGGTCAAGGTTGGCGACAAGGTAAAGAAGGGGCAGTGGCTGGCGGAAATCGATCCGCTGGTGCTGCAGAACACCCTGCGTCAGGCTCAGGTCGATGAGGAAAACCTGCAAGCGCAAAAGCGCGCCACGCAGGCTCAACTGAGGCAGACCAAAGCGATTTACGAGCGCTACAAGAACCTGCAGGACGACGCGTCGATCTCGCGCCAGGATTTCGAAAATGCCGAGTCGAACTATCAGGTACAACAGGCCAACCTGATGTCGCTGGACGCGCAGATCAAAAGCGCGCACATCCAGATCGACACGGCCAAGGTCAATCTGGCGTATACGCGGATTGTCGCGCCGATCGATGGCGATGTGGTCGGGGTGGTGACGCAGGAAGGCCAGACGGTGATCGCCAGCCAACTGGCGCCGGTCCTGCTGAAACTGGCTGATCTGGACACCATGACGGTCAAGGCGCAGGTGTCCGAAGCCGATGTGATTCACATTGCCCCGGGGCAGGAGGTGTATTTCACCATTCTCGGTGAGGACAAACGCTACTACGCGAAACTGCGCGGCACCGACCCGGCGCCACAGAACTTTCTTGAAACACCGCCCGCCGGCACGCCAAAGCAAAGCAGCGCGGTGTTCTACAACGCCTTGTTCGAGGTGCCCAATCCCGACCATCGTTTGCGCATATCGATGACCGCGCAGGTGCGCATTATCCTCGACACCGCCAAGGCTGTGCTGACCGTGCCGGTGGCGGCGCTCGGGCCGCGCAACGCCGATGGCAGTTTTCCGGTACGGGTGCTCGACGCCAAGGGCCACGCGCAATCGCGCAATGTGCAAACCGGGATCAACAACAACGTCAAAGTGCAGATCAATGCCGGGCTGGCGGAAGGCGATCGCGTAGTCATCGGTGATCCGCTGACGAATGTGGCGGGGGCCTGAGCATGACCGAGCCACTGCTACAGCTCACCGGTATCACCCGCAGTTTCACCGCCGGTGACCGCGAATTTCTCGCGCTGAACAACATCAATCTGACGATCAATGCCGGGGAAATGGTCGCGATCATTGGCGCCTCGGGCTCGGGCAAATCGACCCTGATGAACATCCTCGGTTGCCTCGATTACGCCACTGCCGGCAGCTACAAGATCAACGGCCAGGAAACCCGCGATCTGGACAATCAGGCCCTGGCCGAACTGCGCCGCGACTACTTCGGTTTCATCTTCCAGCGCTACCACTTGCTGCCGCATTTGAGCGCGATGCACAACGTCGAGATGCCGGCGATTTACGCCGGGACGCCGCAGCTTCAGCGCCACGCCCGCGCCCGCGAGTTGTTGGCGCGACTGGGTCTGGAAGGGCATTTGACGCATCGGCCGAGCCAGCTCTCCGGCGGTCAGCAGCAGCGGGTGAGTATCGCCCGCGCCTTGATGAACGGCGGCGAAGTGATCCTCGCCGACGAGCCGACCGGCGCACTCGACACGGCCAGCGGCAAGGAAGTCATGCGTATCCTGCTGGAGCTGCACGCGGCGGGGCATACGGTGATTCTGGTGACCCACGACCCGAAAGTCGCCGCCAACGCCGAGCGCATCATCGAAGTCAGCGACGGCGAAATCCTCAGCGACCGCGCCAACGAACGCGACACCACGCACCTGCTCAGCGAAGAACCGGTGGCACCGAAAGCGGCTGCGTCACGGCGCCTGGTCGCCAGCCTCGGGCTGTTCAAAGAAGCGTTCGCCATGGCCTGGGTGGCGTTGATTTCCCATCGCATGCGCACCTTGCTGACCATGCTCGGCATCGTCATCGGCATTACTTCCGTGGTGTCGATCTCGGCGGTCGGCGAGGGCGCGAAGAACTACGTGCTCAAGGACATCGCCGCCATCGGCAGCAACACCATTGATGTCTATCCCGGCAGCAGTTACGGCGACAAACGTGCAGCGGCCATCGAAACCCTGACGCCGGCCGATGTCACCGCGCTGAATCAGCTGTATTACGTCGACAGCGCCACGCCAATGATCGGCCGCAGCCTATTGCTGCGCTATCGCAATATCGACCTCGACGCCCAAGTCAACGGCGTCAGCGATCAGTACTTCAAAGTGCGCGGGATCAAAATGGCTGCGGGCATCCCGTTCAGCGAAAGCGATGCGCGGCGCCAGGCGCAGGTGGTGGTCATCGATCACAACACCCGCCAGCGTTTGTTCGGGCAAGACGTGGATCCGTTGGGGCAGGTGATCCTGATCGGCAACCTGCCGTGCACGGTGATCGGCGTGGCGGCGCAGGATAAAAGCCTGTTCGCCTCGGGCAAGACCCTGAATGTCTGGGTGCCTTATGAAACGGCGGCCGGACGGGTATTGGGCCAGCGTTATCTGGACAGCATCAGCGTGCGCATGAAGGACGGCCAGCCGAGCAAAGTCGTGGAAGAGCACGTTACTCAACTGTTGCTGCAACGCCACGGTACCAAGGATTTCTTCACCAACAACCTCGACAGCGTCTTGCAGACCGTGCAGAAAACCAGCCGTTCGCTGGCGTTGTTGCTGTCGCTGATTGCAGTGATTTCCCTGGTGGTCGGCGGCATCGGAGTGATGAATATCATGCTGGTGTCGGTGACCGAGCGGACTCGCGAGATTGGTATTCGCATGGCGGTGGGGGCGCGGCAGTCGGACATTCGTCAGCAGTTTCTGGTGGAGGCGGTGATGGTGTGTTTGTTGGGCGGGGCGATCGGGATTTCCTTGTCGTATGCGATCGGGCATTTGTTTTCGGTGTTTATCAAGGAGTGGGAGATGGTGTTTTCGCTGGCGTCGGTGCTGACGGCGGTGGTGTGCTCGACGTTGATCGGGATTGTGTTCGGGTTTGTGCCAGCGCGGAATGCTTCGCGGCTTGATCCGATTGAGGCGTTGGCGCGGGATTAAAAGCGAACCCTCTCCCAGAGGGAGAGGGGACTGACCGCGGTGTTCTTTCGAGGTGCGCCGACCTGGAATATCGCGTCGAACTCAGGCTCGAAAACTACACAAATCTGCTCCCTTTCCCCCTCGCCCCCTTGGGGGAGAGGGCTGGGGTGAGGGGGTAGCGATCCAGAGCCGTGCACAAAACCCACGTTTATCACGCCGCACTCGATCCCAACGTCTCCAACGGCGAATACATCCAGCGCATCAACGAATGCCGCCCGCTGATGCCCAATTTGATCGCCGCGCGTTTCAGATAGCTCTCCACGGTGTTGACCTTCAACGCCAACTGCTCGGCCAGTTCCGGCGCCGTGCGGCCGGCGAGCAGGCCGACGCACACTTCGGTTTCGCGATTCGACAGGCTCAGCCCCAGTTGCTCCAGGCGCTCGTCAAAGCGCAGGCGCAAGGTTTCCAGGCCGCTGCCTTCGGCTGCTTCGGACGGGGTTTGCGGTTCAAGGGTGGCCGGTTGCAGGGCGTTGATGTGTTTTTCCACCATCGGCAGCAGTACCGGGGAGATGTCCTGCAACAGGCTGCGCTCCTGCGCGGAAAAGCGCTGCGACTCGCCGTTGCGGTATACCGAAATCACGTAGCGGTAGCCATCCTTGCGCCGGGTCAGGTGCAGTTGCGAGGCGTCCGCGCTGGTCGCAGCCGGCGGATTCTGTAAGTGGTGGGCCGCCGCACTGTGTTCGGAAAACACCGTTTCGGCGAGCAGGGCCGGCTCTTTCAGTGGCTCCGGCTCACTGCGGCTCGACGCGCGGCTCACCGGTTCGACACGCATCTGCCGGATGTGCGTGGCGTCTACCGCCAGTTGCGTCAGGATCAGGTCATGCAGCATGCGCGGAAAGTGCCGGCTGCCGGTGCTGGCGATGACCTTGCCGATGTGGGGGAACAAGTGTGAATTCATATGCGTGTCATCCCTGAGAGGCGTTAATTCAAAAACGTCTGCAGCACTGTCGACGATCTCCTTGGTCGACGAAATACCGCAGACTTGGATCCTATCCTAGTACAACGTTTGAGCTTCTGTTTAATGAAGGTGTTATTAGCTAATAACCCTGATTTTGCTGGCTTCAATGCGGGAGCGAAGAGAACACCGTCGCTGAATTGTCCTGTTCAGGTTGACGGTGAAACGCGTTTGAACCGATTTATCCCCTTTCGATGCGTCAGTAACCTGTACACAACTTGAACGCAACAACAACTTTCCAACATTGAAAAGGGACGCCCATCATGACCACTCCAACCTACAACCGCCTGAACAAAGATGACGCTATCGTGCTGCTGGTCGACCACCAGACCGGCCTGATTTCTCTGGTGCAGGACTTCTCGCCCAACGAATTCAAGAATAACGTGCTGGCCCTGGCCGATCTGGCCAAGTTCTTCGAACTGCCGACCATCCTCACCACCAGTTTCGAACAAGGCCCGAACGGCCCGCTGGTGCCGGAATTGAAAGAGATGTTCCCGGATGCGCCGTACATCGCTCGCCCAGGTCAGATCAACGCCTGGGACAACGAAGACTTCGTCAAGGCGATCAAAGCCACCGGCCGCAAGCAGATCATCATTGCCGGTGTGGTCACGGATGTCTGCGTAGCGTTCCCGACCTTGTCGGCGCTGGCAGAAGGGTTTGAGGTGTTTGTGGTCACCGACGCTTCCGGCACCTTCAACACCACCGTGCAACAAGCGGCGTGGAGTCGCATGACCCAGGCCGGTGCACAGATGATGAACTGGTTCTCGGTGGCCTGTGAGCTGCACCGCGACTGGCGCAACGACATTGAAGGCTTGGGCAATCTGCTGTCGCAGCGGATCCCTAACTACCGCAACCTGATGAACAGCTACTCGGCGCTGACGGCTCAGCAGAAGTAAGCCGACGCGACCCAAAACAGAAAGCCTGCTTTGAAAAGCAGGCTTTCTATTTTTGCACTTAACGCTGTCCTCAAAATTCGGGCGTGTACTTCACACTGAACATCACATTGCGCGGGTCACCGAAGTTGTTGTTGCCGTTGAGCTGGTTGTACGCGGCGGTGTAGTAGCGCTTGTCGAACAGGTTGTTGGCGTTCACCGCCAGGCCGATGTCCTTGCTCAACTGGTAACCGAGGCGGGCGCTCCACACGGTGTAACCGCCGACATCGTATGTGTGTTCATAACCGAGCGTATGGCTCTGGGTGGTGAAGCCCAAACCTGTGCTGACGCGTTCCCAGTCGCCGCTGAACTGGTAATCGCCCCAGACCCGCAGCATGTGTTTCGGCGTCCAGGTGCTGAAGACCTTGCCTTCGTTGTCCGGGTCATCGAGGTACTTGGTGGTGTTGTAGGTGTAGCCGGCGAACAGTTGCAGGTTGTTCAGGACTTCGCCGCTGATCTCGGCTTCGATCCCCTGGCTGCGGACTTTGCCGGCGGCGTTGGAGCAATACCAACCGTCGCAGACCATGCCCGACGCGAGGTCGTTGATGGCGCGGTTTTCCTGGTCATAGCGGAATAGCGCCAGCGAGGTATTTACCCGGCCATCCATCAATTCGCCCTTGAGGCCGACCTCGTAGTTGCTGCCAACCACGGGCTTAAGCGTGGCGCCGCTCGCGTCACGGTTGGTCTGTGGCTCGAACACATCGGTGTAGCTGGCGTACACCGCCCACTCGCGGCTCAAGTCGTAGACGATGCCGGCGTAGGGTGTGACCACACCGGTTTCCGTCACGGTGCTTTCCGGTTGTGGGATCGCCGCGTTGAAGGCTCTTTGCGTCGCGTATTGATAGCTGTAGTCATACCAGCTGACGCGCGAGCCGAGCACCAGGGTCAGCGGATCGATCGGCTTGATCCGCCAACTGCCATACAAACCTTTCTGGCGGATCTCGTATCTGCTCGGCGTGGCTTGACCGCCCGCTGTGTTGAGAATCCCTTCGTAGCTGATGTCCGGTCGATCGTGATCGATGCCGAAAATGGTATCGGTGGTGTTGTTATTGAAGGTTCGGGCGATTTTGTCGTCGCTGGTGTATTTCGAGTAGTTGCCGCCGAGCATCACTTCATGGGCCATGGACAAGGCTTCGAAGTGGCCGGTGACGTTCATGTCGAGACCGAGCTTGGTCGCGTCGAAATCGGTGACGAAATCGGCGTACTGAATGCCGCTGCCATCGGCGTTGATCCCGTCGCCGCTGGTTTGCAGGCGCTGGCTTTTGCCCTTGTTGGTTTCGTCCATGCGCACCGCGCCGACCTTGAACGCCCAATCGTCGTTGAAGCGGTGCTCGAGATCGGCGTAAAGCGTGGTGACGTCGATGTCCAGATGGTTCCAGCGTGCGCCGCCGTAGGTCGAGCGCGGCACATTCAGCGGCTTGCCGTCGGCGTAGCGGGGCAGGCCACGAATCATCGGGCGTGACTCGCCATCGGAGTTGCTGATGGCCAGACCGAGGGTGGTGTCGTCGCTTAGATCGAAGTCCAGTGCGCCGTAGAGCGAGTGGGTTTTACTCCATTCGTAATCGACGAACGACTGGCTCTGGTCTTCGTCGGCGACAAAACGACCACGTACCGTGCCGCTGCTGTTCAGCGGGCCACCGGCATCCAGTTGCAGGCCGTAGTGATCCCACGAGCCGGCCTTGCCGGTGATGGTCACGGTGGGCTTGTTCTGGCCGCGCTTGCGCACCAGATTGATCGCGCCGCCGGGGCTGCCAGTGCCTTGCAGCAGGCCGGAGGCGCCGCGCAGAATTTCCAGGCGATCGAAGAAAATCAGGTCCTGTGTGGCCCAGTTGCCCAACGCGTAGGTGTTGCGCGGGATCGGCACGCCGTCGTACTGCCAGTCGTCGATCTGAAAACCGCGCGAGGTAATGATCATGCCTTTGCCCACGCCCTGCAGGCCGACCAGGCCGGTGGTCTTGTTGACCGCGTCTTTGAGATCGACGAGGTCCTGGTCGTCCATCTGCTTGCGGGTCATCACCGTGACCGATTGCGGAATTTCCTTGAGCGTGTGCGTGCCTTTGCCGATGGTCACGGCGCGCGCGGCGTAAGAGCCGGAGCCTTCGGTGGTGGCGTCGAAGTTGCGTTCAACGATGTTGGTGGCATCCAGTTGCAACGCCGCACTGCTGTCGATGGCGGGCTCGACACTGAAGTTGCCTTGCCCCGTGACGCGTAGCTGCAAACCACTGCCCGCCAGCGCCTTTTGCAGCGCTTGCTCGGCCGGCATTTGCCCGATGACCGCCGGCGCGCGTTTGCCCTGCACCAGCGCCGGCTCCAGCGAAATGATCTGCCCGCTCTGGCCGGCAATGGCGTTGAGTGTGCTGGCGAGCGGGCCGGCCGGCAGGTTGAACAAGAGGTCTTGCGCCAGCGCTGAGGTCGTCAGCGTTGCCAGCGCAACAGCGACGGAAAGGGTACGGGGCCACGAGTTGAACACAACGTTCTCCTGTTTTTGTGAAAGTGTCAGGAGATAGGTCGGATGAGAAATGAAAACCGGACACAAACAAGAATGGTTTTCATAAAATAATTTTTGCGCATCAGTTTTTGCCGATCAGCGTCAGCCACGGGCTGTAGTGATCAACCCGAATCGGTAGAGTTTCGGCCAATGCCGCGAGGGTTTTTTGTGGGTCGTCGAGCGGGAACACACCTTGTACGCGCAGGTTCCGTACTTCGGGGGCGACGCGCACAAAACCGCGACTGTAAGGGCGTAGGGCGTCAACGACACGATCCAGCGACTCATCGAGCACGTTCAATCGGCCGTTCAACCAGTCGGCGCGGCGCTGCTCATCGGCGCTGGCAAACGTGATGCTGCGAGAAGAGAGTACCGCCGACTGACCTTCCCCGACCACTTGCGCGGTGCCGTCGAACAGTCGGGCTTCGACCGAATGCTGCAACACTACAAGACGACTGGCGTGTTGTTCCTGAGCAACGAGGAAGCGTGTGCCCAACGCGCGCAATTCGCCCTCGGCGGTGCGCACGATCAGCGGCCGGCGCGGGTCGGGGGCGACATCGATGATCAACTCACCGTGACGCAGAATGACCACGCGTTGCTGGCCATCGAAGCGCAGATCCACGGCGCTGTCAGCGTTCAGGCTCAGGCGACTGCCATCGGCCAGATTGAAGCTTTGCCGCTGGCCGCGTCCGGTATGCAGATCGGCCAGCAGCGACTCGCCGAACTGGCTTTTGCTACCGAGCCACAGGCTGCCACCGAGCAGACCGAGGCCGGCAATTGCGCGCAGTGCGTCGCGGCGCGAAGCCTGTGGCTGCAAAAGCACCTGGCGAGCTTCGCCGGCCTGCCCGGGCAAACGTCGATCCAGCGCGCGTACGGTGTTGAACGAGCCAGCGAGACGTTCCTGCAATTTCTCGAAAGCCTGGCTGTGCGCCCGGTCCATCGCCAGCCACGCATTGAAGCGTTCTTGCAACGCCGCATCAGGCGTACCGGCGCGAAGTCTGACCATCCAGTCGATGGCTTGCTCGCTGACCGCATCCAGGCGCGGCTTGCTCATGGTGCCATCTCGCACAGATAACACTGACGCAACGCCTGTTTCATGTAGCGGCTGACCGTGCGCTCCGAAAGCCCAAGTTTCTGCGCAATCGCCACATAGCTCAGGCCATCCAGCTGGCTGTAGAGAAAGGTGGTTTTGACGATCAAAGGCAAACCGTCGATGGCGCGGTCGATGGCGACCAGCGCTTCAATCAGTTGCAGCTGTTCCTCGGGCGAGGGCGCGAGTGCCTCGGGCAGCGCCGACAAGCGCTCGAGGTAAGCCAGTTCCAGCTTGCGTCGGCGGTGACGATCGAACATCAGCCGTCGGGCAATGGTCGACAGATAAGCGCGCGGTTGCTCGATGCTGTCCGGATCGACACGCGCCACCAGCAACTGGCAAAACGTATCGGCAGCCGTGTCCTCGGCGTCCGCGTGGTTGCGCAGATGTCGATTGATGTGCTGAAACAGCCAACGATGGTGATCGCTGAAAAAGAATCCCAGCTTGCTGGACGGAGGAGAGTGCACGGGTGGGCTTTCCGGATGTTAGTGAGAATACATCTCAATAGTACCCGTGGGCAGAGAGTCAGTGCAATCGGGCCTCAGGATTCAGCATTGACCACGACTGCGCCGCGTTCAGGCTGACGGCCATTGCGCTGGGTTTCCGGCACCCCGACCCCAAGCAACACAACCGCCACCGCCGCAATCCCAGCCAGGGTCAGAAACGCCGCGCTGTAACCAGCCTCCTGCACAACGAACCCGGCGAGGCCGTTGCTCAACGCCGCGCCCAGCCCGAAGGCCGTGGTCAGTGCGCCAAGGCTAATGTTGAAGTGCCCGGTGCCCTGCGTGAGGTCTTTGACCATGATCGGAAACAAAGCGCCGAACAGACCCGCGCCGACGCCGTCGAGCATTTGCACCGCGACCAGCCAATAAGCATCGTCCGACAGCGTATAGAGCACACCGCGCAATGGCAGGATCAGAAAACCGGCTAGCAGCAGCGGTTTGCGTCCCCACAGGTCGGCTTTGGCCCCGACCAGTAATGCCGCCGGCACCATCACCAGTTGCGCCGCGACGATGCAGGCCGAGGTCAGCGGCGTGGCCATCTGCAGATTGGCTTGCGCGAGTTTTTGACTCACCAACGGCAACATCGCCGCATTGGCGAGATGGAACAGTGCACAGCAAATGGCGAACAGCAACAGCGGCCGGTTGCTCAGCAGCACCGACAAACCGGAAGGCTGACGATGCCCAGCGTCGGCCGGATCCAGTCCGCGGGCCAGATCATGGTCGATGGCTGCTGGCGAAACGCAGGCGATGGCAATGACACTGGCCAGGGCCATGGCCGCCATCAGATAAAACACCGCCACCGGGCCGAACAGATACGCGAACACCCCGGCCAGCAGGGCGGCGCAGGCATTGCCGGCATGATTGAAGGTTTCGTTGCGCCCGGTTCGCCGCGTGAACGCTCGTGGCCCGGTCATGCCCAGGGTAATTGCGCAAATGGCCGGGGCGAATATCGAAGCGGCCATCGCACTCAGGGTTTGCGTCAACGCCACCCAAGTGAAGGACGTCACGAACGGCAGCAGCAGGCAACTGCCGGTCACCAGCAGCGCGGCGATCGCAATCAACGCACGTTTGCGCCGGCTGTTGTCGACCCCGGCGCCGGCCGGCGTCTGGGTGATCAGTGCAGCGACCCCAGCAATGGTCATCACCAGGCCAATGCTGGCCGGCTCCCAGTGATGCACCGCCAGTAAGTAAATGGCCAGATAGGGACCGAGACCGTCGCGCACGTCGGCGAGGAAAAAATTGAGGCTGTCCAGTGACAGGTTGTTGCGGCGATCGAGGTCAGCGGCCACGGCGGTGTCTTCAATGTTAGAGGTTTGCGGATGGATTCAACCTCAGCAAGCCTAATGACCTGCGGCCGTGAATATAAGTTGCAAGCTGCTGCCGTGTCGTTGCGAAACAACGCCTAAGGCCTGAAAACGACGTTCCGTCATACGGTTGCTGCACGTTCGACGCGCTACTTGTATCCTTGCGCCGGTCGAGGACATACGACCGCTGTTATTGCCTTGAATCAGTAACGGCCGGAACCGGAAACCGGACTTTCCATTAGGTACTTTCGTGAAGCGTGATACCCACCTCGTCATCCTCTTGTTGCTGGTCATCGGCTGCTCCCTGGCGTCGCTGACCATCTGGAAAGTGCTGTCTTCGCGCGATCGCGCGCTGGAGGAAGTCAACGTGCACGGGTTGAACCTGACCCAGGCACTCGAGACCTATTCCGAAGGCATTGTCCGGCAAAGTTCGCTGCTGTTGCTCGGGCTGGTCGAGCGCCTGGAAACCGAGGGCAGTGGCCCCGCGCAGATCCAGCGCCTGAGTGCGCTGGTCAACCGCCAGCAACCGCTGATGCCACAGCTGAGCGGTATCACTATCTATGACCGCGATGGTCATTGGCTGATGTCGTCGAACCGGCCGATTCCGGTGGGTGCCAGCAGCGTTGATCGAGCCTACTTCATTCATCATCGCGACGATCCGAGCCGCAAACCCTTTATCGGGCCTCCGATCCGCAGCCGTTCCAATCAGGAATGGGTGATCACCGTCAGCCGCCGTTTCAATGATGATCGCGGCGAGTTTGCCGGGGTCGTGGCCGTGACCCTTGGCGTGGAAAACTTTCTGCGTCTGTTCGGCAAACTCGACATCGGCCAGGACGGGGCCATCGGCCTGTCCTATACCGACGGTACGTTGCTGGTGCGCTATCCCTTCCGCGAGCAGGACATGGGCCGCAACTTTTCCAAGTCGCCGATCTACGCCAAATACCTGGTCGATCAATCGGTCGGCACCGCCTCTTATACCTCCAGCCTGGATGGCGTCGAACGCCTCTACGCCTTCCGCAAAAGTGAAAAATTGCCCCTGATCACCACGGTCGCCATCGGCAAGCGTGAAGCCCTCGCGGCCTGGCGAACCGAGGCGTTGCTGTCGGCGGTGGTGGTGGCGGGGCTGTTGGGGCTTACCGGTCTGATTGGCTGGTTCTTGATTCTCGATATCCGGCGCCGGACCCAGGTGGAAGGCGAACTGCGCATCGCTCAGCAGCAATTGCTCGGCTCGAACCGACAGTTGGAGTTGTTGGCCATGAAAGATGCGCTGACCGGTTTGGCGAATCGGCGTTGCTTTGATCAGACCCTGGCCACAGAGGCGCGGCGGGCACAGCGCGACGGCTCGTCGCTGGCCTTGTTGATGATCGATATCGACTATTTCAAGCGCTTCAATGATGCGCTCGGGCACGTTGCCGGCGACGCCTGTCTGCAAGCCGTCGCCAGGGTGCTGGATGAATGTGTGCGGCGACCGTCAGACCTGGTCGCGCGCTACGGCGGCGAGGAGTTCGCGGTCATCATGCCCGCCACCGACATCGACGGTGCCGCCGTGGTAGCGCAGTTGATCATTGAGCGTTTACAGCAAGCAAACATTGCTCACCCCTCCAGTCCCGTGGCCCGCGTGAGCCTGAGCATCGGCATCGCCGCCGCGCGCGCTTCACGCCTGGACCCTGCGCACGGTTTGATCGAGTCAGCCGATCAGGCGCTGTATCAAGCGAAAACAGCGGGGCGCAACCGGTTCATGGCATCCCGAGCGCAGCGCTTACTCGACGTCGATGGACAGCAGGCCACTGACGCGTGACACCAGCGTGTCGACGACAAAGGGTTTGGTCAGTACCTGCATGCCCGGGCCGAGTTGACCGTTGCCGATCACTGAGCTTTCCGCATATCCGGTGATAAACAACGTCTTCAGTTTCGGCCTGATCTGCCTGCCTGCATCGGCCATTTGTCGGCCGTTCATGCCGCCGGGCAAGCCGACATCGGTGATGAGCAAATCGATGTGCGCGCTGGAGCGCAATACTTCCAGGCCCTCAACGCTGTCGCACGCTTCGAGCAGGTTGTAGCCAAGGTCGTTCAGCACGTCTTTGAGCAGCGTGCGAACGGTGGGCTCGTCGTCGACAATCAGGATGGTCTCGCCGGCCTTGGTTTGAGGCGTTGCCAAGCTTTGCGCGTCATCGTGATTGCGCTGCGTTTCGCCGAGGTAGCGCGGCAGGTAAACGCACATGGTGGTGCCTTGACCCACGGTCGATTGCACCCGCACCTGTCCGCCAGATTGCTTGGTGAAACCGTAGATCATCGACAGCCCGAGCCCCGTGCCCTGGCCCAGCGGTTTGGTGGTGAAAAACGGGTCGAAGGCCTTGGCCATCACTTCCGCACTCATACCGGTTCCGGTGTCGGCGACAGACAGGCACAAGTATTGCCCTTCGGGCATTTCCCTTACGCGCGCCGCTTCAGCATCCAGGGTGCGATTGGCGGTTTCGACGGTGATGCTGCCGCCGTCGGGCATCGCGTCGCGAGCGTTGATGCACAGGTTGAGCAGGGCGTTTTCCAGTTGACTGGCATCGACCAGCGCCGGCCACAGGTCGGCGGCGACGACCGTCTTCAGGCGAATGCTCGGGCCGACGGTGCGCTGGATCAGTTCGGTCATGCCGGCAATCAGCGCGTTGACTTCCGTTGGCCGGGGATCGAGTGTCTGCCGCCTGGAGAAGGCCAGCAGGCGATGGGTCAGGGCCGTTGCGCGTTTGGCGGCGTCTTGTGCGATCAGCATGTATTTGTCGATGTCGCTCAGACGCCCTTGGGCGATGCGTTTGTCCATCAGCTCAAGGGATGCGCAGATACCCGCCAGCAGGTTGTTGAAGTCATGCGCCAGACCGCCGGTGAGTTGCCCGACCGCTTCCATTTTCTGCGATTGCCGCAACTTTTCTTCGGCCTGCATCAGCTCTGCGGTGCGCGCCGAGACCCGTTGTTCCAGTGTGTCATTGAGGGCCTTTAACGCAGCGGTGACCCGGTCGCGCTCGGCTTCGACGTTGCGCCGGTCTTCGACATCGATGAGCACGCCGGGAAAGCGCAAAGGCGTGCCGTCTTCGGCGCACTCGACGCGGCCGTTGGCTTCAATCCAGGTGTATTTGCCATCCGCGCCGCGCACTCGGTACTGGTGCGAATAGGCCCCGCCGCGGGCTTTGACTTCGTTGATGGCGGTTATCAGTCCCTCCCGGTCGTCCGGGTGAACGGTCATCACTACTTGTTCCAGGCTCAGACCGTCGAGCCCCCAGGCGGGATCGAGGTCGAACACCCGCGCGAAGGCTTCATCGACGCTGAAGCGATCGCTGGGCAGGTGCCAATGCCAGGTACCGATAATGGCGCCAGCGGCGAGGGCCAGTTGCACGCGTTCGACGTTCTCCCGAGCGACCGCCTCGCTGATGCGCAAACGCTCCTGCGCGTCGCGGCGCTCGGTGACATCGCTGAAGAAGATCGCGATCTGCCGATCGGCCGGGTCGCCGACGCGCACGGCACGCACATCGAACCAGCGTTCGAAGGTATTGGCGTAGTTCTCGAAGTTGGCCGGCTCGCCGGTCTTGGCCACATGGCCGTAGGTTTCGAACCAGAACTTCTCCAGGTTGGGCGCAAACTCGGTGACCCATTTGCCTCGCAGGTTGACCCCCGCCTGACGCTCGAACGCCGGGTTGGCCTCGACAAAGCAATAGTCGATCGGGTGGTCGTTGGCGTCGAATTTGACTTTGACGATGGCGAACGCGGCCTCGATGGTTTCCAGAATGGTGCTGAAACGTTCTTCGCTACGACGCAATGCAGTTTCGGCACTGCGCGAGCGGGTCAGGTCGAGCATCGCCCCGATCATGCGTTCGGCCTGGCCATCGGCATTGCGAATCAGGTGCCCGCGATCCAGCACTTCGGCGTACGAACCATCGTGGCAGAGGAAGCGGTACTCAGCGCTCCAGGTCGTCCCGGAGCCGTCAATTGCTGAGCGAATCGAGGTCGTCACGCGTGCGCGATCCTGCGTGTGAATCTGCGCAAACCGCCAGTCACACGTCGGCTCGATGGCTGCTGACGCGTAGCCATACGCCAGTTGCAGCGAGTCGTTCCAGATGACCTGATTGGTTTTCAGATCCCAGTCCCAGACGGCGTCGCAGGTCGCTTTGACGGCCAGACGCAGGCGCGTGACTTCGGACTCAAGCTCCTCGCGAGTAAGCTGTTTCAGGGTATCCACTCCTCATGCCTTTATTGTTGCTCTGCGTTTAATTGGCGTGTTTCAAGCCATCGACTTTGCAAGCTTTGTGAGCCATTGACCCGGGGTGTCATGTTTAAGTTGCACGCGAGCCAAGGGGGCCCGCGTTTTCATAGCGATTCGCCGCGATCCAGTCTGTCGAGCAAGCTCTGCCCGCGCTGCCACAAGGCCTGCTGCTTTTCCGGCGGCATGCGGTCGAGGTTTTTGTACATCATGCCCATGCGCTGATTGCCGCGCAGAAGGTCGCCGTGGCGCATCAGAAAATGCCAGTACAACGCGTTGAACGGGCACGCGTTGTCAGCCGTGGTTTCGCGCACCGAGTAGGCACAGTCGCGACAGTAGTCGGACATCCGGTTGATGTACTGGCCGCTGGCGCAATAAGGCTTGGAGCCGAGGTAACCGCCATCGGCGTGCATGACCATGCCGAGGGTGTTGGGCAGCTCGACCCAGTCGAACGCGTCCATGTAAATGGCCAGATACCATTCACAGATCTGGCTCGGCGCGATACCGGCGAGCAGGGCGAAATTGCCTGTCACCATCAGGCGCTGAATGTGATGGGCGTAGGCGTGTTTGAGGCTTTGGCCGATGGCCTGGCGCATGCAGTTCATCTGCGTTGCGCCGGTCCAGTAAAACTCTGGCAACCGCCGCGTATTACCGAAGGCATTGCCCTCGGCGTACTCCGGCATGTGCAGCCAGTAAACGCCACGGACGTATTCGCGCCAGCCGATCAGTTGGCGAATGAAACCTTCGGCGGAGTTCAGGGCAATGCTGCCGGACCAGTAGGCAGACTCCACATCACTGCAGAGTTGGCGCAGGTCCAGCAAGCCAATATTGAGCGCAGCGCTGATGCGGGCATGGAACAGAAACGGTTCGTCGCGGGCCATGGCGTCCTGATAATCGCCGAAGCCCGCCAGACCATAGTCGAGAAAGTAGGCCCACAATGCCTGGGCGTCGGCGTGCGTCACCGGATAGTTGAAATCGTCCAGGCTGCCGTAGTGACTGGCGAAGCGATCCTTGACCAGTGTGAGGACATCGAGGGTGATTGCATCGTTGGTAAAACCCGTCGGGTAGGGCGCCTTGACGGTTTTGGGCAGGGCTTTGCGATTGTCGGCATCAAAGTTCCACGCGCCGCCGACGGGCGTGCCATCGCCATTGAGCAACAGGCGACTTTTGCGGCGCATCTCGCGGTAGAAAAATTCCATGCGCAGTTGCTTTTTGTCTGCGGCCCACGCGCGGAATTCGTCGCGGCTGCACAGGAACCGGTTGTCGGCATGCCAGTGGATCGGCAAGTCACAATCCTTCAGTGATTGCTCCAGACGCCAGTCGCCGCATTCGGTCAGGTGCAATTCGTTGGCCTGTAGCAGTGCCTGCCAGCGCTTTAACTCGCCGGGCACCGAGCCGCTGTTTTGCGGGTCGTCGAGGGTCACGTAATGCACACGGATGCCCTGATCTTTCAGGGCTTTAGCGAAGTGACGCATGGCGCTGAAGATCAGCGCGATCTTCTGCGGATGATGGGCAACATGGGTGGCTTCCTCCATGACCTCGACCAGCAGCACACGATCCTGTTCGCGATCCAGACCTGCCAATGAAGCCAGATCAAACGATAACTGGTCACCCAGAACGAGGCACAGCCGATGGGTTTTGTTCATTTCACGGATTCAGCGTAATGAGCAGCAAGCTGCCGAGTGGACGTTTAAACTCAAGTCCAGATAGTTGTACAGATTGTAGTCTGTGTATAGGTTTTTGTGCGGTGAATATTCACATCCCCCCTGTAGGAGCGAGCCTGCTCGTGAAGGCGTCGTCACATTCAACATTGTGAGTGACTGACACGCCGCATTCGCGAGCAGGCTCGCTCCCACAAGGGCTTGCACTCCGACTCGGATGAACGCTCCCGCTGTTGCGGGAGCGCTTGCCGCCGCGTGGAAAGGCTTAGCCGGGATAAACGGGGTAGTCGGTGTAGCCCTCGGCGTTGCCGCCATACACCGTCGCCGGATTCAACGCATTCAACGGCCAGTCATTGGCAATCCGCGCAGGCAGATCGGGGTTGGCCATGAACGGGCGGCCAAAAGCGACCAAGTCTGCCAGCCCGGAATCGAGCAGTTGCGCACCGGATTCTGCGGTATAGCGCCCGGCATAAATGATCGCGCCGCTGAAGGTGTCGCGCACGGCCTGACGAAACGTGAGGGGCATCGCCGGCGCGTTGTCCCAGTCGGCTTCGGCGATGGACAGATAGGCGATGCCCACGTCCTGCAGCACCTTGATCGCTTCGATGTAAGTGGTGTGCGGATCCTCTTCGACCATGCCCAAATAGGTCCGCGCTTCATCGGTGGTGGTGAACAGCGGCGCAAACCGCACGCCGACTTTTTCCTTGCCGATGCACTCGGCGACACCGGCGACCACTTCCTTGAGAAAGCGCAGACGATTTTGCAGCGAACCGCCGTACTGATCCTCGCGCAAATTGCTGTGGGCAGAGATGAACTGGTTCACCAGATAACCGTTGGCGCAGTGCAATTCGATGCCGTCGAAACCGGCGTCCATGGCGTTGCGCGCCGCCTGAATGTACAGCTGAACCAACTCCTGAACTTCATCGGTGCTCAGCGCACGAGGTGCCGACGGGGTGACCAGTTCACCGACGCCGGGCGCAGTTTCGATAAACACACTGACCCGGTCGGTGGCCACGGCAGAGGCAGAAACCGGCGCCGCGCCGTCGGGCTGCAGTGCGGTGTGGGAGACGCGGCCGACGTGCCACAGTTGGGCGAAAATCACCCCGTCCACGGCATGCACGGCCTCGGTGACTTTGCGCCAACCGGCGATTTGCTCAGGCGTATGAATGCCCGGCGTCCACGCATAACCCTGGCCACGGGGTTCGATCTGCGTGCCTTCGGTGACCAGCAAACCTGCGCCGGCGCGCTGTTGGTAATACTCGGCCATCAACTCATTGGCGATGTTGCCCGGTTGGGTGCTGCGCTGGCGGGTGAGAGGCGGCAGGACGATACGGTTTTTCAGGGTGTGGTTGCCGAGTTTGGCGGGTGTGAAGAACGTGCTGCTATTCATGGATTACCTTGTCTTGGTGTTTATTAGACCAGTCGACTATTGATTAGGTGAAAAAATAACGCCGAGCAAGACGCACTCGGCGTTAGGAAGGTTGGAAGCGAAGTTTTAGCCCAGCATCTTCAGCAGTTTTTCAGCGACAGCGGCGGAGCTGGCTGGATTCTGGCCGGTGACCAGTTGCCCGTCGGCGACTACATGAACCTGCCAGTCAGCGACTTTCGAATAATGGCCGCCGAGGCGCTGGAACTCGTCCTCGATCAGGAACGGCACCACGTCCGTCAGGCCAACGGCCGCTTCTTCGGCATTGGTGAAACCGGTGACCTGGCGGTGCTGCACCAGCGGTTTGCCGTCAGCGGTGAGGGCGTGACGCAACACACCCGGTGCATGGCAGACAAAACCGTGGGGTTTGTTGGCGCGGTCGAAGGCTTCGATCAATGCGATCGACTGCTTGTCTTCGGCCAGGTCCCACAGTGGGCCGTGGCCGCCGGGGTAAAACACCGCATCGAAATCATCTGCGCTGACGTCGGCCAAGCGACCGGTGTTGGCGAGTGCCTGTTGCGCGGCAGAGTCTTTGCGGAAGCGATCGGTCTCGGCCGTCTGGGCATCAGGCTCATCGCTTTTCGGGTCCAGCGGCGGCTGGCCACCGGCCGGTGAGACCAGCGTGACGTCGGCGCCGGCGTCCTTGAAGGCGTAGTAGGGCGCGGCGAACTCTTCCAGCCAGAAACCGGTTTTCTTGCCGGTGTCGCCGAGTTGATCGTGGGAAGTCAAAACCATCAGGATTTTCATAGAGCACCTTGAGTCGATCAGGTGTCTTCGATTGAGCGAAGGATTCGCACATCGGCCACACCGGTCAGAAAACGTTTGTCGGGGCGCAGCATAGATTCCAATTAGACCAGTCGTCTAGTAATTTTTTATCCTGCGGTTTTTCATCGACAGGTGTGGCAAACTTCCGTTCCTCCCAATATACGACTGGTCTATTGCCTGGTAACTTGCGCCCCATGAAAGCGACCTACGACGACACCCGCCAACACTTGCTCGACACCGGCCACCGGATGATGGCCGAGAAGGGCTTCACCAGTGTCGGCCTCAACGAAATCCTGCAAACCGCCGGTGTGCCCAAGGGTTCGTTCTATCACTACTTCAAATCCAAAGAGTTGTACGGCCAGGCGTTGCTCGCGGATTATTTCGTCGGCTACCTCGCCGACATGGAACGCCGCCTGACGCTGCCGGGGCTGAGCGCCTATGAGCGGCTGATGGATTACTGGCAGGGCTGGCAGAACCGCTGCACCCTCGAAGGGCATGGCGATGAGTGTCTGGTAGTCAAGCTCAGCGCCGAAGTCGCCGACCTGTCGGAGTCGATGCGCCTGACCTTGCGCGATGGCGCCGAGCAAGTGGTGGCGCGCATCACCCTGTGTATTGAGCAGGGTCAGGCTGAAAACAGCCTGCCCCAGGGCGATGCCCGGCATCTGGCGGAAACCCTGTATCAACTTTGGTTGGGCGCGAGTTTGCTGAACAAATTGCAGCGTACCGGGCAGTCGTTGCAGACCTCGATGGCGATGACCCGACAACTGCTGGCGGTATGAGCGGTGGGGCCGTTGTGGGCCAGGTTACATGACTCAACACACCTCGCCCTGACTGTTGCAGGGCCGCACATCCTCGGCACGCCATTGTTTGATCAAGCGCCGGCGGTCAGGCGCGTAGTGTTCGACAAGCACCTGCACCGTCGCAAGGTCAGCCATATCGATCACGCGAAACCGGCTGTCGCCTTCGCACCACGCCGCGATGCAGCGCTTGCCTTCGATAAAGCCCAACATGATCGGCCAGATGATGTGTTCGGCGGCCTCCGCATGTTCGAGCGCTAGCGCGATGCGCAGCTTGTTCTGCTCGCGCAGCGCCCGACGAATCTCGCTGAGGTCGATGGTTGTGCCGGGCTTGTGCGGCTTGGCCACGTAAAAGGTTTCGTCTTCGAAGATCGGCCGCATCTGCGCGGGCAGCACGGCACTGATTTTCGCCAGGGCATTGTTGACGGCGCCCGCGAGTTGGCTGTCGGTCTGCCGGCTGACCCATTGCGCACCGATGACCAAGGCCTGTATTTCCTCGGCGCTGAACGATAAAGGCGGCAGGACAAAACCGGGCTTGAGCACATACCCAAGGCCCGGCTCGCCGTCGATCTCGGCCCCCATGCCTTGCAGCGTGACGATGTCGCGGCGAATCGTGCGCAACGACACGCCCAATTCAGCCGCCAAGGCTTTGCCGGACACCGTACGACGATGACGCCGCAGCGCTTGCATCAGCTCAAACAGACGATGACTTCTGGCCATTAACGCTCCATGGCGACGACACCTTTGCCGCCGAGTTTGCGGCCCTGTTCGAGCTCGCGGATCAGTTGTATGGCGCCGTCCAGCGGCACCACTTCTCCTAGCCGAATCTTCAAGCGTGCCTCACTGGCGGCACTGGCCAGTGTTTCGAGGATTTCGTGTCGCGGTGTGCCAATGACCAGTTTCAGTCGCCGATCAATCAAGCCACGCAGGAACTTACCCGGACCCGGATTGAGATCAAGCAAACAGCCGCCCGGACGCAGCAATCCGATACCGGTCGAGACCGTCATCGTCGCGGCCGTGTCATACACCACATCGAAGCGCGCCTGCAGTCTTGTCAGGTCCGTTAACCGGTAGTCGTAGACGGTTGATACCCCCAGCGCCTGTGCCCGGGCAACGTCCGACGCGCTGCAACTGCCCGATACCGTGGCCCCCGACATCAGGGCGATCTGCACCGCCGCTTCGCCGACTGCCCCCGCGCAACCATTGATGAAAACCTGCTGACCGGCTTGCAGCCTGGCCTTGTCGATCAACCCGTTCCACGCGGTAATGCCCGGTGTGCCGAGGCACGCCGCATCGGCGAAAGAAAGAGTATCCGGTTTGCTCGCCAGAAAGTCCTCCCTGGTCACGACGGCTTCGCCCAATGCGCCACTTTCTTTGAAGCGGGATAGCCCGAAAACCGCGTCGCCGACCCGGAAGCGGCTGACGCTCGCCCCAACCGCAAGAACCACGCCGGAGAAATCCATGCCCATCGCGCGCGGAAATGTTCTGCCGGTGATGAGCTTCATCCGGCCCTGGCGCAACTTCCAGTCGATGGGGTTGATCGCTGCACATTTGACCTGCACGAGCACTTCATCCTTGCCGGGTGCCGGCAACGGGAATGCTTCAATGTGCATCACCTCCGGACCGCCGTAGCGTGAGTACTGAATACGTTTATAGCTCGCTGACATGTCGGGTTCGCCTTCCGAGAGTGGACATGACGCCGACTCTATAACGGGGCAGTGCCAGTTTTTGGCACCATTCGCTTTCTATCGAGAAGACGGATTGATGAACGGTGTTCATGACTTCATGAAGCTCAGCGCCGATAGTCGCAGGATCCTCGTCGGTTTAACGTAGCGGCTGATTATCCCGCCAGCAGGCGCTTAGCGATGGCAGCACGCCCGGTTCGAAACGTCACCCATTCCCGCCGACTTCTGTTGACGGCCATCGCACTGTTGCTGACAGCCTGTGCTTCAACTGAAAAAGGTTCGACCTCCATGAAACGTTCACCCGCAATGACCTCCGATGCCGCGGCTGCCGTATCCCCGGCACTGGCTCATAACACCGATGCCATGTTGTTTGGCGAAGTATGGAAGCGCCCCGGATTGTCACCCCGTGACCGCAGTCTGGTAACCGTTGCAGTGTTGATCGCACGCGGACAAACCGCCGAGATGGCCGCGCAATTCAATCTTGCGCTGGACAACGGTGTCACACCGCTGGAACTGTCCGAAACGCTCAATCACCTGGCGTTTTATTCCGGCTGGGGCAATGCGGCAGCGGCGCTGCCTATCGCCGGCGAGGTGTTCACCGCGCGCAACATCGGTGCTGAGCAACTGGCGCCGGTTGCGCCGTCGTTGTTGCCGCTGGACCAGGCTCGCGAAGCTGATCGCGTGGAACGCGTGAATGCGGCGGTGGGATCAGTGGCGCCGGGGCTGGTCGAGTTCACCACCAAAGCGCTGTTCCGCGATCTGTGGTTGCGGCCAGGTCTGGCGCCTCGCGATCGCAGCCTGATCACGGTCAGTTCGTTGGTGGCCAACGGGCAGACCGGCCAGGTCGGCTATCACCTGGGTCGGGCGATGGACAACGGTTTGAGCCAGACCGAAGCGGCGGAAATGATTACCCAACTGGCTTTCTATGCCGGATGGCCGAATGCGTTTTCCGCCGTGCCGGTGTTCAAGGAAGTGTTCAGCCAGCGCGCGCCGGGCTGACTGAACAGGGCGTCAAATCTGCTCCGGCAAGTGCGCGATAAGTTTGTCCAGCGTGATCGGATAATCGCGCACGCGCACGCCGGTGGCGTTGTAAATCGCATTGGCGATGGCCGCTGCGGCGCCACTGATGCCCAACTCGCCGACGCCTTTGGCCTTGAGCGGCGTGGCGTAGGGATCAACCTCATCGAGGAAAATCACCTGCTGATGGGGAATATCGGCGTGCACCGGTACTTCGTAACCGGCGAGGTCATGGTTGACGAAAAAACCAAGGCGCTTGTCGACCTGCAGTTCTTCCATCAGTGCGGCCCCGGCGCCCATGGTCATGCCGCCGATGATTTGGCTGCGCGCGGTCTTCGGATTGAGAATCCGCCCCGCTGCGCAGACCGCCAATTGGCGGCGCAGACGAATCTCGCCGGTCGCCGCGTTGACCGCGACTTCGGCGAAATGTGCGCCAAAGGTCTGCTGGGCAAAGCGCTGGGCCAGATCGCCGAATTCCATGCGGTCTTCGCCAACGAGATCGCCTGCGGCCGCCGCGTGAGCCAAAGGAAAATGCCGCGTACCATCGTGCACCTCGCCGTGGGCAAATTCGGCCGTTTGCGGATCAAGTCCGACGGCGCGGGCAGCGGCTTCGCGCAACTTGACGCAAGCGGCATAGACCCCGGCGGTTGACGACGCCGCCCCCCATTGCCCGCCCGATCCCGACGACTCCGGAAAGCGCGAGTCGCCAAGGTGCACTTCGACCCGGTCCAGTTCCACACCCATCATCTCGGCGGCGGTCTGCGCAATGATCGTGTAGCTGCCGGTGCCGATATCAGTCATGTCGGTTTCGACAGTGATTGTGCCGTGCCGATCAAGACGCACACGGGCCGCCGATGCGGTGGTTGGCGCGCCACGTATGGCAGACGCCAGACCGATGCCGATCAGCCAGCCATTCTCCAGACGTTGGCCGGCGCTTGCGTTGCGCTGGTGCCAGCCGAATTGCTCGGCGCCGGTTTTTAAACACTCGACGAGTTGCCGTGTCGAGAACGGACGCGATGGCTGTTCGGGGTCGACCTGGGTGTCGTTGAGCAGGCGCAACTGCAATGGGTCGATAGCCAGTTTTTCCGCCAGTTCATCCATGGCAATTTCCAGCGCCATCATTCCCGGTGCTTCCCCCGGCGCGCGCATGGCCGAGCCTTCAGCCAGGTCCAGCACGGCAAGATTCAAGCGGGTCATGCGGTTGGCGCCAGCGTAGAGCAAACGCGTCGAGGCCGTCGCGGCTTCGGCCCGGCCCCCGGGCAGGTTGCCTGACCAACTCTCATGGCCGATGGCAGCGATCAAACCCTCGCGGCTGGCACCGATGCGAATGCGCTGAAGCGTCGCGGGGCGATGGGTCAAATTGTTGAACATCAGCGGACGTGGCAGCGCGACTTTCACCGGGCGCCCGGCGTGGCGTGCCGCCAGCGACGCCAACACCGCGTCACACAGGATCGTGCCTTTGCCGCCGAAACCGCCGCCGATGTAGGGCGATATCAAACGAATATCTTCTTTGCGCATGCCGAGTGTCTTGGCCAGATCGCGCACGCCCCAGTTGATCTGCTGTATCGACGTCCACAACGTCAGCGAATTGCCGTTCCACTGGGCGATGGTGGCGTGGGGTTCCATCATCGCGTGCGCCTGATCCGGCGTGCTGTAGTGCTGGTCGATCTGGATCGGTGCGGCGTTGAAGGCGCCTTCGAAATCTCCGATCTGCGTCTGCGGCGGTGGGCCGAAACCGGCGGGTGGGGGTGGGGTCGCCGAATCCTTGGCGGCAGCCAGATCGAACGCGCCGGGTTCGGCCACATAGCTGATCTCGAGCAGATTGGCAGCCGCGCGGGCCTCTTCAAATGTCTGCGCGACGACAATCGCGACGGCTTGGTGATAGTGGTCCACCTGCGGGCCGGCCAATGCGCGCGCGACATAGAACTCGCCCTTGGCCAACGGCCCGGCATTCTCGTAGGTGACGATCGCGATCACCCCGGAACTGTTGCTCGCCTGCGTCGAGTCGATCGAGGCAATTCGTCCCTTGCCGATCCCGGCGCCGACCACATAGCCATAGGCGGGGTTGGGCACTGCGGCATGTTGTTCATACGCGTAGGGCGCGGTCCCGGTGGTTTTCAACTTGCCATCGATGCGGTCGGCGGGCTGGCCGATGACGTTCAATTGATCGATCGGATTAGTGCCGGCCGGTGTGTCGAATTTCATCGCTGAGTTCCTCTTCAGGCGGGCTGGCGGACAACACCGGGCGCCTCAGCGCCAGTGTTTGCAGGCCATATCGCCTACGAGCCTAGGCCATTGAACCGCATCTGATAATGCGCCTTGCCAGGATGGAGTCATGAGTTCGGCTCATGAATCCTGACCAACATGACAAATAAGAATAAGTTTCAATTACACGATCTCTGGTATACCATCCGCGCCGCTGTTCTGGCGGTTTTACCCTTCGTTCTGGCCTATTCGTAAGGTTTTCATTTCATGCGTCGTACTCTGCTTTCAATTTGCGTGCTGCAGGCGTTGTCTTCTTCCTCGTGGGCCGAACAGGCCGATTCAACATCCTCAGCGCTAGAGCTGGAGGCGACCGACGTGGTCGGTACAGCGGATTACGAACGGGCCGACGGCCCGGTGCAGGGTTATCGCGCTACACGTTCCGCCAGTGCCACGCGCACCGACACCTCAATCCATGAAACTCCGCAATCGATCAGCGTAGTGACCAAGGATGCGGTCGAAGACCTCGGCGCCACGCGCCTGCAAGACGCACTGGATTACGCCGGCGGCGTTGGCCGGGCAAACAATTTCGGCGGGCAGGGATTGACCACATTCACCGTGCGCGGCTTCACCACCGGCGAGTTCTACCGCAACGGTTTCCCGATCAATCGCGGCTACCCGAACATGCCCGACGCCAACACCATCGAGCGTCTGGAAGTGCTGCGCGGGCCGGCGACGATGCTCTACGGTCGTGGCGATCCCGGCGGCACCTTCAACGTTGTTTCCAAGCAGCCGTTGGCCGAGCGCACAGTCACCTTGGGCAGTCAGTTGAATGATCAAGGCATGAAGCGCGGCACGCTGGACGCCTCCGGCCCACTGGATGAAGAGGGGCGCCTGGCCTATCGATTGAACGTGGTGGGCGAGGGCGGCGATACCTTTCGCGATCACGTCGAGACCGAGCGCTACGGCGTCACGCCAGTGCTGACCTGGCAGGCCAGCGATACCACGCGAGTGATTTTCGAGGGTGATTTCATGCGCAATAATCATCCACTGGATCGCGGCGTGACGCGTTACGCCAAACAGATCGGCACCGCCTCGCGCGACACGTTTTTCGGCGAGAAAGACGCCGGCAAATTGCACAACGACAACAACATGGCGCAGCTGCGATTCGAACATCTGCTCAATGATGACTGGACGCTGGGCGGTGGTTTTCAGTGGCTCGACGGCTCGCTTGAGGGCAATGCGATCGAAGCCAACGGCATTGCTGATGACGGTCGAACCCTGGGGCGCAATTTCAACTACCGCAAACTGGAGTGGACCGACAAGGACACCCAGCTCAATCTGACCGGGCATTTCAGTACCGGCGGCTTGCAGCACACCTTGCTGACCGGCATCGAGTATGAAGATTACGACTACAAGTCGATCATTCAACGCTCCAGCGGCGCGGTCGGCGCCTACCCGATCGACATCTTCGATCCGGTTTACGGTCAGCCGCGCCCGGCATTGACCCGCACCCCGACCCACGACAAGGAAAACCTCAAGACCTACGCGGCGTTCGTCCAGGATCAGGTGGCGTTGACCGAGCGTCTGAAGGTGCTGGCCGGGGCGCGTTTTGAGCGTTTCGAACACGACTATGAAACCTACGTACCAGGCGGTAAAAACTGGCAGGCCAGCGACAACGCGGTGACCCCGCGCCTCGGCGTCACCTACGATCTGACTGAGACGCTGGCGGTCTATGCCGACACCGCGCGCTCGTTCAAGCCCAATACCGGCGCGAGCCGCGTGGGCGGAGGCTTTGCACCGGAGAAAGGCAAGTCCTACGAAATGGGCGTCAAGTGGGAAGCGCTGGATCATCAGTTGAGCGTCGACGCGGCGATCTATCAGATCGAAAAGCGCAACGTGCTGACTACCGACCCGGTGGACTCGACCTTCAGTGTGGCGGCCGGGGAAGTACGCAGCCGTGGTTTCGACCTGAACGTCGCCGGCAACCTGACTCCTGAATGGCGCGTCATCGGCGGCTACGCCTACGTGGATGCCGAAGTGACCAAAGACAATGTGATCCGTTCGGGCACGCGACTGATGAACATTCCGCAAAACAGCTTCAGCCTGCTCAACGTCTACGAATTTCAGGACGGCACGCTTAAAGGCCTGGGCCTGGGTACCGGACTCAAGTACGTCGACGAACGCGCCGGGCAAACCGCCAATACTGCGTTCTCGATGGACAGCTACACGGTTGTCGATTTGCTCGGCTTTTATAAGGTCAACGAGAAGGTGCGGCTCAATCTTGACGTGAAGAATCTGTTTGACCGGGATTATGAAGAGGGCGCGTTTGGTAATGTCTACGCCTATCCGGGCGCGCCGCGAACGGTGCAGGTTGGGATTTCCTACACCTTGTAAGCCGAGTTCGACGCTGCAACGGCTGCCCCTCACCCCAGCCCTCTCCCGGGGGAGAGGGAGCCGACCGAGGTGTCTTGCGCTATGCATCGACCTGACAGATCGCGTCGATTACGGGTTCATCCGCAATGCTTGGTGGTATTGGATTCACAGCCGTTATTGCACGTCGGCGCTCATCGCCAATATTCCCCAATCGGTTCCCTCTCCTTGGGGGAGAGGGAGCCTATGCATCGCGTCGATGATGGGTTCATCCGCAATGCTTGGCGATATTGGATTCACAGGCGCTATTGCACGTCGGCGTTCATCGCCAATATCCCCCAATCGGTTCCCTCTCCTGGGGGAGAGGGCTAGGGTGAGGGCAGCTGTTTCGGCCCTCGCCACTTAGCCAGTGACACTACCTTCCGGTGTTTTTCCAGCAAACTCATGCGCGTTGAACACTTAGGGCTCAAGCATCAAGGGCCGCCATACGATCGGAGCAACTCCAAGTATCGCGTTGTGCTGCTTGGGGTCGGGCGTCTCGTGGTTCGCAGATTCAGGTGAGTGTTTGTTCTCCGTGTCTTGCGGTTCGTCGGCGGGGGGCTTTTCGGTGTCGCAGGCAACGTTATCCATGGGTCTTTCGCCAGATGATTACAGGCAGGCAACTATTTGATCTGCACGATTACCTTGCCTTTCGCACGGCCCTGTTCGACGTAAGTCAGGGCTTGGCCCGCTGACTCGAAGGCGAAGGTGCGGTCAAGCACGGGCCTTATTTCACCGGCTTCAATCAGCGTGGTGATTTCCTGCAGTTGTGTACCGCTCGCCCGCATGAACAGGAAGCTGTAACGGGCATCCTGCTTGCGCGCCTTGCGCCGAATACTCAGGCTCAACAAGCGCATGACTTGCCGCAGCGGCCAGGCCAGGCCTTGCGCCTTGGCGAACTCGGCAGTTGGCGGGCCTGATATGGAAATCAGCTGACCACCCGGTTTGAGTACCTTGAGCGAGTTTTCCAGAACGTCGGAGCCGAGGCTGTTCAGCACCACGTCGTAGTCGCGCAGTTCCTCCTCGAAGCGCTGCTGTTTGTAATCAATCACCACGTCTGCGCCCAACGCTTTAACCCATTCGACATTCGCGGTGCTGGTGGTGGTCGCGACAACAGCGCCGAGGTGCTTGGCCAGTTGAATGGCGATTGTTCCGACACCGCCGGAACCGGCGTGAATCAAGACCTTCTGACCCTTTTGCAAACGGGCGATGTCGACCAGCGCTTGCCAGGCTGTCAGAGCAACCAAAGGAATGCCGGCGGCTTGTTCCATGCTGAGGTTGGCGGGCTTTAACGCCACGGCGTTTTGGTCGACGGCGATTCGCTCGGCGAACGTGCCGATTCGCTGTTCGGGCACGCGCGCATACACCGCGTCGCCGGGCTTGAAACCCTTGACCGCTGCGCCAACCTCAATCACCACGCCGGCACAATCGTTGCCCAGCACCAAGGGCAATGAGTACGGCAGAATCAGTTTGAATTCGCCGCTGCGAATCTTTGAATCGAGTACGTTGACGCTGGCAGCATGCACTTCAATCAGCACGTCATGGGCGCCGGATACAGGCTCGGAGACATCGCCAATGCGCCCGTTCTGCTTGCCGTAGCGATCGATAAAATAAGCTTTCATGGTGGGGACGGCTCTCACGGTTCTGGGGGAGGGCTGGGTTGCCTGAGCAGATTGGCTCAGCTGTCGAGAAACGCCTGCGCCTTGCTGACAAAGTCAGCGTAGTTCTGGAAAATCGCGCCGTGTCCGGCGTCTTCATAAATGATCAATTGCGCGTAGGGAATACGGTTCATCAGGTCAATTGAGTTGACCGTGGGCACCATGATGTCGTTGTCGCCGTTGACCACCAGCGTCGGAATTTGCAGGCCGCCAAGGTTCTGCGGTGTCTGTTTTCCCCATGCCTTGATGGCTTTCAACTGCCGTAGAAAAGCGCTGGGTGTCGGGCGCTTGTCGCGATCTTTGCGGCGTTCTTTCAAACGTTGCAGAAAGTCTGTCGCGGCCCGCCGTCCGTTGGCGGTTGTGGTGAAAAACAGATGGAACTTGGGATCGCGCAGGGTCAGCAAGCCCTTGAACATCAGTGGCCAGGAAACCGTTCCGACCCTGGCGATACCGACTCCGCCAGCCGGTCCGGTGCCGGTCAGAATCAGGCGCCGCACCAAGGTTGGGTCTTTGAGCGCGATGTCCTGAGCAACGAATCCGCCAAGGGAAAAACCCAGCAGATCGACGCTGGTGAATTCCAGCGCAGCGATCAGGCTGATGACATCATCGGCCATCTGCGCGACGGTCAGGGGCGCGGTGCCGCTTGAGCCACCGACACCGCGATAGTCAATGGCGATCACGCGCCGGTTTCGCGCCAGACCATCGACGATTCGCGGGTCGAAGTCGTCGAGTACTGCTCCCCAATGATTGAGCAGGATCAGCGGCACCGCCGATTTCGGCCCGAGGTCTCGATAGGCGAAGGCCGTGCCGCCAACCAAAATCGATTGGTTGGCGGCGTTGACGAAAAGCGTCTGCGCCATTGCACTCACGCCAGATAGCGCTGGGCGACCGCCGACTGGCGAATCTGCGCCAACAGGCCTTGCCGCGCGGTCTGCAAGGCATCCCAGCGCTCACCTTCATGCAGCGGCGGAATGGTCACCGGCTCGCGACGATCGAAACCGACCAGCGCGCATCGACCAGATCGCTGACTTCCATGATCTCGCTCAAGGTGTTGATGTCGATGCCCGCGCGATCCCAGATCTCGGTACGCGTCGCGGCCGGCAGCACGGCTTGCACGTAGACGCCCAGTGGCGACAGTTCCAGGCTCAGCCCCTGAGACAGGAACAGCACAAACGCCTTGGTCGCGCCGTACACCGACATGCCGAACTCCGGGGCCAGACCGACCACCGAGCCGATGTTGATAATCGCGCCGTCACCGGCCTTCGCCAGACGGGGAGCGATGGCACTGGCGAGCCGCACCAGTGCTGTGGTGTTGAGGGCGACCAGATTGGCCACTTTGTCGGTGCTCTGCTCGATGAAGTTGCCGGACTGCGCAGCGCCCGCGTTATTGACGAGGATGCCAATGCGCGCATCGTCGCGCAGGCGCGTTTCGACGGTGTGCAGATCGCTGAGTTGGGTCAGGTCGGCCTGCAGCACATCAATGGCAACGCTGTGTTCGCTGCGCAACTTCGCGGCGAGTGTTTCCAGGCGCTGAAGATCGCGGGCGACCAGCACCAGATCATGCCCGCGTTGGGCGAAACGTTCGGCGTAAACCGCGCCGATGCCGGTCGAGGCGCCAGTGATAAGAACAGTAGGGTGGGCGTTCATAGGGTCATCTCTTTTCAAAAAAACGATTAAGGAGAGGCAGTAAATGCGCTGGGGCTCGGCTTACTGGGCAGAAGCGCTCCATTCAGCCAGGGTCGGGTAGTCGATGTAGCCTTCCGCGCCGCCGCCATACAGGGTGGCTGGGTTGAAACCGGCCAACGGCGCACCGGCCGCCAGGCGCTCGACCAGATCGGGATTGCCAATGAACGGGCGACCGAAGGCGATCAGATCGGTGTGGTCCTCGGCAATCCGCGCGTTCGCGAGGTCGAGGTCGTAGCCGTTGTTGGCGATGTAGGTGTTTTTGAAACGCTGGCGCAGAGCGCCGAAATCGAACGGCGCGACATCGCGCGGCCCGCCGGTTGCGCCTTCGACCACGTGCAGATAAACGATGCCCAGCGCGTCGAGTTGCTCGACGATGTAATCGAATTGCCCTTGCGGATCGCTGCTCGAAACACCGTTGGCCGGCGACACCGGCGAGAGGCGAATACCGGTGCGATCTGCGCCAATCTCGGCGACGACTGCTGCCGTGACTTCCAGCAACAAGCGCGCACGATTTTCAATTGAGCCGCCGTAGGCATCGGTGCGCACGTTGGCGCCATCCTTGATGAATTGATCGAGCAAATAGCCGTTGGCGCCGTGGATTTCCACACCATCAAACCCAGCGGCGATAGCGTTGACCGCTGCCTGGCGGAAATCGTTGACGATCCCCGGGAGTTCGCTGATGTCCAGTGCTCGCGGCGCGGAAACGTCTTCAAAGCGGTTGTTGACGAACACTTTGGTCGCCGGGCGTATCGCGGAGGGCGCTACAGGTGCGGCGCCGTTTTCTTGAAGATCAACGTGTGAAACACGACCGACATGCCACAGTTGCAGAAAGATCTTCGCGCCTTTTTCGTGCACCGCAGCGGTCACCTTGCGCCAGCCATCGATCTGCGCCTGTGTGTAAATCCCCGGGGTGTCCTGATAGCCCTGGCCTTGTCGGGAGATCTGCGTCGCTTCAGAAATCAGCAGGCCAGCGGAGGCGCGCTGGCTGTAATAGGTGGCTGCGAACTCACTGGGCACAAAGCCTTCGCCCGCTCGATTGCGGGTCAGCGGCGCGAGAACAATTCGATTCGCCAGTGTCAGGGAGCCAAGCGTGTACGGCGTGAACAGATTTTGATCGGTCATGGGGTTTGATCCGTGCCTGTGAATGAGCAGCGATAATGTCTGTAATTAGGATGATGATCGAAATCTAAACTGTCAACGATTTTGATTATGGCCGACATCTATGTATCATCGGCGCATGATTTTTCAGCGGAGGTATTGCACGTGAGAGTCACCAAAGCCCAGGCGCAGGCAAACCGCGAGCACATCGTCGAGACCGCCTCGGTGCTGTTTCGTGAGCGAGGTTTTGACGGTGTCGGCGTCGCGGATCTCATGGCGGCGGCCGGATTCACCCACGGCGGTTTCTACAAACACTTTGGCTCGAAGGCCGACCTGATGTCCGAAGCCTCGGCCAACAGCCTTGCGCGCTCGTTGGCCAGTGCCGAAATGGTCGATGTTCAGGGCTTCATCGACGCCTATGTGTCGAGAGAGCATCGGGACGGGCGGGGCAGCGGTTGCACCATGGCCGCTTTATGCGGCGACGCAGCGCGTCAGTCTGACGATGTGAAAACGGCGTTTGCCGATGGGATCGAACGCACGCTGCAGACGCTCGGCGACAAGTACCCGACAGGGCCCGACGCGGCATCTGGTGAGGGGCGAGTGAAAATGATCGACATGCTGGCGCGTGCGGTTGGCGCGATCATCCTGTCGCGGGCCTGCCCGGATGATTCAGCATTGGCCGATGAAATACTCGCGGTGTGTCACGCTGAAATGAGCGCGTCATTGTCGGTTTCTGCCGACAATGCAGAAGTGCCTGGTTGATAGGTATTGTCCTTTTTGAGTTGACGGTGAAACGCTTTTCAGCCGATTTATCCCGTCCCTGTGCGTCAGTAATCTGTACCCAACTTGAACGCAACAACAACTTCAAAAACTCAAAAGGGACGCAGACCATGACCACTCCAACCTACAACCGCCTGAACAAAGACGACGCTATCGTGCTGCTGGTCGACCACCAGACCGGCCTGATTTCCCTGGTGCAGGACTTCTCGCCCAACGAATTCAAGAATAACGTGCTGGCCCTGGCCGATCTGGCCAAGTTCTTCGAACTGCCGACCATCCTCACCACCAGTTTCGAACAAGGCCCGAACGGCCCGCTGGTGCCGGAATTGAAAGAGATGTTCCCGGATGCGCCGTACATCGCTCGCCCAGGTCAGATCAACGCCTGGGACAACGAAGACTTCGTCAAAGCGATCAAGGCCTCCGGCCGCAAGCAGATCATCATTGCCGGTGTGGTCACGGATGTCTGCGTAGCGTTCCCGACCTTGTCGGCGCTGGCAGAAGGGTTTGAGGTGTTTGTGGTCACCGACGCTTCCGGCACCTTCAACACCACCGTGCAACAAGCGGCGTGGAGTCGCATGACCCAGGCCGGTGCACAGATGATGAACTGGTTCTCGGTGGCCTGTGAGCTGCACCGCGACTGGCGCAACGACATTGAAGGCTTGGGCAATCTGCTGTCGCAGCGGATTCCCAACTACCGCAACCTGATGAACAGCTACTCGGCGCTGACCGCACAGCAGAAGTAAGTCGCGTAATGCAAACGAAAAGCCTGCCCTGAAAAGCAGGCTTTTTGTGTTTTCTGCCGCTGCACCTATCAGAACGGCGTTTTTAGACGGTCGACGGCATCCCCTCCTTTTCGCCGACACGGCCTTTGAACGCCAGTGCGAAACACAGCAGAACCACCACCGAAAATCCTGCCGGGAACAGCCATATACTTCTCCAGTCGTGGCCGTTTTGCGCGGTGAAGTGGTCAGTGATCTGACCCGCCACCCAGAATCCGATCAGCATGCCCACACCGTAAGTGGCCAAGGTGATCAGACCCTGAGCCGAGCTGCGGAAGCGCTCGGGCGCTTTGGCATCAGTGTAGATCTGCCCACAGACGAAGAAAAAGTCATAACACACGCCGTGCAGTGCAATACCGATCAGCAGCATGAACGCTTGGTCACCATTGTTACCGTAGGCGAACAACACATAGCGCAAGGCCCAGGCCAGCATCCCGACCAGTAAGGCAATCTTGATGCCGAAACGCTGGATGAACAGGGGTAGCAGAAGCATGAACAGCACTTCGGAGACCTGACCCAGAGCCATCTTCGCGGTGGGATTGGTGACACCGATTTCGGCCAGAAACGGATTGGCATTCTGGTAATAGAACGCCAGAGGAATGCAGATCAGGATGGATGCAAGAAAGAACACCAGATAGCTGCGATCCTTGAGCAAGCCCAATGCGTCCACACCCAGCATCTGCTTGATGCCTGGCGAATCGCCCGTCGACTTCAGCGGCGCCGTGTTCGGCAGGCTGAAACTGTAGAGGCCCAACACCAGCGAAGCCACGGCAGACATCAGGAACGTGTTGCGCAAACCGCCTGCAGCAATCGTCTGTTGAGCGTCCCAGGCAAAGCCGAAACTGATCACGATGCCAGCGATGATCCAGCCAATGGTGCCCCATACGCGGATGCGGGAAAACTCCCGGGCCGGGTCTTTGATCTGTCGGAAGGCTACCGCGTTGACCAGGGCCAGCGTTGGCATGTAGACCAGCATGTAGGCCAGTACGTAGGGATAAAACGCACTGAAATCAGGCGCGCGATAAAGCTGAAAGAGCAGCACCGCACCCAGCAGGTGCAACACCGCCAAGATGCGTTCGGCATTGAAAAAACGATCAGCAATCAGACCAACGAAAAACGGCGCAATGATCGCGCCCCACGACTGCGTGGAAAAAGCCATACCCACCTGGCCGCCGCTTGCTGCCAGTGTCGTGGTGAGAAAGGTGCCGAGGGTGACAAACCAGCCACCCCAGATAAAAAACTGCAGAAACATCATGACGCTGAGTCGCGCATTCATTACGTTCATTTCAATCACCGTATTATTTTTATGTCGGTAACAGCGTGGTAATCAGCGTTCGCCAAGGCCCAGCAGACGCCGGTTGGATTGCTCGTCAGCGCTCACACTGGCGAAATCGTCGAATGCCTTGCGGGTTCGGGTGATCATGTGTCGCTCGATGAAGGTCGCCCCTTCGGCAGCGCCTTGTGCCGCGTCTTTCAGGCAGCATTCCCACTCCAGCACGGCCCAACCGTTGAAGTCGTATTGGGTCAGTTTGCTGAAGATCGCTTTGAAGTCGATCTGGCCATCGCCCAGTGAACGAAACCGACCCGGACGATCAACCCAACCCTGATAGCCGCCGTATACACCGGACCTAGCGCTGGCGTGGAACTCCGCGTCCTTGACGTGGAACATGCGGATGCGCGCGTGGTAGCGATCGATGAAGCCCAGGTAGTCCATTTGCTGCAGCAACAGATGGCTCGGGTCATACAGAATTGCCGCGCGCGGATGATGATTCACCGCTTCGAGGAATCGCTCGAAAGAGGCGCCATCGTGCAGGTCTTCGCCGGGGTGGATCTCGTAACAGAGGTCGACACCGGCCTCATCGAAGCACTCGAGGATCGGCAACCAGCGTTTCGCCAACTCGGCAAAGCCCTGTTCCACCAGACCGGCAGGACGTTGCGGCCACGGGTAGACGTACGGCCAGAGCAGGGCGCCGGAAAAGGTCGCGTGGGCGGTCAGCCCCAAGCGCTGACTGGCGCGCGCCGCCAGTTTCAACTGGTTGATCGCCCATTCGGTGCGTGCTTGCGGCTGGCCACGTAGCGCAGCCGGGGCAAAGTCGTCAAAGAGAGCGTCGAACGCCGGATGGACCGCGACCAGTTGGCCTTGCAGGTGTGTCGACAGCTCGCTGATCACCACGCCAGCCTTGGCGCATATGGCGATGAGTTCGTCGCAGTAATCCTGACTCTCGGCGGCGCGTTCCAGGTCGATGAAGCGCGTGCCGAGGGTCGGCAATTGAATGGCTTTGTAGCCTTGAGACGCGGCCCATTGCGCGATGTTGGCCAAGGTATCGAAAGGCGCTTCGTCGGCGATGAATTGGGCGAGAAAGATGCCTGGGCCGCGCATCCCGATCGGGGGCTGTTGATCAACGCTCATTGGCGGGTGCTCCATTGGCAAGGTCGGGTATTTGAGTCCATTTGGCTTCTCCACGATGGTTGGCGATGGCAGTCTCGATAAAGGCCATACCGCGCAGCCCGGTGGCAATGCCTGGAACGCCGGGTGCGTCAGGGCCGCTCGCACCCTGGAAAATGGCTTGCGCGAGGTCGCCATAGAGATTGGCCATCGCCTCGAGGTAGCCTTCCGGGTGTCCGGCGGGCAAGCGCATGCGCCGCGTGGCGTTTGCGCACAGCCAAGGTTGACCAAGGCCTGAGCGCAGCACGCGCATCGGTTCATTCAAGGGTCGATGGATCAGACTGGCCGGCTCTTCCTGACGCCATTCCAGCCCGCCCTTGTCGCCATACAGGCGAATCTTCAGCGGATTCTCTTCGCCCGCGCACACTTGGCTGGCGATCAATACGCCGCTGGCGCCGTCGGCCATTTTGAACAGCATCGAGGCGTCGTCATCCAGTTGGCGACTGCTCAAATGTGACCCGAGCATCGCGCTGATGAACTGGATGGATTGACCGGCGACAAACTCCGCGAGGGAAAACGCGTGCGTGCCGATGTCACCGATGCAGCCACCAATACCGGACTGTTCAGGATTGTCGCGCCAGCCCGCCTGTTTGTTGCCTTGGCCAGCCACATCGCTGCTGAGCCAGCCTTGCGGGTATTCGACGAGGACTTTGCGCAGGCGCCCGATTTCACCGTTGGCGACCATCTCGCGTGCCTGCCAGACCATCGCATACCCCAGGTAAGTGTGCGCCAGGGCGTAAATTCGCTGGCTGTTGTTGACCACGCGGGCCAAGTCCTGCACTTGCGCCAGATTGAGCGCTGCAGGCTTTTCACTGAACACATGGAAACCCGCACTCAGTGCTGCACTGGCGATAGGGGCGTGCAGGTGATTGGGCGTGACGATCACCAGCAGTTCCATGCGCTGATCGGCCGGCAGTGCGTGTTCGGCGGCCAGCATGTCTTGCCAAGCGTCATAGCAGCGTTGTGCGGGAAGGCCCAAGGCCTCGCCACTGCGTTGATTGTTGTGTGCGTCGCGGCTGAACGCACCGCAGACCAGTTCGAAGCGTCCATCGAGGCCGGCGGCTTGCCGGTGTGCCTGGGCAATGAAGGCGCCTTCACCACCGCCGACGAAACCCATTCTTATTTTTCGACCTGCAGCAATCATGGCAATTGTCTCAGTGGATACATGCGGAACATTGATGATGTAACCGGTTACATCGTCGGCGAAATCTAGGCCTGAAATCAGCGAGTGTCAAACCGTGTCTGACGAATGCCAACGTTTCGGCGTGTGACGCTGTGCGGTAAGCTCGACGGCCGATTTGATTGAAAGAGCGAGGCAGTCTTGTCCAATATCCGCGAAGTGGCACGGCTGGCGGGTGTCTCGGTGGCAACGGTGTCGAGAACATTGAAATCCCCCGAGCGGGTGCTGCCCGATACCCGCGAACGGGTCATGGCCGCCGTCCAGCAAACCGGCTATCGACCGAATTTGATGGCGGTACAGTTTCGCTCGCGCAGAACGGGAAACCTGGTGATTCTGGTCCCGATCATTGCCAACACCTTTTTCGCCAGAGTGATCAGCGGCGCACAAAAAGCCGCGCAGGCCGCCGGATACCGGTTGCTGTTGTGCGACACCCAGGGCCAGGAATCGCTTGAGCGACAGTTCGCCCATCTGGTGTACGCCCATCAAGCCGATGGCGTCATTCAGTTGCGTGCCTATGATCCATTCGATGAATCCGCCGCCGAGCCAGTGCTGACCCCGATCGTCAATGCCTGCGAAGTCATCCGGCACGGACGGCATCCAACGATCAGTCTGGATAACGTTGCGGCGGCCAAAGCCATGACCGAGTACCTGATCGCGATGGGGCATCAGCGCATCGGACTGATCAAAGGACCCAAAGGCAGCCCGCTCACGCGTGATCGTCTGGCGGGGTATGAAGCGGCCCTGCGCGATGCCGGTCTCGCGCTCGATCACACGCTTATCTGTCACGGCGATTTCACGCTCGACGCGGGCTATTCGGGTGCCGGCAAACTGCTCGCGCTCGACAGCCGACCGAGCGCGCTGTTTTGTGAAAATGACGAAATGGCCATCGGCGCGCTCAAGCGAATCAAAGAGCAGGGGCTGCGCGTGCCGGAGGATATTTCTCTCGCCGGATTCGACGATATTCCAATGGCTGCGTACTGCGATCCACCGCTGACAACCATTGCCCAGCCCGCCGAAATGTTCGGCGAGAAAGCCGTGGAAATGCTGATTGCGCTGATCGAGAAACAGCCGTTGCCGCAACGGCATGTGGTATTGCCGTTCGCGTTGACGCGGCGTGACAGCACGGCGCGGGGACCTGCAGCTGATAAATGACCTCGTGACTGCTCCGCGCAGGTTTGTCAGTGGTGTCAGTTTTTCAGACTCACCGGCAGCCGGAAAATTGTCCCTTTTGAGTTGACGGTGAAACGCTTTTCAGCCGATTTATCCCGTCCCTGTGCGTCAGTAATCTGTACCCAACTTGAACGCAACAACAAATTCAAAAACTCAAAAGGGAAGCAGACCATGACCACTCCAACCTACAACCGCCTGAACAAAGACGACGCCATCGTGCTGCTGGTTGATCACCAGACCGGCCTGATTTCTCTGGTGCAGGACTTCTCGCCGAACGAGTTCAAAAACAACGTGCTGGCCCTGGCCGATCTGGCCAAGTTCTTCGAACTGCCAACCATCCTCACCACCAGTTTCGAACAAGGCCCGAACGGCCCGTTGGTGCCAGAGTTGAAAGAGATGTTCCCGGATGCGCCGTACATCGCTCGTCCTGGTCAGATCAACGCGTGGGACAACGAAGATTTTGTGAAGGCGATCAAAGCTACCGGTCGCAAGCAAATCATCATTGCTGGTGTGGTCACTGACGTGTGTGTAGCGTTCCCGACCTTGTCGGCGCTGGCGGAAGGGTTTGAGGTGTTTGTGGTGACTGACGCCTCCGGCACCTTCAACACCACTGTGCAGCAGGCTGCATGGAGCCGCATGACTCAGGCCGGCGCGCAAATGATGAACTGGTTCTCGGTGGCGTGTGAGCTGCACCGCGACTGGCGCAACGATATTGAAGGGCTGGGTAACTTGCTGTCGCAGCGGATCCCTAACTACCGCAACCTGATGAACAGCTACTCGGCGCTGACCGCACAGCAGAAGTAAGCCTGCGCGACCACACAAAAGCCTGCCATGAAAAGCAGGCTTTTGTGTTGCGCCGATTCAATCAGCGTCACCCGCCCACTCATCACGAAACTGCAACAGAAAGTCGACAAACGCCCTGACCCGTTGCGGCACATACCGGCCGTGCGGGTAGAGCAGGGTGTAAGGTCGCGAGCGCCCGGCGTACGGCTGAAGAACCTCGACCAAGCTGCCGTCCACTAATTCCTTTTCGACAATGAACTTGTACGTCTGGAAAACCCCGGCACCGTGTTTGGCCAGGGTAACACCGCCGAGCACATCATCAGAGCAGGAATAGCCACCGTCGGAAAACACTTCACGATCGTGGCCATTTTCCTGGAACAGCCAGGATATCCGCCGTCCGCTGCTCGGCAGTTCGAACTGAATGCATTCGTGTTGCACCAGGTCTTCCAGGGTCTTCGGTGTGCCAGCCTTTTTCAGGTAGTCAGGGGAGGCGACCACCACCAGTTTTGCATCCTCCAGCAGTCGCGCGACCATGGTCGAATCCGGTTGCGCGCGGACGCGGATCGCCAGATCGTAGCCTTCGCCGACGAAGTCGATATTGCGGTTGCCCAAGTGGATGTCGACAGTCACGTCGGGATAGAGCGCACGGAATTTGGGAAGCAGCGGCAGGATGCGGTGATGCCCGTAAGTGGTGGGAAGACTGATGCGCAACTGACCGGACGGTGAGGTCTGTGCGCCCATGACTTCTTGTTGCGCTTCGACCAGTTGCGTCAGCGCCTGGCTGCACTGGACGAAAAAGTTTCTGCCCGCTTCGGTCAAGCGAATGCTGCGTGTGGTTCGGGCAAACAGGCGCGAACCCAAGCGCTGTTCCAGACGCAAAATCGACCGGCTCACCGCTGCCGGCGTCACACCCGCAAGCTGGGCGGCGGCGGTGAAACTGCCGGCTTCAGCGGCGAGGCAGAAGAGTTCGATACTGCCCAATTGCAAGTCATCAAAGTGGCGCTTCATGTGAGTACACCGAGGGTCAACTGACGGTTCATTCTCAGGCTTATCTCATGAAGCGGCACCGCCGGTACACACCGGCGGTGCTGCGGGGAGGTATCAATGGCCAGCGCTCTGACCACCGTCGACATGGAGGATTTCGCCGGTGACGAAGTTCGCACTGTCCAGATAAAGGATCGCTTGCACGATGTCATCGATCTCACCCATATGGCCGACCGGGTGCAGGCTGCCGAGGGCGGCGTGAGTCTCTTCACCGTGCATCGGTGTTTTGATGATGCCCGGCGATACCGCGTTGACCCGAATACCACGCTTCGCGTACTCGATGGCCAGCGACTTGGTCGCGGCATTGATGCCACCCTTGGTCAACGAAGCGAGCACCGACGGCACGCCGTCAATCGCGTGGTCGACCAGACTGGTGGTGACACTGACGATGTGGCCGCTGGCGTTTTTCTCCATTTCGGCAATGGCCAGTTGCGAGATGTGGAAGAAGCCGCTCATGTTGGTCGCCACCACTTGTGCGTAGTCTTCCTTGCTGTATTCGGTGAAAGGCTTGGCGACGAATATCCCGGCGTTATTGACCAGCGTGTCGATGCGCCCGAAACGTGCGACAGCTTCGCGAATCACGCGCTCGGCAGTCTGCGGGTCGGCGATGTCACCGGCGACGGCGAGAACATCCGCGTCAGTGGACGGTTTGATCGAACGGGAGGTCGCGACCACCTGATAGCCGCGCTCACGGAAACCCTTGACCAGGCCTGCGCCAATGCCTTGCGAGGCGCCTGTGATCACTACAACTTTCTTGGACGTGTTCATGATGTTTCCTCATGCAATCTGGATGATTTGAATAAACGGATTTCGGAGGTCAGGCGTGAGCCGCAACCTGCGCTGCCTGACGTAGCGCTTGCTCGTAATAAGCGATTGACTGGGAGCCGGGGATGACCTGTTTGTCATCAAGGACCATGACCGGAACCGAATCGATGCCGCGTTGCTGGTAAAACTGTTCAAGTTCGCGCACGACCTGGCTGAACTCAGCGTTGGCCAGAACCTCTTGCGCACGCTGGCTGTCGAGTCCGACTGCGCCTGCCAGATTCACCAGCGTGGTGTGGTCATTCGGGTTCTTGCCGTCAGTGAAGTAGGCCTTGAGCAAGGCTTGCTTCAACTCACGCTGACGTCCTTGTGTGGCAGCCCAGAACAGCAGTCGATGAGCATCGAAGGTGTTGTGGAAATGGCTGCGTTTTTCCAGGTCGAAGTGAAAACCGATCTGCTCGCCGCGTTCGATGATCATCGCGTTGCGATCCGCCACTTGCTCAGCGCTGCGCCCGTATTTGCGCATCATGTGCTCGATGGCGTGTTCACCTTCGGCGGGCATGTCGGGGTTCAGTTCGAACGGTTTGTAGGTCAGTTCCACATCGACTTCGCCCGCCAGATTCCGGATCGCTTGCTCCAGAGCGGTGGCGCCCAATGCGCACCAGGGGCAAACGACATCCGAGACGAAATCGATTTTCACTGCCCGGCTCATGACTGCGAGTCCGCCAACTGTTGGCGATATTCGGTGGTGGTGATGCCGGCATAACCCCAGTTATCGGTGTCGACTTCCTCGATCACGATGTGGGTGAGCTTCGGGTCCTTGTGCAGCACCCGCTGCATCGTTTCGGTGATCTCCTTGATGACCTGGGCTTTCTGTTCCCGGGTCACGCCGTCACGGGTGATGCGTACGCTGATGAAAGGCATTTGGGGTATCTCCAGTCGCTGGCCCGTCGGAGTGATGGGCGGCTGTTGGAGAGGACTTTAAGAGGAGGGCGGGAGTTGATAAATGGGGTTTGAGGTACATCATTTGTGATGTGGTGTATCAAATTAGGGCGCGCGAGCAGTCATCCTGTGCACGCGCTGTCTCAGTGCGAAACGCTGGCGCTCAGGCCAGCAGCTCGGTAATCCAGCGTGTCTGTTGTTTGAGGTCTTGCAGCTTTTGTTCTGGCAGGCTTTGTTGCGCATGGGCGAGCTGGCTGAGCGTCTTCTGCTTATGGTGAAGTTTGTGCTGCCATTTGCGCAAAAACTCGGGGCTACGGGCCTGCATCTGCAAGGGGCCGAAGTACAGTTCCTGGTCGGTATAGGTCACCGGTTCAGCGCGTTCGGCCACGATGATTTCGTAGTCGAAGCGGTTTTCCCGCAGAAGCTCTTCGCTGAGGATGCGGTAGCCGTTTTCCATCAGCCACTGGCGCAGCGGTTCTTCGCCACCGTTGGGTTGCAGGATCAGACGTTCCTGGCCATTGAGGTGGGCCTTGCCGCTGTCGAGGATGTCGCGGATGGTTTCACCGCCCATGCCGCAGATCGTGATGGCGGTGATGCCGTCGTCAGGTTTAATTGCTGCCAGACCATCGGCCCTGCGCACACAGATGTGCTGCTGCAAATCGTTTTCGCGCACAGTGCGTTCGGCCGCGTGGAACGGCGTCGCCGCAACCTCGCCAGCCACCGCCGCAGTGATCAAGCCTCGGCGCATCAGCGCCACCGGCAGATAGCCGTGAT
The DNA here is from genome assembly GCF_949767675.1 of Pseudomonas sp. IT-P395. NCBI lineage: Bacteria > Pseudomonadati > Pseudomonadota > Gammaproteobacteria > Pseudomonadales > Pseudomonadaceae > Pseudomonas > Pseudomonas sp. IT-P395. The sequence continues at coordinate 472,184 of NZ_CATKPW010000011.1, forward strand.
CCGAGCCGATATCCGCCAGCCGGGCACCGGCAGGTACGTGGGCAGCCACGCGCTCAAGGCGCATGGACAATGTCTGTTCGTTCAACGGCAACCCCTTGATGGCAGGCAAAGGGGTGCGACTCTGGCGAGCAACGCCGGGCCTGTCAAATCCCGGCGACGGAATTCAATGGCCCACTGGCCGCGCTGAACGGCCAATGGGCGCTGAGGCTTAGCCCGCCAACGTCGCGTTGTCGATCACGAAACGATACTTCACGTCACCCTTGAGCATGCGCTCGTAGGCGTCGTTGATCTGGTCGGCGCGGATCAGTTCGATGTCGGAGACGATGCCGTGCTCGGCGCAGAAATCCAGCATTTCCTGGGTTTCAGGGATGCCGCCGATCATCGAGCCGGCAATCGTGCGGCGTTTCATGATCAGGTTGAACACGTTCGGCGACGGGTGCGAAGTGGCTGGCGCACCGACCAGCGTCAACGCACCATCACGCTTGAGCAGCACGAGGAATGCATCGAGATCGTGCGGCGCGGCGACGGTGTTGAGGATCAGGTCGAAACTCTTGGCGTGGGCGGCCATTTTTTCGGCATTGCGCGACACCACCACTTCATCGGCGCCCAGCGCTTTCGCCGCTTCGCGTTTGGATTCAGAGGTGGTGAACGCCACCACGTGGGCGCCCAAGGCGTGGGCCAGTTTGATGCCCATGTGGCCGAGGCCACCAATGCCAACTACACCGACTTTTTTGCCGGGACCGGCGTTCCAGTGGCGCAGCGGCGAGTAAGTGGTGATGCCGGCACACAGCAGCGGCGCGACGGCAGCCAGTTGCGCTTCGGGATGGCGAATACGCAGGACGTAGCGTTCATGCACGACGATGTTTTGCGAATAACCGCCCAGCGTCCAGCCCGGTGCGTCCGGGGTCGGGAAGTTGTAGGTGCCGATCATGCCGTCGCAATAGTTTTCCAGCCCGGTTTCGCAGTCATCGCAATGTTTGCAGCTGTCGACGATGCAACCGACGCCGACCAGATCACCGACCTTGTAGTCCGCGACATGCGCGCCGACGGCCGAAACGCGACCGACGATTTCGTGCCCCGGTACGCACGGGAATTGCGTGCCGGCCCATTCCGCGCGCACCTGGTGCAGATCCGAATGGCAGATGCCACAAAAGGCGATATCGATCTGCACATCATGGGCGGCCGGCGCGCGGCGGTTGATCTGCATTGGCTCAAGGGGTTTGTCGCCCGCGTGGGCACCGTAGGCTTGTACAAGCATGGGAACATCCTCGATCGGTTTGTCGTAAGGCATTGTTTCTGTTCCCGCGCTGCGGGCACTAGCGCATTCCTGTGCAATCCTTGCCTGATCCTGTGCGTTGTTGTGACATTGCGCGGACAGACGCTCGTGGCGTTTGCAGGTAATCTCCCGGTTCACTGACGACAACAAAATCAAAACAGGAGTCATTGATGCAACCAATCCGTCTCGGTCTGGTGGGCTACGGCAAGATTGCCCAGGATCAACACGTCCCGGCAATCCTCGCCAATCCCGCCTTCCAGCTGGTCTCCGTCGCCACTCAAGGCAAGCCCTGCGCGGGCGTTGAGAACTTCCAATCGTTGAGTGAGTTGCTGGAAAACGGTCCGCCGGTGGACGCGATCGCCTTCTGCACGCCGCCACAAGGTCGCTTTGCATTGGTGCAAGAGGCGCTGACTGCCGGCAAACATGTGCTGGTGGAAAAACCACCGTGCGCCACGTTGGGCGAAGCGCTGGCCTTGGTCGATCAGGCTGCCGGGCAGGGCGTCAGTGCTTTGTTTGCCTGGCATTCACGCTACGCACCCGGCATCGAAGCCGCCCGCGACTGGCTCGCCTCGCGCACCCTGCAAAGCGTGCAGATCGACTGGAAAGAAGACGTGCGCAAATGGCACCCCGGTCAGGCCTGGATCTGGCAACCCGGCGGCCTCGGCGTATTCGATCCGGGCATCAACGCCTTGTCGATCGTTACTCATCTGCTGGCGCTGCCGCTGTTTGTCGAGTCCGCTGAACTTCGCGTGCCAAGCAACTGCCAGTCGCCGATTGCCGCGTCGATCCAAATGTCTGACGCCCGCCGCCTCGATGTGCGTGCGGAGTTTGATTTTGACCATGGGCACGATGAGCTGTGGAGTATTGAGGTTCGCTGCGCCGAAGGTGTGTTGCGCCTGGATAACGGCGGCGCGTTGTTGAGCATTGACGGTGTGCGCCAGGCTGTGTCGGAGGAGGGTGAGTACGCGGCGGTTTATCGGCATTTTCAGCAGTTGATTGGCGACAAGGCCAGTGACCTGGATGTGCAGCCGTTGCGGTTGGTGGCGGACAGTTTTTTTGTCGGCAGTCGGGTGTTGGTTGAGGCGTTTTACGATTAGCCTTCGGCTGGCCCGGCACGGTTATTTTAATCGCCAAGCGAGAGCCTGCCCTGAACGGCAGGCTTTTTCGTTAGAGCACCGTTCGTCCAGTGCCCGGCACTTGCGCTGTGCGGTTGCCTCTCACGTTTAAGCGCGGATATCCCGCGTACAAGAACGGAGAAACAAGCATGGACATCGATGAAAATGCACCGGGCAACCGGTCACAGCAAGACGTGACACGCACGACGGACAATGAGACGGGGCATGATCCGAAACGCAACCCGGCCGAGGTTCCGTTGCCCGCCGATGAAGAGTCGCCGGTCGATGAAGACATGTCGGATGTGGCGGCCAACAACTCGGTGTCGAGCGAGCATCCTGGGTCGCAATGACCGGATTGAATCAGTGTGGGGACAGACCATGAGCACGCCATTCAAGGTCGGCGACGCGGTTCACTGGAACAGCGAGGCCGGGGATATTCGCGGCAAGGTTGTCAAGGTGCACACCCGGGATGTCGAGTTCATGGGCCGCCATCGGCCTGCTTCAAAGGACGAGCCGCAGTACGAAGTCAAAAGTGACAAGACCGGGCATCTGGCGATGCACCACGGCGCGGCGCTTCATCCCGCGAAGTGACCGGTCTAGTGCGACGAAACAAACTCGGAAGGCGTTGTCGGCGGCGGCAATGAGTACGTCGCCTTCATCCATTCAACCTCCGCTTGGGGTGTCCGGCCGAAAAACCGTTTGAACTCGCGACTGAATTGCGAGGCGCTTTCATAACCCACGTCAAACGCTGCTGCCGATGCGCTCATGGCTTGGCGCAGCATCAGCAGCCGCGCCTGATGCAGGCGTGTCGACTTCAGGTATTGCATCGGCGAGGTATCGGTCACGCTGCGAAAGTGCAGGTGAAAACTCGGTACGCTCATGCTCGCTTCGCGGGCCAATTGCTCAACGTCGAGGCGCTGCTGATAACAGCTGTGAATCTTGCGGATCGCCCGGCTCACCTTGCCGAAATGCCCGCGACGATGCAGCGCGGCACGCATTGATCCACCTTGCTCGCCCGTGAGAATGCGGTAATAGATCTCACGCACCAGCGCCGGCCCGAGAATTTGCGCTTCACTGGCGACGCTCATCGCCTCGAGAAAACGCAAGGTCGTGGTGCGCAGCGCGTCGTCCATCGGCGAGGCATACATGCCCTTCGGCTCAGCATCGCTGACGCCATGCACCTCATCGACTTGCAACATCAACTCGCTGGCCAACTGAAAGTCCAGTTGCATGTAAATCGCGAGCATCGGCTCGGCTGCCGTGGCGTCGGTCTCCATGGTGAAGGGGATGGGCACGGACACCACCAGATAATGCTGCGCGTCATAGACGTAGGTGTCCTCACCCAGATAACCGCGCTTGCGACCTTGGCAGAGGATGACAATGCCGGGGTCGTACAACACTGGTGTGCGGGTCAGTGGGCGATTCGAGCGCAGGAAGCGCACATCATCGAGTACGCTGAGGTTGTAGCCCTCGACCGGTGCGAGGACTTCCATCAGTTGCACCATGCGCGCGGTGCTGCCATCGGCCGGCGTCATTGTTTTCTCTCTCAGTGATCGGTGGAGCAACTCAGCGCTTGCCATTGATCAATCTCGTCGAGCGCCTGTTGCAGGCGGTCACGCACCAGCCCCAACGCATCACTGCCGAGTAACAAATGGGCGGGAGGCTCCGGGCAATCGATGATCTGCAGCATCGCTTGCGCAGCCTTTTGCGGGTCGCCGAGCTGCTTGCCGCTTTTTGCTTCCCGGGCTTGGCGGATCGGGTCGAAACTGGCGTCGTAGTCGGCAATGCTGCGCGCGGTGCGTTGCATCGAACGGCCGGCCCAGTCGGTGCGAAACGAGCCAGGTGCCACCGCCGTGACGAAGACATTGAAGGGCCGCAGCTCTTTGCTCAGGGTATCGGAGATCCCTTCAAGCGCAAATTTGCTGCCGCAGTAATAGGCGATGCCGGGCATCGTGATGGTGCCGCCCATGGAGGTGATGTTGAGGATGCGGCCGGCGCGACGCTGGCGGAAGTAGGGCAGGAAGGCCTTGGTCATGGCGACCGCGCCGAACACATTGACGTCGAACTGACGGCGCATGTCCTCCAGCGGAGATTCTTCAAAAATACCTTCGTGACCGTAACCGGCGTTGTTGATCAGCACCTCGACGGGACCGTGAGTGGCTTCCACTTGCGCAACGACGCTGTCGATCCGCTCAAAATCAGTGACGTCCAGCAGCACCCCGTAAGCGTTGTCCGGGGACAGCGCCTGGAAGTTTTTCAGGTCGGATTCATTGCGCACAGTACCGATCACGCGGTGGCCGTTGGCAATGGCTTCCTTGGCCAGTGCATGGCCGAAACCGCTGCTGACGCCGGTGATGAACAGGGTTTTGCTTGGTTTCATGACGGTCTCCAATGACTCGGGTGTGACGTCATGGTAGCCATCACCCAAGCGCTCACCTATGCCGGTTTGTCTTGGAGCCTTGCCTATTCCTATCAGGCGCTCGTGATGTTCAGAAAAAACGGTGGCTGCCGGCTAAGCACGCTCACCGTCGATCTTGCTGTTCTGTGGCCGTCAGAAACGTGCCAGTCGATAGGGCGTGCCACTTGGCAAAGCCGTTGCCGGGATTGCATCTGCACGCGTCATCCGCACCACCATCTCCGCCGTCACCGCCGCCTGTGTCAGCCCCAGATGCTGGTGCCCAAACGCAAGCAACACCTTGCCCCCACAGACCTGATCAATCACCGGCAACGAATCCGGCAACGAGGGTCGCAAGCCCATCCACGGCGTCGCTGCTTCAGCACTCAGATCCTGGCGAAACAAGCCCTGACTCAACCGATGCAACTGCCATGCGCGTTCCATGCTCGGTGGCTTCTCCAGACCGGCGAACTCGACGGTGCCGGCCAGGCGCAAGCCTTCGGACATCGGCGTCATGATGAACTTGCGTTCCAGCGAGGTGACGGGGAAGGGCAGTCGATCATGTTCCTGCGGCAGCATCAGGTGATAACCGCGCTCGGTGTCCAGCGGTACTTTTTCGCCGGTGAGGGCGGCGGTGAGTTTCGCCGAATGTGCACCGCAGGCAATCAGCACGCGGCTTGCAGTCAGAGCGCCATTGCCGGTGATCAGCGCAACACCATGCTCTTGTACATGGCCGCCCTGAACCTGTTGCTGGACAAAACTCACGCCACTGGCCTTGGCCGTCTCGACCAGTTCGCACACCACGCGGTAGGGGTCGATGAAATGCCCGGTGCGCGGGAAGAACAAACCGCCCTGAATCTGTTCGCTGAGTTGCGGCGCGGTTTCGCGTATGGCGCCGGCCTGCCAGTAGTCGACCGGCACTTGCTGCTGGAGCAATCGGCTCTGCAATGCCTGGATTGCCTGACGCGATTCGGGACGTTCGAACACCAGTAACGAGCCATCGATCTTCAACAGGTCGGGCCGCTGAATGTCGGCGAGCAAGCGCTGCCAGGCCTCCAGACTGCTTTCATTGAGCGCGCGCAAGCCTGCTACGGTGGTCTGAAAAGGCGCCGGCCGCAGATTCAGCAGCAACCGGGTGAACCATGGCAGGGCGCGTGGCAGGTATTTCCAGTCCAGCCGCAACGGCCCCATCGGGTCCATCAGCATGGCTGGCAGGCGCTTGAGGATGGACGCGTCGGCAATCGGAAACACCTGCTCGGTCGCCAGATGCCCGGCGTTGCCGAATGAGGCGCCGTGGCCGGGTTGCTGCTGATCGATGACCACCACGCGCAAACCCTGGCGAGCCAGACGCAGCGCGCAGGCGACGCCGATGATGCCAGCGCCGACCACGGCGATGTCGTGGGAGACATTATTCACCATGGCGCTGCACTTCCCTGTGGCCATCGAGCAGCCGCCGTAATTGCAATGGATTGCCTTGTTTCAATGCGTCAGGCAACAAGCTGTCCGGGAAGTCCTGATAGCAGACCGGGCGCAGGAAACGCAGGATCGCCGCGGTACCGACGGATGTCGTGCGCGAGTCGGATGTGGCCGGGAACGGCCCGCCGTGAACCATAGCGTCACACACCTCGACCCCGGTGGGCCAGCCGTTGACCAGCAAGCGACCGGCCTTGCGCTCCAGCGTCGGCAGCAATGCACGCGCCTGTTCCAGGTCTTGGTCATCCAGGTGCAACGTGGCGGTCAACTGGCCTTCCAGAAGCTCGGTGACCTGACGGATTTCAGCTTCACTTTCGCATTGCACGATCAGCGCCGCCGCACCGAACGCTTCGGCTTGCAGGCGGTGATCGGCGAGAAAGTCGGCGGCCTCGGTCACGTATACATGGGCCTGACACTGGTTTGGGCCGCTGCCGGGCTGGCCAACGCCGGCGATGCGCGTATCGGCACTTTCGGCAAGCGCATTCACGGCAGCCTCGTAGGCGCTGAAGATGCCCGGTGTCAGCATCGTCTGCGCCGGGCTGCGCTGAATGGTCTCGGCGGTGGCGGCGATAAATTTGTCCAGCGCCGGTCCTTTCAACGCGATCACTAATCCCGGATTGGTGCAGAACTGGCCAGCGCCCAATGTCAGCGAAGCCACGAATCCTTCAGCCAAAGCTTGCGTGCGATTGTCCAGCGCCGCTGGAAACAACAGCACCGGATTGATCGAACTCATTTCCGCGTACACCGGAATCGGTTCTGGTCTGGCCTGCGCTGCTTGAATCAACGCCAGACCGCCGCTGCGCGAACCGGTGAAACCCACCGCTTTGATCCGTGGATCTGTGACCAGCGCAATGCCCACTTCGCGGCCGGAGCCGTACAACAAGGAAAACACGCCGTCCGGCAAGCCACAGGCTTTTACCGCCCGGGCCACCGCGCGGCCGACCAGTTCGCTGGTGCCGGGATGCGCACTGTGCGCCTTGACGATCACCGGACAACCGGCGGCCAGTGCCGATGCGGTATCACCGCCCGCCACTGAGAACGCCAGCGGAAAGTTGCTTGCGCCAAACACCGCGACCGGTCCCAGCGCAATCTGCCGTTGACGCAGATCGGCGCGCGGCAGCGGTTGACGTTGCGGCAGCGCGCTATCGACACGCACATCCAGCCATTCACCGGCTCGCACCGTGCGGGCGAACATTCTTAATTGCTGGCAAGTACGCCCGCGTTCGCCCAGCAGTCGCGCGTGCGGCAGGCCGGTTTCCGCGTGGGCACGGTCGATCAGCTCATCGCCGAGGGCTTCGATTTCCCCGGCAATGCTTTCAAGGAACTCGGCGCGGACATTCAGGGTTGTCTCGCGATAAACATCGAATGCGGCCCAAGCCAACGCGCAGGCTTGTTCGACATGCCCGGCCGAGCCACCGGCATACGCTGGTTGCAGCGCTTCATCGGTGGCCGGATTGATCCCGCAAATGGCGCTGCGATTGCCGGCAATCGTGTGCTGCCCGATCAGCATGTGGCCCGTCAAAGTCATGGTGTCTTCCTGATAAAAGGGAAATGCCTGCCGCGTAGCAAAACGCATCGCGGCAGGTGAGGCTGAGGTGTCAGGCGAAGTTCTGTTCCGCCGACCAGTTCTCGTACCAGTGACGGAACAGCGAATACTGCTTCTCGGCATACCGCCGCTGCGAATCGCTCAACGCATCGGTTTCGTTGAAGTGCAGGGTGTATTCCTTGTCGCCGTTGAGCACCATGAGGTGTTTGTAATACAGCACCAGGTCGCAGCCTTCATCGAACGACGACAGTACCGCCAGCGCCGATTCCAGTTCCCGGGCCTGACGACGGGCCTTGGCGTCGCCCTTGGCCGCTTGCTTGCTCAGCGCCACCAGTTGCAGCACTTCGCGGGGCAGGGCGTTGCCGATGCCGGTAATGGCGCCGGTGGCGTTGCAGTTGACAAAACCGTGCACCACTTGCGTGTCGACGCCGACCATCAAGGTCACGTCATCGTCCTTGGATGTGATGTTTTCAGCGGCGTAACGCAGGTCGGCGCCACCGCCGAATTCTTTGAAACCGATCAGGTTCGGGTACTCGCGGCGCAGTTCGAAGAACAGGTCGGCGCGGGTGGCGAAGCCGTAGTAAGGGCTGTTGTAGATCACCGCCGGCAGATTCGGCGCGGCTTGCAGGATGGCGGCGAAATGGGCTTTTTGCGCCGTGACCGAAGCGCCACGGGACAGCACACGCGGAATCACCATCAAACCCTGCGCGCCGACTTTCGCCGCGTGCGCCGCATGGGAGACCGCTTCACGGGAATTCACCGCGCCGGTGCCCACGATCGTCGGGATGCCCGCCGCGACCAGACGCGCCACGCCTTCTTGACGCTCGGCCTCGGTGAGCAGCGGCCAGTCGCCCATGGAACCGCAATAGACCACGGCGCTCATGCCGATATCGATCAGTTCGCGACCCTTGGCCACCAAGGCGTCGAAGTCCGGTTTGCGCTGGGCGGTGCACGGGGTCATCAGGGCCGGCATGCAACCGGTGAAGATGTTGTCGCTCATTGTTTTAACTCCTTGGCACATCGTTCAAATTGAGGTGAAAAGTCTGCGCGGTGGCTCAGATGCCCCACGCGAACGGGTCTGCTTCGTCGATCAGCAAGGTGCTGTCGGCGGTCATGTAAGCGCGGCCGGTGATGAACGGGCGCACTCGCTCGCCGTCCCATTCGAAGCGGCCTTCGAACTGGCTGCCGGTGATACTTGCCTGCACCCAGGTGGCGCCGGGTTGCAGTTTGTCGTCGGCCGCGAGGCAGGCGAGTTTGGCGCTAGTGCCGGTGCCGCACGGAGAGCGGTCGTAGGCTTTGCCAGGGCACATGACGAAGTTGCGGCTGTCGGCAACGGCGTCGTCTGCAAACAGTTCGATGTGATCGATGACGGCGCCGTCCTCGCCGTAAATGCCCTGATCTTCGAGGGCCTTGAGCATTGCCCAGGTGTACGCCGTGAGGTGTTCGACGTTGTCCATCGTCAATGTCTGGCCGTGCTCGGAGACGAGGAAAAACCAGTTGCCGCCATAGGCGATGTCGCCCAATACCTGACCGAATCCCGGCACGTCCACCGGCACCTGTTTGCGATGGCGGTAGGCGGGCACGTTGCCCAATGTCACCGAGCCGTCCTCATGCAACGTGGCGCTGACCGGGCCGACTGGCGTGTCGATTTTGTGGATGCCCGGTTGGATTTTTCCCAAGTACTGCAACGAATTGATCAGGCCGATGGTGCCGTGGCCGCACATGCCCAGATAACCGGCGTTGTTGAAGAAAATCACCCCGCACGTGGCGTCCGGCGAGACCGGCTCGCAATACAGCGCGCCGACCAGCACATCGTTGCCACGAGGCTCCAGCAGGCAGGCGCGGCGCCATTGGTCATGCTGAGTGCGCAGCGCATCGCGTTTTTCCACCATGCTGTTGCCGGGCAGGTCGGGGAAGCCTGTCATCACCAGACGCGTGGGCTCACCGCCGGTGTGGGAATCAATGACGTGTACTCGTTTCATGAATAGATTCCTTTAGGTGATTTCAGTAGGCGCCGGCAGGGCGCGCAGCCACGGTCGAGTCGGGGGCGGCGATTTCGCTTTCCTCATCATCGTCTTCCAGACGCAGCAGATGCGCCGGCACACCGGTCGCGGCGCCCCAGTAATAAATGCCGGTGGCGCATGCGGCGACGACGATCGTGTCGAACGGATGAGCGAGGATGCCGAGGCCACCAAAGGTGCCGAGTTTCGACAGCACGATGGTCACCGCGTAGAAGGCGATCAGCCACGCTGAACTACGCACCTGGCGGGCCAGATTGAGGTGGGCGGTCGGCACGAAACGGCCGCACAAGAGATAGACGACGAACATCAGAATCTGCAGGCCAAGCAGCCACGATACGGTGTTCCAGCCCGACCAGTAGACAATCAGCGCGGCGATGATGAACGACACCGGCCCGAGCACGCCCATGCACTTGACCCGGAACGGCCGTGGCATGTCTGGCGCATTGCGGCGCAGCGCGGCCACGGACACGGGGGCCACGGCGTAGCTCAACACCAGCGCAGCGGAGACCACGTTGATCAGCGCCTCCCACGACGGAAACGGCAGGGTCCAGAACACCGACAGGGCGAAGGTCAGCCACAGCGCCGGACGTGGGATGCCGGATTTTTCGTCGATGTGGGTGAAGACCTTGAAGAAGGTGCCGGTCTGCGCCCAACCGTAGATCACGCGCGGGGTGGCGTTCATGTAGATGTTGCCGCAGCCGCTCGGCGAGATCACTGCGTCGGCGACCACCAGATAAGCCAGCCAACCCACACCCAGTGCCAGTGCAATGTCGCGGTACGGCAGGGAAAACTCTTTGCTGATCCCGGCCCAGCCATTGGCGAGCATTTCGGTCGGGATGCTGCCAAGAAAGGCCATTTGCAGCAGCACATAAATCAACGTCGACAGCAGCACCGAGAGGATCAGCGCGATGGGAATAGTGCGCTGCGGATTCTTCACTTCACTGGCCACGGAGATGATTGGCGTCAGCCCCAGGTAAGCGAAAATCACGCCGCCCGCCGACACCGCCATTTCCACACCCGACAGGCCGAACGGGGCGAAGCCTTGCACCTCGAAGTTGGCGGGTTTGAAGAAGGTGAACAGCACACCGATCACCAGCAACGGCACGATGAATTTGAATACGCTGACCAGATTATTGGCCTTGGCGAAGGTCTTCACGCTGCGGTAGTTGAGCAGGAAGAAAATGCAGAGCAGACCTAACTGCACCATCCAGCCCAGAATCGTCGGATCGCCAGTGCCAGCCTTGGTCAGGCCGGGAAACCACGCCGCCGCGTATTGGCGCGAAGCAACCACTTCGATCGCCACCAGACTGGAAAACGCAATCAGGGTGATAAAACCCATCAAGTAGCCGAGCAACGGCCCGTGGGAGTACACCGGATAACGCACCACGCCACCGGCACGCGGCAGTGCAGCGCCGAGTTCACAGTAGACGATGCCCAGCAACAACACGGCGAAGCCGCCCAGCAGCCAGGAAAAAATCCCCGCCGGCCCGGCAATCGCGGACACATGACTGGCCGCGAACAACCAGCCGGAACCGAAGATCGCCCCCAGCCCGATAAATGTGAGGTCGATCAGTGAAAGCTGTTTTTTGAACTTGCCTTGGCCTGACATGGCATCGCCTTCTTGTGAGTTATTGGATAGGCAGTTGTGTCACTCGGACGGCCAGACTTTGAACTCATCAACGGTGTGGCGATTGATGTTTTGCCGCGGGTTCGATGACGAAATCAGCACAATGGCACCGATGAAACACGGCCCTCGACACGCCTTGAACGATGCTGCAATCTGCACGCGAACGCCGCATGGCGGGGACTTGGTCGATCCACGTTACGAGGGGAATCTCTGATGCAGCAGGCGTTTTCGATCCTGGCCCAAGGCATGAATGGCCAGCGTCCGCAGACACTGGAGGAACTCTTGGCCGGCGCGGCGCTGTTGTTGCCGATGCTCGATGTGATCCCCAATGCGGCGATTTTCATCAAGGATGTGCAGGCCCGTTACGTGCTCGCCAACCGCACGCTGGTGCAACGCTGTGGCTTGAAGGATTTGCGCCCGTTGCTCGGCAAAACCAGTGCGCAGGTGTTCCCGGCACAACTCGGACCGGGTTACACCGAGCAGGATCGCAAAGTGCTGGAGGAGGGTTTTGTGCTGGAGGATCAGCTGGAACTGCATCTGTACGGCAGTCGCGAACCGGGCTGGTGCCTGACGCACAAGCAGCCGCTGTACAACCGTGACGGCGTGATTATTGGTCTGGCGGGAATCTCGGTGGATCTGCAATCCGCCAGCGAAACGCACCCGGCATTCGAGCGGCTGGCGGCGGTCGATGAGCATATTCGCGCGAATTTCAATCGCCGCGTCACCCTCGGTGAATTGACCCGCATCGCCGGTATCTCTGTGGCGCAACTGGAGCGTTATTGCAAACGGGTATTTCACCTGACACCACGGCAGATGATCCAGAAAGTGCGGCTCGAACACGCGCACCGGTTGTTGCATACCGACCTGCCAATTACCGACGTGGCGCTGCAATGCGGCTACACCGATCACAGCGCTTTCACCCGCCAGTTCAAGGCCTCGACCGGGTTTACTCCGCGTGAGTATCGGCAGGCCACCTCACCCTGATGAAGTGGCACTGAGAAGCAATGTAGGAGCTGCCGAAGGCTGCGATCTTTTGATTCTGTTTTTTTAGATCAAGATCAACAGATCGCAGCCTTCGGCAGCTCCTACAGTGGAGTTATTTCAGGACGGTCAGCCAGGCCGAGAGCAGTAACAATAACGCGAGTACTGCGTTCATCCGCTTGAATGCCTTTGGCGATCCCATCAATCGCGCACTGCCCACACCCAGCAACGCCCACGACGTCATGCACGGCAATGACACCAGCAAAAACGCCAGCGACAGCACCAGCAGCCGCAAGGTCTTGTCATCACCGCCGACAAATACGCTGACCACCGCCACGGCCATCATCCAAACCTTGGGATTGACCAGTTGCAGCATGGCCGCGCCCAGCACGCTGAAACTTTCGGCCTGCGTCTCAGCCGGGTCCAGCGATGGCGGCGCGCTGCGAAAGATCTGCCACGCCAGCCAGCTCAACCAGAGCACACCGCCCCAGGCCATGGCTTGCTGCACACGCGGGTAACGCAGCAAGGTTTCGCCGGCACCGAGGCCGACCACCAACACAATCAGCGCTGCCGCCGCGCAGGCGCCAAAAATGATCGGCAGCGTGGCAAGCAAGCCTTGGCGCGAACTGTGGCTCAACACCAGAATGTTGGTCGGCCCCGGCGTAATCGAGGCAACGAAAGCGAATAGCAGGAAGGGCAATAATGACGCCATGGGCGGATTCCTTGGAAGTAAACACAGGAAGCCATGATCGCCAGTCGGTGTACGTCAGTCTGGAAGGTTTGAGCAGCGCTTGCGGTAGTCGGCGGGGGTGAGTTGGTAGGCGCGACGGAACCAGCGACCGAGATGACTCTGGTCGGCAAAACCGAGCACGCTGGCGACCTGCGCCGGCGTTTCCCCCCGAGCCAGCAACTGACGCGCCTTGGCCAGACGCAACTGGATCAGGTACGCGTGTGGGGCCAGGCCAAAGGTTGTTTTGAATGCACGACTCAAACGAAAGCGATCCACACCGCAGACACGAGCCAGATCATCGAGACCGATATCTTCATAGGTGTGCGCGTGCAGATAATCCCGCGCCAGTTGCGCCACCAACGGCAGGCGAGGATCGAAATCCTGGCGTTTGCGCCACGCGAGATGGCGCGTGAGCGAGCCGAGCAAGCCATCGATGGCGGTCTGGCGGACAATGCGCAGATCGCCGTCATGCAACGCATGAAAAGCGTGACTGATCGCTGTGGCCAGACGCGGGTCCTGACTCAGCGTATCGGCAAAACCGGGCTGGCTGTCGGACGGTGCATCTTCGAACAGCGCGTGCATTTCACGCTCAAGCCAATGCGGATCGAGGTAGAGCATCGAATAGGTAAAACCCTCCTCGGTAGGCGCTTGCCCATCGTGGATTTCCCCCGGCTCCAGCAAGAACACGTTGCCTGGCGTACTGCGATGGCGCATGCGGCGGCAATTGAACTGCTGCACACCTTGCTCGGTGACGCCGACGAGGAAACTGTCATGCCAGTGCGGATCGTAGGCATGGCCCTCAAAGTGAGCGCGAATCGATTCAATCCCGGTGTCGACATCCTGGGACAGCTCGATCCAGTTGCGTTTATCCACGGAGGCTCCAGAGTTCGCCATTGAAAGGTGCGGCCCCATAAAATACCGCGCAATGATCATCGACGTTTAGAAGATTTGTGCAGGTGAGGGGACTAGACTCTGCAGGTCACGACCCCTTTGCCGGCAGGTGGAATGCGATGATTAACCGATGCTCGCTCTGGGGCATGCTCACCCTGATCGGGCTTAGCCTGACGCTTGGCGCAGGCTGCTCCAGCCGAAAACACTATCCACCCTCGGGGGTTGGCGATGCCTGCTACGCCAAAGCCTTGCCGACGGTCGGCGAGGGCGGTCTGGCCTGGGGCTCCAGCCTGAACATGGCCCGGCAGAAATCGTTGAACAACTGCATCCGTTATGCCGGGCGCTCCGGGGGCACGCCGGACACCTGTCAGGTGGTGTTGGCCAAATGCCGATAGCTTTCTGTTGACATGGTTGCTTTTGGCAAATATATAGTTGCTTTAAGCAATTATCTGAGTGTTTGCCATGTCCAGCAGCCATCTCCTCGAGCAAGCCGATGTTGTGCGCGGCTTCAATCGTTTTTACACCCATCAGATCGGCGTATTGCAGGAGCATTTGCTGCAAAGCGACTACTCGCTGACTGAGCTGCGCATTTTGTATGAGCTGGCCTCGCGTGGCGACCTGACCAGCGCCGATCTACGCCAGATGCTTGGGCTGGACGCCGGCTACATGAGTCGCATCATCAGTGGTTTCGAGAAGCGTGGCCTGATCCAGAAAGTCCCGTCGCCGACCGACGCCCGCGCCGCGCAATTGCACCTTACCGAGCTGGGCCGTGAAATTCTGATCCCGTTGGAAAAGGCTTCCCGTGAACAGATCGTCACCATGCTCGAGCGATTACCTGAACCGCAGCAAAAACGTCTGATCGGCGCCATGACGCTGATCCAGACACTGCTGCAAGGCAACAAGGATTCGAACTACGTGTTACGCGATCCGCAGCCCGGTGACATGGGCACGGTGATGCAACAGCAAGCCGCGCTGTATAGCCGCGAATACGGCTGGAATTCGGAGTTCGAAACACTGGTGGCCGAGGTGGTCGCCAAGTACCTGCGTGATTACGACCCGACAAGCGAGCGCTGCTGGATTGCGGAAAAGGACGGCAAGGTTATTGGCTCTGTGTTTATCGTCCGCCAGGATGAAACGACCGCCAAACTGCGCATGCTCTACGTCGACGCCAGCGCGCGGGGCTTGGGCATTGGCAGTCGTCTGGTCGAGGAGTGCATGCGATTTGCCCGACAGATTGGCTACCAGAAAATGACCTTGTGGACGACCAGCAACCTGACGGCTGCGCGCAAGATTTATCAGCAGGCGGGGTTTGAACTGGTGGAGGAAGAAGCGGTTCACAGCTTTGGCAAGAATCTGGTGAGTCAGACGTGGGCGCGGGCGCTGTGATCTGATTTTCATCGGCGGGTGCAGTGAAAAGGCAGACGAAAAAAAACCGCCTTTGCGGGGCGGTTCTTTTGTAAACCTTGATTTGCGACCGAGGTTTTTTGCTTCACTAGCTGCTTTAACGTTCGCTCATGGTAGGAGTCTTTGTGCCCCCTTGCAAGGTTAAAGTTCGTAAGAAACTGGTTGTTTGCGCTATTTCATTTTCATAAAAAGCTGGCAGAAATAATGGTTAACAAAACAGAAAATTACTTTTCCTGAAAGCCTCTGAATGAAGGTTATGATGCGGGCGCTCACTTGTTCGAGCAGCGGTGAGGCCAGGCTGGTGACCAAACGGTTTCATGCCCTTTGACACGGTTTTGCACCCGTGCCGGAATGATGTTTCGGAGGGATTTCAACCGGCCGCCTCACTAGCTGCTTTAACGTGCAGGCTGAAGGCAAGTATGATCCGGTAAGTTTGCTGGAGGTTTGGCCCCCAGCCCTGGAGGCCAAAACGTATGAAGCTTTTGCTGCGTACGCTGAGCCTTGTATGGAGATTGTTTAAAGCCTTTCGCTTTTACGAGTTCCTGCGAGACCACTTTGACGACCTGAAGTAAGGGCCGTTGAGGTGGGAGAAGCCCGTTTCAGTTTCGACTGGAACGGGCTTTTTTTGTTTTTTTAAAACTGTCATAAGTAGGATTTTTCTGTGTCGGATTTTTTTGCGTGTAGGGCATTTCTTTGGCAAGTGTAGGCCTAGTTCAAACCACCCCGTAATCCACAAAAAAACGTTCGATTATCGAGCACCCAAACCTTCGTCCAATTGCCCACCTCGACACTCCGGCGTACTGTGAGTCGTGATGCCTGAAACCCTGTGATCCCAAAATAACGACAACAACGAGCAATGCCCCATGGACAGCCATCTGCTGAGCGATCGCAGCAGCGTGTTTCGTCACGCTGACCCTTATGCCGTCTCCGACTACGTCAACCAGCACGTCGGCCAGCACTTCATCGGCCTGTCCAGAACCGCCCACCCGCAAGCCTGCCTCAACCATCGCAAACTCGCCGACCTCGATCTGGCCCGCATCAGCTATGGCGGCAGCGTGCGCGTGACGTCCGTGGCACTGGAGACCGTTTACCACTTACAAGTTTTGCTGCGCGGCAATTGCCTGTGGCGCGGGCACAAACACGAGCAGCATCTGGTGCCGGGCGAGTTGCTGTTGATCAATCCGGATGATCCGGTCGATCTGACGTACTCGGATGATTGCGAAAAATTCATCCTCAAGGTGCCGGTCAGCGTGCTCGAATCGGTGTGCGACGAGCAGCGTTGGCAGCACCCCTCCAGCGGTATCCGTTTCCTGCGCAATCACTATCGGCTGGAGGAGCTGGAAGGCTTCACCAACCTGCTGGCGATGATCTGTCAGGAAGCCGAGGCCAGCGATCCGTTACTGCGGGTGCAGGAGCATTACGCGCAGATCATCGGCAGCAAACTGATTTCGCTGATGAACACCAATGTCAGCCGTGAGTGCCTGAGCACGCCGAACGTCAGCTTCGAGCGCATCGTCGATTACATCGAGCGCAATCTGAAACAGGATCTGCCCGCTGAACATCTGGCCGCGCAGGCGAGCATGAGCCCGCGCTCGCTGTATGCTTTGTTCGAACGCCAACTCGGCGTCACGCCGATGCAATACATCCGTCAACGCAAGCTGGCACGCATTCACGCCTGCCTCAGCGACCCAAGCTGCCCGGTGCGCAATCTCACTGAACTGGCGCTGGATTATGGCTTTCTGCACCTGGGCCGCTTCTCCGAAAGCTATCGCCAGCAATTCGGCGAACTGCCGTCGCAGACCTTCAAACGCCGCCACTGACACTCCGCACTAAACCCTCGCGAAACATGCTGAATCATCTGCCGCGCCATCCTGCACAAAACGGATAGCGATCTGCAGGATTCGGCTATTGCCCCGTGCATCGCCTCCCTAATCTGACCTGGCCTGAACAATAACAATGGAGGCCCCGGCCATGTCCCTGGGAATCGACTACCTCAATGCCATGCTTGAAGAAGACAAGGAGAAGGGCGCCTACCGCTGCAAGCGGGAGATGTTCACCGATCCGCGTCTGTTTGAACTGGAGATGGCGCACATCTTCGAAGGTAACTGGATTTACCTCGCCCATGAAAGCCAGATCCCCAACAACAACGATTTTCTCACCACCACCATGGGGCGCCAGCCGATCTTTATCGCGCGCAACAAGGACGGTGTACTCAATGCGTTCCTCAATGCCTGCAGCCATCGCGGCGCCATGTTGTGTCGGCACAAGTCCGGCAACCGCTCCAGCTACACTTGCCCGTTTCACGGCTGGACGTTCAATAACAGCGGCAAACTGCTCAAGGTCAAAGACCCGAGCGAGGCCGGTTACCCGCAAGGCTTCAACTGCGAAGGCTCCCATGACCTGACCAAGGTTGCGCGTTTCGAGTCCTATCGCGGCTTTCTGTTCGGCAGCCTGAATGCCGATGTGAAACCCCTCGCTGAGCATCTGGGCGAATCGGCAAAAATCATCGATATGATCGTCGATCAGTCGCCTGAAGGCCTGGAAGTGCTGCGCGGTTCAAGTTCCTATATCTACGAAGGCAACTGGAAACTCACCGCTGAAAATGGCGCCGATGGCTACCACGTCAGCTCGGTGCACTGGAACTACGCCGCCACCCAGAACCAGCGTCAACAGCGCGAAGCGGGTGAAGCGATCAAAACGATGAGCGCCGGCAGTTGGGCGAAGAAGGGCGGCGGTTTCTACTCCTTCGACCACGGTCATCTGCTGCTCTGGACCCGCTGGGCCAACCCTGAAGACCGCCCGGCCTACGAGCGCCGCGATGAACTCGCCCGTGATTTCGGCCAGGCCCGCGCCGACTGGATGATCGAAAACTCGCGCAACCTGTGCCTGTACCCCAACGTGTACTTGATGGATCAGTTCAGCTCACAGATCCGCATCGCCCGGCCGATCTCGGTCGACAAGACTGAAATCACCATCTACTGCATCGCCCCCAAAGGCGAGAGCGCCGAGGCGCGCGCCAAACGTATTCGTCAGTACGAAGACTTCTTCAACGTCAGCGGCATGGCCACGCCGGATGACCTGGAAGAGTTCCGCTCGTGCCAGGCCGGTTATGGCGCGGGTCGCGGCTGGAACGACATGTCCCGTGGCGCCACCCATTGGGTCGAAGGCGCCGACGCCGCCGCCGAAGAAATCGACCTTAAACCATTGCTCTCCGGCATGCGTACCGAAGACGAAGGCCTGTTTGTGCTGCAACACAAGTACTGGCAGGAAACCATGCTCAAGGCCGCTGCCGCCGAGCCACAGTTGATCCCCGTGGAGGCCGTGTGATGAGCAACCTCTACGACTCCGTGCGCGATTTTCTCTTCCGCGAAGCGCGCTATCTCGATGACGGCCAGTGGGATCAATGGCTGGAACTGTACGCCGCCGATGCGACCTTCTGGATGCCGGCCTGGGACGACAACGACACCCTCACCGAGGACCCGCAAAGCGAAATCTCGCTGATCTGGTACGGCAACCGTGGCGGCCTCGAAGACCGCATTTTCCGGATCAAGACCGAGCGCTCCAGCGCGACCATTCCCGACACCCGCACCTCGCACAACCTGAGCAACATCGAAATCGTCGAGCACAGCGCAGACCAGTGCCAGGTGCGCTTCAACTGGCACACCCTGAGCTTTCGCTATCAGGTCACCGACAGCTACTTCGGCAGCAGTTTCTACACCCTCGATCTGCGTGGCGAACAGCCGCTGATCAAGGCCAAGAAAGTCGTGCTGAAAAACGATTACGTCCGTCAGGTCATCGACATCTACCACATCTAGTCGACACGGCGAGGTGCACCATGAATTTCCAGATTGCGCTTAATTTTGAAGACGGCGTCACTCGTTTCATCGAGGCGGGTGGCCATGAAACTGTCGCCGATGCGGCGTATCGCCAAGGCATCAACATTCCGCTGGACTGCCGCGACGGCGCCTGCGGCACCTGCAAATGTTTCGCCGAGGCCGGGCGTTACGACATGGGCGACAACTTCATTGAAGACGCCTTGAGCGCCGATGAACTCGCGCAAGGTTATGTGCTGACCTGCCAGATGCGCGCCGCCAGCGATTGCGTCGTCCGCGTACCGGCCGGCTCGCAGGTGTGCAAGACCGAACAGGCGAACTTCCAGGCGTCGATCAGCGCTGTCCGGCAATTATCCGAGAGCACCATTGCCTTGTCGATCAAGGGCGAGGCGCTAAGCAAACTGGCGTTTTTGCCGGGCCAGTACGTCAATCTGCAAGTGCCCGGCAGCGAGCAGACCCGCGCCTATTCCTTCAGCTCGTTGCAGAAGGACGGCGAAGTCAGCTTCCTGATCCGTAACGTGCCTGGCGGTTTGATGAGCAGCTTTCTCACCGGGTTGGCCAAGGCCGGCGACAGCATGAACCTGGCCGGGCCGTTGGGCAGTTTCTACCTGCGCGAGATCAAGCGGCCGCTGCTGTTGTTGGCGGGCGGCACCGGCCTGGCACCGTTCACCGCGATGCTGGAAAAGATCGCCGAGCAGGGCAGCGATCATCCCGTGCATTTGATCTACGGCGTGACCAACGATTTCGATCTGGTCGAACTCGATCGTCTCGAAGCCTTCGCCGCCCGCATCCCGAACTTCAGTTTCGGCGCCTGCGTGGCCAATCCGCAGAGTGCGCATCCGCTCAAGGGCTACGTCACCCAGCACATCGAGCCGCGCCATCTCAATGAAGGTGACGTCGATGTGTACCTGTGCGGCCCGCCGCCGATGGTTGAAGCGGTCAGCCAATACATTCGTGAACAGGGCATCACTCCCGCGAATTTCTACTACGAAAAATTCGCCGCAGCGGCTGCCTGACCCCTATTTTCGAGGTTGTCATGAACAACAGATTCTCCAACAAGGTCGCGCTGGTCACCGGCGCGGCTCAGGGTATCGGCCGCCGTGTCTGCGAGCGCCTGCTGGACGAAGGCGCGCAAGTGATCGCCGTCGACCGTTCCGAACTGGTGCACGAACTGCAAGGCGAGGGCGTTCTCGCGTTGACCGCCGACCTTGAGCAATACGCCGATTGCGCGCGGGTCATGGCCGAAGCCATCAACACCTTCGGCCGTCTCGACATCCTGATCAATAACGTCGGTGGCACGATCTGGGCCAAACCGTTCGAGCACTACGAAGTCGAGCAGATTGAAGCCGAAGTGCGTCGCTCGCTGTTCCCGACGCTGTGGTGTTGCCACGCCGCGCTGCCGTACATGCTCAAGCAAGGTCGCGGCGCCATCGTCAACGTTTCCTCAATAGCCACCCGCAGCGTCAACCGCGTGCCGTACGGCGCTGCCAAGGGCGGTATCAATGCCCTGACTGCGTGCCTGGCGTTCGAGAACGCCGAGCGCGGAATTCGTGTCAACGCCACCGCGCCGGGCGGCACCGAAGCTCCGCCGCGACGCATCCCGCGCAACACCAGCGAACAGTCGGCGCAGGAGCAGGCCTGGTATCAGGAAATCGTCGCGCAAACCCTCGACAGCAGCCTGATGAAACGCTACGGCAGCCTCGACGAACAGGTCGGCGCGATCCTCTTTCTCGCCTCTGACGACGCCTCGTACATCACCGGCGTGACCTTGCCGGTCGGTGGCGGCGATCTCGGTTGAGCACTATTCAAGGGACACAGACATGCAGCAAATTCTGATTGAAAGCCTGACGACGATCATCGTCGACCTGCCGACCATCCGCCCGCACAAACTGGCGATGCATACGATGCAAAAGCAGACTCTGGTGATCCTGCGCCTGCGTTGCAGCGACGGTATCGAAGGCATCGGTGAAGCCACCACCATCGGCGGCCTCGCTTACGGTTATGAAAGCCCGGAAAGCATCAAAGCCAATATCGACGCGCATTTGGCTCCGGCCTTGGTCGGTATGGAAGCCAATAACATCAACGCGGCGATGCAGCGTCTCGACAAGATCGCCAAGGGCAACACCTTCGCCAAGTCCGGCATCGAAAGTGCACTGCTCGATGCCCAAGGCAAGCGCCTCGGTCTGCCGGTCAGCGAACTGCTCGGCGGCCGCGTACGGGACAGCCTCGAAGTGGCCTGGACCCTGGCCAGCGGCGACACCGCCCGCGACATCGCCGAAGCCGAGCAGATGCTCGAAGCGCGTCGCCATCGCATCTTCAAATTGAAGATCGGTGCCAACCCGCTGGAGCAGGATCTCAAACACGTGGTGGCGATCAAAAAAGCCTTGGGCGAACGCGCCAGTGTGCGGGTCGACGTTAACCAGTACTGGGATGAATCCCAGGCGATTCGCGGCTGTCAGGTACTGGGTGACAACGGCATCGACCTGATTGAACAACCGATCTCGCGGGTCAACCGTTCCGGGCAGATTCGCCTGAATCAGCGCAGCCCGGCACCGATCATGGCCGACGAATCGATCGAAAGCGTTGAGGATGCCTTCAGCCTCGCCGCTGACGGTGCCGCCAGTGTGTTCGCCCTGAAAATTGCCAAGAACGGTGGCCCGCGAGCCGTGCTCAGAACCGCGCAGATCGCCGAGGCCGCCGGCATCGCGCTGTACGGCGGCACCATGCTCGAAGGCTCCATCGGCACGCTGGCCTCGGCGCACGCCTTCCTCACGCTCAAGCAGCTGACCTGGGACACCGAACTGTTCGGCCCGTTGCTGCTGACCGAAGACATCGTCAGCGAAGCGCCGCAGTACCGCGATTTCCACCTGCATATCCCGCGAACTCCAGGCCTGGGCCTGACGCTGGATGAAGAGCGTCTGGCGCGCTTTCGCCGCCACTGAATCAGGAGAACCAGCATGTTGTTCCACGTAAAAATGACCGTGAAATTGCCCGCCGATATGGACCCGTCATTGGCCACCCGGCTCAAGGCGGACGAAAAGGAACTGGCGCAACGGCTGCAACGCGACGGCGTATGGCGACACCTGTGGCGCATCGCCGGGCATTACGCCAATTACAGCGTGTTTGATGTGCCGAGCGTCGAGGCCCTGCACGACACGCTGATGCGCTTGCCGCTGTTTCCCTACATGGACATTGAGGTCGATGGCCTCTGCCGGCATCCGTCGTCGATCCATACGGACGATCGCTGATCCAGGGTTTCGAATCCATCCCTGAACACTGTGGGAGCTGGCTTGCCAGCGATAGCAATACACCAGCCGCCATCAATGCTGGATGACACACCGCAATCGCTGGCAAGCCAGCTCCCACAGGGGAAGGTGGTCTGTTCTGAAGATTCGCGTAAACCACAAAACAACAAGATGAGGTAACCACCATGACCGTGAAAATTGCCCATACCGCCGAGCTGCAGAAATTCTTCAAGGAAGCCGCCGGTTTTGCCAACGACGACGGTAAATCCCGGCTGAAAACCATCGTCCTGCGCATCTTGCAGGACAGCGCCAAGATCATCGAAGACCTGGAAATCACTGATGGTGAGTTCTGGAAAGCGGTCGACTATCTCAACCGATTGGGTGCTCGTTCGGAGGCGGGATTGCTGGTCGCAGGCCTTGGCATCGAGCATTTCCTCGACCTGTTGCAGGACGCCAAGGACGCACAGATTGGCTTGACCGGCGGCACACCGCGTACCATCGAAGGCCCGCTGTACGTGGCCGGCGCGCCGTTGTGTGAAGGCGAGTGCCGCATGGATGACGGCAGCGAAGAGGGCGTCGCCACCGTTATGCACCTCGAAGGCCGGGTGTTCGATCTGCACGGCCAGCCCTTGGCCGGTGCCACCGTTGACCTGTGGCACGCCAACACCAAGGGCACCTACTCGTTTTTCGACCCGAGCCAGTCCGAATACAACTTGCGCCGCCGCATCATTACCGACGCCGAAGGCCGTTACCGCGCTCGCAGTATCATGCCCTCCGGTTATGGCTGCGACCCACAAGGGCCGACCCAGGAATGCCTGAACCAGCTCGGCCGCCATGGCCAGCGTCCGGCCCATGTGCATTTCTTTATCAGCGCACCGGGGCATCGGCACCTGACGACGCAAATCAATCTGTCGGGTGATCAATACCTGTGGGATGACTTCGCCTATGCGACCCGTGAAGGCTTGGTCGGGGAGGTGATGTTCCGCGAGGACGCGGTGTCGGGGCGTTATGCCGAGCTGAAGTTCGACTTCCAGTTGCAACCGGCGCCGGATGCCAGTGCTGAACAACGCAGTCAGCGGCCGCGTGCGTTGCAGGAGGCTTGATACCGAGTCGTCTGTGCCCCTCACCCTAACCCTCTCCCGGAGGGAGAGGGGACTGACCGATGTGATCTTGAGCGCTACGCCGACCTGAACGTTTTTTATCGAATCCAACCCGGTTTTTCAGGTCGATGTATAACGCAAGACAACCCGGTCGGCTCCCTCTCCCTCGGGAGAGGGCTGGGGTGAGGGGAAATCAAGCCTAAGGTAATGCGAAAAAGATATTGGCTCTGCATTTTTAAGATCGTTTAGTTTTGTCGCAACGACGAATCAAAACGCATCAAACCGATAGACCCCCGATTGCCATGACGGCACACGCTGAATCGATCACAGGTTTTTCAGGTTTGATTCACACGGGAGTGAATCATGCCGCATACCCTCGATATCACCGCATTACCGACGCTGGACCTGTCGCTGTTCGAAGGCACGGCGCAACAGCGCTACGAATTTCTCGAAAACTTGCGCCACGCCGCCCGCGACGTCGGCTTCTTCTACCTGACCGGTCACGG
Organism: Pseudomonas sp. IT-P395; assembly: GCF_949767675.1. Classification (NCBI taxonomy): domain Bacteria; kingdom Pseudomonadati; phylum Pseudomonadota; class Gammaproteobacteria; order Pseudomonadales; family Pseudomonadaceae; genus Pseudomonas; species Pseudomonas sp. IT-P395. Next base: position 496,327 of record NZ_CATKPW010000011.1, read on the forward strand.
CATCGACAGTGACTTGCTCAAGCAGGTGCAGGCCCACGCCCGCCAGTTTTTCGCTTTGCCCGACAGCGAGAAAAACGCCGTCGGCATGATCAATTCACCGCACTTTCGCGGTTACAACCGGGCCGCCTCGGAGATCACCCGTGGCCAGCCCGATCTGCGTGAACAGTTCGATCTGGGCGCCGAGCGCGAGGTGTTGCCATTAGACGCGGACAGCCCGTTCTGGGCGCGGCTGCAAGGCCCCAACCAATGGCCGGCGGCACTGCCGGAACTGAAACCTTTGCTGCTGGAATGGCAAGAGGCGATGACGCGGATGTCGTTGCGCCTGCTGCGTGCGTTCGCTCAGGCACTCTCGCTGCGCGCCGATGCGTTTGATCAGCTCTACGGCGACAAACCCAACGAACACATCAAATTGATGCGCTATCCCGGCCAGTCCAGCGAGTCGAGTCACCAGGGCGTCGGCGCGCACAAGGATTCCGGTTTCCTCAGCTTCCTCCTGCAAGACCAGCAGGCCGGTCTGCAGGTCGAGATCGAAGAGGGGCGCTGGATCGATGCGTTGCCGCGTGAGAACACCCTGGTGGTGAACATCGGCGAACTGCTCGAACTGGCCAGCAACGGTTATCTGCGGGCCACGGTGCATCGCGTGGTTTCGCCACCCGAGGGCAGCGAACGCCTGTCTGTCGCGTTCTTCCTCGGTGCGCAACTGGATGCCGTGGTGCCGCTGTATCCGCTGCCCACCGCACTGTTGCGCGAGGCACGCGGGCCAGCAAGTGATCCGCTCAACCCACTGTTTCGCGATGTCGGCTGGAACTACCTCAAAGGTCGTTTGCGCTCGCATCCCGACGTCGCGCAGCGCTTCTACGCCGATGCGCTACTGCCGCCACCGCCCGTTCGTAAAACCGCCTGACTCATCACTCGCTCAAGGACTCCGCACATGATCAAGAAAGCAGGTTTGACCCTGGCCGTGCTCGGCGCGCTGGTGACGTCGTTCGGTGCGCAGGCGCTGGAGCCGCTGCGCGTGGCTGCCGACCCGGTGCCTCACGCGCAGATTCTGGCGTACATCCAGAAAATCGATCCGCAACTCAATCTCAAAGTCATCGAGATCCCCAACGGTGTGAACTCCAACGAGCTGTTGGTACACGGCGATGTCGACGCCAATTACTTTCAGCATCTGCCGTACCTGAAATCCCAGGAAAAGGCCCTCGGCGAAAAGCTCGCGGTGGCCGCCACGGTGCATATCGAACCCTTGGGCATTTATTCGCACCGGCACAAAAGCTTCGCCGACGTGCCGGTAAAAGGCACCGTCGCCGTGCCCAACAATGTCACCAACCTGAGCCGCGCGCTGTACCTGTTGCAGGACAACGGCCTGATCAAGCTCAAAGCCGGCTTCAACGACCCGGCGGTGGATCAGGCGACGTCCAAGGACATCGCCGAAAACCCGAAACATCTGAAGATCCTGGAGATCGAATCGCCGCAAATTCCACGCTCGCTGGATGACGTCGATCTGGCCGTGATCAACGGCAACTACGCGCTCGACGCCGGGCTGGTGCCGGCCAAGGACGCTTTGGGTCTGGAGAAAGCCGATCACAATCCTTACGCCAACATTCTGGTGACCACGCCGAAGCTCGAACACGACCCGCGTATCGCGCAACTGGCCAAGGACCTGACGTCGCCCGAGGTCGCCAAATACATCAGTGACAACTTCGCCGGTTCGGTGATTCCAGTGGCGGGCGGCAAGCCATGATCGCCGTCGAGCAGTTGAGCAAGACTTATCCTTCGGCCGCGCAACCGGCACTCGATCAGGTCTCGCTGAGCATTCCCGACGGTGCGGTCTACGGGATTCTCGGGCGTAGCGGGGCGGGCAAGTCGACGCTGCTGCGTTGCCTCAACCTGCTCGAACGTCCGGACAGCGGACGCATTTTGCTCGATGGCATCGATCTGACGACGCTATCGGTCAGCGAACTGCGCCAGCAGCGCCAGCGCATCGGCATGATTTTCCAAGGCTTCAACCTGCTGCATTCGCGCACCGTTTTCGACAACATCGCGGTGCCGCTGGAGATTGCCAATGTCGGCAAGCCGTGGCGCCATGTGCGGGTGCGCGAACTGCTTGAGCTGGTCGGTTTGAGTGACAAGGCGCAGGCCTTTCCCTCGCAATTGTCCGGCGGCCAGAAACAGCGCGTCGGGATTGCCCGCGCTTTGGCCGCTGAGCCGGCGTACTTGCTCTCGGACGAGGCCACCAGTGCGCTCGACCCGGAAACCACCGAATCGATCCTGCAATTGCTGCGCGACATCAATCGGCAATTGGGCGTGACCATCGTGTTGATCACCCATGAGCTGGAGGTGGTCAAGTCGATCTGCGATCACGCCGCGTTCATGGCCAACGGGCGTCTGGTCGAAGCCGGGCCGGTGCCACGGCTGCTGGCCGATGCGCAATCACAGCTGGGCGCTTCGCTGCGGCCGACCTGTGGCTTGCCACTGGGCCACGCTGAGCCGGGCCTGAGTTTTCTCAAGCAATACGGCGTAAGGGCGGCGCACTCATGAACCGCACAGTCAATTGGGATGAAATCCTGCAACTGGTGTTCAACGCCACCGGTGAAACCCTGTATATGGTCCTGCTCGCAGGGCTGTTCACGCTACTGATCGGCTTGCCGCTGGGCGTGTTGCTGTTTATCAGTCGCCGCGACGGGCTGCTGCCGATGCCACGCTTGAATGCCGTGCTGGGTGGCGTGGTCAACCTCGGCCGTTCGCTGCCATTCGTGGTGATGCTGATTGCCCTGATCCCTCTGACGCGGCTGGTGGTCGGCACAACGCTGGGCAGCACCGCCGCCGTGGTGCCGATCACCATCGGCGCCTTTCCGTTCTTCGCGCGTATTGTCGAAAACGCTCTCGACGAAGTCGACAAGGGCCGCATCGAAGCCATCCTCGCCATGGGCGGTGACATCGGCCATGTGATCTTCAAAGTGCTGTTGCCCGAAGCGCTGCCGGCGTTGCTGGCCGGAATCACCCTGACGCTGGTGATGCTGATCGGCTTTTCCTCGATGGCCGGGGTAATCGGCGGCGGTGGACTCGGTGATCTGGCGATCCGTTACGGCTATCAGCGTTTCAACAATGAAGTGATGGTCGCCACGGTGGTGGTGTTGGTGATCCTCGTTCAGGGCGTGCAAAGCCTGGGCGATCGGTTGGTTCGTTCGCTGGCGCATCGCCGCTAAGGAATTGTATGAGTGTGCCGGTCGCTGTGGCCCGTGAGCCGCTGATTCGTGTACGAGAGTTGAGCAAAATATTTGGCGCGAGCCGGGCGCTGGATGCGGTCAGCCTGGACATCTATCCCGCCGAAGTGGTGGCGCTGCTCGGTGCCAATGGCGCGGGCAAGTCGACCCTGGTGAAGATTCTCGCGGGCAGCCAGACCGCCGACGCGGGCGAGATCTGGCTGGAAGGCGCGCCACGGCATTTCAGTTCACCGCTGTCGGCGCGGCGCTTCGGCATTGTCGCGGTGCATCAGCAGATCAATGAAGGCATTGCGCCGGGGTTGAGCGTCGCGGAGAACCTCCTGCTCGATGAACTGTGCAAGCCGGACGCGGACTTCTGGCTCAATCGCAAACGCCTGCTGGAACGCGCCGCGAGCATCGCCGCCGGGCTGGGTTTGACCTTGCCGCTGGAGCAGCCGATCGAACATCTCGGTCAGGCCGAACGGCAATTGGTGGTGCTCGCTCGCGCGTTGGCGTTGCAACCGCGCCTGCTGATTCTGGATGAGCCGACGGCGGCGCTTGCCGATGCCGAGGCGCAGCGCTTGTTTGGTTTGATCGACACCTTGCGCAGTCGTGGAGTGGCGATTCTGTACATCTCCCATCGACTCTCCGATCTGCAACGCGTAGCGGATCGCGCCATTGTGCTGCGTGATGGCCAGTTCGCGGGCGAGTTCACGGCGCGGCAATTATCCGAAGCGGTGAGTGCCATGCTGGGACAGGCGCTGGCCGAACATGTTTACCAGCCGCGCTTGGCCGGGCGCGAGGTGATGAAGCTCAGCGCCATGCAAATCCTGTCGCGCTCCGCCGCGTTCGATCTGAGCCTGCACGAGAATGAAGTCGTGGTGCTGACCGGCCTGTTGGGCGCCGGTAAAAGTGAAATCGCCGAGGTGTTGTTCGGCCTGCGTAAAGCGGCCTCGGGCAGGGTGCAACTGGATGGCGCGGACTGGCGTGCGGACTCACCGCGCCATGCCATTCAAAGCGGGGTGTTCTTCGCGGCCGAAGATCGCGCCAGTCAGTCGCTGGTAGCTGATTTCTCTTTGCGTCGCACCCTGACTTTGCCGTTTCTTGAACGCTTCACCCGCGGCGGTTTCATCCGCAACCGCGCTGAAGCAGCAGCGGTCAACGCGCAAGTAGCAACGCTGGGGATCAAGACTGCCGGCATCGATGTGCCGATGAGCGCACTGTCGGGTGGCAATCAACAGAAAGTCGTACTCGGCCGCTGGCTGCTCGGCGAAGGGCGGGTGTTGATCCTCGATGAACCCTTTCAAGGCGTCGACGTGCGCGCCCGCCGCGACATCGGCCAACTGCTGCGCGACAGCGCCAAGGGCCGGGCGACGCTGGTGATTTGCGCCGATGTCGATGAAGCCCTGGAAATTGCCGACCGCATCCTCCTGGTACGCGATCACGCCGTGGTCGCCGAGTACCCGCGCGCCGGCCTCAATCGTGCTGATCTGGTCGCGGCACTGGCCGGCAGCGACGTCACCGAACATTCCCCTCAAGCCACGCCAAGGAGCAGAGCGAGTGCCTGATTCAAGTTCACTGTTATCGACCGAGCCGGCCCGCGCCGAACGTCTGCTGCATGTGCTGATCCGCTACGGCCTGTTGTGGCTGCTGGCGCTGATCGTGGTGTTTTTCAGTGTTGCCGAGCCGGCATTCCTGCGCGTCGGCAACCTGTTCAGCATCCTGCAATCGGTGTCGATTGTCGCACTGCTGGCGTTGGGCGTGACGCTGACCATGGCCGTCGGCGGCCTCGATCTGTCGATTGGCGCCGTGGCGGCGATGAGCCTGATGATCGCCAGTTACGTGATGGTCGTGCTCGGCTGGGGTGCGGTGCCGGCGGTGTTGATCAGTCTGGCGGGTGGCGCGCTGGTCGGGCTGCTCAACGGCTGGCTGATCGTCAAACTGCGGGTGCCGGACATTCTCGCGACGCTGGGCAGCATGTTCCTAGTGATCGGCGTGCAGTTGATTCCCACGGGCGGACGCTCGATTGCAGTGGGCATGACCTTGCCCAGTGGCGAGGAAACCGAAGGTACGTTCAGTGCCGCGTTTCTTGCGCTGGGGCGCGGGCGGTTGTGGGAGGTGGTGCCGATTCCGGTGCTGATTACCGCTGTGGTCGCTTTAGCCGTGTGGCTGTTTCTCGAACGCACGCGCATTGGTCGTTTGTTCTATGCCATTGGCGGCAACGAGCAAGCGGCGCGACTGGCCGGTGCGCCGGTGCAGCGCTTCAAGTTGTTGGCTTACGTGCTCTCGGCGCTACTTGCATCGCTGGGGGGATTGTTGCTGGCCGCGCGGCTGGGTCGCGGCGACGTCAGTTCGGGCAATGGCCTGGTGCTGGATGCTCTCGGCGCGGCGCTGATCGGTTTTGCCGTACTCGGCGCGAAGAAGCCCAATGCCTTTGGCACTCTGATCGGTGCGCTGCTGGTGGCGGCGCTGCTCAATGGTCTGACCATGCTTAACGCGCCTTACTACGCGCAGGATTTCGTCAAGGGACTGGTGTTGGTGCTGGCCCTGATGTTCACGTTCGGCCTCGCGCATCGGGCGCGTTGAGCCGCTTCATTCAAGGAAGTTGTATGCACGGTTCAATCAAACAATTTGCCCGTCATTGCCTCGCCGGCGCGTTGCTCTCGGCCTTGGCGCTGAGCGCTCAGGCCAAAGCCTTGCCCGGCGCGCCGGCGCCGTTCGACAAAGGTCAGGTGCAGATTGCATTGGTCGGTTATTTGTTCTCTGGGGACTTCCCCGAGGCGTACTTGCGTGGCGTGGAAAAACAGACCGAAGCGCTGGGTGCCAACCTGCGCGTATTCGATGCCCGGCAGCAGGCGGCGAGTCAAGGCGAGATGATCGATCAGGCGATTGATCTGGGCGTCGACGGCATCATCGTTCAGCTCGGCCTGGCCGAAACACTGAAAGCGCCGATTGACCGGGCTATCGCCAAAGGCATCAAAGTCGTCGCTTTCGATGTCGATCTGAACACCCCGCAAGTAACCCAGGTCGAGCAGGATCACCATGCGCTGGCGCGTCTGGCGCTGGATCAAGCCGTCAAGGACAACGGCACAAAGTTCGATGCCGGCTACGTGTACATCAGTGGATTTACGCCGATGGAGCGCCGCGACGAGATCTGGAGTCAGGTCAAGAAAGCCAATCCGGGGATCGTCGAGAAGGCGCGCTTTGGCACGCTGAATCCACCGATTGCCAACTCGGTGGCGGATCAGGCCAGCGCCGTGCTTCGCGCCAACCCGGGCATCAGCGTGATTTTTGCGCCGTTCGATGAGTTTGCCAAAGGCGCGAAAATCGCTGTCGACGAGGCTGGGCTGACGAGCAAGGTGAAGATCTATAGCGCCGACATTTCCACCGCCGATATTCAGATCATGAAAGAGCCGGACAGCGCCTGGGCGGCGACGGCGGCGGTCAATCCGCAAGTGGCGGGGGCTATCAGCGTGCGCAGTCTGGCGATGTTGATTGCCGGGGAGAGTCCGGGGCATCAGGTGTTGGTGCCGCCGACGCTGATTACCCGTCAACAGTTGCTGGATCTGGACGTGAAAAACGTGCGTGATCTGGCGCAGAAGCTACCGAGTTTTGGTGATACCGCGAATGTTGCAAGGGCGTCGTGGATTCCGGTGGCCAACTAGATCTTCCTACCGACAACGATCCCCTGTAGGCCTTCGCCTGCTCGCGATAGCGGATTTGAATCCAACAATGTTGCCGGCTGATCCACCGCTATCGCGAGCAGGCGAAGGCCTACAGGAGATTGGGGGCACCCTTGAAATTGGAGCGACTATGCACAACAAAGCTGCACGCATACGCAAAAGCCGTTCACCGACGACGGATCCGGCGTACGGCAATCGACTACCCCCAGGCCAAGTGCTGACGGAGCGATTCCCAATTCTCCACGAAGGCGAAGTACCGGAATATGACCTTGCCAACTGGTCGCTGCGGGTGTTCGGCACGCTCGCACAACCGATCGAATTACGTTACGCCGACCTGCAGGCACTGCCGCAACGGCAACTTCGCTGCGACATCCATTGCGTGACACGCTGGTCGAAGTTCGACACTGAGTGGAGTGGGGTGCATCTGCAGGATTTGTTGCAGGCGTTCGATCTCCAGCCGACATCGGCGTTCGTCATGGCCCATGCCGATCACGATTACCAGACCAACTTGCGACTGGATGATCTGTTGCACTCCGACAGTCTGCTGGCCACCCATTACGCTGGCCAGCCGCTGACCGCGCAACATGGCTGGCCGCTACGGTTGGTGGTGGCGGGGCGGTATTTCTGGAAGAGCGCAAAGTGGCTGCGCGGGCTGGAATTTGTTGAACAGGAACAGCCGGGGTTCTGGGAGCAGAACGGCTTTCACCTGCACGCCGATCCGTTTGCCGAACAGCGATTCAGTGGTGATGAACTGGATATTGCAGAGGATGCCTGGCTGGAGAAAGCCTTCGACTAAGTAGCGTCTGATGCAGATCAAAACTGTAGGAGTGAGCCTGCTCGCGATAGCGGTGTGTCAGTTGACAACTTTCTTATTGATATACCGCTATCGCGAGCAGGCTCACTCCTACAGGGAACCGTATTTCAGTCTAAAAATTGTTTTTAGTTGGTTGAAGTGTTGGCTCAGCAACACTTCTGCTGAACTAAGAACAATCCTTTAGAGCGATCTAACCTAAGCGTTATTGGTTCTTTTACGAGTTGCGGCAGCTCGTCTAGCATCGGCTTTCAAGGGGAAACGTCTCACGCTGGGGAAACTGCAACTCACCGTAAACAAGCCTTCACTGCCTTCCAGAAATCCAAAACTACAGCAGACATTGCCGCGCATTGCTTGCCGAACTTTATTGTCGGTAACGGCCGGGTATTAACTGCGATTCAAGGAGCTGTTATATGCATCACCGTTCCCGTTCATTATTGGCGGCTGCTGTCGTGTCCGCCATCTGGCAACTTCCGGCCAACGCAGAAGAAACTTCCGCCAGCGCCGACAGCGAATCGCGACTCGGCACCGTGTTGGTCACCGGCACCCGGGGTACTTCGCGCACCGTGCTCGACTCTCCGGTGCCGGTCGACGTGCTCACCGCCGAAGACCTGAAATCCGCCGGCGCCGCTGATGGTGAACTGGGCGCGGCGTTGCAGACGTTATTGCCATCCTTCAGCCTGCCGCGCCAATCCAACTCCGGTGGCGCCGACCACGTGCGCGCGGCGCAACTGCGTGGCATGAGCCCGGATCAGGTGCTGGTACTGGTCAACGGCAAGCGTCGCCATACGTCAGCGGTGGTCAACGACTCGTCGAAGATCGGGCGCGGTACCGCACCCGTGGATTTCAACTCGATCCCGCTCAGCGCGATCAAACGCATCGAAGTGCTGCGCGACGGCGCCGGTGCGCAGTACGGCTCCGACGCGATTGCCGGGGTAATCAATATCATCCTGGATGACGCGCCGGAAGGCGGCGAGGTGTCTACCAGTTATGGCGCCTATCACACCCATCAGGACGCCATCGACAAGACCACCACCGACGGCCAGAACAGCGTGACCACGGCGAAGATCGGCACGCGCCTGGGCGAAGAGGGCGGGTTTATCCGCGGCGGCACCGAATACAAAGATCGCAATCCGACCAACCGCTCCGGTTTCGACGGTTTTGCCGACAGCCCCGGTCAGCGCAACTATGTGATGGGCGACGGCGTTGCGCGTGACGTCAACCTCTGGTTCAACAGTGAACTGCCGCTGGCCGGCGGCAAAGCCTACAGCTTCGGCACCTATAACCAGCGCCATACCACCGGCGCTGAGTTCTATCGTTATCCGTATGAACAGCCGCAGTTCTACCCCAACGGCTACTTGCCGCAATCGCTCGGTGACAACAAAGACGTCTCCGCCACCGCCGGGTTCAAAGGCCTGCTCGGTGACGAGTGGGACTTCGACAGCAGCGTTACCCACGGCCGCAACCGCTTCGATGGCTCGACCCGGCGCACGCTTAACGTCAGTCTCGGCGAAGACTCGCCGACGAAGTTCGACACCGGCGATTACGAGCTGCGCCAGACCACCACCAACCTCGACTTCAGCCGCGAACTGCGCCTCGGCGAGCGCTCCTTTGTATTGGCGGTGGGCGGTGAATACCGCTACGAAAATTACCTGACCTACGCCGGTGACGAGGCCTCGTATATCGGCTCCGGAGCGGACGGCGCCAATGGCCTGCGCCCGAGCGAAGAGTCGGATCTGGATCGCAACGTGTTCGGTACTTACGTCGAGTTGTCCGGCGATCTCACCGAGCGCTTCTTCGTCGACGCCGCCACCCGCTGGGAGCATTACGACGATGCCGGCAGCAAACTGACCGGCAAGCTCAGTGGTCGCTACAAACTCACCGAGCAATGGGCCCTGCGCGGTGCGGTGTCGAACAACTTCCGCGCGCCGTCGCTGGCCCAAAGCGGCTTCCAGAACACCACCAGCAACTTCGGCGATGGCGGCACGCTGACCGACATCCGCGTGCTCTCGGTCAACGACCCGATCGCCCGCGCACTCGGCGCCGAGAAGCTCGATCCGGAAACCTCGAAGAACTTCAGCCTCGGCCTGACCTTTCAGTTGAATGAACGCTTCGATGCATCCCTGGACGTGTTCCGCATCGACGTCAAAGACCGCATCACCCTGTCGCAACGCATTGGCAGCGATGCCCTGGAAAACTACATCAACGACAACTTCGGCGTTGCTGGCGTGCACGACGTCAACTTCTTCACCAACGCCGCCGACACCAGCACCCACGGCGCCGAACTGGTGCTCAACTACCATCAGCCGTTCTACGAAGGGCAATTGGGCCTGACCACCGCGTACACCTACAACCACACCAAAGTCACCAGCACCAAAGGCACGCCGTCGCAATTGACGGCGTTGGGCATCGGCAACGACGCCCTCGTTGGCGTTGAAGAAACCAACACCCTGACTGATGCTGCGCCGAAGGATCGCTTCATCTTTTCCGCCAACTGGGCCAGTGAACACTGGGGCTTGCTCGGTCGCTTGACGCGCCAGGGCGAGACCACCCGGGTGTTCGATTTCGGCGACTCGCAGCCCGAGCAAACCTATGGCGCGGTGTGGCAACTGGACGCCGAAGTGGCTTACAAATTTACGCCGAAATTCAACATTGCCGTAGGCGGCAATAACCTCACCGACAACTACCCGGAACGTTCCGGTTCGGCGATCAACTACGGCGGCAACCTGCCGTACGACGTGCTCTCGCCAATCGGCACCAACGGCGCCTACTACTACGCCCGCGCTACCTATGGTTTCTGACGCGGGGCCGGGGCGGCATCTGCCGGTTTTTCACGCGTTGCTGATCACGCTGGGCATGGTGATCACCACCGACATCCTGAAAACCGCGCCGACCGTGGCGCTCAATGTCGGACCGCAATATTTCTATCTGGTGTGGGTGCTGGGTGGCGTCGCATCAATGATCGGCGCGCTGTGTTTTGCCGAGATGGCCACAGCGTTTCCGCACCCGGGTGGTGACTATCATTTTCTGCGCACGGCGTATGGCGAGCGTATGGGATTCTTGTTCGCCTGGTCGCGGTTTTCGGTGATGCACACCGGGTGGATAGCGTTGTCGGCGTTCATGTTTGCCGATTACGTCGATGCGGTGGTGCCGTTGGGACAGTACGGTTCGGGGCTGTTTGCCGGGGCGGTGATTGCCGCGTTGGTGCTGCTTAATCTCACTGGCAAGCACGTTGGTTTTATTACCCAGACCTTGTTGGTGGGGCTGTTGGCGCTGGGCTTTTTGAGCATCGCCAGTGCCGGTGTTTTTTTGGCCTGGCAAGGCATCGAACCACCTGCGCCGAGTGTCCCGCCCATTGCGCAAGACACTGGCATGGCCGGCTTCTCGGCGGCGATGATTTTTGTCTTTCTGGCGTTCGGCGGCTGGAGCGACGCGGCGACGTTGTCGGCAGAAGTGCGTGATGGCCGGCGGGGGATTTTCATTGCCATGCTCGGTGCGCTGAGCGTGTTGATGGCGATCTATCTCGGGTTGAACTGGGCGTTTGTCGAGGGCCTGGGATTCGCAGGGTTGGCTGCCAGCAATGCTCCGGCCGTAGAGTTATTGAACCGCGCATTCGGTGCGCCGGGTGTCATGCTGATTTTGCTGATGGTCGGCATCGCCGCGATAGCGACCATCAACTCGACCTTGCTGGTCGGGGCGCGTACCACCTACGCTGCCGCGCGCGACGTGCCGCAACTGCGCAGTTTCGGTGCTTGGGACGATCGGCATGGTGTGCCGCGCAAAGCGTTGCTGGCGGAAGGTGCGGTGGCGTTGCTGCTGGTGCTGTTTGGCAGTTTTACCCAGAGCGGTTTCAACACCATGGTTGAGTACCTGACTCCGGTGTATTGGTTGTTTTTGAGTTTGAGCAGCGTGGCGCTGATTATTCTGCGGGGGCGTTTTCCCGAGGTGGCGAGGCCGGTCAAGGTGCCGTTGTATCCGCTGTTGCCGTTGCTGTTCTTCGGGTTGTGCCTGTACATGCTGTATTCCAGCGTGACGGTGGTGGGGGTTGGGGCGTTTTTTGGGATTGGAGTGTTGCTGGTTGGTGCCGTGCTATTGGCCGGGTTGAGCCGTTTAAAAGCGATCCCTCACCCCAGCCCTCTCCCGGAGGGAGAGGGGGCCGACCGAGGTGTCTTGCGTGATACATCGACCTGACAGACTGAGTCGATTATGGATTCAGTGAAGCACGTTCAGGTCGGCGTACTTCTTCAATATCCCCGGATCGGTTCCCTCTCCCTTTGGGCGGTCCGACGTTTCGGGAGGGCTAGGGTGAGGGGCTTCTAGAAGGACACCTCCGCCGGCTGCGACAACCGCAGCACCGACAAGTCCCCCGTAATACGCTTGTAAGCCAGACGAATCGCTTCGATGTTGGCCACATTCTTCGCGCTGTTCTCATGCAAGATCACAATCACCTTGGTGCTCAAACGCTCAGGTTCTTTCGCGCCCTTATCCCGCCACTGCCCATAAGCATCGAACACACTGAAACCATCAGGAAACCGCGACGTGACTTCCTGATCAAGAAACTCACGCCAGCGCGCCGTGCTCACCGCACCTTCCTTGCCATCAATTGAACCCACCGAAAAGTACAACTCGGTGCGAATCCACTGCGCCTGTGCCGGCCGCGAGGCATCGCCTTGCAGGGTCGAGCTGGCGGGATCATGGGTGTGAACGGACGCAGGAGGAGGGCTGGCACAACCGGCGACGGCCAGGAACAAGGCCGCCAGTAAGAGACGTTGAGGCATGGAACATCCTTATTGATCGTTAGGTGAACCGCTCGAGTATAAGGTTGCGGTTTACCGGCCAATAAAGACCTAAAAAGCAGGCTGATAGGCGCTTCGGGAATAACCCGCTTACGTCGTCGCCGGCGGTTTCGCCAAGGCAATTTCCGCCGCCCCCAAACGCTTGAGAATCTCGAACAGCAAATCACTTTTGGTCACCCCGACAATCCTCGGGCTGCCGACATAACCGGTCACCGTCAAGGTAATCCCGTCCGGCGACAACTTGCTGAAGCGCACGAACGGTGCCGGTTTATCGAGGATGGTTTCGTTCTCTCGATAGGTGTTGAGCAACAGGTCCTTGACCTCTTCAGGATCGATGTCCAGCGGGAACACCAACTCCAGCGATGCCACGCCTTGCGCGCTGCCGCCCAGGGTCACGTTGCGCAGGTTCTGCGAGATCAATTGCGAGTTGGGCACGATGACGATCGAGCGGTCGCTGAGCTGGATTTCCGTGGCGCGCACGTTGATGCGGCGGATGTCGCCTTCCACACCACTGATGCTGATCAAGTCGCCGACTTTCACCGGTCGTTCAGTCAACAGAATCAGGCCCGAGACGAAGTTCTTGACGATCTCCTGCAGACCAAAGCCGATACCCACCGACAGCGCACTGACGATCCACGCCAGATTGGTCCACTGCACGCCCAGTGACGACAGCGTCAGCAGAATCACGAACGCGTAACCGATGTTGGAAAACAGCGTGCTCAGCGAGGCGCACATGCCCGGGTCCATGTCGGTCTTGGGCAGAAACTCGTTGTCGAGCCAGCGGCGCAGGGCGCGGATCAGCCAGATGCCGATCATCAGCGCCAGGACGGCATTGAGCAGGTGGCCGGGAACGATGTTCAGCTTGCGCAGCCCGGCGCCGCCGAGGATCGCCATGATGTTGCTCGCCAGTTGCCCGAGCGTGGTGCCGATGCCGCCGACAAACAGGGCGATGACCGCCAGCAACAGCAGCGCTGCCCGACTGAAACCCGACAGCAGAATCTCGATCTGATCAAGCCGTCGATCACCAATGCCGAGCAGCTGTTTGAGCGCCTTACCGCTCGCATGGCGGGGTGAAAACACATGCTCACAGACGTCCTTGACCAGTTGAATCAGCAGGTAGAAACCCGACAGGACAATGTACGCCCACACCAGCTCATAACTGATGAACCGTGCCAGTGATACGTAGCCGGTGAGCAGGGCAATCGCCGAGACAAACATCGAGATGCTCGCGATGGTGTAAATCACCCCGGCAAATGTGCTGTTGGCCGCCGAGGCATCATTGGCCGCGACCAGTGCCTTGCGCACTTTGCCGACGCGCAACAGCAGGACCGTCACGATCGCCAGCACGACGATCGAAATGACCCCGCGCCCGGCGATCACGATCTGGCTGCTCATGCCCGTGGCATTGCTGACCTGCACCAGCGTCACCAGCACCAGTAACGTGCAGGACAGAATGCGTGGGTAGGGTTTGAGCGCCAATGCCACTTGATCGGCAATCGCTGGCAGGCGCCACGAGGGATGCTCGGTCGATAGCAACGCACGGCTCAATCCGGTGAGCAGCACGCAGGCATAGACGACTTTTTCGAACTCTTCGGAGAAGGTTTCCAGCACCGGCGGCAAAGGTTGGTGGCGGGTGCAGGCATAGAACAGCAATTGCAAAGCAATCGCGGTGGTGGCGATGGTTGCCAGCGCCGAGGCGAATGCCAGCGCACTGCGACGCAGGCGACCCTCGGGCATGCGGTAAATGCACACCCAGGTCAGACCGCGTTCGGCCAGTCTGCGGCCGAATGTCCAGATGATCAGCGCCAACGCCATCAACAGACTGGTGTAGAAACGTTCCCCTGGTGCCCACACGGTGGCCCAGGTGTCGCGCACCTGCGCGACGAAAAAGCGTAAACGCTGACGGTCGTCGTCACTCGGGCTCACCAGCGGCGACCAGAAACTCGGGCTCAGCACGCTGTCAGTGCCCAGCGTCAGCTCACTTTCAAGCAGTGTGCGACGGATGCCGGCGATCTGCGTAATCAGATCCGCCGCGCTCTGTTTCAGCGCCGCCAGGCTCTTCAATGTGCCGTCGACCTTGCTCTTCTGCTCGGCCAGCGACGCTCGTTGCGCGACGATGTCTGCTTGCTCAGCTGCCAGATCGGCATCCGGCGCCGCCCCCAGCACCCCCAACTGCACCGCCAGTTGCGCCTGCTGAGGCAACAACGCCGCCGATAACCGATCGACATCCAGAATAAACGCCTGCACCCGATCCTGCGGTCCTTCGAGCTGGTTGTAATTGTTCGCTGCGGAAATCTGTTGTTTGAGGCCATCGAGGCGTTGTTGCAAGGCCTGCAGATCGCTTTGCGAAATCACCGGCAATGGCGCAGCCGCGGTGGTTACCGGCGCCGGCAAGTCGGCTGCCCATAGCGTCGGACTACCGCCAACCAGCAGCATGAATACGACAAAAAACAACGACTTCAATGTGTTGCGCATGGGTGCGGCGGCTCGAATTGATCACACAGTCTATGAGGTTAGGTGATCAAGCCGATCGGGGAGGAAAAGTTTCGGGCAGAGCAGGGCAGGTGCGCAGCGCGTCCAGACGAAAAAAGCCCGACGGGTGAGGTCGGGCCTTTCTTCGGTGACTGCGCTGAAACGCTGCATTCAGACGGCGCGGCGTTCGAGCAAACGGTCTGAACCGCCTTCGGCTACTGCGTCGCTGAACAGCGGGTCGGTTTCGGTGGCGGCGGCTACCGCGTCGCTGAACAGCGGGTCAGTCTGAGTAGCGTCGGCCACTGCATCGCTGAACAGCGGATCAGTCTGGGTCGCGGCGGCTACTGCGTCGCTGAACAGTGGATCAGTCTGGGTGGCAGGTTCAGCGGCAAAAGCATTCAGGGCAAAGAGCGAGAAAGCGATGCTGAGAAGGGCTTGGCGTTTCATGAGTGTGTGCTCCGTGGGGTAGTGGTGAGGTCTGGAGCCGATCTTACGCCGCGAACCTGATAAGAGAACTTCATTGAATCAATGGTTGTTATTGATGCGGTTAATGATCAGCGTTGATGTCGCATTCCAGAGAGGAATGCGGGGCATAAAATTAATGAATTTTTCTTATGTGATTTCTCGGCGTAGTTTCTTCTGAAACAGAAAGGAGTCTCGTCGTGCACCCAACATCAGCAGAAAAATTCGACACCTCCCGCGCCAGCGAATATGCCCGACAAAGCCGCATCGCCCTGGCCGGCTACGACGCCTGTCACGATCTGGCGGCCTGCATGTTGGCCGCCAGTCTCGGTTCGCGCCCGGCCAACATACTGGTGGTCGGCGCGGGCGGTACGGCACAGGAAATCATTGCGATGGCGGCGCTGGAACCGCAGTGGCGCTTCATCGCGGTCGATCCTTCCGCGCCGATGCTTGAAGCCGCCGTGCAGCATTTGGAGGCCAACGACTTGCTGCATCGGACGCAGGTTCATCTCGGGCATGTCGAGGACTTGCCGGCCGATGCGCAATTCGACGCGGCGACGTTGATCGGCGTGCTCCATCATCTGAACGGTGATGACCTCAAACGCCAGATCCTGCAATCGATTCAGGCGCGTCTCAAACCGGGTGCGCCGCTGATTGTCGCGGGCAACCATTACGCCTATGCCAGTCAGCCGTTATTGCTGGAAGCGTGGGGGCAGCGCTGGCGCCAGCAGGGTGCGAGCGCGGAGGAGGTCAAGGCCAAACTGGGCAAGATTTTGCAAGGCGCCGATCCGCCGCATTCCGAGGCGGCGGTTCAGGCGCTGTTGCATGAGGCGGGATTTGGCGAAGCGACGCGGTTCTTCAGCAGTTTGTTCTGGGGCGCGTGGCTGACGTGTAAAACGGACGCCTCTAAAAGTAGCGACTCGGCACTTCCCCCAACACTTGCTTGAACACCGTCGCAAACGCACTGGAGCTGCTGTATCCCAAGTCCATCGCGACTTGTGTGACCGACTGACCTTTGCCCAGCATGACAATCGCTGCCAGCAGACAGGCTTGTTGCCGCCATTCGATATAGCTGACCCCGGTGTGCAGGCGAAAATGGCGGGTAAAGGTGCGTCGGCTCATGCCCGCACGTTGCGCCATTTCGTCGATTCCGATTTCCAGCGAAGGTTGCTCCAGAAACGCGCGACACACCGTCGCCAGCCGTGGCTCCGCCGGCAACGGCGCATTGAGCGAGAGCGCGGGCATGCTGGCGATTTCATGCAGCAGCAAGCCCATCAAATGGCCGTCATGGCCTTGGGTGGAATAGCGCGCGGGCACATCGATAGCTTTCAACAGCAGATGACGCAGCAACGGCGACACGTCCAGCACCTGGCATTGCTCCGATAGTCCGAGGCGCTGCGCCGCTTGCTGGCGGATATAGGTGTTGTGCAGTGTGACAGGCCCACGCATTTGCATGGCGTGGCGCAGTCGTGCGGGAACCCAGATGCCGCGCTGCGGCGGTACGACCCAGTTGCCGTCGTCGGTGAACACGGTGATGACGCCGCTGGCGGCATAGGCGAACTGGCCGCGCTGATGATCGTGCAGCGGGAACAGCGTCCCGTCCGCGTAATCAACGGCGGTGACGACGGCATCGCGTGGGGTGTTCTGGTAAGGATGGCGGCTCATTTCTCGCATGGCCCGATTCTAATGAAAGTTGGCCTGTGACTGAAAGCAGGCCAGGCCTATTGCCGGCATATTTCTCTGCGCCCGAGTACTTCCGCTCGGCACCGGGAAAGATTGACCATGCAAAAGAAACATCTGCTACTCGCCGTTCTGGTGACGGCGGTTTGGGGATTGAACTTCCCCGTGACCAAACTCGGCCTTGCCGCTATCGATCCGTTATTGCTGACCGCGCTGCGTTTCACGCTGGCCGCATTGCCCTGGGTGTTTTTCGTCGAGCGTCCACGCGTGGCGTTCCGCTGGCTGGCCGCCTACGGCTTGATCTTCGGCGTGGCGATGTGGGCGTTGATCAACCTCGGTATCGCCTGGGGCGTGCCTCCCGGAACGGCATCGTTGCTGATCCAGTTCAGTGCATTTTTCACCTTGGGCTGGGGCGTGGTTTTTTTCGGCGAACGTCTGGGGCGGTTGCAATGCCTTGGCACGTTGTTGGCCGCTGCCGGCCTGATGGGCATCGTACTGAGTCGCCCCGGCGACGCATCGACAGCAGGTTTGGCACTGGTCATTGGCAGCGCCCTGGCGTGGAGCATTGGCAACGTCGTGATCAAGGTCTCGAAGGTGCGTGAGATTTTCGCGTTTGTGGTATGGGCGAGTTTGTTTCCCCCCATCCCGCTCATGCTGCTGACATGGCTGCTGCATGGCACCGCACCGTTCACTGCACTGGCGTCGCAGCTCAATGCGATGACGCTGTTTTCGCTCGCGTTTCAGGTCTATGCCGCGACGCACTTCAGTTACTGGGGATGGAACCTGCTGTTGCGCGAATACCCGATGTCGCGAGTGGCACCGTTGTCGCTGTTGATCCCTGTGTTTGGAATCTTCAGCTCGATGGCGATCTTCGGTCAGTATCCCAGCCTCTTTGACTGGCTTTCGATCTCGCTGGTGTTACTGGCAATCCCTTTGGGATCAGGGCACGTGCACGCAATGTTGCTGCGCCTTCGGGTTCGCCAGCCACTGTGCCCTGGATAACCCGTAGCACTTGCACAGGGCAGGTGCCCCGGAAAGGTTCAATTCGGCGTCATATAAGTGCCCGGCGCCGATTTTCAACAGCGCTTTTTGCGAACGAAGGTTGGCGGGGCCGATGTGGAAATAGACGGTGTCGTAGACCTTGAAGGCATGTTCCAGCATCAATCGCTTCAACTCACGATTGGCATCGCCACCCCATTTCTCCCGCACCAGAAAGGTGTAGCCGATGGCGATACTCTCAGGTTGATCAGGCGGGGTGTAGTAGCTGGACATTCCGACGATCTGCGCAGTTTCGATATCAATGACGGCGAGTGCTTTGCGGGTGGCCAACCGCGCGGCGAAGTACGCTTCAAACACTTGCCGTTCGTAGCGATCGCTGGCGGGGTGGCCGGTCCAGATGAGCGGGTCACTGGCCGCCAGAAACAGTGTTTCAAAATCACTGGCGATCAACGCCCTGAGCTTCAGCGTGCTTCCATAAAGAGCGGGTTGGCAGTCGAAGTCGCCTGCAGGCATGGTTTGCGTTCCTGGCCGAATTGGGAAGTGCGGCCAGTTTAGGGCGGGAACAGGTGATGGAAAGATCCAATTCGATGGGTATTCAAGGAGCCAACGGTCTGCGGATTTCGCAGGGTAAGTGGGTGCATCCCCTGAAGTGGTGTCGGAGTTGGTTGTGGATCTGCTGTTTTGAAGGATGTGCGCGCATTTAGCGTTGGCCTGTGGGTCGATAGCGTTCATGGCTGAATGGATGATGTCGGCCAATGTCGGCCCTGCAATGATCCTGTAAACCTAGAGGGTTCGGAACGTCAGCCGGCAGCAGGGATGGCAGCCTGCTACGCTCAAGTGACCTTGCTAAGGGGTACTGCTTTTTCACACAAAATTCGGACTTGGGTTGATGGCCAGGAGGCGTTCAGTGAAAGTTAAAAACCTCTTTATTATAAGTGTCGAAGCGGATGCACAAATAAAAGGCAGTGCTCGAGGGTTTCTGTACAAGTACATGCTCAACAACAATGCGGAGAATATATTCGTTTACGAATTCAACGCTGAGACAGCCATCGCCACGCTTCAAACTTCGGCTAAAAAAGAAGACGGAGGCGGCTGGGTATTGATATCGAGTCCTGCGCCAGAGAGCAACGATGAAGAAGCCGAGAGTGATGAGTACATCAACCCGTTCACCACGTTCGCAAAAGAAAATCTAACCGGCGTGAATGAAAACCAGGCAGCCTCCGCGAAGCAGTACAGGCTGTCTCACCAAAATGGCGCAATCATCGCGTGTCATGCGTCCTCTATGTCGTTGTGTAACATCGAGCCAGAATTGTTCGCCCAGAATCTTATTGTTTGTACAAAAAAACCAGGGAATGAGGTAAATGGGATTTTCCCCGTGTTTGACAAGATTGTTTTTAATGCATGCAATGCCGCAAAAATATTTGAGAAAGCAGCGGAAGTGAAGCAAAACACCAATTTCTGGACGAGCGATAAGAAAAAAATAGGCAATGGCAAAAAAGCGCAAGAGATAAACGTTGCGCGCTTTAAACAAAATGGCGTAGATGAAACCGGTGAGTTGACCTTAAGTGCCCATCTACAAGAAATCGAATTGCGCCAAAACTTTTTTAATCCTGTATTCAGGTTCCTCAATATTTACGGACGCTATTTCAATAAGAACATCATCGTTGCCGGCTATGATCAAGCGTTAACGGCAGCGGACCTGAGTAAACAGTTAGTCGATAACGGCAAGTTGACGGCGCTTGAAAAGCTCAAAGTAAGCGGGCGAAAAATGCTTTTGGAAAATGCGTCGACGAAACCGCTAGGCTGGGTAGGAGGTAACGGGGTCGCCCCCAAGCATAAGTTTTTTTACAAATTCACCGCCGCCGAGGGCAATGTCAACAACGCTACGATCGTCCCCGTTGAATGGTCTGAATGGACGGATCAAAAAACGGGCTGAGCTTGGAGTCAATGCCCGCTTCTTTGCGAGGATTGGCCATCAATCTCGGCAATCTGCCAATGGCAGGTGATCTGTTCCCCTGTAGACAAGCCCGATCAGGTACGCCACTGCTCGACCAGCGGCACCAGCGCAATGATGATAATGATGCCCCCAGAAGCGCGACTGAGCTAACGCGCCGCAACAGGGCGCGCGCGAAGCACGACTTGTAATCGACGCTGTTCATGAAACGGGTGGTGCAGGATCGGCTGTTGCCGTTGTAGCTGCGCATCTTGGACCGGTTGTCGCACGTGCGAGATACAAAGACTTCGCCGCACGAGTGTGCTCCTTGATGCTGAGAACTGGTTTCAGCTTTCGCTGGTTTCGACCGGCTCTGCGGCTTCAGCTTCCAATTTCGCCCGATCAGCCTTGCTGATGTATTTAGGCTTTTTCGGCGCCAGTTTAGCGCTGGCCTTTTTGGCCTTTTCCTTGAACAACTGCTTGAGTTTCTTTTGGCGATTCATGTGTTCTACCCGGTCTGCAAGTTTGAATATCGGTTAGCGAAGGGCGTAAACGTGCGCATCAATGGACGAGCCACAAGATATGCACGTTGCCCTCGAAAAGGGGCGAATCCTGACGTAAGCCTCGGGCCAAGGCAATGCCAATTCCTCACATGGCGATAAAGTCACGTACAGCCTTGATGGTCGGCGCGGGGGCTTCTTCCATCAACCAATGTCCTGCCGCCGGAATCACCACCTCGGTGACGTTGTCCGCAGTATTACGCATGACGATCGCTTCGTTGTTGCCGAAGGACTTTTCACCGCCCACGGCCAGCACCGGCATGCTCAAGTGTTTCTGCAGGACCGGAGCGTTGTCGAGGGCGTCCTGACGAATGCTGCGGAACTGCGCGAACGCCGCGTGCATGGCGCCGGGACGGGCGTAGAGCTTGGCGTAATGCTGGCGGGTGCCTTCATCGACTTTGGCCGGGTTGCCGGCGAACTCGTTCCACGCACGTGCATGGTGGCACCTTCGACTTTGATGTCCTGAGTGTGGAAGGTCGGCGGGAAGGGGACGACCTCGGCAAAAGCCTGGACACTCAGGGTCAAAAGGGCGAGGGCGGCCAGTAGCGGGCGGTTATGGCGAAGTCTCCAGGCGTGGGGGCGATGGAGACAGCGTAGACGTATCGATCAGGGCCGGCGGAGTTTCATCCAGAAGCGAACGCCGCCTCGATAAACGCCCCCAGCGCCTGCTCTTCAAGAATCTCGATAGAGAAATGTCCGAAGCGTTTCGGCAGCCAGATGATGCGCGTTCCGGACGGCGATTGCAGGTTTTCGCGAGTCAGTGGTTGGCCGTTTTCGTCTTCCGGCTGAACACCGCTGGCGAGCAGTTCGTCGTAAGCCAACTCGATATCCGGGGTCGTGTAGCAATGGCGGTAAATCATGCCTTCACCCACTGTATCCAACAGCTCCTTGAGATTCCCCGCCAGCGGCTGGACCAGCATGAAGCGTTCCTGACCGATCAATGCGACGGCATAGCGCACGTGCAGGCCCCCGCGATTCCAGATCTGCGTTGTGGAGATCCGCGCTTGCAGTATCTGCGCGTAGTAGGCACAAGCTTGTTCAAGGTCTTTGACCAGTACGTCGATGTGGCTGAACTTCAAGTCCATGAAATAGCTCCTGTCAGGCCGTGTTGATGGGCTTGGCTGTAATCGACGACCGGCCAGCTGGAATAAACTAAGCTGATGTGTAACGTCAAGATGACACAGGAGCATCCCCCCATGAAGGCGCGCCGCATGATCAAGTCACGTACGTGGATTGCAACGATTTCTTCGCTGGCCTTGGTTTTCAGTTCGGCGATGGCATTGGCTGACCCCGGTAATGGAAAGGGCCAGGGCAATGGCAAGGGCAATTCGCAGAATGTGCAGGGCCACGGCAACCAGAAAGGTAACGGCAACAAGGGCAACAACGCTGGCGGTGACTGGAATGATGGACCAAGCATCAATCGCGGCAATGTGCTCGGAATTGTCGGAGGCTATCGCGACTACTGGAGCCCGGGCCCCTCGCTGCCACCGGGCATTCAAAAGAATCTTGCACGCGGCAAGCCATTGCCGCCCGGTATCGCGAAAAAGCTCGATGGACGTCTGCTCGGTCATTTGCCGCATTACGATGGCTACGAATGGCAGCAGGCGGGCACGGACCTGATCCTCGTCGCGCTGGCAACCGGCCTGATTTATGAGGTGCTGAACGGGGCATTTGATTAAGCGTTATCGCGCCGCTGATGTCGCAGATGGCCAAGGTTGAAGTGTGGCTGCATTGCTGCAAGGCACGCAGCAATGATCTGCAAATGGAGGGTCTTGTTCGTCCGCTCATCGGTTATCAGACTGGAATCAACTGACGTTGAAGCAGCTTCCAGATAAGGAGAGATGACGATGGTTTCTGTGATCCGGTTTGAGCAGTTTGGCAATCACGACGTACTGCAAATACAGGCAACCGACAAGCAAGCGCCGGGGCACGGTGAGGTTTGGCTTGAGCAAGAAGCGGTAGGGGTCAACTTTCTTGATGTGACCCAACGCAAAGGCGCGGTCGCGGTTGCGTTGCCTTCCGGCTTGGGACTGGAAGGCGCGGGGCGGGTGGCCGCAGTGGGCACAGGTGTCAGTAACATCGTTGTGGGTGATCGCGTGGCTTACGCCACCGGGCCATTGGGGGCTTATGCCTCGGCGCGGCTTTTCCCGGCAGAGCGGCTGGTCAGAATTCCTGATGCCTTGTCTTGCGATGAGGCAGCGGCGGTGATGTTCAAGGGCATCACCGCGCAGTATTTATTGAAATCCACCTATCCCGTAGGGCCGGGCACCACCCTGTTGCTTTACGGGGTGGCGGGCGGTTTGGGGGCGATCATGGCGTCATGGGCAAGGCATCTGGGCGCGACGGTGATCGGTGTCGTTTCGAAACAGGCCAGTGTCGAAAAGGCCCGGGCGTCGGGTTGTAACGAGGTGCTGGTGTTCGACGCCGAGACCCTGGCAGCGGACGTCGCACGACTCACCGATGGGCAGAAGGTCGATGTGGTGTATGACCCGATCGGGCGGGTGTCTTTTCAGGCGTCACTGGACAGCTTGCGCCCGCGTGGTTTGATGGTGTCGTTCGGCGCCTCATCCGGTGCGCCGGCAGCCGTGGAACTGGCGACACTCAACAGCAAGGGTTCGCTGTTTTTGACCCGTCCCTCACTGGCTGCGCACACTGCGACGGCTGCTGAGTATCAGGCGCGTGCGCAGGATGTTCTGGCCGGTGTCGCAGCCGGTATCATCCAGCCACATATCTGGGCGAGCTATCCATTGGCCGATGCCGCACTGGCGCATGCCGACCTGGAAACGGGCCGATCTTCTGGGGCGATTATTCTGAAACCATGAATCTTGATGTCTTGAGCAATCAACACGGCGATGAGATCGCTGCATTCCTGGCCGTCGCCTCGCAAGGTTCCTTTGTCGCGGCGGGTCGGCTGCTGCAACGCCATCCGACGATTATCTCCAAGCGCCTTGCCGCGATGGAGAAGCGTCTGGGCGTTCGCCTTGTCGAGCGCTCGACCCGTCAGGTCCGCATTACCGAGGCCGGCGCCCAATTGGAGCAGCGTCTGCGTTCGGCCGTCGAACTGATGAACGACGCCCAGCAGCAAGCGGCGCAGGGGGCCGGCGAACTTCGCGGCACGTTGCGTCTCGCATTGCCGGCCGCCATGGGCCGACTCTGGCTGGGGCCGATGTTGCCGGAGTTTCTCAAAGCTCATCCGCAAGTTTCGATTATTGCCGACTACAGCGAGGGGTTGGTCGACATCATCGAGCAGGGGTTTGACGCCGCCATTCGTATCGGCGAGCTGGAGGATAATCGGCTGATCGCGACGAAGCTCAGCAACCACCGGCGGATTCTGTGCGCCTCGCCAGCCTATCTCCAGATGCATGGCGTGCCTGCAACACCTGAGGATTTGCTTCAACACAACTGTCTGCGCTTCAGCGGGTTGGCGTCTTTTCCGCTGTGGCGCCTTCATCGTGGCCATGAGCTGCAAACCGTTAGCGTCAAAGGCAACCTGACGGCCAGCGACAGCGAGTCGCTGCTGGCCGCTGCCCGGGCGGATGCCGGCATCTTGGGCGCGGGCGATTGGTTGATGAGTCGCGATATCGCCGCCGGAAAGCTGATTCATGTCCTGCCTGACTGGCAACTGGATAGCGCGGGAGGTGTGTATCTGGTCAGACCCTCGGCGCGGTTTCCGACGGCGGTGGTCGTCGCGTTCAAGCAATGGCTCGAAGCGATGTTCGCGCCCGCGCCACCGTGGGCTTTTTGATGGCTGGCAGTGGTCTGCAGATGGCGCGAGTGACAGCAGATTTGCCTGCAACACTGCGCGCCATCCACCTCGATCAAACGATTTTCAAAGCACTCAGCACGATCAGTGATTGCTCGGCAAAAGCCTGGGCCTGTTCGGTCAGTGCGGCGATGTTGGCTTCGGCGGTGGTCAGCGTTTTGCCGTCCTTGACCAGCACTTCGTTTTGTTCGGCAATGACGCTCCACGCCAGTTGTGCCCACTCTGCCGGGTGCTGTTTGCCCTGGCGGATTGCAATCAGGAACAGTTGCTGGAAGCGGCTGACCGTGACGCCACCCCCGGTGACCGGGCTGCTCAGCACTTGAATGTCGGCGTTGAACAGCGCGCGCTTGCACAGTTGCAGGTTGAACGCAGCGCAGCGTTCGTACACCCGCGCCTCGGCGGCTTCGCTCTGGCAAGGGGCTACCGCGCCCATGCTGACCAGGATGGCGATGGCCTGTTCCAGATCGTCGTAGGCCATTGGCGACACCGCATCGAGCAACTGCTGCATCGTTTTGGCTTCATACATCTGGTCCGCGAGGGCATTGAGGAGCGGACGGTAAATTTCCGCTTGCAGCGTCGCTGCGCCAGCGGGGCCGGTGACGCTGGAGGCTACGTTTTCTGTCGGCTGCATCAACACAAATCGCGTATTGAGCATGCGCGAGCGGCGCTCGGTCGCGCTGAGTCGGTTGGCACCGCGCACGTACAGGTCGCGACGGAAAGCCTGGTTGACGAAGTAGTCACGCGCCTGCTCGCGCATCACCGGGTGTTCGATACCGTCGAGAAAGGCCAAGCCTTCGGCGCTCAGGTTGAGTGCGTCAACCGAATCCATCGGCACCGCCGTCGTGACGTAATCGAGCTTGGCCGGGGCCAGTGCATCAACCATGTCAGCGAAATACATGCAGTTCCAGTCGCGATTGAAATATTCATGGGCGACGTACTGACGGTCCTGGCCTTTGATGGTTTGCAGCCTGGCCCCCAAGTGCGGCGCGGCAATGGCGTATTTGGGGTTGGCCGCCAGCAGCGCTTCGGAAAACTGCAACGCGGCATCGATGCGCTGATCCGCTCGCGTCGAGTGACTGGCAAAGCGGTCGTGCAGGCTGAACAATTGGCGCAACGGCGCAGCAGGCGACCAGCCCGGGAATGCGTTGTAGCTGACGTAGAGATGACCACCCGGTTTGAGGTGGCGTCGGGCGAATTCTACAATCAGCTTCTGGTTGTCACGGCTGACCCAGGTCCAGATGCCATGCAGGCTGATGCTGTCGAATTGCGGCAAATCATGGCGCGCCAGCAGTTGCTCGAAGCTGTCGTCGTACAGCCGCGCACCGTTATTGCCAAGCGCCGCGAGTTCAATCGCATGGGCCGCCTGACCGGGGTGGAAGTCCGTACCGACGAAGCCGGCCGGGTTGGCCGTGGCGTGAATATTGATTGACACACCCTGACCAAAACCGAGTTCGCAGTGATAACCGTCGGGGTTGTCCAGACCGGCAAAGCCGCGCAACAACAGGCAGTAACGCTGGAATACCGGATTGATTTCCCGGCTATAGCTGTAGGTGTAGCCTTCGTCCGTGAAATAACCTTCGTTCCAGGCGTTGCTCATGGGTGCAGCCTCTTGAATCGTCATTGAAAGTGGCTTTATACGTGATGGACTCGCGCCATTAAAACCTCTCGGTGTCCACCAGGATGTTGTCGGCAGGATCGAACCATTCGATAGGGTCCATGTGGATATTTCGCAGGGCCACGGTTTGCCGGTGAGATACGTACAGCGGCTCGGCCCAACAATTGATCAGCATCGAGCGGCGGCGCGCGCCCGAAAGATTCCGGCTGCCGGCATGCAGCAGGTCGACATCGAACACCAGAATGTCGCCCGCACGGCCCGTGAGCTGGACGGATCGCGTCTCATCATGGACGTCAGCGGGCGGTGCTCCGGACACGGCAGCGAATGGCGCCAGTCCTGACCCCGGGGCACGGGCCAGCGATCCGACGGCAGTACACCCGCATCAAACGCCTGGCGCAGGTCGTCCAGCCACTCGGCGGGTATGGCGCGACGGAGCAGGGCAAAACCCTGCTGATGAAGCTGTTCACGGTTATTCATGATCGGACGTGTTCGCTCCTCACAAACGCACGCCCATCTCCAGGGCGCGGGTCTCGAAGCCAAACTCGGCATACATGCGCACCGCACGCTCGTTGAACGGCCAGACCGTCAGGCGCAAGTCTTGAGCATTTTGCTCGATAGCCCAGTCTTTCACCCGTTGAATCAGCGTGCGGCCAATGCCTTTGCCCCAAAACGGCTCGGCCACACAGACTGACCCGATGCGAACCACGTTCTGCGGCTGCATCAGCGGGCCGGAACTGGCGGACACGGTGGCCGTAATGAACGCCACGGGGCGCTCAGCGGCGCTGGCGATATAGACGATCTGGCCAGGCTTTTCGAATACCCCGGCCCAGTGCGGCAAGTCGCGGGCAAAATCTTCGGTCGCGGCGGCGTAGATATCGGGGCGGGCGGCGTGGTGTACCGAGTTGAGCAATTGGCCCAGCTCGCTCATTGCCAGCGCATCGGCGGCAGTGGCTGTGCGGTAGGTGATGATTTCTTCCATGATGAAAATTGCTCCTTGGGTGTGTTTATAAGTTCGCATCCTGCGGTAAACGGCGAAATAAAGCATCCGGGATCCTGCTGCATTTCAACGAAGCAGGGTGCACCTGGGTCGCTTTTTCAGGCCAATCTGTGCATTGAATGTTTCGGCATTAAACGAATAATCGAGTGCTCGAATCTTTTGGAGTTGGGCACTGTATGGAAGCGTTACGCATTCAATCTGGCGACATTTATCGTTCATGGACGGCAGCCTCGGAGCGTCGCCCATGAGCCTGCATACCCGCACCAAACGCCTGACTGTACCGCAATTGGTGGCCATGAAAGGCCAACAGAAAATCGTCTCGCTCACGGCCTATTCCAGCGCGATTGCCAAACTGATCGACCCCATCGTCGACTTCATTCTGGTCGGTGATTCCACAGCCATGGTCGGTTACGGCCGCCCCTCGACACTGAGCATGCAGCTCGAAGAAATCATCGGTCACACGCGGGCGGTGGCCGATAGCACGCGCCTGGCCTGTGTGGTGGCCGACATGCCGTTCGGCAGTTATCAGGAATCCCATGAACAGGCCTTTCGCAATTGCGCTCAGGTGTTGGCGCGCACCGGTTGTGATGCGGTGAAGCTGGAAACCAACAAGGCCTTGGCGCCGACGGTCGAGTTTCTGGTGGCGCGCGGGATTCCGGTCATGGCCCATGTCGGGTTGATGCCGCAGTTCGTCAATGTCATGGGCGGTTTCAAGGCCCAGGGCCTGACGGCTGAAACCGCTGCGGTGATTGCCGAAGACGCCCGCGCCAATCTCGACGCGGGCGCCTTCAGCCTGTTGCTCGAAGGTGTGGCGGAGGGCGTGGCGCGGCAGATTACGCTGGAGTCGAAAATGCCCACCATCGGCATCGGCGCTTCACCGGCCTGCGACGGGCAGGTGCTGGTCACCGAAGATGTACTCGGCCTGGGCGGTGAACATCTGCCGCGCTTCGTCAAACGCTACGCCGATGTCGGTGCGTTGATCAGCGAGGCTTGTGCGCAGTTTGCTGACGATGTGCGCCACGGCCGGTTTCCTGAAGCGCAGCATTGCTATGGACTGTAGACGCGGTTTTCTTCAGTGATCGCCAGCGCCAGTCGTTGCACCGCGTGGCCAATGTTCTTGTCCCAATCGAGGCTGTAGCTCAGGCGCAGGTGCTGGTTCCAGGCGCCTTGCTGGCTGAAGATTTCGCCGGGGGCGATGACGATCCGCTCGGCCAGCAGGCGCTCGAACACCCGTTGCATGTTGATCGGCCGCACAGCCTTGAGCCAGAAACTCGCACCGCCTTGCGGGGCGAGCACCTGCCAGTGGTCGCTACCGTGCACTTCCAGCAAGGTCTGCAGCTGTTGCATGCGCTTGACCAACAGAGCGCGCAGCATAGTCAGGTGCTGGTCAATGCGCCTGGAGTTGTAGAGTCTGGCAATCGCTTTCTGCCGCATCGGCGAGAGGCGAAATCCACGTTGCATAAACAGTCGATGAAACTGCGCTGCATGCTGGCGACACAGCACGTAGCCGTACGGCGCTTCGCCGCCAATAATCTTGTCGAATGTCGAGAACACCAGCAGCTTGTCCGGATCGGCAAAGTCCCGATAACGCGTAGCTGACTTGGAGAAACTCAACTCGCCCCACGTGTCGTTTTCGAACAGCCAGATTGCCCGCTCGGCCAGCCAGCGACAGATCTGCTGTTTATCCTGCGCGGGCATCAACTGGCCCTGAGGAATATTCACCGTGGAGGAGAGCACCGCCAAGCGTATCGGTTCGCGCGTGAGTAACGCCTTCAATGCAGGCAGGTTGAAGCGGCCGTCATCGCCGAAGGGCATTTCGACAACGCGGATATTGGCCGCCTGCAACTGGCGCAGAATCGCCCACGAGCAGGGCGATTCCACCAGCGCCACAGTGCCACCGAGATTCAAGGCACTGAGCGACAACTCCAGCACACTGCGCAGGTCCGCGCCGATATATACCTGCTCGGCCTGCCAGTGGTTGTGAGTGGAACGGGTGTAGCGTTCAGCCAGGGCCGCGCGCAATTCCGGCTCGCCGAGGGGCTGATAGAGCGGCGCGTGCGAGCGCGGGTATTGGCGGGTCAGTTCGCGCTCCATCGTCAACAATGGGCCTTGCAGCGACAGCAGCATCGCCGGCGCATCGCTGCTCAGGGCCAGCATGCCGGGCTGACGGGCGCTGGCGAAGACGTGATCCAGAAGATTGCCAGAGTTGGCCGTCACAGGTGCCGACGATATTGACCGGGTGAAATAGCCGAACCTGGCTTTGGCGTGGATTCTGCCTTCGTCCTCGAGCAGTGCGTAGGCGTATTTGGTCGTCGATACTGAAACGCCGAGGCGCAATGCCAGTTGTCGCAGTGACGGCAATTTTTGCTCACCCATGCCACTGGCGGCCTCGATCAATCCGACGAGGTAGTGGTAGACCTCCTGATAGGCGAACGCGGTGTCCTTGGGGGGCGTCAATGCTGTTCTCCTTGATTGTCAGCTTAGGGAGCAAACGGAAGACTGCGCCAAGGCAGTCAACTGTCCGTCGGCGCCGCCGCCCAGTGCTTCATCTCTTCAGCAATGAAGTGATTGACCAGGTCGCTGTACATTTTCTCAATGGCATCTGCATTCAAACCTTCGTTTTCGGCCCAGTCGCGACGGGTTGCCAACATCGCCTGAAAACGCTCCTGTGCCCGCACTGAGGCCGCCGAGGTCTTGAACTTCGAGGCAGCGAGTACGTACTGAAAGCGCTTGCCCAGCAGTTTGATCACCGCTTGATCGAGTCGGTCGATTTCACTTCGAATATCTTGCATGTCCGCACAGTCGGCGGGTTGTAACGTGTTGATGACGTCCATGTGCGTCTGTGCCTCTCGAATTGTTGTTGATCGTGCGGCGGGTTTTCAGCGGGTAAGCGCAGCGTTTTTTGTCACTTTGCCGGAGTTCTGAAAAAAACGCTCTGGGCGGCACGGTGCAAGGGCCGCAGATGACTGGCGATCCAGCAGCTCTTCACTGGCGAGGCGCCCGACGATTGCCGCCAGCGTCACTCCGGGATGCATCGCGCAAACGTAAACTCCGCCGACACCGGGCAGGTAACCGACAACGGGGATGCCGTCAGCGGGCATGGGCCGGAACCCGACGGCGGCGGTTTGCGGCTCGATGGAAACCACTCCTTGAAGTTCATTTTGTATGCCTTCGGCGGTTCGCCAGGCAAGGTCTGTCGGCGAGTTGCCCGGCGCCTCGCCCAGATAATCTTCAGCGGCCAGCAACGTGCCGTCGGCACTTTGTCGAATTTCCATTTCGGGGCTGGAGATGATGCCTTTGACGAGGCCCGGTTGGGTCTTGTAGCGGATGAAAATGGCGGGGGAGGCGTCGAGGGGCAGGGAGACGTTGAGCATCTGCGTTAACTGTTGGGTGCCGGTCCCCGCAGCAAGCACGACAAGGTCGGCATCGATCGCGCCCGTTGTGGTTTCAACACCGGTGACATCGGCGTTGCAGGTTTTGAAACCAGTCACGCGGGTTTGCGTGAGCAATTGCGCCCCTAGCGCCCGGGCGCCGGCAATCAGGGCGTGGGTGGTTTGCACGGCGTCGAGTGCGCCTTCTTCCGCGCGATACAACGCGCAGGGTGGGGGATTTTTCAGGTTGGGCTCGCGAGCAAGCACCTCGGCCGACGATAACAATGTCGCCGACGCCGGATACTCTGCTGATTCGTTGTACGACAAAGCCCCGGTCCAGCGAATCTGCAAATCCGGCAGCTCGGTTTCGAGTCGTCGGTATGCTTCTATGGCCATACCGCGCAACTGCGCAATCGGATCAGCGCCGGCGTGCGAGGCATTGATCCAGGCGAAAGAGTTTGCCGTGACGCCGCTCGCGATCTCGTCAGCCTCGATCAGCGTGACGTGCGCTCCTTTGCCAGACAGGTGATACGCAAGGGAGGCGCCGACGATGCCCGCACCGACCACCACAATTCGCCCATGTGTTGTCTGTTTCATTTCAACATTCCCTGTTGTCGATCGGCTGATCCTGCAGCAGGGAGACGCGGCGAGCAACCAGAAAAAAGCCCGGCCAAAGCCGGGCTCGTCCGCTGGCAACGGCTTAAGCAGGCATATCTCCGGCGGGCATTTGGAATGTCAGTCCGTGACGGATGCTCAGTCGCTATGGATCAAGGGTCAGATTACGACGCCGAATGCTGACTGACATGTTTTGGCCCCGCTAACGCCCAGGCAATCAACCCGAACAACGGCACAAACACGATCAGCACGATCCACACACCTTTATTGCTCGCTTTCCCCTCGCTCTTGCGCACCCGATTGATGGCCCAGAGTTCAATCAGCAGAAGAACTGCCGCCAGTACGATCCACACGGTTTCGATTTGCATTGGCTACCTCCTGATGGTCTGTTCGTTAGGTGGCGTGGGGGGCGGCGGGTTCATTTATTTTTCTTCAGTGCGTTGAGCTGCCGCGCCAGTTGCAAGGCTACGCGGCCGCTGTTGAAAGTCGGCAGCAGGTGGGTGAAAGGGAT
Organism: Pseudomonas sp. IT-P395; assembly: GCF_949767675.1. Classification (NCBI taxonomy): domain Bacteria; kingdom Pseudomonadati; phylum Pseudomonadota; class Gammaproteobacteria; order Pseudomonadales; family Pseudomonadaceae; genus Pseudomonas; species Pseudomonas sp. IT-P395. Next base: position 527,798 of record NZ_CATKPW010000011.1, read on the forward strand.
TTCGATGATCCGGTTTTCGCGCACCGCGCGCAGTTGCGACAACACCGGGTCGTGGGTCAACAGATAGCGTTTGCGACGGGCGGGTGACCATTCGGCGTCGGCCAGCAGAATCACGTCCGGGTCGCTGGCCAGCAGGGTTTCGCTGTTGACGGTCACTCGATAGAGGTTGATGTCGGCAAAGACATTGCGTGCCCCGGCAGCGGCCAACAGCGGGGTGACAAACCCCCGCCGACCTTCGCTGTCGAGGCCTTTGACTTCGCTGTCGAGATAGAACACCGACAGCGATTTACCCGCACCGGCCAGGGCTCGGGCACTGGCGAGGTCGGCGTCCATGGCCGCACTCAATTGCCGCGCCTGTGGCTGTTTGTGCAGCAGCCTGCCCAAGGTCAGCAAGTCATTGCGCACATGCGCGAAGTAATCCAGCGAATGCCCGTTGCAGGCCGACTCCAATAGATAAGAACCGACGCCATTGCGCGCCAGACCCGAGCGTGAAGTCACACCGTCGCCGAATGCCGTGGCGAACCCGCCAATCACCAGATCAGGTTTCTGTGCGTAAAGCACTTCGCTGGCCGGGTATTGCCGCGCGATCACCGGCACACCGAAATACGCGGCTGGCCGCTGACCGGCATCGGTGTCATCCAGATACGCCACGCCAACCAGCGCTGGCCCGGCACCCAGCGCCAGGACGAGATCCGCCGCATGCTGATTGAGCGCGACGACGCGCGAAGGCGCAGCGGCGTTCCAGTCCTCGCCGCAATTACTGAAGCTGTCGGCGAGTGTCGGCATTGAACAGAGCAGGGCGCCAAGCGCTAACAGGATCGATTTCATCCCTGCGCCTTGACCAGCAAATCCGCGACCGCTTCACCGCCCACCAAATGCCCCTCGACCAGCCGCTGCACCTCTTCATGGCTGTGCACGCCATACCAGCAACGTTCCGGGTACACCGTCACAATCGGCCCCAGATTGCACGGAAACTGGCAGTGCGTGCGCGTCAGGAGGACGCCGCCCGGCGTCTCGATGCGATCGTGCGCCAGCAAATGCCGGCGCAGGGTTTTCCATAACTGCAAGGCGCCGCGCTGGGTGCAGCGCGGGCCGGTGCAGAGGAACACATGGCGCGCATGCTCGGGCACATGCGACCAGTCCGGGTGCGTATCGACGCCGTCGACGGTTTTGATTTCACTCATCAGAAGCGGTACGTGTAGCGTACTTCGGAGGTGAACGGCCGGCCGAGGTTGTCGACGTTGCTCGAACGGCTGGTGACGTAGTCGCGGTCGAAGAGGTTTTCCACCAGCAGACTCACCCGGTGTTGGTGGGCGTTGTCGAGGTAGCGATAAGCGTCGGCGTCGACCACCGAATAATTGCCGTATTCGACTTGCTTCGAGCTTTTGATATCGCGGATGTAACGGATCGCACCGCCAACACCCCACAGGCGATTTTCCGATTCATAACCCACCCGCGAACGGACGAAGAAGCTCGGGATGTCGTTGATGGTTACACCGGTGCGCGACTCGGTGAGGTTGCGGGTCATGTCCGCTTGCAAACTCCACTGATCGTTGAGCGCCAGTTTCGCGTCCGCCTCGAAACCGCGCATCTGGATCGTGCCTTCACCGTTGACCCACTGAATGTCATCGAGGGTGATCAGGTCGTCAATCTTGCGTTTGAACAGGGTCACGCTGGCGCTGAATTCGCGATCCAGCAGCAGGCCCTTGTAGTCGACACCCAGCTCCGTATTGCGGCTTTTTTCCGGTTTCAGGTTGCGGTTACCGATCTCGTCGCCCGGCTCGTTGACGAACAGTTGCTCGGCGTTCGGCAGTTTGTAGGCGCTGCCGTATTGACCGCGCACCGACCAGTTGTCGTTGAGGTCATACAGCGAAGTGAGCATGCCGACCGTGGCGCTGTCGCCACCGCTCATGGCCTCGTGACGCACGCCGATGCTCGGATGCCAGTCGGGCAGGGCGTCGATCTGCGGGCGCAGTTGCGTGTAGAACGCATGGGCTTCGGCCTTGTCGTTGTCGATGATCAGCACGTCGTCCTGGCCCTTGAACCACTGGTTGTCGCTGCCGAACACCAGCACATGGCCGCCGGGCAATTCAGCCTTGCCTTCGGCCTGCACACCCCAGTCGGTGAAGCCCCAATAATCGTTGTGATTAATGACCTTGGTGCCGCCGCCATTGACGTTGTTGACCCGGGTGTAGCGCGTGTCCCAATCGTTGATATGGCCTTTGACGAAGTAGCTCAGGCGTTCGTTGAGGGTTTGCTCGAAGGTCGCCGTAGCGATTTGCTGCACGCGGTCGTTGGTGGTTTTGTGGTTGTCCACAGGGCGGGCGAAGTCGAGATTGGCGTCGGCGTATTGGTAGAACAGTTCCAGCCGCGAATCATCGCCAAATGACTGAATCGCCTTGCCGCCGAAGGTGGTGACTTCGTAGGCACGGTTCTTCCCAGAATCGTTTTTCATGTCGCGGTTGCGATACGGCTGATAGCCGTCGGAGACGTTGTGACTGACGTACGCCAGCAAACCCAGGTCGCCGAATCCGTTAGTGAAGATATTCTCGACCCGCGCATCCTCGGTGGTACCGCCAAAGCTGTCCACGCCCAGATTCACTTCGCCGGCGGCTTTGCGCGACTGCGGGCTGCGGGTGACGATGTTGATCACGCCGGATACGGCTTGGGTGCCGAACAACAGGCTCTGGCCCCCTTTGAGTACTTCGATGCGTTCGATGGCGTTGGCCGGCAGGGTGTCGAGATAGAGGCCGCCGTACAGGCGATTGTTCAGGCGCACGCCGTCGAGCAGGATCAGCGTATCGTCGTTGCGCCCACCGAGCAGCGAATAAGTGCCGTAGTCGAAGGGACCGTTTTTCGGCGCCACGTACAGGCCGGGAATGAACATCTGCATGACGCGGCTGACATCGGCACTGGGGCCGGCGCGCTCGATCTGTTCGCGGCTGACGATCTCGACCTTGCTGCCGAACTTCGCCATGTCGGCGACCGTGGTCGACTCCACCGACGGTGCGGAAACGATTTGCTGATTGAGTTGCAGTGGCGCGTCATCCGCTAGCAACAGAGGACTGCAAAGGCAGCCGAACAAGAGGCTTGGAGCCGAGGTGTAGAAAGGTCGAATCATTGTCTTCTCGAAAAGGATCTTCGCAGAAGAGCATGCAAGAGAAGGCATCGCGCACAGCCAATACCGGCCCATGCCCGCCCACCGCAGGATTTTGCCAAACAGCAATTCAGGCCGGTCTCCGGGCTCGCGCGTATCGAGGCTTTCACCTTCCCATGGCCGTCTAACCACAGTGGTGTATCGAAAGCATCACGCGCATACCGTTGCGGGGGCAGCACCGGACTTGTTCGAAAAGAACGTACCGGTTTCCCGTTTCACCCCATGCACGGCGGCATGGGACACCTGAAACTGGGCGGCATCTGAACATTCGAATGACCGTTCGTCAACTTTCCCGGGTGCGTACTCCTCTAACCACTGTGGGAGCGAGTTTGCTCGCGAAGGCGTAGTGTTGATCAACAATGATGTAACTGACCCGGCCTCTTCGCGAGCAAGCTCGCTCCCACAGGATCTCCTCCGCTTTAAAAGCGGGTCGAGGTCGCATTTGGTCGTTTGATAGGTGAAGGTTTAAAGTTCACTTCAAAGTCGATCACGGCCCAGGTGAACAATGAAAATCGGTGAACTGGCAAAAATCAGCGGATTAGCGCCTTCGCGCATCCGCTTTTATGAGGCGAGCGGCCTGATCAACTCGGTCGGGCGCAAGGCTAACGGCTATCGCGATTACGCCCCGGAAACCGAGTGGATTCTGCAGATCATCACCAGTGCACAGTCGGCGGGGTTTTCCCTGGAGGAAATTCGCCAGTTGCTGCCGGTGAATGCGCAGGACTGGCAGCACGAAGGGATGCTGGTCGGGCTCAAGCGCAAGGTCGAGGAAATCGAAGTGCTCCAGCAACGCCTGGCGCATAACAAGGCGCAACTGCTGCGCGTCATCCATGGCATCGAGAGCAAACCGGCGGACGTCGGCTGTGCGGACAACGCGCAGTTGTTGATCAATCAGATGCGTGAGGAGAAGGCGCCGGTAATTTCCGGCCTGAGTGGCATGGTGTCCGGGAAGTAAAAGCGTATTGAAAGGCCGTCGTTTGACGGTGCTGGCCGATAGATTTAGAGACTCTAGTTTGAGCTCACTCAGAGTAAACGCTTGGCATCACTGTTATGAGAGGATGCCAAGCGGGTATGAGATAGTTACTGGTAAGAGTGAACTACGGGTGCCAACATGCTCTGGAAGTTGGCAATCGTAGGGTCAATGAGTTTTTTCAGGTTGTATTTTTTCAAGGGCCCCACGTTGTCAAGACGTGCTTCGATTGCGATTTGTACCTTTTCCCAGAAGTCCAGTTCGAGTGTGAGTTCGTTGCTGCCATGATTGGATCTTAAACGGTCCGTGAGATAACGCTCTGAGGCAATCTCAATGAAGTCAGCAATTGCTGTATTAGGAGCCTCGACAAGCGCAGTAACGAACAGATCCACATCGACATCCGTGAAGAACACAGTATGGCGGTGCTCGGTGATCAGTAATTTAACGAGTGTCGTCCGATTGCCTTGTTTAATGGCCGTGTAGAAGCTAGAAAGTTTGTCTGAAGCGTGAGTTTTGGATTTTTCAATCTGGGCTTTTTTGAAAGCGTCCGCGTGCGCACTTATAAAAAACTCGAACGAGTGTGCCAGTTTTTCGTTGCTCTTCAGGTGGGCCACTTCCCACTGAATAAAATCATTGAGATTGCAATTTTTCCAACTGTCGGAGCCTTGATGTTTTCTCGGGTAAGCGCTTATGCAGTTAGCTAGGTCAGTGGCTTCCATGTGACTCAAGTCATGTTCAATTAACCTCGCCATCAACTCCGCCTTTCTAAGGAATTTTAGCGGGTGTTCATCATCAAGGCTTAGAATTTCACTTTCCAGCGTATTGTTGAGGACGAGGAACTCTTCATCTTCCAGAGAATGAAATTGGTTGATTTTTTCCAGCGTGTCCTGCTCGTGTGTCTCCTGTTTTGCAAAAAATGGCAATGACTCGGAGAGCAAGTTGATTTTTGAGTGGTCGCCGTTAAACAGAACATCGAACCAAAAGTTATCTCTCAAGATTGGTAGTTCCGAAGGGAAGTATTTTTTTGTAAAAGCCGTACCCGATTGGAAAATATTATTGCATAACAGGTCTTCCTTACGAATCTTGGCTGACCTGACTTCCATGCTGAGTGCAAAAAAGGTTTTGGCTAGCAAGTTTGCGTATTTTTCATTGTCTTGAAATTTACGTTCAAGGGTATCCCACATTTGGGAGAAATCGTCGATTGCCTGTTTTAGCGATCGGAGGTTGCGACAGTCTGACGCGGCATAGGCTTCTACAATTATTTTTTTGAATTGCTGGATGTTGTCTGCGTCGTCATGAATGAATCGCTCAATGACGTCTTCAGCACTGTGATTGACCAGAAAAGTCTTGCTGATAACTTTTTCTTTGAATTTTCTATAGTTCTCTTCCTGCCCTCTTTCGAGTTCCGCTTCGTTGGCAATCAATATGGTTTTTATCTGGCAGGTTTCTACGATGTGATTAATGTAGCCTAGTAAATCCTGGAGCGGGATTCTAGAACGTTCGACATCGTCAAGAATCAGCGCGTAGTCGGATTTTCCATCGATGAGCAGGTTGTATAAGTTGATATCTCCTGCATTAGCGCTCATGGAGATTTCAGTTTTCATGTCTCCGGGCGCTTCCAGTTTTATTGCGGTCGCCAGTTTTTTGACCGAACTCCCCAAGAGCTTCATTACTTTGGAGTTCATGATAGGATAAAAGAATCCTAGTATGCGGTCTTCCACTTCGGATATTTTGTGGAGTCCAAACAGGCTGATTTTAACCAGTTTAAGGTTTTTAATTTTGTTGTTTGTGACAAAAAAATTGATGAAGTGAGTTTTACCACAACCCCAATTTCCGGTGAGTAAAATGGCTTGGCTCGAGTGTTTGCTATTTAGGTAGTGAAGTAAATTCGTTTCGATATTTTCGTTGACTGATTTGGTCATGTGTCATTTCCCTATGAATTTCGAACGATATTAAAAAATGCAGTAGAAATTTTCTCTAGCGTTAAATGCGGAGTCTGGCCTAGAGCCATCATGCGCAGTGTCCACTTTTCATTAAGGCCAGCGCAATCCCTTTGCCCGTTTTCAGAAACCCTCCGGCATCTGGAACCTTATCTGGAAGCTTTCGAAAAAACGATTGACCTTAAAGTTGGCTTTAATCTTAAGGTGTGTCACACGCCCAATCGAGGATTCCTCATGAACGTGTTCGACAGCCTGTTGCTTCCCAACGGTTCAACCATCAAAAACCGCATCGCCAAAGCCGCCATGGAAGAAAACATGGCCGACGCCGATCAGGCGCCCTCTGAACAACTGATGCGCCTGTATCAAGCGTGGGCCGACGGCGGTGCCGGTCTGCTGATCACCGGCAACGTCATGGTCGATGGCCGCGCGATGACCGGGCCGGGTGGCGTGGTGTTGCAGGATGACCGGCAACTGGCCAAGTTCAAGCGTTGGGCGCAGGTCGGTCAGTCTGGCGGTGCGCAGTTCTGGTTGCAGATCAACCATCCCGGTCGACAAATGCAGGCCAATCTCGGGCAGAAAACCTGGGCCCCGTCGGCGGTTCCGCTGAGCATGGGCAGTCTGTCCAAACACTTCACCACGCCCCATGCGATGACGGCCAGCGTGATCGAAGACGTCATTCAGCGCTTTGCCCGCACCGCGCAACTCGGCGAGCAGGCCAGATTTACTGGCGTGGAAATCCACGCCGCCCACGGCTATCTGTTAAGTCAGTTCCTGTCACCGCTGACCAATCAGCGCGCGGACGAGTGGGGCGGTTCGCTGGAGAATCGCGCGCGGCTGTTGCTCGACGTTGTCAAGGCTGTACGGCAGGTGGTTTCGCCGGGTTTTACCGTGGCCGTGAAGCTCAATTCAGCTGATTTCCAGCGCGGCGGATTCAGCGCTGATGACGCCCGCCAGGTGGTGGAACTGCTCAATGATCTTGGGGTGGATCTGGTCGAACTGTCCGGCGGCAGCTACGAAGCCCCGGCCATGCAGGGCGAGGCACGGGATGGCCGTACTCTGGCACGGGAGGCATACTTCGTCGAGTTCGCCCAAGACATCCAGAAAGTCGCACGGATGCTCGTGATGGTCACGGGTGGCGTGCGGCGCCGGTCGATCGCCGAAATGGTCGTTAACAGTGGCGTGGACATGGTCGGCATCGGCACCGCGCTGGCCATCGATCCGAACCTGCCACGTGACTGGCTGCAGGGCAAGGACAGTGCCCCCGAGCTGCCATCGATCACCTGGAAGAACAAAGCCATGGCGTCGCTGGCCAACATGGCGGTGGTCAAGTTCCAGTTGCGCAAACTCAGTCAGGCGCGAAAGCCCGATCCGCGCGTGTCACCGCTGCGCGCGCTGATCATGCAGCAAATCGGCAATGCCTTGCGTACGCGCCAGTACCGCAAATGGGTGGCGAGCAACTGATCTGAATGGCTTGCTGACGCTCGGCCCTATATCCTTCACGCCTGTTTGATGGAATGACTTAGGGAAGAATTGCATGCCGTTCAGGGTGATGGTGGTCGGTGGTTACGGAAATTTCGGCAGTATCGTCTGCCGGCACCTGGCGCTGATGCCGGAGATCGGCTTGGTACTCTCCGGCCGTGATCCGCGCAAATTGCAGCGCAAACTCGATGAGCTGGACCGTCAATCGGGCAACGTCTGCGAAGGCTGGTGCGGCGATGCCATGGGTGCGGAGTTCGAAGCCGCTTTGCGTGCGCTGAACATTCAGTTGGTCGTACACACCGGCGGGCCGTTTCAAGGGCAATCCTATGCCGTTGCGCAGAGTTGCATCGATGCCGGCGTGAACTATTGCGACCTGGCGGACTGCCGCACGTTCGTCAACGGCATCGACGTGCTTGATGCGCGGGCGAAGCAGGCGGGTGTGGCGATCCTCAGTGGTTGCAGCTCGGTGCCGACGTTGTCGTCAGCCATCATCGATGAGCAGCGCCAGCGCTTTTCGCGCATTGACTCGATCGAGCATGGCATTTCCTCGTCGGCGAAAATGCCGGGGCTGTCGACCATCGAAGGCGTGCTCGCTTACGCCGGCAAACCGATCAAACAACTGAAAAACGGCAAGGTCCACGAAGTCTCCGGCTGGCTGGACCTGACCTTGCGCAAAATGCCGCAGATGGGCACCCGATTGCTGGCCAACGTTGATGTCCCCGACATGGATATTTTTGCCAATCGTTATGGTGCGCAGACCTTGAGCTTCAAGGCGGGCGCCGGTCTCAAACTCGGCGGCATCGCCAACGGTCTGCTGGCTCAGGCGCTGAAAATCGGGCTGGTGCGCGACCATGCTTTGTGGGCTGCAAGATTGCATCGCCTGGGCACGCGGTTCGAGCGTTTCGGCGATGGCAAAAGTGCAATGTACATCGACGTGCAGGGCCTTGGCGTCGACGGCAAACCGTTGTCGATGACCGCGCAACTCACCGCCCTGAATGACAAAGGCCCCGAGATTCCCAGCTGCGCTGCCGTGGCACTGGCCACGAAAATGGCGCGAGGCTACGTGCCGCCCTCCGGTGCCCGGCCTTGCGTGGGCGAAATCAGCGTCGCCGAATACATGGCCGCGATCAACGACCCGGCCAACCTGAGCCTGGCCGTGCATTTCTCCGACGGGCAGCGCTGACATGCTCTATCTGTGCCTGAAGTACTTGCACATCATCGCCGCAATTTTCCTGTTCGGTTTCGGTATGGGTTCCTACCTCTACCTGATCGCCGCCAGCCGCACCGCCAACCCGCACGTCATAGCGCACGTCGCGCGCATGGTCGTGCGTTTCGACACGTGGATCACCACACCGGCCGGGTTCGTGCAGATCATCACGGGGTATCTGTTGATGCGACTTTCGGGGTTGTCGATGAGCACCGACTGGGTGCTGACCTCGCTGATTATTTTCTTCTGCGTCGGCTCGCTGTGGCTGCCGGTGTTGCTTCTGCAGAAGCGCTTGTACGTAATGGCGTCGAGTGCGAGCGAGACGGGGGCCGACCTGGATGAGCAATACCAAGGCGTGTACCGCCAATGGTTATGGATGGGCGTGCTCGGTTTTGCCGGGATGTTTGTCATCGTGCTGATGATGGTGACGAAGATGACACCGCTGCAGTTGTTCAGTTTTCTGGCGTAGGTACAGTTGCTTTGAGAAAGCGCTGTTCATGATCTGGCGTTGGCAGCAGGCAGGTGTCGTACTTGCCGAACAGGCGATAGCGGTTTAGCGCGATACGGTCGTAGGCCCAGTCGCGCAAGCCTCGCGGGAAGACGCGCAGCAGTCGCAATGGCTGCCAGCGGGCGGGTAATTGGCTGATGACTTCGAGAAAAGCGTCGGAGCGTTCCCAGTAGTGGCGGTCGCGGATTACGGCCATGGTGTCGAACTGATCTATGGGCAGGCCGGCCCACGCCAGAAGTGCCTGGCCTTCGGGGGATTGCACGGCGGCGAGGCGCACGCGGTGCTGGTGATCGTGGCGAATGAGGAACCGCGCCCAGCCATTGCAGAGTTTGCACACGCCGTCGAACAGAACCACGGATTCGCCGGGGTTGAGCAGCGGGGCGGGGGTAGGGCGGGTTTTCGGAGTGGGCATGGGCTGGGTTCGGGAGAGGCTGGAGTGCTGCGATCATAGCCTCAGAAAGTACGATCTGCGAATGGCCAGTATTCGGCGAGAGCCGGGCGAGTGCCTGTGGAAAAGGGACAGACCACGTTTAGAGGCGTGATCTGTCTCCTGTTGCCGTCACACTGCTGTTTCACCGCCCCGAACGTCCCTCACTCGATCTTTCGATCCGGCCCGCAGCGCATGCCGAAGCTTCAACGCCGGCCGTTCGACGCAGTAATACGAAACACCACTCAGCAAGAACGACAGCACCAACACCGTTGCAATCTTGTGCCAGTCGAATGAAGTAATCGGCGAGAGACCGTGCAGGAAGTAGAACACCACGAAGTGATTGAGGAATACGCCGTAGCTGATGTTGCCCAGGAACTCGTCAATCCGGTGAAACTTGAGCTTCGTCAGCAAGAACACTGCGGGGATGCCCACGGCAATGCCTGCGGCCACTTCAGCGTTGAACGGTCGGCGTTCGATCCATCCCGCCATGATCGCTACAAAGATTAACGCCGCCGCCACAGCGGTACCACCAGCAATCGCTAAACCCTTCGCCTGTGGTTTGTAGAGATAGCTGCCGCACAGGAAGATGAACAGGACACCCGGCAACAAACGGTAGCCGTAAAAGTCGGTGTTGATGAGTCCAAGACACGCGGGGATGAAGACCGCAACGGACAAGGCGAAAGCCACACCGCGTGCTCGGTAGATGAGCAGGAACGGGATCACCAGGTAGAAGCACATCTCAAGGCCGAGCGACCACGCCGGTGGCAAAATCCAGATTCCGGATGCACCAAACATATAGAACCCGAGGGGCACGATGGCCAGGCTCGCGGCGATGTTTTTGACGGTTAATTCGGCCGCTTGCGGCGTACCGGGCAGCAGGAAGTAGATCACCGCACAAGAAACGACGAAGTAGAACAGGAACTGCGGATAAAGGCGCAAGGCCCGGTCCAGGTAGAACAGGCCAACTTTCCCGGGCGCCTTGTAGTTGCGCTCGATCAGTGAAGTCATGACGAAACCGCTGATGAGCAGGAAGGAAATCACAGCAACCACACCCGGGTTGAACCCCATGAACATCTTGCCCAGATGCGAAACGGCGACCATCACGGCCTATAGCAGACGGTAGGCTCCCACGTGTATCCCCAAACGACCTTGTAGTTATGGCGGGTAAATTACGATGGTTTGTGGGTGGATTACAGGTTTTTCTCTGCGCTCGGAGCTAGGGAATGGCGGGGAATTTCAGGATTTCGGAGAATGCGGGATTTATGCGAGTCATTCGCAGTGGGCGAGAGCGCTCGGCACGGAACCAAGCGCTCAGGGTAGGGCGGGGCACTTACTGCTCCACCCTGACGTTTCAGCCTTTGTTTGCGTTCAGCTTGCGCAGTTCTTCGTAGGTCGCCGACTGGACGAACCAGAAGCCGGAAATGATGCACCAGCACAGGGTGCCGGCCACGAAGATACCCAGCGCCGGGAGGAACCCGCTGGTGAAAATCGCGACGATAGCGACCAGCCAGATGAACGCCAGGGACAGATAGAGGACGGTGTTGTTGACGCTGATGACGAAGTCTTTCACAGGGGCATATTCCTTGCGGGATGTAGAAAAATTCCCCCTCTCCGGGGGGCGAACCCATGCTATCACATTGCCTTCATGGTTCAAGGAAGGGGAACTCATTGCCGTGTGGAATGGGGACAGATTTATTTATCAGGCAGACCGGGCGCTTCTGGCCGAAAGCAGACACCCGATGCAATCTTGAGCCCTTTGTGACAGCAGCCACACCACAGCCACAAAGGGATTACCTATCAATCCACCGGCACAACATTATCCAGCGCTCGATTCACCGCCAATTCCCCCAGCATCACCACTTGCGCAATCCCCAGCGCAGTTTTGCGGTGGCCTGGGTCAAGGAGGGCGGCGAAGTTGCAGAGCATTTCGGTGGCTGAGCCGAGGGATTCGCTGGCGTTAACCAGCAAGGACTCGCTGTCGTAGTCGGAATTGGCCAGAAACATGGGCGCGTGTTTTTTGTCGCTGCCCATGATGCGTTGAGTCGGGGTGAGGTAGTAATCGAGTGCTCGTTCTGCTGCGTCGTTGAGTGTTCGGGAATCCGGGAATTTGTAGGGTGAGACTGGATCGGTTTCTGGTGGATTCGGCGTTGGTTTGAACATAGATGAAGCTCCATATGGGACTTAAGGAGCCATCACCCTCGCTACCAAACGAAAGGTGGTGGCCATACGAAGGTTGGTAGACCGGCCCATATGGAAAATCCGGCGCGCCCGAAGACGCCCTGCGCATGGCCACCATAAAACAAATGCTGAAAAAGCATCTGCGCACGGTGACGTTATGCGTCATATGGAAGCGGGCTACCAAACCCCATCACTGTTTTTCAGTGACCCAGGAACGATAAAACCCGCGCCCCAGACGCACAAGCCGGCGGATTCTGGCGTAGTCGTAGGCAACGGCGCAAGACGTTGTAGCCTTAAGCAGGTAACGCGACGTGTCTTTTAAACAGCCACGAAAAACTCCTAAACACGCATCATCAACACGCCGTTCAAAATGACATTCGTCGGTCCACCCTGCAGTTCACGCAAAGGCTTGGAACCCTCACGTCGGGGAGCGCATCAACACTAGGTTGCAACCCAAAAAGACGAGGAAGGATACCCATGTCAGTTCATCCGATTTTGTTTCTGGGCGGTTCCGGCGCCATCGGCCACCATTCTGCCAAAGCCATACGCGCCGCTCACCCCGAGGTCCCTTTACTGATCGGCGGCCGTGACCTGGCCAAGGCTCAACAAGCGGCAGAGGAAATGGGCGGGGCGCAGGGCGTGGTCATTGATCCTGCTGCCGAAGACTTGGGGTTGGGCGATCGCCCGGTCAGCGCCGTGGCGGTTTTCTACATGGATCATTCTCTTGCCGGGCTACGTTTTGCGCAGCAGCGCAAGGTGCCGCACCTGAGCATTTCTTCCGGCGTGTTCGAGATTGCGCCGCAAATCGCCAGTTTCATCCATCGCCCTGACGCGGCGCCTATCGTGCTGGGTTACGAATGGATGGTGGGCGCGACGACCGTGGCGACATTGCACCTTGCCGAAGCGTTTGCCCGAGTGCGCGATATCCGTATTGATGCGCTGGTCGACGAAGAGGACGGTGGCGGGCCGACCGTGGCCAAGGATTTCGAACACCTGAACAAGATGCTGCCGGCCGCCCTGACTCGGCGCGACGGGGAGTACATCTGGCGCGAAGGGGAGGACAAGAACGTCAGCTTCCGCGCGCTGGACGGTACGCCGATGCAAGCCAGCGGTTTCTCGTCCATCGACGTCACTGGGCTGGCGGCCGCCATCGATGCGCCGAATGTGCAGTTCAATCTCGCCAGCGGGGTCAGTTCTTCGCGACGCGCGGGGCGGCCGATGTCGACTGAGATCCTTATCGAAATGGTTGGCGAGGATCGCCAGGGGCGACCGTTGCACACTCGGCATGCCCTCGTGCATCCGGCGGGCGCCGCCGCGCTCACGGGGTTGAGTATCGCGATGCTGCTGGAGCGACTGCTCGGCCTCGATGGTCGAGCGCCCACTACGGCAGGTCTTTACTTCCCTTATCAGTTGCTCGAGGCCGGTGCGTATCTGGAGCGTCTGAGCAAGGAGGGCGGTGAGTTGCTTGATCTGAAAGTGCCGTAAGGCAGGTTTCTTTCGGAAAAGCTGATCTTGCTCATTGAGCCGCTGGCGAGCCTTGATGCGCTCGCCAGTGCTCATTCGCCCTCACGGCGACTGCCAAGCCCCGCCATCCGCCACCGGCACTTCACCCAGATCATAAGGATTGATCCCCTCAAGGCAGCCGACATTGAAGCCGAATTCATGCGGATTGGTACTGCGTCGATGATGGGTGTAGATGCCGCAGTTACCGCAGAAAAAGTGCTCGGCCACTTGCTGGCCAAAGCTGTACTTCAACAGCGCAGACTGGCCACGGATCACTTTCAGGTCCGCCGCCGGCACTGCCGCAACGACTGCGCCACGGCGTTTGCAGAAGGAGCAGTCGCAGCGATGCGGCGCCGGCAGGCCGTCGGGCAGGTGGATTTCGAGAATGACGGCGCCGCAATGGCAGCTGGCTCGATGGTCACGGCGGATCAACGTATTGCCGATCTGTTTGAGCATGACTAAGCCTCCATCCAGTCCACCGTTGCCGTTTCGCGCCATTTGACCTCGGTGATGCCATACCGCTCGGCCTGGGGTTTAGAGATGACTTTCAACGGTGGCTTGCCGGGTTTGGGAATCGGCGCAATGCCGGCGTCGCAACTCGCCCAATGCCATGCGTCAACATTGCGCATGGTTTTTGCGCGGATGACGAATGATTTTGGCTGGCCGTGAAGTTTGTATTCGATGACGAAGATGTCGACGTTGCTCATGCGTTCCTCCTTACGCTCATACGCAAATGAGTTTTGCCGTCGAAAAAAATTCAAAGGATTTTCGGGGTTTGTTTCAGGCTGCTGACAATTGTTTTGCTTTGAACGGTTGGAACCGGCGGAGGCCTAAAGATCAAGCCTTTGCCAAGCAGACAGAACAGCAAAAATTCCCTCGATTTCAACCCCGGAGGTACCCGGTGAACAAGACGATCAGTGCCGAGGATTTGAACATTCAGCTCAAACACAACGATGACGCTGCACTGTTCAAATGGCTGCTCGCCAGTTTCCTGATGGGCAAGCGGATACAGGCCGAAATCGCCGCCGAAGCCTATCGGGTGATCATTGATAAACACGGGCGCGATACACCGCGCAAACTGGCGGCGTGTAGCCATCGTGAACTGGTCGCGATGCTCGGTGAGGCGCACTACGTGCGTTACGACGAGACCACCGCCGTACGGCTGCACGCCTTGGCACGCCGGTTGAACGACGAATACGCGGGCAAGGTCAGCCATATGGTCGAGGCCAGCGCTAATCGCCAGGCGTTTGAGAAACGGCTGGCAGAGTTCGACGGCATCGGTCCGAAAACCGTGGAAATCTTCATGCGCGAGGCAAGCGCTGTGATCAGCCTTTGATCGTGGGCCGTGACGAAAAGCGGTCACCGCCCAGATCGTGCAGAGCCTATTTGACTCGACGGCCAGAACGATTGATCGCCAACAGGCACAGCCCGACTAGCAGTGCGGCGCCTGCAACCAGCAGTGCCGAAGGTTGCATCGGCTGGCGCAAGCCTGATGCTGTATGCCGCTGCGATATCGCCAGTGGTCGGGTTTCAACGGTCGCTTCGTCAAACGTACGCAATGGTGAAACGGCTTCTGCCTGAAACGGCATTTCCTCGATGCTCAGACGCAGGCCATCTGACAGTTCCAGTGTCCGCGCGGTGATCGTGCCAACGATTCTGTCTGGATAAACCGGTTCGCCATTGGGATCGAGTTGGTCATAGAAGAAGTTCTGCCCTTCGAGCCAGCCCACGGCCGTCTGCAACTCGGGGCCCAGGTAATACTTGCCGTCGAGGAAAAAGCCAGAAAACTGCGGCGCGCGCTCGACGCTTTCAATGCTGTAACGCTCACCCGCTTTCATACCGGTTTCAGGGGCAATCATGGTCAATCCCTCCGCAGTAGGTTCAGCGGTAGAGAACACGGAGCGACCGTCGTTCCATGTAAAGGAGGAAAGGTAGCCGTTGTCCCGAAATGAACCGGTAAACGGTGAAAACAACTTGCCCCGATGAAGACCGGACGAAGTAGCAGCGCTACAGGTTCATCGGGTGCCAGGGCTTTTCTATGTCCGTCAGGCCCGAGGTGGCGTTTGAGGAACGGCACCAAACGCTATCACCGGTGTGTGGCTCAGACAGTAGCGAGCAGCGGAAGACGCGCCAACATGTTTTTCAACGCCAGTGCATCCCACGGCAGGTGTTCGGCGATGCCGATGCCTACAACGTCAGCAATGCTGGCAATGTCTGCCAGCAGCCGCACCACATGGGCGATGGACATCTTGCCTTGGGCGACGCCGTCAAACGTTCCCGGTGGCGCTTCTGGATTGGCGAACAGCAGCGAGCGGAAACCGTTCGGATCCAGTACATCCAGATCCAAGTGAATGGCCAGGTGTTTCGCACCGGTAGAACGGAACCATTTCAGCACCGGTTCGCTGCTGTGGGCCAATTGCGCGGGGCTGGCATGTTGCAGTCCCAGGCGTTCAATCAGAGCGGTTTCCACAGGCATTGTTTCCATCAAACCGGCATACATCACGTTTGCCGGTTTCAGCGGACATTTGACTGCAGCAGCAAAGTCCGCATCACCTTCGCCCAGCAGATTGCCCAGCACCATGGCGTGGGCATTGGCGAAGTCCGCAGGCGTTAACACGTCGGGGTGTGCATCGACCCAGAGCACGGCAAGGTCGCCGGCATAGCGCTCGTTGAGGTAGGCGAACGGTGCGAGATCCACCAGACAATCACCGCCGAGAATGACCATCCGATCCGGTGCATGCTCATCGATAATCGCCCGCGCACTGTGCAGTTGTTGCAACAACGCGCTACGCCCGCGGATCCCGCTCTCCATCGGTAATGGCTCGTCACTTGGCATTGCGACCGGCACCTCAGCCACCGGCCCGTGCGGATCGGGTGCCAGCCAGGCCAACAGTTGCGCGCCGAAATGATAAGGCGGGTTGTTGCCACCCTGCCATTGGGGGAAAAGCAGGCGCAGGGTTTTATCGTTCGAAGGGGGCATGCCGAGATTCCTGATGGGGGCGAGCAGACGGCTCAGAGGCGAAAAAGTACGGTGCCGGTGGCCTGGCGCGATTCGAGACGCGCTTAAGCCGTGTCATGGTGACAATGACCGCTATCGTGCGCTTTGCTGAACTGGCCAGACACTTCGCCTGACTGGCCAAGCGGTCATTGCTGTTTCGAAAAGACGCTGGGTGAAACGCCAAAAGCGCTTTTGAAGGCGCGGCTGAAGTGCGCCATGTTGGTGAAACCAAAGCAGAGTGCGACTTCGCTGACGCTGCGAGACGGGCCTTTCATCAGCGCCGTCCGGCAAGCCTGAAGACGTTGCTGCCACAGCCAGCGAGTGGCCGTTGTGCCCTCCATGGCGAACAGGCGGCTGAGTGCGCGCGGGGAGACATGAATGGCTTGTGCGATGGCCGCGAGGTCCAGCCCGGTGTCATCAAGGTTGGCCAGCAAGAAGTCTTTGGCTTTCATCAGTTGCGCGTCATGACGGCTCGAGTGGCCAAGATCCGCGAGGTCGAACGCGCCTTCGAAAGCTGTGGCCAGCACTTCCAGCAACGCGCCACTCAAGCGTTCGCCGGCACGGGTTTGCTGAGGGCCGGTATCGAGCACTTCAACCATCATGTTGCCGGCCAGTCTTGCCAGTGCCGAATGGCTGTCGAGCGTGCGACTGACCAGGGCCTCTGGTCTGGGCAAGTGCTGGATCAATCGTTCGCGGGGGATCGCAATGACGATCTGATCGTCTCCCTTGGGGAAACGGCACCGGTAGGGTTCGGCACTGTTGAACAGCACGATATCGCCGCGAGCCTGTACCGATCGTCGCCCGCGTTGCTCCAGTTCGGCTTCTGTGCTGAGGGTGAGGCAAAGAAAAAACTGCTCAACGCCTGAATCTGTCTGTCTGCTTTCGTATTCGATGGGCGCCGATGAGATGTGCGTCAGCAGAATATCGCCTAGCGTGTTAGCGCTGAGGCGACCATCGAATGGCGTGTCGGACAGCGTGCGCTGGGTGGTCAGGCCGTAGGTGGCGCACACTACCTCGCTCCAATAGTCGAGCCGCTCTTTGGCAAGCAAGGATCGAGGAGGGTAGAGAATGGCCATTGTCGTAGTAACTGACTCGCAGAGTGGGTTCGGCTAGCAAGGATGCTATCAGACCAGCAGGCTCAACGAACCCGAAAGCTATTCAGAGACTGCTCGCTGACGGATGGATATCTATATCGACCATCCGGTCTCCGCATGTCGATATCAGACACAACCATGGCGCACTCAGGCTACTGGATTGTCGGACAATCCCGGTAAGGTGACGCGTCTTCACGTCAAAATAACCCCATCCAGATCATGGGGTTAATAAGAACTGCGGCGGTTGAGCGGGCTTCTTTCGGGAAGTTCAGCAGGCAACGATCGTGCTCGTTTGCCCGAGTCAACTCGCTTAAATGTCGATCAGCAGAGAATAAAAAAACCAATGATCAGCCCGAACTCAACGGATTCGAGTAGCCAATTGGCGCAGGGCTTCAAGCCTCGTCACGTCACCATGCTATCCATCGCCGGGATTATCGGCGCCGGATTGTTCGTAGGTTCAGGACATGCCATTGCGGCGGCGGGGCCGGCGGTTCTGTTGGCTTATCTGTTCTCCGGTTTGCTCGTCGTGCTGGTCATGCGCATGCTCGGCGAGATGGCGGTGGCCAATCCCGACACCGGGTCGTTCTCGACCTATGCCGACCAGGCCATCGGGCGCTGGGCGGGCTTCACCATTGGCTGGCTGTACTGGTGGTTCTGGGTTCTGGTCATTCCTATCGAAGCGCTGGCGGCCGGGCATGTACTCAACCAATGGTTTCCGCAGGTTGATGCCTGGCTGTTCGCGCTGGGCTCGATCATTGCGCTGGTGGTGACCAACCTGTTCAGCGTGTCCAAGTACGGTGAATTCGAATTCTGGTTCGCCATGGCCAAGGTCGTGGCGATCATCGGTTTTATCGGCGTTGGTTTCGCCGTGTTGATGGGCTGGATTCCCGACAGGGAAGTCAGCGGCTTGAGCGGATTGATGGCCGAGCACGGCGGGTTTGCGCCCAACGGCTTGTCAGCGGTGGTCGGCGCGTTCATCACCATCATGTTCAGCTTCATCGGAACCGAAGCGGTGACCATCGCCGCAGCCGAATCGAATGATCCGTCGCGCAACATTGCCAAGGCCACGCGCTCGGTGATCTGGCGTATTGGCGTGTTTTACCTGCTGTCGATCTTCGTCGTCATCTCCGTGGTGCCGTGGAATGATCCGTTGCTCGCTTCGGTCGGCTCTTATCAGCGCGCCCTGGAAATCATGAACATTCCTCACGCCAAGTTCATGGTCGACGTCGTCGTGCTGATTGCCGTGGCCAGTTGCATGAACTCCTCGATCTACATTGCCTCGCGCATGTTGTACTCGCTGGGCCGGCGTGGCGATGCGCCGAAGATGCTCAAGGCGACATCCTCGGAAGGTGTACCGCGCGCAGCGGTCATCGCCAGCACCGTGATCGGTGCGTCAATTACCGTGTGGAGCTATTTCATGCCTGCCGGGCTGTTTCAATTCCTGCTGGCCAGCTCCGGGGCGATTGCCTTGCTGGTATACCTCGCGATCGCGGTGTCGCAGTTGCGCATGCGGCGGATACTGCGCCAGCGCAACGTCGAGCTGACTTTTCGCATGTGGCTGTTTCCGTGGCTGACGTGGCTGGTGATTGTGTTCATCTGCGCAGCGCTGGCGGTGATGATGATCACTCCTGAACATCGCACCGAAGTCACCACAACTATTGGCCTGGCGCTGGCGATTTCCTTTATTGGCCTGTTGACGTCGCGGCATCCTGCGCCGGCGGCGAGGGTTACGTCGGTGGGGTAGGCGGTTGCGCCGAACCTGATACTCCCTTCGCGAAAGCCGAAGGGAATGACAGACGCCTGCGTCTCAGACCGATTCTTATGAGGACATGATGTCATCGATCTCCTCCGTGGCCGACGGTGCGACGCAATCCGTCGGGTTTCTGCTGTTAGACAAATTCACCCTCATGTCGCTGGCGTCCGCCGTCGAGCCATTGCGCATGGCCAATCAACTGACCGGGCGAACGCTGTATCGCTGGCACACCTTCAGCGCCAATGGCGCGGCGGTCTGGGCCAGTGATGGCGTGCCAATCACCCCGGATGGCTCGTGGAGTAATCCTTCCGTGGCGGACACGGTCATCGTCTGCGGTGGTGTCGGCATCCAGAGCGCAATTACCCGCGAGCACACGACCTGGCTGCAAGCCCTGGCGCGGCAATCGAAACGCTTGGGCGGGGTCTGCACCGGCAGTTGGGCGCTGGCCAAGGCCGGGTTGCTCGACGGTTACGAGTGCAGCGTGCACTGGGAATTTCTGGCGGCCATGCAGGAAGCTTTTCCGCGCGTCAACGTCAGCACCGGTCTGTTTACCCTCGACCGCAACCGCTTCACCAGCTCCGGCGGCACTGCGCCGCTGGACATGATGCTGCACCTGATTGCCCGCGATCATGGTCGTGAACTGGCCACCGCCATCTCCGAGATGTTCGTCTACGAGCGCATCCGCAACGAGCAGGATCATCAGCGCGTGCCGCTCAAGCATGTGGTCGGCACGCACCAGCCCAAGCTGCAAGAAGTCGTTGCGTTGATGGAAGCCAATCTTGAAGAGCCGATCGACCTGGACAACCTGGCCGAATACGTGGATCTGTCACGGCGGCAGTTGGAGCGGTTGTTTCAGAAGTACCTGCAATGCACGCCGTCGCGCTACTACTTGAGGTTGCGGCTTATTCGCGCGCGACAACTGCTCAAGCAAACCTCCTTGTCGATCGTTGAGCTGGCGTATGTCTGCGGTTTCGTCTCCACGCCGCATTTCTCCAAATGCTATCGCGAGCACTTTGGCGTGCCGCCGAGCGACGAGCGATCAGGTTCTGAAATGAGCCGTAAATCGGCATCGCCACGGTCAGTGACCAAACCGCTGACGACGCTCGACCAAGCGCGCAATGAATCGACGTTTGCCAGTGTCCGAATGATGGAGCGTGCAGATCTGGCGTCCACGGGATGATCGGTCGGTCTGCTTTGACAGTTGATCACTGCAGATTCCGCATACGTATAGTTCTTGCTCCATTGCGCGGTTGCCAATAAACCCTCCTGTTAAGGTCAATGAAGCCGGTGAGTCACCGGCACCAGGAGGGATCATGAACGCCACGCCAATTCCCGAAGGTTTCACCCCGTTTACCCGCAGCAGTCCGTTGCTTGATTTGCTGGGCCCGATCTACGCGCGAGGCAGTGGGCTGCAATTGGAACTGGGATTGTTGACTGACTCACGCCATGCCAATGGCCGTGGCACCTTGCATGGTGGTGTATTGGCGACATTGGCCGATGTCGGGATGGGTTATGCCATGGCGTTTTCCAGCGACCCTCCGCAGCCATTGATCACCGCGAGCATGACTCTGGATTATCTCGGCGCGGTAAAAATGAATGAGTGGCTGGAAGTGCGTTTGGAGCATTCGAAAAAGGGACGTCAACTGGCGTTTGCTGCCGTTAGTTTGCATGTTGGGGAGCGAACGGTTGCGCGGGCCAGTGCGGTGTTTGCGGTGCCGGTGAGTTGAAAAGGCGTGCATCAAGGCAAAGGGCACACGAGCCCGAACCTGATCAAGTTCTATCCCCTCAGCACAAGAGACATGTCTGAATATCTGTCACACATGAAGTCGACGAATGCGCGGACCTTTGGCGCCGCGAGTCGCCGGGAGGTATGCAGAACCCAAAGCGCTGGTTCGGCATCTGCCACCGTCCCCCACTGAATCAACTCACCACGGGAGAGCTGGTTCCAGGCGATGGACTGCGGGATGAGCGCTGCACCGCCGCCGGCGATCGCGGCATCGCGAACCATCAGTAGCGAAGAGAATTGCATCTTCGGGATTGGCTCCAAAACCAACTGCCCGCCATCAAGACTCCAGTGTGTTGGCTGGAAAGTCGACGTCACGATAGCGGGAACGGCGCTGATCGCGCCGGGCGCCGGCCTGAGTATTTCAGGCGCTGCCACCACGACCATTCGGTCTTTGGCGAAGCACCGGCCGACCAGGCTGCTGTCCGGGCTCGGGTTGATTCGAATGGCGACGTCAAATTGTTCCTCCACCAGATCCACCCTGCGATCTTCCGAAACGACCTCGATGAATACATCCGGATAAGCCGCACAGAACTCGGCGCCGATACGTCCCATTGCGAGCTGCGAGAACAGAATCGGCGCAGCGACCCGCAGACGTCCGCGAGGCGTTGATACGCCTTCACCTGCTGCGGTCATGGCGTCGGTCACTTCACTGAGCGGGCCTTCGGTTCGGGAAATCAGCGCCTCACCCGCTTCGGTGAGCTTCAGACCGCGCGCGCTGCGCTCTATCAGCCGCACGCCGAGTTG
This sequence comes from Pseudomonas sp. IT-P395, assembly GCF_949767675.1. Taxonomy (NCBI): domain Bacteria; kingdom Pseudomonadati; phylum Pseudomonadota; class Gammaproteobacteria; order Pseudomonadales; family Pseudomonadaceae; genus Pseudomonas; species Pseudomonas sp. IT-P395. Next base: position 549,545 of record NZ_CATKPW010000011.1, read on the forward strand.
ATCTTCAAGTTCCGCGATCCGTCGCGACAACGTGGCTTTGGGAATGCCGCTCGCACGGCTCGCCTTTCCCAGCCCTGAATGAGTGCCGACGAGGATGAAATCCAGTAGCGCGTTAATGTTCATGGTGTTCCATATTTGAAACGAGGTGTATGGATTTTGTGGTCTTCGTTTTGTCTGTGCAACGGATTAATTTCTTCTCATCGGAACACGAGATGAGGAATTTCCATGAATACACTTCAACGCGCCGTATTGATACGAGCCTACGGTGGTGCACAAGTCGCACAAGTTTCCAGGATCGAGCAACCAACACCCGAGCAAGGCCAGGTGCTGGTTCGGGTTAAAGCCGCGGGCGTAAATGGTATCGACTGGAAGATTCGCGAAGGACAGGTGCGCAATGCATTCGCGCTGCCACTGCCCATCGTGCTGGGCGCCGAAATGGCCGGAGTGATTGAAGCGGTGGGCCCCGGAGCCTCTCGTTTCAGTGTTGGCGACCGCGTCATGGCAGCGATGGGCGCACTGGGCGCTTACGCTGAGTTCGTGACCGTAAACGAAGCGAGTCTGTCCCTCACGCCTGAGGCTCTGGACGACATCCATGCGGCCGCCATGCCTGTAGCAGCCGTTGCGGCATGGAACAGTCTTCATCACGCGGGGCCGATCCGCGCAGGACAGCGAATCCTGATTCATGGCGCAGCAGGCGGGCTGGGCGCTTATGCCGTGCAGTACGCCAAGCGGGCGGGCGCCGAGGTCTTTGCAACGGCGGGGACTGCCGACCTCGATTACGTACGAAGCCTCGGCGCCGACTCTGTCATTGACTACCAATCTCAGCGTTTCGAAAACATCGTCCACCCTATCGAACTGGTGCTCGACTACGTCGGTGGTGAGGTCCTGGACCGGTCGTGGCAGGTGTTGTCGCAGGACGGTGTGGTTGTCGGCACTTCATCCCCAGACATCCTTTCCAGAACGCCGGCGAATCGCCGAGGCCTCTGGTTCATGAATAAGCCTGATCCTCAATTGCTGGAGAAACTGGCCAGGGAAGTCGCCAGCGGCACGCTTCAATCGAGGATCGGCAATGTCGTTGGTTTCTCTGATATTCCCGACGCGATCGAACGCAATCGCACCTCACGGACCGGCAAGGTCGTTGCGGATTTCACTCGCTGATCCACTTTGAATCCCATGCAGGAGTTTTAAACATGAGCATTTTGGTTATTGGCGCCACCGGCACCATTGGTTCACTGATCACTCAAGGCCTTGCTGGCGCGGGCGCCGAGGTCAAAGCCCTTGTGCGTCAAACGGGCAAGCGGGAATTTCCGGCGGGCGTCACTGAAGTGGTCGCCGACCTCACGGACGTAGCGCCGATGCGCGTTGCACTGGCCGCGGTGCGTACGCTGTTCCTGCTCAATGCTGTGACGCCCGATGAGGTCACTCAGGCGTTGATTACGCTAAACCTGGCTCGCGAGGCGGGGATCGAACGCATTGTCTATCTGTCGGTGATCCATGCCGACAAATTCACCAATGTCCCGCACTTCACCGGCAAACATACGGTTGAGCGCATGATCGAGAGTTTCGACATGCCTGCCACGGTTCTGCGTCCGGCTTATTTCATGCAGAACGACCGGATGGTGCAACAGACTATCCAGAACCACTCGGTGTATCCAATGCCGATTGGCGCCGCCGGCGTGTCGATGATTGACGCGCGCGATATCGCTGATGTTGCGGTCGCAGAGCTGCTGCGACGTGACAAGGCACCTGCTGCGCTGGATCGTGTAACGCTCGAATTGGTTGGGCCGCAAGCACTCACCGGTGCGTCCGTGGCGAGTATCTGGAGTACTGCTCTGGGCCACGAAGTCGTCTATGGGGGTGATGACGTCGCGGCTTTCGAAGGCCAACTGGCTGCGTATGGCCCCACCTGGCTGGCTTATGACATGCGTCTGATGATGGCGGGTATCCAGAAATTCGGCATGCGCTCCGCGGAAGAAACGGTAGAACAGCTTCAGGCTCTGATTGGGCACCCGCTGCGCACCTATGAGGAGTTCGTGCGCGAGGCAGTATCCGAGGCTTAAACCGTCAGGCCGGGGGCATAGGTGATTTTTGCCAGTGCAATGCCTCCCTCCAGAACTTAAAGCAGTCGCTCACAAGCGACTGCTCCCCCCTCAGTCCGAAACCCTCAAGCCTGATCCATCGCCGCCGCCACGCCCTGATCCTCCCCCAGAAACCCACCACTCTGATGCTGCCAGAGCCGCGCATAAATACCGTTTCTGCTCAGCAGCTCAGTGTGCGTCCCCTGCTCGATAATCCGCCCCTCATCCATGACAATCAGTCGATCCATCGCCGCAATCGTCGACAAGCGATGGGCAATAGCGATGACGGTCTTACCCTGCATCATTTCATCGAGGCTTTCCTGAATGGCGACTTCGACTTCCGAGTCCAGCGCACTGGTGGCTTCGTCGAGCAGCAGGATCGGCGCGTTCTTCAGCATCACCCGGGCGATGGCGATACGTTGGCGCTGGCCGCCCGAAAGCTTGATGCCGCGCTCACCGACCAGCGTGTCGTAACCGCTGTGGCCTTGCTTGTCGCTGAGTTGGCTGATGAAACCGTCGGCCTGCGCGTTGGCGGCGGCGCGGCGGATATCTTCGTCGCTGGCGTCGGGGCGGCCGTAGGCGATGTTGTCGCGAATCGAGCGGTGCAGCAGCGACGTGTCCTGGGTGACCATGCCGATCGCGCTACGCAGACTGTCTTGGGTCACCTGCGCGATGTTTTGCCCGTCGATGCGAATCTCGCCGCTGTCGACATCATAGAAACGCAGCAGCAGATTGATCAGCGTCGATTTGCCCGCACCGGAGCGACCGACCAAGCCAATTTTTTCGCCGGGCCGGATGTTCAGGCTCAAGTTGTCGAGGACCTGACGTTCGCCGTTGTAGTTGAAATTGACCTTGTCGAACGTCACTGCACCGCCCGCCGGCACCAGCACGCTGGCGTTCGGCGCGTCCTGCACTTTGGGGCCGCGGGTGAGGGTGGCCATGCCGTCCTGCACGGTGCCAATGTTTTCGAACAGCGACGTCATCTGCCACATGATCCAGTGCGACATGCCGTTGATGCGCAGCGCCATGGCGGTAATCGCCGCCACCGCACCGGTACCGACCTGACCCAGATGCCAGAGCCACAGCGCGTAGCCGCCGGCACCCAGAATCAGCCCGACCACCAGCGCCTGATTGACGATTTCGAACTGGCTGACCAGACGCATCTGGCGAAAACCGGTGAGCTTGAAATCCTCCATCGCCGCGCGGGCGAAGTGTGCTTCACGTTTGGAGTGTGAGAACAGTTTCACCGTGGTGATGTTGGTGTAGGCGTCGGCAATGCGCCCGGTCATCGATGATCGCGCATCGGCCTGTTCCTGGCCGACTTTCCCCAAGCGCGGCACAAAATAAACCATGGCCAGCCCGAATAACGCGAGCCAGGCAATGAACGGCAGCATCAGTTTCAAGGCAAAACCACCAGCCAGGGCGATGATCGCAATGAAGTAAACGCCGATGCCCGGTGCGATTTCGATCAGGGTGAACAAGACTTCGCGCACCGCCAATGCGGTCTGCATGACCTTGGTCGTGACCCGCCCGGAAAATTCATCGGAGAAGAACGAAAGGCTTTGCCGCAGCATCAGCCGATGAAAGTCCCAGCGCAGCCGCAACGGTAAGTTGATCGCCAGGATCTGGTGCTGAACCATCGTGCGCAACGCCACCAGCCCAATGCTGATGAACAACACGATGCCGATGCCCCAGAGCACGCGACTTTCTTGTGCGTTGACACCGCCACCGGCCTGCCACGTCGAGAGCAGATCGACGACCTGGCCGAGAAAGGAAAACAGCCAGGCTTCGTAGATCGACACACCGGCACTGAGCAGCGCCAGCGCGAGGATATAACCGCGTGCGCCGCGCGTGCAGGCCCACAGGAACCGCATCAGGCCGACGGGCGGAGGCGGTGCTTCGTCGGGAGGAAATGGGTCGAGCCGTTGTTCAAACACGCGCAGCATTGTGGTCTCCGAAATGATCAGGGTCTGGGGATTCTGCCATTGAATGGCGGCTTTGAGGGTTTGCACGTCAACGGCTTGTCCCCATTGGGCGCTGGATTCCCGAGTATCGCCCGGGATTCCGGGGGCATGCCGGTCAGCTAAGCTGACAGCTCAGACGCCTTGAGCAACGCAAGATGCAGCGAATACACCGGGTTTCCTGTTGGGAGTCGATGGGCAAAGGAAATGTTTAATTTCTTTTTGACGTTTCTGTTCGTGCTCATTCCCACGGCGTCGCTGTCACTCGACAGTTACCTTCGTTACCGGGTGGCCAAGAGCAAACCGGTGAGCAAGGCGTGGAGGGCTTGCAATCATGTTCTTTCAATCATGCTGATCATGCAGTTGCTTGGTTTGGCGCTGTACTTCTTTTACATCGCTTGAATCTGGCGGGTTTCGATAGAGGGATCGATGTGGTGAGTTTCGCTTGCGCACTGTTGGTGATAGGCCTGGGGCTGATTTTGTATGTGTCAGATATGTTCGGCTATTCAAAGTCCGTTAAGGCAGAGCGGTCTCGGCTGATGTCCGCTCAGATGCTTACAAGGGAGCAGAGAGACAAGCGCCGGTATTATCAGTGGGCAGGCGCCGCGAGAGTTGTGGGTTGGATTGCGATAGCCGTGGGGCTTTTGCTTTTGATCTTCCGGTAACGCGGAACAGTGTGGGACAGCGTTTCAGCATCTGGCCGGGCTGCCAGTTTTCAATCTCGCAGCGCGCCAGCCTCAACGCGCGCCAAAATCCACTTTCGACTGTACGCCAGCACGCCCTCGGCGATGGCTGTGGGAAAGTGGATAAACCCGTGAGGCGAGGAGGGCAGCATGTACATTTCGACCGGGGCCGCTTGCGCCCAGCGCTTGGCGATCTCGAGAGTGTCATCGCGCAGCGGATCGAGTTCACCGGCAAACAGCAACGCGGGCGGGAAGCCGCTGAAATCGCCGTACAGCGGAGACAGTGGTGGCTGGCGGCGCTGCTCGTCAGTCAACTCGGGCGTAAGCAGACGTAGCGCCTCGACCATGCCCGGGCCGTCCAGCACCAACGTGTCTGCGGGGGCGGTGCGTACGCTGGGCGTGCCGGTCAGGTCGTAGACGCCGTAATACAGCAGTGCGCCGCTGATTCTCTGCAGCAGATCGGGCCATTGTTTCAGCGCCAGCAAGGTTGCCGCGGCCAGATGACCGCCCGCCGATTCACCGACTACCACGACGGGCAGGCCGGCGAACTCAGCCTCTTGTAACAGCCAACGAGTGGCGTTGAGGCAATCCTCCAGCAGTCCTTCGATGGGCGTGGACACGGCCAGTCGATAATCCACCGAAACCACGGTCACCTGGCAGCTGTCGACGATGGCCGCGTTGAAGTTGTCGTCCATCTGCGCATTGCCGATCACCCAGCCGCCACCGTGAAAGTCCAGCACCACGCCTTTCGCCGGGCCTTTGGGGCGAATGATCCGCACCGGCACGTTATCAATCAGCTTGCGCTCAGCCGTCAGACCAAACTTGCGCAACACGCCGGAACCGCCGATCTGGCTGCAGCGCAACAGCGCCTGAATCAAACGCGGCGTCAGGCGATTGCGGATCTTGAAACGTGGCAGCCAGGCCAGCTTCCTGTTGAAGGCGCGCACCTCATCCAACTCGCGTTCGCCCTGCGGCCACGGTGTTGCAGTACCCCAATTGGCATTGTTCATCAGCGGTTCTTGATCAGGATGGAAAAATTCAACGCCGCCGCCACACACAGCCACGCCAGATACGGAAACAGGATCAAGCCAGTGATCAGGTCCAGTTGTATTGCCAGCACCACCATCGCCGCGACCACCAGCCACAACACGGTGAGAATCACCATCGCCGCCAGCACCTGATGCGCACCGAAGAACACCGGCGTCCACAGCGTGTTCAACGCAATCTGCGCCGCCCATAGCGCCAGCACGGTCTGGCTACCGGGGATCAGGCTCAAGCGATAACCGGCCCAGGCCAGCAGCAGATAGATAATCGTCCAGGCCACGGGGAACGCCCAGTTGGGCGGGGTGAAACCGGGTTTGTTCAGCCCTTCGTACCACGGCCCCGGTTTGAACATCACGCCGGTGGTTGCCGCTGCTGCGCAGGCCAGAAGAAAAATGAAGAAGGTCATCGCCTGTCCTTGGCTGAAATCAGCCGGTTGGGGGTTTAAGAAAGGGACGCCTCGGCAAGGAAAAAGTTTGCCATGAAATCCGGATTGGCCAGAGAGGCGATTCAATTTGAACTAAAAACTGACCACTGCGTCAGGATAATCAGTGCCTTTTCCAACTGACGTGGATGACATCATGTACACCTATCACATCGAATATCTGTTCAACGGCGAGCCGCGGACTTTTCTGCTTGAACTCAAGGAACAGCAGTTGTCCGAGCACGAAGCCGCGATGCATCTGCTGGAACTGCACTTGGGCGACGCTGAAAACGGCCTGATGATGCCCACTGCAGACTCAACACCCGAGCAGATCCTCGAACAGGCCGAGCGGGTAGCGATTACGGACATCAAGGTCGTCAGCCAGACCAACTGAAGGTTGAGGCAAACGTTGGCAACGGTGGGGATCCATTGCATGCTGCGCGCACACTTCACTGTACGCCCGGAGGACACGCCTTGCCGACCCTGAGCCGCGCTGATCTTGCTTACGTTCTACAAATCCTCGAGCAAGACACGATTCACGACTTGAGCCTTATTTCTCAGGCCGTGCAGATGAATCCTCGCGACCTGTTGAATCAAGTCGCGATTGCCATGGCCGATCAGTTCCTTAGCGGTGCACGCGACTTTCACGCATGCGACGAGGTGATGAATCTGTTGTTCGGCGATATCGTGAACCTCGGCATGGATGCCGAAATGCCCGAGCCGGCTTTTTCCATCTACCTCGCGTTTGATTCTGGAGAGCATTGGCACACCGGTGATAACAAGGAGGTCGTACCGTGGGAAAAATGGACGCGACCTGAGCTCGTGCAGATTCTTGGTCAGCTGACGGGTGGCTTGTCCGGAGGTCGTCGATAGTTACACGCTTTCTAGCGCTGGATGGTCGACAAGCACGTTTGCCCGGTCTTGATAGAACCGCAAAAACTCATCCGCCGGCATCGCTTTGCCAAACAGCCAGCCCTGACCAAAATGCACGCCGTGATCGCGCAGGTAATCGCGCTGGGCTTCGGTCTCGATGCCTTCGGCGACTATCTGCAGGCGCAGGCTCTTGGCCATTTCGATGATGTGGCCGGTCACGGTGCCGGTCGCGGCATCCTGATCGATATTATCGACAAACGATTTGTCGATCTTCAGCACGTCCAGCGGCAGTTGCTGCAAATGCTGGAGGCTGGAAAACCCGGTGCCGAAATCATCGATGGCCGCCAGATAACCCAGCTCGCGGGCATGGTTGACCGTGGCCCGCGCGGCGTCGATCTCGACGAATCCGCGCTCGGTGGCCTCCAGCCAGATTTGATGCTGCTGCACGTTGGCCCGGTCCAGCGCGGCCTCCAGTTTCGCCAGAAAGCGCCCGCTGCTGACGTCCTTCGCCGCCAGATTGATCGCCACGTGCAAGCTGCGCTCCTTGACCAGCAACGGGCCGAGGTCACGCATCACATTGTCGATGACCTGATCGGTGATCGGCAGAATCAAACCGCTGTGCTCGGCCAGCGGAATAAACGCATCGGGGCACACCCGCGAGCCATCCGGATGCTGCCAGCGCACCAGTGCCTCCGCACCGACGCAAGCACCGTCGCTGAGGCGGATGATCGGTTGATAGTGAACAACGAACTCACGATTGCGCACCGCCATTTGCAGTTCCGCCAGCGGCGACAGACGTTGCCGGGTGCGGCGCACGATCAGCAACACCAGCACCCCGGCGAGCAAACCACCGATGGGCAATAGCAGTAACTCCCGGCGGATCAAGCCTTGCATCAGCTCATGGCGCGACAGCGCGGCGATGACGACCCAGTCGCCGCTGTGCACGAGGGTGTAGAGATAGCCGTCGGCAAGGCCCGAATGCGGGCCGGAATGCACGCGAGCAAGAAAGTGTTCTGCGCCCGGACGCGAGGCACTGACCAATTGCCCGGATGCGGTGCCGACCGCCAGGTGCAGATCCTCGTCAAGCATCACCTGCAAAAACTGCTCGGGATCGACCAGCACGTTGAACGCCGCGTACTGCAGCGCCATCATCGGCTTGGCCGCAACGATGCGCGACTGCACACCGAGCGACACACGCACGCCATCCGCGGTGGTGAAGTCTTCACGCCACGGCGCCGCATGCTGCCCGACCAGGCCCCATGACCCGCAGGCGTAAATCTCTTCTTCGACATAGCCGATAGACTTCACCGAGAGGGTGTTGATGGTCAGCAGACGCATCTCGTCGATGCTTTCCGGCGTGCACGGCCCGAGCCGCGAGCCGGCGATGGATTTCAGCGCGCCGGCCGCTTCACTGAAGGTGCCATGGGCACGACTGGAGGCGACGGAAGCGAGGGCTTCCAGACGTTGTTGAGCCGCGGCCAGATTCAACATCCAGGCGACGTAACCCATCAAAATGACCGGAAGCAAGACACACGGAAGGCCCAGGAGAATGCTCCCCCAGACAATGCGTTTTTTGTTCATGGCGCCACCTTGGCCTCAAGGCCTGTGACGTGCGCACAGCACGGCTGTTTTCAGCCATTGCAGATTACGGCTGCCGTGTGGGGTAAATACTGCTCCAGATCAATTTAACTGATTGCCCGGATTGTTTGGTTTCTCTGCGTTCTGAGAACTGCGTGACCGGGCCTCTTTACTGGCAAGCCAGCTTCCACAAGGACTTGTTCAGAGTCTGTATCCCGCAAATCCGCGCAGTCTGTATCTATCGGCACAATCCCCTCGTTGATACCTTGCGCGCTTCGCGAACATCAACGAGGTAGCCATGGATCTCACCGCCATTCCTTTCGGTACCACCGACTGGTCAACCATTGAGCCGGTGGCACATGCCGGGGTAACCGGCACGGCCTGGTGGCGAACGTGCCAGTTTGGCGCAACGCGCGTGCGGATGGTCGAGTACAGCCCCGGCTACCTCGCTGATCATTGGTGCTGGCGCGGCCATATCCTCCTGTGCCTGGAAGGGCAGTTGCAGACCGAACTGGAGGATGGCCGCCAGTTCACATTGACTCCCGGCATGAGTTACCAGGTAGGCAACGACGCCGAAGGCCATCGATCCTTCACCGCCACTGGCGCGAAACTGTTCATCGTCGATTGAGTTCGCGCTGATGCCTTCAGGTTTTTTTCTACTCGTGATGGAGGCTTTTCAGCCAACACGCACCTCAGCTGGCCGGCCGCCATCGCGAGCAGGCTCACTGCAGCAATGGTTCTACGGTGGGTTCAATACTGCCATCACCATTGCTTTTGCATGATGATCGTTCGCTCGGTGCCGTGATACTCATCCCGAACCCTGTCGAACCCAAGCGATCGATAAAAACCTTCAGCCGTGATCGAAGAGGGCACATGCAGCTTGGTGAAACCCTGGCTAACGGCAACAGACTGGAGTCTTTCCATCAGCCGCTTACCCAGTCCTTTGCCCTGACAGCCCGGCTCGACAAACACGCTGCGAACCACGTCCTGATCAAGACTGGCGGTTGCCACGATGTGTTGATTCAAAGTGGCCACATAAACCTGACGTTTGCCCAGCAAGACCAGAACCGCCTGCGGTGAAAAGCTGCGCTGCACCTGCTCTATAACGTCTGGCGAATAGTCGCGCCCATTGGACACACGCAAAGTATTCACGATGAGCTCACTGATGTTCGCGGCATCTTCGCGCGTTGCCATTCGAATCAGATCTTCCATTTTCGTTAATCCCTGAGACTTTCTCTGCCGGTGGATGGACCAATTACGCAGCCCACGGCCCGATCGCGCTGCCATTTTCCCTCAAACCAAAACTGTCATATTCAGTATCACTTGCCTACCCATAGTGACCAGCCCAACGCTTAAACAATGAGGCTGCACTGTGTTTCAACGTCTTCTGTGTTCGCTGTCCGTACTGAGCCTGTCCATCGCCGCCGCCCATGCTGCCGAGTCCGTGCCGCTGGACACGCCGCGCCTGCAAGGCATCGACAACTTCCGTGATATCGCCGGCATCACCACCGCGTACACCACGGCCCACGACGGCACGATGCGCAGCGGCGTGTTCTACCGCTCCAACGCGCTGACACCAACGGCCAGCGATCTGGCGACCCTCAACAGCCTCGGCATCAAAGCCATCTACGACCTGCGCACCCCCAGCGAAATCGCCGCCACCCCGGACACGCTGATCAGTGGTGCGACCTACCAGAACATCGACATCATCGGCAGCACCACCTCTGGCTCGAATATCACCAACATTTCCTTCAACAGCGCCGCCGACGCGATCGCCATGATGGAGCAGACCAACCGCGCCTTTGTCAGCGATGCCGGCATGCGCGGTCAGTTCGGCGTGCTGTTCAATGAACTGGCCAGTGTCGATGCCGCGCAACTGTTCCACTGCACCGCCGGCAAGGATCGCACCGGCTGGACCGCTGCCGTGTTGCAGAGCATTGCCGGCGTCGACAACGCCACCATCATGGCCAACTACCTGGCGACCAACGACTACACCGCCGCCCGCGTCGCCGCCACGCTCAAAGCGCTGCCGCCGAGCATGGCCGCCATTTACGAGCCGTTGCTCGGCGTCCAGGCCAGCTACTTGCAGGCAGGTCTCGACGAAGTCACCGCGCAATACGGCAGCATGGACAACTACCTCAAACAAGGCCTCGGCCTGTCGCAAGAAACCATTTACGTCCTGCGCGGCAAACTGGTCGAATACAACAGCCTCCCAGGCCAGGCCGGGCTGATCGGCAACGCCGCTGCCGGCGCCGAATTGCTCCGCGAGTTGCAAAACACCAGCCTGTCCGGCACCTACAGCGCCTACAACTACTATTTGCAATCGGCGATCGATGCCGGCACCCTCGGCGGTGTTGAATCCCAGGTCGGCGGCCAGGTGCACGCCGACGCCGCCAGCTACCTGCTGCGCCAAAACGCGATGATCGAACAAGCCGCCGCACCGTTCGCCAGCGGCACTGATCTCAAGATCGGCCAATATCGCCTCTGGACCACCGCGCTCGCCGGCTACCTCGGCACCGACGGCTCGTCCCACGCCGAGAGCAGCAACGAACACAGCCAAGGCCTGATGGTCGGCGTCACCCAACGCTTCAGCGAACAACTCAGCGTACGCGGCGGCTTCGGCTACAGCAAAGGCAGCGTCGGCGGCGCGGGTGGCGAAGCCGACACTGACTTCACCTTCGTCAACGTCGGCGCTCGCTACGGCTTCACCAGCCTCGAACAAGGCCTGTTCGTCGACGCCAACGCCAGCGCCGGCTACGTCGACTACGACAGCAAACGCGACCTCGGCGGCGGCCTCGGCACCGCGAAAGGCAACAGCCACGGCAACCTCACCGGCGCCACTGTCGCCCTCGGTTACCGCGCCCCGGTCAACGGCATGACTTTCGAACCAAGCCTAGGTTTGCGCATCAGCCACCTAGACCTCAACGGCTTCAAAGAGAAGGGCAGCGAACTGGCCCTCGACGTCGACGACAACAGCGCCACCCGCCGCAGTGCCGTCGCCAATCTCAACGTCGCCTTTGCGCCGGTGGCGATGGGCGCATGGCAACTGGTGCCGGGCGTACAAGTGGGTTACGAACGCACACTCGGCGACAACCAGGTCGACAGCCAAAGCCACTTGCTCGGCCTCGACATCGAACAACGCGCGGCTTTCGATAATCGCGATCAGTTCAGCGGCGGCGTAAACGTCATGGCCAGCCTCGGCGCCCTCAGCCTGGGCGCAGAAGTCGGCGCCAACGGCGGCGGCGACAGCCACGGCTTCAACGGCGGCCTCAAAGCCAGCTACGCCTTCTAAACAGAAGCGGGATCAAGGAAGACCCCACTCCAACCAACACCACAGGTTCTATGGGTTGCTATCAATCTAAATCACACCACAAACCCCTGTGGGAGCTGGCTTGCCAGCGATAGGGCCAGCCCAGCCAACATCTCCATCGACTGACCCACCGCCATCGCTGGCAAGCCAGCTCCCACAGGTTTTGTGGATTGCCAACAATCTCAGGCACACCAAAAATCCTTGTGAGAGCTGGCTTGCCAGCGATTGGGCCAACACAGCCAACCTCTTCATTGCCTGACCCACCGCCATCGCTGGCAAGCCAGCACCCACAGGTTTTGTGGAGTGCCAACAATCTCAGGCACACCAAAAATCCTTGTGAGAACTGGCTTGCCAGCGATTGGGCCAACACAGCCAACCTCTTCATTGCCTGACCCACCGCCATCGCTGGCAAGCCAGCTCCCACAGGTTTTGTGGATTGCCAACAATCTCAGGCACACCAAAAATCCTTGTGGGAGCTGGCTTGCCAGCGATTGGGCTAACACAGCCAACCTCTTCATTGCCTGACCCACCGCCATCGCTGGCAAGCAGCTCCCAAAGATTGTGGAATGCCAACAATCTCAATCACACCGCTGACCCCTGTGGGAGCTGGCTTGCCAGCGATTTGGCCAGCCCAGCCAACCTCTTCATTGCCTGACCCCACTGCAATCGCTGGCAAGCCAGCCACAGGTTTTGTGGATTGCCAACAATCTCAATCACAACACAGCCCCCTGTGGGAGCTAGCCTGCTAGCGATAGCGCCTTCCCAGCCACCATCACCACAACAGACTCACACCCTCAATCCCGCCCGCGCAAATCCGCAGGACTCACCCCATAAGCCCCCTGAAAATACCGACAAAACCGCCCCACATTGCTAAACCCGAACCGCAACGCCACCTCCGTCACCGACCCCGAACCCCGCCGCTTCAACACCTCATAAGCCCGCTCCAGCCGAACCTGCCGCTGATACGCCACAATCGACATCCCGACAAACCGCCGAAACCCCTCCTGCAACGCCCGCTGACTCACATGACTCAACCGCGCCAGATCCACACCACTGACCAACTGCTCAGGATGCGCCTGAATAAACTCCACCGCCAACTTCACATGTCGCGGCGCAACCATCGCCGTCGGCCGCCGCAACGCCTCGGAAAAGTTATGCGGCCAAGCCTCTAGCACCGCATCAACCAACATCTCGCGCAACCGCGACGGCATCAACGTCCCGCTGTTGAGCAACAGATCAAACTCCGTCCCCGTCGCCAGATCAATCAACGCCTTGATCCCCTGAAACGCTGCCGTCTCAAGATCCACGCTCGGCTCAAAAACGATCTTCTGCAGAATCGGTTTATCCAACAACGCCGACAGTCGCTCGGTGAGCTGGTGACGATTGATCGACATCCCGTGATGCGCGTGATCATCCAGAAAGCGCATCGAACGGATATCCGCCTTATCAATCGCCAGCCCAACGTGCGACACCCCGATAGACTCGGTGGCATGGTTGAAAACGATCTTTCCGGCAGTGGGAATGACGAAGGTGATCTCGTCCTGTGGATCGGGGAAAGCGACGGTGAAATCACCGTGATAATGCATCCGCCGAAAACTCACACCATCGTGCCGCCCGTAAACGCCGCCGATAATGATGTTCGACGGCAGCGGCGGATTGTCCGCATAACGATTGCCAAACAATCTGGAAAACAGTGCACCGAAGTCGTCCGAACGGAGGTTGTCGGAGCGCAGGATGATTTGCTGGCGAACGGGAGTCGGAAACACCTTGGCGGCACCTTCGGTTGGGGGCTCTAGGACAGGGGTGAAGGGTAGGGCGCCGAGGAGGTTAGCAGAGGAAATATGACCGGTTTGTGACAGTCGGAAACATGCCGTAACACCGCCGCACCACGTTTAAGCAAAGGACACTCGGCAGCCAATCGCCGACATGGCAACCTGCTCGCCACTGTACTCAGCAAGCAAACACAGGCACCGCGCCAAACCCCAGCCCCTGTTTGCCCAGCCCTGAAAGCCAAAAATCATCGGAGCGGCAATGCAAGCCAACACGCAAACACTCCCCATCACCCTGACCCCCGAACTCGACTTCGACCAAACCGCCGCCAGCGCTTTCGGCGAATCGCTGACCCGCGAATACACCCAAGCCACGCCATTCCCGCACATCGTCATCGACAACTTCCTGCAAGCAGACGTCATCGCCAGCATCCGCGAACACTTCCCGGTCGAACCGACCAACAACGAGCAAATCTACGAGCGCGGCTACAAAGGCCAACTCAAACGCCAGATCAGCCCCAACGCCTGCAGCCCGTACCTGAAGAACGTGTTCAACACCTTCAACTCCGCACCCATGCTGGAATTCCTCGAAAAACTCACCGGCATACAAGGGCTGATCCCCGATCCTTACTTCACCGGCGGCGGCCTGCACGAAACCAAAACCGGCGGCTTCCTCGGCGTGCACTCGGATTTTCGACTAAACAAAAAGCTCAACGTCGAGCGACGGCTGAACGTGATCATTTACCTGACCGAGGACTGGCAGGAGGCGTACGGCGGCAACCTGGAGCTTTGGGATGTGGGGATGAAGAAATGTCTGAAGAAAGTGCTACCGGTTTATAACCGGTGTGTGATTTTTAATACGGACAAGGATAGTAACCATGGGCATCCGGAGCCGTTGACTACGCCGGAACACATCACTCGGCGGTCGATTGCGCTTTATTACTACACGGCGAGTGGGGTGGGCGGGGAGCCGGGGCAGAGGAATAAAACGCACTATAAGCCGCGGCCGAAGGATCGGTGGAGTTTGAGGTACTACATGAATAAGTTGTTTAGAACGAAAGCGTGAGGAGGCTGCGTAATCAGGGAAGCAGCCGTTTTTTGGACTGGGTGGTAGCAGCTGGTGGTGGTTCAGCTTTCGGCCAATTGCTGCCATTCACGAAAGGCTGCTCTCGGCCAATAGCTGCCATTCATAATGAGCAGTAAACCTCCCATTGCAGCCGGTCGCGCCCGACGCAGTCGATCAAAATCATCTGCTCATTCACGGTTGTGAGGGGGCGGAAAAAATCCAGACGCCTTGAAGGTCGATGTCTCAGTCCCTGTAGAGTAACGCTTCAACTACAACGCCAAACGCTGATGAGTGTTCGCGACGATTGGGGTAGTAGAGATGGTAACCGGCAAAGGGTTGACACCAATCTTCCAACACCCGCACAAGGCTACCGTCCGCAAGTTCCTTCGCCACCATGTCCTCTGGCAGGAAAGCCAAGCCACATCCCGCCACGGCCGCACGCAGAATTGGCACGCTGCTGTTGAATGTCCATTGGCCCTCGACGCGGGCCTTGAGCTCGTGGCCATCCTTTTCGAAATCCCATTGCATCAGGCTGCCGTGAGTCGGTAGGCGCAGGTTAATGCAGTTGTGCGCCGCCAGATCTCCCGGTTCCATCGGGTAAGGCCGATGCTGGAAATACTGCGGCGAGCCGACAACGGCGATGCGCAACGATGGCCCAATCGGTACGGCAATCATGTCCTTGGCTACCTGTTCGCCCAGGCGCACCCCCGCGTCATACCGCTGCGCGACGATGTCGGAAAGGGCGTAATCGACGGTGATTTCGACCCTGATGTCCGGGTAGTCGGGCAGCACCTTCAGCAGCTTCGGCCAGAGAATATTGTTCGCCGCATGCTCGGACGCCTGAATCCGCACATTGCCGGCGGGGGTGTCGCGAAACTCGCTGACGGCGGCCAGTTCCAGTTCGATCTCATCGAACCTCGGTGCCATCGATTGATACAACCGCTGACCCGCCTCGGTCGGCGAGACGCTGCGTGTGGTGCGCGTCAGCAGGCGCACACCCAAGCGGCTTTCCAGTGCGCGCATGGTGTGGCTCAGCGCCGACTGCGAGACGCCGAGTTGTGCGGCAGCACGGGTAAAGCTGCCTTCGCGGGTGATGACCACGAAGGCTTGCAGGTCGTTGAGATTGGCGCGGGACATTGATGAGAACCTCTCATGAGGGGGCGCGTGATTATTCCATGAAAGCAGGTCGCACACAGATGCGCGACCCCCAGAGAGTTGATTACAAGGTACGGGCGTAGAACGTGGTCAGTTTGCCAATCGCGGCATCGACATAACGCGGCACCCAGTAGGTTTCAATGTGGGTGGCGCCATCGAGGATGAACACTTCCTTGTCGGTGGTGCCGGTGGCTTTGGGGAACGCATCCTGGGTCATGTACAGGCTGTCGGCCTTGCTGCCGGCGATCATCAGCAACGGTTGATTGATCAATTCGATATGGTCGGTGGCGTCGAAACGCATCAGGTCAATAAGGCTGCTGGTGGTGTATTTGAAGGTCGAGTTCGGGTGCGCGTGGGTTTTCCAGTAGTACTCATAGCCTTGGCGATACAGTTCGAAAGGCAGTTTGGCAATCTGCTCGTCGGTGAGGTTGGCATCCCCCGAATACAGCACCGCGCCCCCCGCTGCTTCTTGCGCGCGGGCAGCTGATGCCTGCTGCAAACGTTGCTGGATGCTGTCCATTTGCGAGTCGTTGTAGCCGTTGCGGCGTACTCGACCCGAGTTGAACATGCTCACCGTCGCCAGGGATTTGAAGCGTTTGTCGGTTTGCGCCGCCGCCAACGAATAACCACCGCCGCCACAAATGCCGAGCAGGCCCAGACGATTGTCATCCACGCCAGCGAACTGGCTGATGAAATCGGCCATGCCGTGAATGTCTTCGATGCGATACGCCGGTTTATCGATGCTGCGCGGCTGGCCACCGCTGGCGCCCTGATAGGCCGCATCGGCCGTGATGGTGATGTAGCCCTGTTCGGCGAGCCGCTGGGCATAGAGACCGGCGACTTGCTCTTTTACGCCGCCATTGGGATGCGCAACCACCACGGTCGGGTAGTTCTTCTTCGCGTCGTAGTTGGCAGGAGTGTAGACATTGGCGGCGATGTCCAGCCCGTTGAGCTTATAGCTGACCGGGTGGATGTTGACCTTGCCCGGCTCGTTCTTGCTGATCGCGCCGTCATAGGCGAGTGTGAACGGGTTCTTCTTGTAGTCAGCGGCTAACGCTTCGCCCGCCGAGAGACCGACCAATGCCGACATGAGCGTGGCTTTGAGAGTGTTTTTCACGTGAAGCTCCTGAGCAAAAAAAGGGCGGCAGTAGCAAAAGTATTTGGGTCAGTCCAGCTGTTTTTCTTTGAGGAACTGCGCGACCAGATCAGCGATCTGCACGTTGTTCAGATCCGACATGGGGAAATGGGTATTGCCGTGAATGCCAATCTCCGGCAGGTGTATCAGTCGCACATCACCGCCATGGCGATTGACCGCGTCACGCCAGAGCCGGGCCATTTTCAGGCGTGCGCGCCAACTGTCCTGAGCGGGCAGATCGACTGTCTGTTCCGGAATGTTGTCTCCGTACAGGATCAGGATCGGAATGCGCGTCAGTGCCATGAATTGCTCCATCGGCACCGCTGCGCCTTGCACCGTGTCGAACGCGCTGGGAATCGGCGCCGGCACTTCACCGTCAGCAAACACGAAACTGCTGCCCGGTTCGAACGCCACGATGGCTTTGACCTTGTCGTTCTTGATCGCCGTCAACCAGCCCGGCCCGCCACCCTGAGAATGCGTAAACAGGATGCCGGGGCCGATTTTGTCGAACAGCGCCGACACACCATCGGAGACCACGCCCATGTCAAACGGCCCGGTGTTCGGCGTCATTGCCCTGAAAAACTGCTCGCGGGTCTGGGCGTCCTGTGCCACTTGCACGCCGTTGAAGTAGCGGGGCCAAAGGCCGATGCGGAACTGGTTGAACCACAGTTGTTCGTCCGGCACAGGCTTGATGGTGGTCTCGACCATGCTGCGCCCGGCATCACCACGCCGGGGCTGATCGATCAGATAGACGCCGTAGTGGCGGCGCAGAAAGATGTTCTGAAAACCCTCGCGACCATCGGCGGTGGTTTCCCAGGTCTTGGAAAACTGACCCGCGCCGTGCCACATGACGATGGGCAGTTTTCGCGCGTCCGCCGGGATTTGATAGAAGGCGTAGACGTGGTCACCGTGGTAGGTCTGGCCGTTGGGTGTCATCGGTTGGCGCGGGTTGAAGGTGCCCGGTGCCGTGGTCATCGTTCCGCCGGCGGCGAAGCTGCCTTGTTTCTGGATCAGCAGCGGGCCTTCGGAGTGGTTCGCGCAGGCCGCCAACAGGCTCAGCAGCGTGACGCTCAGTAAATGCTTTGCAGATTTCATGTCATTTCCCCGCTGTTGCGAGCGCTTGGGTCAGCGCTGCGCTTGCCCGCTTGGCAGTCTGTGTATCGCCATGCTTTTCAAGCAGCTCGGTGACCTGGCGCAACTGTGCCGCACTTAGCCCGACGCGCAGGCTCGCCGCCATGTGCGAACGCAGTTGCGATTCCACGCCCGGGGACGCTGCCAGCGCCCCGACTGTCGCCAGTTCGCGGCTTTGCCAGTCGAGGTTGTCGCGCTCGAAAATGTCGCCGAACAGATGGGTTTGCAGGAACCGGTTGATCACCGGAGCGAACTCGAACACCGGGCCTTTGACCGGGGCGCCGGAGATTTTCGTTTGATTCGCCGTACCCGCTGCCAATAGCTCATCCCCGACCGGAGTCGCCCGGCTCGGCTCACGTCCCGGCGCATCGTCAAGGCCGCGTTGTTTGCGCGCCTGCACCACGGTCATCAATTCATTCAAGGCGTTGAGGCTGCGGGGGAAGCCGACGTAGGCGTAGAGCTGCACGAGAACTTCACGGGTTTCGCTAATGGTCAGGCCGGCATCAAGCCCTTGGTTGAGCGCCGTGTTGAGGTTGGGCATGTCGCTGGTCGCCATGAACGCCGCGATCAGTGGAATGGCTTGTTGCTGGCTCGACAAGCTGGCTGCGCTGGCGGGTGTGCTGGTCATGGTGGGCGAAGCCTCGGCTGCTTGAGTGGTGACGCTGAACATCGCCCCGACGCCAAGGCAGAGCGCCATGAGTGTGGGGAGTGCAGTGCTGTTGCGGGTGTCAGTGATCATCGTGAAGGGCTCCATCCATTGCGGGGCGCTGCGGTGTCGCTGAATCGTACGGAGGTTGGTTATGGCGATTAACCCTGATATTGCGCATGGGTTCCTGAGCAGAACTCATGAATCGACGGAGCAGTCATCGCAGAAATCCAGACGCAACCCCGCAGATTCGGGGCTTAGACGTCGACTAGTCGATTGCCCCCAACGTGCCGGGAGCGCAACTTCGACACATTCCGTAACTTCATTTACCGGCGTATTGCGCATCCGAGACCTGTTCCCCCCAAGTGACGGTCTTGCCGTCCTCGGCTTCAGCGATGGCGATGTGGGTCATGCCGTTGCTGGCCGTGGCGCCATGCCAGTGACGGGTGTTCGGTGGAATCCAGACACTGTCGCCCGGACGGATCTCCTGACGCGCGCCACCCTCTTGCTGCACATAGCCGACGCCGGCAGTGACGATCAGCGTTTGCCCCAGCGGATGGGTGTGCCACGCCGTGCGTGCGCCCGGCTCGAAGGTCACTGTGCCGCCGCCGATGCGCGCCGGCGGTTCACCTTTGAACAGGCCATCAACGCGCACCGTGCCGGTAAAGTTTTGCGCCGCGCCCTTGACCGAGGGCTGCGCGCCGTTTGGCGTGATGCGGATTTCGCCGGCGGCCTGGGACTCTGCCGCCATCAGTGACAAAGCAACGAGTGGCGCAATCAATCGGTTCATCGGATTGGTTCTCCGGTCAGACAAGAAAAGCGGCGCCGCCCGTGGCGCCGCGTTGGGCAGACTCAGAGTCCGGTCATTTTCAGTGCCGATTCCGGCAGGCGTTCACCGTGCACCTGAATCTGCGCGATCTGCTCGTTGATCACGCGCAGATCGTCGCCGGTCAATTGCAGTTCGACCGCGCCCAGATTCTCTTGCAGTCGATGGGGTTTGGTCGTGCCAGGGATCGGCACAATCCACGGTTTTTGTGCGAGCAACCAGGCTAGCGCGACTTGCGCAGGTGTCGCGTGCTTACGCTCAGCGACGACTTTCACCACATCGACCAGCGCCAGGTTGGCCTTGCGCGCTTCGGGGGAAAAACGCGGGACGAAGTTGCGGAAGTCGCTGGCGTCGAACTGCGTGTGCTCATCGATCTGACCGGTGAGAAAACCGGCGCCCAGCGGGCTGAACGGTACGAAGCCGATCCCCAGTTCTTCCAGCACCGCCAGCAGCTCCAGTTCCGGGCCGCGCCAGAACAGCGAGTATTCGCTCTGTACCGCCGTGACCGGTTGTACCGCGTGGGCCCGGCGGATGGTTTCCACACCTGCCTCAGACAGGCCGAAATGCTTGACCTTGCCCTCGGCGATCAATTCCTTGATGGTGCCGGCGACGTCTTCAATGGGCACCTGCGGATCAACGCGGTGCTGATAAAACAGGTCGATGTGATCGGTACGCAAGCGCTTCAACGACGCCTCGGCGACGGCGCGGATACGCTCCGGCCGGCTATTGGTGCCGCCGCCTCGTGCGCCGGTGATCGGGTCGATATCGAAGCCGAACTTGGTGGCGATGACGACCTGCTCGCGGATCGGCTGCAAGGCCTCGCCCAGCAGCTCTTCATTGGCGAACGGGCCATACGCTTCGGCGGTGTCGAACAAGGTGACGCCTTGCTCGTGGGCCGAACGAATCAGCTTGATCATGCTGGCTTGGTCGGCTGCCGGCCCGTAGGCCGACGTCATGCTCATGCAGCCAAGGCCCAATGCAGACACTTCCAGGCCATTGCCCAACGTGCGGTTTTTCATTATGTCACTCCGTACAGAATTCGATTAATGCGTGAGAGGGTGATCGTTCAGCCAGCCGTTCACGCGTTCCATGGTCTTGCGCTCCTGCTCACCCTCCATCACAAATCCTTCCAGCACTTTGGCCTTCGGCGCGTGCTTGACCAGCACACTGCGGCTGTTGCCCAAGCCGTAACCGCCGTGGGTGTTGAAGGGGATGAGGGTCTTGCCGGTCAGGTCGTGGGCGCTGAGGAATGCGCGCACGATCGGCGGCGCGGTTTCACCCCAGATCGGAAAACCGAGATAGATCGTGTCGTAGTCGCTGAGGGCATGAACCTTGTTCTGCAGCTCGGGCTCGAAGCCACTGTCACGCTCCTGGCGGGCCTGCTCCACGGTTTGCAGATAGTCCTCGGGGTAAGCGTGGGCCGGACAAATCTCGAACAGATCGGCACCCAGTCCACGCTGGATCAGCCCGGCAACCACACGGGTATTGCCCGAGCGCGAAAAATACGCGACCAGAATGCGCGAGCCAGAACGCGGTGTTTCACCGGCACTCTGCGTGTCGGCAAGCGACAGCAGTGGCGCGCTGGCCAATGCGGCGATCACCGTGCGCCGCAGCGGATCGTGATCGTTACTCATCGGCCGACACGCGCCTTGAGGGATTCGGGGTAGCGCTCGCCTTCGATGCGGACTTGCGCCAGCGCGGTATCAATCGCTTTGAGTTCGGCCGCATCGAGCGTGATCTCCGCGCCGCCGAGGTTTTCTTCCAGGCGATGCAGTTTGGTCGTGCCCGGAATCGGCACAATCCACGGTGCCTGCGCGAGCAGCCAGGCCAGCGCGATCTGCGCCGGTGTCGCTTGTTTCTGCGCGGCTATCTGACGGACCAACACCACCAGCGCCTGATTGGCCTGGAGCGCCGATTGGCTGAAACGCGGGACGATGCTGCGGAAATCGTCGCTGCCGTAAGTGGTCTCAGCCGTCACCGTGCCAGTGAGAAACCCCTTCCCCAGCGGACTGAAGGGCACGAAGCCAATGCCCAGCTCCCAAAGCGTCGGCAGGATTTCCTGCTCGGGATCGCGCCACCACAGTGAGTACTCGCTTTGCAGCGCCGTGATCGGCTGCACCGCATGCGCACGGCGAATGGTCTGCGCACCGGCCTCCGACAGGCCGAAGTGCTTGACCTTGCCTTCGCCAATCAAGTCCTTCACTACGCCGGCGACGTCTTCGATCGGCACGTTCGGATCGACGCGGTGCTGGTAGAGCAAGTCGATGTAGTCGGTCTTCAAACGACGCAACGAGCCCTCGACGGCTATTCGAATACGTTCGGGGCGGCTGTCCAGAGTCTGCTTTGTATTGTCGGCGCCGACGGCGAAGCCGAATTTTGTGGCGATCACGACCTGGTCGCGAACTGGCGCCAGCGCCTCGCCGACTACTTGCTCATTGATATAGGGGCCGTAGAATTCGGCGGTATCAAAGAACGTGACGCCTCGCTCAACGGCTGAGCGGATCAGTGCGATGGCTTGTTCGGTGTCCGTGGCCGGGCCATAACCATGGCTCAGACCCATGCAGCCGAGGCCGAGGGCGGATACTTCGAGTGAACTGTTGCCGAGTGTGCGTTTGTGCATGTTGATCTCCCGTTGGGCATGGGAAGAACAGTAAGCGCGCTAACGACTGAGGACTAGACGGGTAAATCGGCAAAGCTTGATGAGGTTTGCTCATCAGTCCCGGAAAAGGGGACGTGGCGACTGCCGAATGAAAGCCTGGGTCACGGTAGGCCATCACCGCTCGCACACAAAAAATCTGACACTCTCTTGACCGTCCGCTTTTGGCCGATTGCTGCCCGTGAATGCAATCAGAGGCAGCCTTTCCCATCCGAGTTGTGACGTCTCGATTCAAACGCTGATCAGCTAATGCGTGCGGCTATTGGAGGGCGATAGACAATGCCCTCCAACACATAGATTTTTAACAAGTGACCTGTTCTGGTAGCTTACGACGCTCACAAGGATTTGACAGGAAGTCATTATGGCCAAGCCAGCGGCGCGAAAAAGTGATCCATACAGTTGCCCATTGCCAGGACACGGCACCAACCCTATTGCGGTCGGCTCTCCCGACGTGTTTTTTCGACGGACTGGCCGCAGCACGGCAAGGTGACGCGTGCACATGCGGGAGTGCGCTCTCATCTGGCCTATCTTCGACTGTGCTCATCAACGGTAAGAATGCCGCAACCATTGACACGGGTGGCACTCACGGCGGCGTCGTAGTTGGCGGGTCGGGGACGGTGATAATCGGTGATACCCATTCGCCTTGTGAGTTTGTTGCTCCTGCGCCGTTAGCGGGGTATGCGCGTTGGATCGGCTTCAGAATACCTGCGGACGAGAGCTACGAAGGCCTATCCTGCACCGCGCATTTTGATGACGGCTCATCGTTGCCCGGTGTATTTGATAAAGACAACGCCATTAAATTTTCGAACCTATCGGGGAAGGCGTGCGTGATGCTCCAATTTGAAGAGCAAGCATCCGAAGAAGCGGCATCTCTCACCGAAAGTCTATTGAATTCGATTTTGGGATAAGGACCATCCTATGACAGAGCCGTACATCGTCACTGGCAGCTATGTGGTCCAGCGAGAGCACGCCTTGCAAGACTCTCCTCTTGATCGGGCTTTAGAGCTAATGGAGGGCTCTGCGCTGCGGTTTTCACTGGATGCGATATCTGATGAAAAAACTCGAGCGAGCTATATCAAGAATATCCAGCGTATGTCTCAGCAAACACGCGATGACGTGAAAGCTGGAAAGATTACGGCGCAAGAGGGAGTGAAGTTCAGTCACGAGATGCGCAACAAAATCATGGTTGAGCATCGCAAGTTCACCTCTGCGCAGGGGCTGGCAATCGCCCAGAGGAAGAAAAAGGGTGGGACGGAGCTCAAAACACTTTTAAATATGTACTCTGAAAACCTATTCCAAAAAGGTTACGACAGCCTTTCGGAAATAGAGAAGAACAAAGTCCATTACACCATTCTGGAATCTTCGGGCCGGGATAATGCCAAGTTCTCGGCCGGTACAAAAAAGATGCTGATCATGGGCAAGCTTGGTGTTCTCGTAACTGCGGCTCTGGCGACATATCAGATATTGAATGCTGAAAACAAACCCAAGGAAGCTGCGCGCCAAGGAATCATTGTCGGTGCTGGGGCATTTGGTGGGGTACTTGCAGGGTTGGGCGTCAGCGCATTTTGCGGACCTGGTGCCCCCATTTGTGCAATCGCAGTGGTCTTGGTTGGAACAATCGCAGGCGGTGTTGCGGGCGAAGCTGTTGCGAGTTCATTGGATGAAGAGCTTGAGGAGTTCACGCATTGGGACATCTTCTGACTGAGCCAGAACTGACCAAGGTCAGAGCGGCACTCTCCGAGCCCTTCAACGACTTTCCGGTTGAATATGACTACCTAGCAAGGAAAGTACGAGGCGTCGACCCTGACATTCTTTACGAAATTCTCTATTCAGAGGTCGCACCGGTGTGCTTCACCAATCTTGTGGCCGCAGTACCCCCGGTATGGACTGGTTTCGATCCTGACATACTCAGAGAGTCGATAGAGGAAAGGTTGGCTGCGAGAAAACGTAATTGGTTTCGTCGGCAGTTCGATAAGGTGTTGGTGCGCTGGCTGAAATACAACTACGCCTATATTTGGAAGGAAATCGCCAGCAGATTGTGATCCAGAATGCTTCAAGGCCTCAGCTTGGTGAACCTTGAAGACTGGCGACCACCGCAGCTGCTTTTTCACGCTAAAGGCAGCCTCCATCGGAAAGAGTGGGAGATCTCGAGATGCTGCGCGGAGCTGAGAACAGTGAGATGTTGCGGGAATACTACGAGATTCTGGTTACTCCAGAGGCCAAGCACGCGCTCTTGTACATGATTGGATGGGCATCAACGCTTAAGGGCTATGACTGCTTTCCAAGCTCGCACGGATACATCAAGGATTTTCGTTTCTTGCGTGAGGATGACTGCGATTTTGCATTCATTCCGAACCAAAAGTGGATGTTGTTCTACTTCAGAAAGCCGTGCCTGCGTCTCCAAAAGTTTTCGCGTGAGGAAATTTTTGGAAGAATTCCCGACGTAAAAGAGAATGCGAACGGAGAGTTTACTGTCAGGCTTAAAAGTATGAGCGACGTCATGCGCTTAGCTAGTTACATCGAAAGTTAGATGTGATCACGGTGATATTTGTTCGATTACATCAGTCGACTCCGAACAGCCGCAATGGGCCGAAAATTGGTCGTTATGCTCATTTTTCTCTCTGTTTTCTCCCGTATGGCGGCCTAATCGCCGCCATAGTCGGGGGCCGGTTACTCCGTTGGCACTACGTTATCCAACGCCCGATTCACTGCCAACTCCCCAAGCATCACCACCTGTGCAATGCCTTGCAGCGTCTTGCGTGCCGGTCCCTGCACCAGCCCGATCACATCCCCAAGCATCACCGAGGCCGAGCCGAGTGATTCGCTGGCATTCACCAGCAATTCCTCAGTCTTGGTGTTCGGGTTGGCGATAAACATCGTGTTGGTTTGGTACGGGGTGAGCATGATTTCCGGGGCGGGGCCGAGGTAATGGGAGAGGGCGCGGTCGACGGCTTCGTTGAATTTCTTGGCGTCTGGGGATTCGTCGCCCGCGATCGGGTCGGTTTCTGGTGGATTCGGTGTGATTTTGAACATGATGTAACTCCCTTGTGTCGCTTAAAAGGAGCCATCACCCTCTCGCTACCAAACGATGGGTGGCGGCCATGCACAGGTTGGTAGACCGGGACACAAGGAAAACCGGCGCGCTCGAAAGCGCCCTGCGCATGACCACCATAAAAGCCAGGCGAAGACTTTCGCCAATAGTGAAATTGCGCACCTTGTATACACGGGCTACCAAACCCGATCACTGCTATTCAGTGACCGACCCACAATAGAACCCGCATCCAAGGCGCACAAGCCGGCGGATTCTGGCGTAGTCGTAGGCAACGGCGCAAGGCGTTGTAGGTTGGGATGACGTAACTTGGGGTGTCTTTAAACAAAGTCCAGGAATTGCTTCAACAGGGCAGTTCGAGCTGTTTTTGCGATGTCTTTGTGGACTGGAGGAGCGATAGCCGTTTCGCGATCCACCGCAGCAAGTCCCGTGGCTAGAGGGGGAGTTAATTCGCCAGCGAAATCAGCGTGTCGATCACATTGATCGGCACATAAATCAACGTAATCGCCGCATACGCTTTACGCGACCGAGCCACAAATGCGCCAATCGGCAACGCAATCATGACCACATCGAGCAAACCCCAAAGCGCTACAGGCGATGCCTCAAACAGCGTGACATTGACGATCAGCCCCAGGCACAGATACGTGGACAGCGACAGCAATGCATAGCGCCCATCCTGTTCGAAATACACGCGCAACCCGTTCTGCTCATCCTCACTACGGCTCGGCAGCAACAACGCAGCGGTGACAAACAGCGACAGCGTCAGCATCACCAGCAGTAGAAATTCAAGAAACGAGAAGCTCTGTTTCACCGTCGACAGTGCGTTGACGGCCCACCAGAATTGCAGCTGCATGGTAAACAGCATCACCGCCCAGACCAGCGCCACCCAATCTGGCTTGGCTACTCGGCGGATGCGGAACACCGTTAATACGCCAAGCAGCAGGCGGGTGACGGAGAGCCCGAGGATCATTGAGAGAACGGTGGCGACGATTGGGAAGTTGTTCATCAGGCCTCCCGGGGTACGCGTTATGGGTTAAAAGGGTGTTTTGCGCAGGCCCGGTGATTGGCAGCGTCATTACTTGACCTTAAAACTAGCGTGTTCACGCGATAGGGCAAGGCAGCGCCATGATCGGGCGGAGGACGATTTCACGCCTTGAACGGCTGGGTGTGAGTGATACGATCGTGGCGTGCCAACCACGCCAGCTAGCAGAATCCGTCACCATGAAGCCCAGTTTCGAGAAAATCCCCACCGAGGCCGATGCCTCTTGGACGCTGCTGAACCGGCGCTTACCCGAGGCGATTCCGTTCGAGTGGCATCACCATCCCGAGTATGAGCTGACGCTGACGTTGAACAGCCGAGGCCATCGCTATATCAGCAATGACGTTGCGCCTTACGATGACGGGGATCTGATTCTGGTGGGGCCGAATGTGCCGCATAGCTGGTCTTCGGCGGAGTTGATTGATCCGCGGCAGCCGCACGTTGCGTTGGTCATCTGGTTTTCGGCGGCGTGGGCGGAGTCGTTGGTGACGTTGTTCCCTGAGTTTGGGTCGGTTCGGCGGTTGCTCGCGGCGGCGGGGCATGCGTTGAGTTTCAGTGAGGACGCGTCTCGCGAGGTGCGGCCGGTGATTGAGGCGATGGTCGATCAGGAGCCGGCGGAGCGATTGATTGCGCTGCTGGCGGTGCTCGGCAAACTGGCGAAAGACGTTGATGCCACGCGGATTCTCCCAGCGCCGAGCACGCAGGCCGGGAGCCCCATCGTCGAAGACCCGCGCATCCATCGAGTCCTGGAGTACCTGCATGGGCACTACGCCCAACCCGTCAGTATTCCTGCTTTGGCCGAGATGGCGTGCGTGAGCGTGTCGGCGTTCCATCGAATGTTTCGTCGTCACACGCGCTGCACGGCGCTGGACTACATCGTGCGCTTACGGATCGGGCATGCTTGTGCGCTGTTGATGCAAGGGCACACTACGGTTTCGCTGATCGCTGAGGCGGTTGGCTATTCGTCGTTGGCGCTGTTCAATCGTCAGTTCAAGGCGCAGAAAGGGCTGACCCCCTCGGAGTTTCGCCGCCAGCACGAGCATCATTTTCACTAGGTCGATCGTCCCGGCCCATCCGGGCAAAACGCCACAATCGTATTACCTGACGCTTCAATCGAGGCTGCCGCGATAGCCCTCGGAAGTGCTTCCATACCTGCCTGAATAACAAGAACAGCAGGTCATTCAATGAGCAAATACCAGGCATTCGAAAGCGCAACGCTTCCCGACGATTACCGAGCCAGCATCGTCAATATGAAGCGCGCGCTGCGTGAGCAGATCGGCGATGTGGATGCGTTGTTCGCCCAGGTCAGTGAGTTTGTTGCTGGCGAAATCGCCTCAATCAAAGAGCAGGAAGCGCTCACAGGTTCGGCTTGGCCGGAGCTGGAGTTCGCTGACATTCTCGCGGCGAAAGTGAAGCCGCAGCAGTTGGCGTTGATCAAACGCCGGGGTTGCGTGGTGATCAGAAACCACTTTCCACGAGCGCAGGTGTTGAATTGGGACAAGGGCCTGCTGGAATACCTCGATAAAAACCACTTCGACACTGTTTACCGTGGCCCGGTTGACCAGTTTTTCGGCAACCTTGAGGGTTCACGTCCGGAGATTTTCCCGATCTATTGGTCTGCGTCGCAAATGCAGTTGCGTCAGGACGAGCGGATGGGCGCCGCGCAATCGTTCCTCAATCGTCTTTGGAAAACTCAGTCGCACGGTCAGGAATGGTTCGACCCTGACGTCAATGCGCTGTATCCCGACCGGGTGCGGCGGCGCCCACCTGGCACGTATTCCAAAGGGCTGGGGCCGCACACCGATTCGGGTGCGTTGGAGCGCTGGTTGCATCCGGCGTACCTGAAGGTCTTCGACAAAATCTACAGCAACGATTTCAACGCCTACGACCCCTGGGACGCGGCGTTTCGTACCGAGGTTGATGAATACGCCTACAAGGACACGGTCAAGTGTTCCGCGTTTCGCACGTTTCAGGGGTGGACGGCGTTGTCTGACATGAAGGCGGATCAGGGCGTGCTGCATACCTTGCCGATTCCGAAAGCGATGGCGTACATGCTGCTTCGCCCGTTGCTCGATGACGTGCCTGAGGATGAGTTGTGCGGCGTGGCGCCCGGCAAAGTGCTGCCGGTTTCAAGGCAATGGCATCCGCTGTTGGTCGACGGGCTGAGCCCGATTCCGGATGTGCAGGCGGGGGACTCGGTCTGGTGGCATTGCGATGTGATCCACAGCGTCGCGCCCGTGGACAACCAACAAGGTTGGGGCAACGTGATGTATGTGCCTGCGGCGCCGATGTGTCCGAAAAACCGGCGTTACGCCAAAGATGTATTCAGGGCATTTGAACGGGGCGCGTCGCCTGACGATTTTCCGCCTGAGCATTACGAAAAAAACTGGCAGGAACGCTTCAGTGTCGAGGGCTTGAATGCACTGGGGCGCGCGGGTCTTGGGCTCGAGTAAGTCATCGAACTGCACCGCTGAATCCGTTCAATAACAACAATAAAGGTATCGAAAATGAACCGCATCAATCGCCTTGCTGCAATGGTTTCTTTGGCGTCACTTTTCCCCTTCGTCGTCCACGCCGCTGAAAGCAAAGGCACCGTCGAGGTCGTTCATTACTGGACGTCCGGCGGCGAAGCCAAGTCGGTGGACGTGTTGAAGAAGATCATCCAGAGGGATGGTTTCACTTGGCAGGACAGCGCCGTCGCCGGCGGCGGAGGTGGCGCGGCAATGACCGTGCTGAAAACTCGCGCGGTGTCGGGCAATCCGCCCTCGGCCGCACAGATCAAAGCGCCGGATATTCAGGAGTGGGGTCGGCTCGATTTGTTGACCAGCGTGGATGACGTCGCCAAGGCCAACCATTGGGACAACCTGCTGCCCAGGACCATCGCCGACAGCATGAAATACGAAGGGCATTACGTCGCGGTGCCGGTGAACATTCATCGCATCAACTGGTTATGGCTGAACCCGGTGGTGCTGAAAAAGGCCGGCGTGAGCAAGGCGCCGGCTACTCTGGAAGAGCTGTATGCCGCTGGCGACAAGCTCAAGGCAGCGGGTTTTATCGCCATCGCCCATGGCGGCCAGGCCTGGCAGGACACCACCGTTTTTGAGAATCTGCTGCTGAGCGTCATGGGTGCTGACGGGTTCAAGAAAGCCTTTATTGATGTCGATGAGGCCACTCTCACCGGGCCAAAAATGACCGAGGTGTTTGCTGCATTGCACAAATTGCAGGGTTATCTGGATCCCGACGGCAATGGTCAGGACTGGAATCTGGAAACCGCCAAAGTCATCAACGGCAAGGCCGGTATGCAGATCATGGGTGACTGGGCGAAAAGCGAATGGACGGCGGCCGGCAAGCAAGCCGATGTCGATTACCTGTGCGTACCGTTTCCCGGCTCGCAGGGCGTTTACAGCTACACGATTGATTCGCTCGCGATGTTCAAATTGGCCACAAAGAACGACAACCCCGGCAACATTGCTGCTCGTGATGATCTGGCCAAGGTCGCGCTGGAGCCGGAGTTTCAGTATGTCTTCAACCAGAACAAAGGCTCCATTCCAGTGATTAAAGGGCTGGACATGAGCCGATTCGACAGCTGCGCTCAGGCCTCGGCGAAGGATTTTGCCAACGCCGAAAAGACCGGCTCACTGGCGCCGAGCATGGCGTTTAATATGTCGACATCGCAGGCCGTGCAGGGCGCGGTGTTTGATGTGGTGACGCACTTCATGAATGACAAAGATGCTGATCCGGCAAAGGCCGGAAAGCAGTTGTTGGCGGCGATCAGAGCTGCGCAGTAGGGCGAGAGGCTTTCCGGTTGGTCGCGGGGGACGGTCGGGGTTGATGAGGCGGGGCGGACGACGTTGAGTTTTGTGTGGGGCTGGCTGTCGGGAGCGAGTGGGGGCGGGGAGTCGAATTATGTTGAGGTTGTTGGGGAATAGTTGAGCGGGATTTACGGCTGTTGGATTTCGGTTGGATGAGCTGACGCGTAGCCGAATGGTTTTCGGCTACGCGAGCCCTTCAATTACTGCAATTCCACCAATGCCTCACTCACCGCCATCACATCCCAAGTCCGCATCACCTGCGTAATCGCCGCATCAATGCTCTCAATCGGCGTGTTATCCCGAGCAAGGATGGAAATCCCCTGCAGGAAACTGTCGAACACCGTCGCCATGGCGGCGGCGTTCGTGTCCTCCGCTAACAATCCTTCACTCACACCACGCTCGACACACGCCACAATCCCCGCGCGGGTTCGGGCGCGGGAGTGGGTGAGGGCTTGAGCGACGTGGGCGTTTTCCGGACTCGGCGCGCTCATGACGCCGAGGGTGACCATGCAGCCTTTCGGGTGGCCGTCGTCGCATTGCATGCGTGCCGATTGGCGCAGGGCGGTTTCGATGGCTTGGCGTGGCGGCAGGGTTTCGTCCCACAGGCATTCGGTGACTTGGGCGAAGGTCGTCAGGTAGCGCTGCACGCATTCGTCGAACAGGGCTTCTTTGGAGCCGAACGCGGCGTAGAAGCTCGGCGCGGAAATGCCGCCGCCCAGTTCAGCCTTCAACAGTGAAAGGGACGTCGAATCGTAGCCGTGTTGCCAGAACAATTGCATAGCCTGGTCGACGGCGTCGTCGCGATCGAATGCGCGGGGGCGGCCGGTTCTGGCCATAGCGGAAACTCCTCGGAAAGTGATTTGGATACTAGTCGATACATAAGTCGTTGACAACGTGCCTCGGCTGCCGCCAGTATTTTATATCGATCGGTATGCAAGTCTGACTTTCCAAACTCAAGGAGTTTCCCGTGACACCTTCATTGACTCTAACGGCTGCGCCCAAACGCCTGCCCATTGGCGCCTTGCTGGCGCTGGCCATGACCGGATTCATCTGCATCGTCACCGAAACCTTACCCGCCGGGCTGTTGCCGCTGATCAGCGATGGTCTGGCAATTTCGCCTTCCATGGCCGGGCAGATGGTTACCGCGTATGCGCTGGGCTCGGTGCTGGCGGTGATCCCGATGACCATTGCCACGCGCGGCTGGCGTCGGCGCAATGTGTTGTTGCTGACCATCGTGGGTTTTCTGCTGTTCAACTCGATTACGGCGCTGTCGTCGCACTATGGTGTGACGCTGGTGGCGCGGTTTTTCGCCGGGGTTGCGGCGGGTCTGGCGTGGAGTCTGTTGGCCGGTTATGCGCGGCGGATGGTCGAGCCTGATCAGCAGGGAAAGGCGTTGGCACTGGCCATGGTCGGTACGCCGATTGCCTTGTCACTGGGCGTGCCACTCGGCACTTGGCTGGGTGGCCTGGTCGGGTGGCGCACGACGTTCGGGTTGATGTCGGCCCTGACTTTGATGCTGATCGTCTGGGTGTTGGTGAAGGTGCCGGACTATCCACCACAGCCTGCGCATCAGCGCCTGTCGTTGCGCCGCGTGTTGACCACGCCGGGTGTGCGGCCGGTGTTGGCGGTGGTGATCAGCTGGATGCTGGCGCACAACATTCTCTACACCTACATCGCGCCGTTTGTGGCGCCGGCGGGGCTGGCGGATCGAGTGGACCTGGTGTTGTTGGTGTTTGGTCTCGCGGCGTTGGCGGGGATCTGGCTGACCGCGAAACTGGTTGAGCCGCTGTTGCGCAAAACGGTGTTGGTGAGCCTCGCTACCTTCGCTGGTGTTTGCGTGGTGCTGGGATTTATGGGGCATGTGCCGCAGGTGATTTACATCGGCGTGGCGGTGTGGGGTTTGAGTTTTGGCGGCGCGGCGACGCTGTTGCAAACGGCGCTGGCCGATGCCGCCGGTGACGGCGCCGATGTCGCGCTGTCGTTGAATGTGGTGGCGTGGAACAGCGCGATTGCTGGCAGCGGGGTGGTCGGCGGGGTGTTGCTCGACCGCTGGGGCGTCGCCTCGTTTCCCTGGGCCATGTTGGTGCTGGTGAGCGTAGGGTTTGCCATTGCCTTCGGCGCGCGGGTGCATGGGTTCAGATCGGGGCCGCGTGTTGCTGGAGCGGTTGCGGTTGCCGGGCACTGATGCCCGGATGCGCGCACTGCGTGGGCCTCGAGGGCGACCACGAATCAATTACTTTGTCAGTGATTACAGCGGCCGAAGGATTACGGGTTCTTTGCTCGAGGAAGCCAATCAGGTTTCAGCGCGTCAGTAGTTCTATTGGCTCAGCCCCTTGGAATCCGCCAACCCGCCCTCATAACCATCGCTATACCCAACACCCCGAAGAGGAACGACACGCCATGACCACTCAAACCGAAACCGCCATCCTCGCCGGCGGCTGCTTCTGGGGCATGCAGGATTTGCTGCGGCGCTATCCCGGTGTGTTGCAAACCCGCGTCGGTTACACCGGCGGTGATGTGCCGAACGCCACCTATCGCAACCATGGCGACCACGCCGAAGCCATTGAAATCACCTTCGATCCGACGGTGATCAGCTATCGACAGATCCTCGAGTTTTTCTTTCAGATCCACGACCCGAGCACGCCAAACCGTCAGGGCAACGACCTCGGTCGAAGCTATCGCTCGGCGATTTACTACCTCAGCGAAGAACAGCGCGACATCGCTGAAGACACGGCTGCCGATGTCGACGCCTCAAAACTGTGGCCGGGCCGCGTGGTGACCGAGATCGAACCGGCGGGGCCGTTCTGGGAAGCGGAGCCGGAGCATCAGGATTACCTTGAGCGCATTCCGAATGGCTACACCTGCCATTTCATTCGGCCGAACTGGAAGTTGCCGAAGCGCGCGTGAGCGGTGCACGCCGCTCATTCAGCGCCAGTACATAGGCGCTGAACATATCCGCCAGCCCGTCGGCGCATACCGAGATTTCCTCCTCGGTACGCGGGCTGCCGGAAAAATCCTTGCCGACCGAACTGAGCGTGGTCAGGATCAAATCGCACGCTGCGGTACGGATCTGCTCACCGACCTCGGGCAGTAACTCTTCCATGAATGTCGCGAAAATCTGCCGCCCGGCCGCGCGCACTGCGTGGGCCTCGGGGGCGTTGCGGTAGAGCGGAGCGGCGTCGTTCAGCGCGCCGCGCATCTGCGCTTCGTCGCACTCTGAACGAATGAATGCCTGCACCAGCGTACCCAGGCGTTGGAGTGGCGGCTGTTCAAACTCCTGCAGAATTCGCTGCAGCATCTGGGTGGTGTGCAGCCACTCATCGCTCTGCAAGCGGAACAGGATTGCGGCTTTGTTGGGGAAGTACTGATACAGCGAACCGATGCTCACGCCAGCCTTTTCCGCGACCCGTGCGGTGGTAAAGCGAGTGGCGCCGTGCTCGCTCAAAACCTGAATAGCCGCTTGCAGAATAGCCGCCACCAGTTCGCTGGAGCGTGCCTGCTGCGGCTGTTTGCGTGAGGAAATACGGGCAGTCTGGCGGTGGGTCATCGGCAGCTCGGACGTCAGAGGGGAATGCGAATAGCGCAAGAAGCGAATCGCTCGCATCATTTAAATGCGACGAATTGCTCGCATTCTAGTTCCCGACTGACGGAAAGCAATCATGACAACCTTGACCACTGAACCTCTCGCAAGCCTGATCGAACGCCTCTACGCCCAAGCCGGCGCCGCCACCAGCCCGGTGCTGGAAACGGTGTCAGGCGAAGAACGCGAACGCCTGATGCACAGCAAAACCGAATACCTGAAACTCTATGAAATGCTCAAAGACCTGTGGCTGCCGGTCTCCCGCGACACAGGCAAACTGCTGTACATGCTGGCGCGCAACATCAAGGCCAAGGCGATTGTCGAGTTCGGCACCTCGTTCGGTCTCTCCACCCTGCATTTGGCGGCGGCACTGCGCGATAACGGCGGCGGTGTGCTGATCGGCAGTGAGTTCGAACCTTCGAAGATTGAACTGGCTCGGCATCATTTTGTTGAAGGTGGCGTCAGTGATCTCGTAGAGATTCGCCAAGGTGATGCGCTGGTGACGCTGGCAACGGATCTACCGGAATCGGTTGATCTGCTCCTGCTCGATGGAGCCAAGGCGTTGTATGGCGACGTGTTGAGTCTGGTCGAAAAACACCTGAAACCGGGGGCGCTGGTGGTGGCGGACAACACTGACTATTGCCCGGAGTACCTGGCCTACGTGCGGGCGCCGCAGAACGGCTATTTGTCTGTGCCGTTTGCGGATGATATTGAGCTGTCGATGCGGCTGGGTTGAGCCCGTTTCTTCAGGGAGCCACTGGTTGATAGGTGGCTCCAATTTGGACGGGCGGGAAACCAGTAAAAACACGGGTGGAAATCCTGGATTTGAGAAAACTTCCCTGTCTGACTTTCTCGATGGGTAATCTCGACCGCGACTGCCATCAATCAACGCTAATCAGCGAATCGCTATCACTTATCGGGACAGAACATTTCTAAATACGGTATAGCGCATAAAGGTCTGAAAACCTGTTACTTCTTACAGTATCCGAAGCGAATAAACTGCTAGAGCATGGTGTTTCACCAATGTTTTATTCATGAAAAGGGAGATACATCATGGCACTTACGATTAACACGAACGTTACTTCATTGAACGTTCAAAAAAATCTTGCTAAGACGCCGGATGTACTAAGCGCGTCGATGAACACATCAAGCAGCGAACCTAAGATTGATAGTGCAAAAGATGACACGGCAGGAACGCTGGAGGAACAGCGTACTGAAACACCGCCGCTTGAAGGAGAGCAGCTTCGTACTGACGAAGAGCTGCCAAAAGGGAGTTAGGCGCCGCTAACTCAGAAGCCAGGTACTAAAAATCTGTGCCGGTACCTGGCTCTCGTCAGCAGCTGATTCCTCTAAGCTTCGCAATCAATGCTTCGCATAATCGTTTTATGCTGAATGAACATCCGTCTTCGCGGGTGATCCCGCTCCCATAAGGTTATTCGGCATGTTCACAATAACGGCATCCCACAATAACCTGTGAGAATGTGGCTTGCCCGCGAAGAGGCCGGAATGCATTGCATCATAGTCACCTGACACACCGCGATCATAAACAGGCCCGTCCTTCGTAGACTTAGAGCAAACTCCACGACACCCCGACATAAACCCCCATCCCTTCACCCGGCGTAGACCGCGCAGCATCCAGTCCTTTGTCGTCATACCCCGGCGTGACCGTTGCCGCGTAGTGTTTGTTGGTCAAATTGCGCATATCCACCCACGTCTGCCAGTCTCCCTTCGGCGCGTTGTAACCCAGCGTCGCACCGAACAGTGCGTAAGGATCGGCGTAATAGCTGTTGGCGTAATCCACTGCCACCTTCGACACCAATTGCGTATTCACCGCCGCAAAGAACCCCTGCGGCCAGTCGTAACGCAACTCACCCTGGTAGTAATGCATCGGCAGGCCGGGGAGGCGGTTGTCGCCGAAACGATCATCATCGCGATAGTGGAAATCACTGAAGGTATACGCCTGACGCAAACTCAACTGACGGCCATCGGCCGCCGACCAGAGTTTGCTGTTCAGGCTCGCTTCAACGCCTTGGTGCACGGTCGGGCTGGCGTTGAGTTCGTACGGGGTGACGGCGGTGGCATCGGGCAGCACCGACAGCAGTTCATGCCGTACCTGCGCGTAGTACCACGCCAGACTCCACTCGCCGACGGCGCTGTCGCCACGACCGCCCAGCTCCAGCGTGGTCGCGGTCTGGTTCTGCAGTTTGATCGGGTCTTTCTGCGTGCCGGTTGCGGCGCCATTACCAGCCGGGAAGCGTACGTTGGAGCTGTAGATCAGCGACCACGGATGCGGCGCCTCGACCGAGCGGCTGAGGTTGCCGAACACTTGCAGGTCCGGGCTGATCTGGTAGCGCAGGCCGAGACGCGGCGCGTAGTCCCAGTCGTTCATGCTGGTTTTGCCGCCGCTTTGCGGGTAGGTCACGGCGCTTTCGCGGCGGGTGTAGATGGCGGCGAGGCCCGTAGTCAGCCAGAGGTCGTCGGCAATTTCCAGGTCGTTGCCGAAATGCAGAACGGTGTCCGAACCCTGATAGGTGAAGTTACGCATGCGAGTGCCGGGCAGGTAGCTGGCGGTGTTGCCGGAAGGGATGCGTACGAACTCGCTGGCGCCGTCGTTGGGCAGGTGCTTGGTTACGCGCAGGCCGACGTTGCTGCGGCTTTCCATGCCGAAAATAGTGTCACGGCGTTTGTAGTCGAAGGTGCCGCTGACGTCGGTGTAAGCGACTTTCAAGCGGTTCGGGCCTTCGCGCAGGTCCATCGGATAATCGTGGTAGACGAGGCCGGTCTGGATGCTCGAATCGTCATCGATGTAATAGGTGGTCTTGTTGCCGATGAAGGTGCTGCCCGGCTGTTTGCGGCTGTCGTCGCGCGCCACATAGGACGGGTTGGCCGCGCGAGGCGAGTGTTCGATGGAGTGCTTGGTCACGCGGCCGGCGAGGTCGTTGTCGGTCTCGCGGTAGCGGAAATAGAAGCGCGTTTCCAGGTTCGGGTTGAAGCGATAGCCGAAGTTGGCGATCACGCCTTTGCTCTCGCTCGCGGTGTGATCCTGATAGCCATCGGCGTTGGAATCGGTCAGCGACACGTAGTAATCGAAATCGCCGAGCACTTGCCCGGAACTGACCTGACGCTGCTGATAGCCGTGGCTGCCGGTGGCGTAGCGCACTTGCAGTTTTGGCGCGTTGTAACCGGTGTGGCTGACGTAATCGATGGCGCCGCCCAGTGCCAGCGAACCGCGATCAAAACCGTTGGCGCCGCGCAGTACTTCAACGTGCTCGACCCACAGCGGCTCGAGCAATTCATACGGCGTGCCACCCGGTCCGGTCAGCGGCAGGCCGTCGAGCAGGGTGTACAGCCCCGACGCATGGGCGCCCGGCGCGCGATTGATGCCCGAACCGCGTACGGAAATCTTCACGCCTTCGTTGCCCGCCGACTGCGCATAAACCCCGGGCTGATACGCAAGCACATCCTGATTGCTCGCCACACGGCCCTGCAATGGCTGACGCATGTCGACCACGTTGGTGCCGCCGGGCACTTGTTCCAGACGGGTTTTGGCTTCTTCGACGCTCGCGTCTGAAGCGCTTTGCTCGTCGGCCGAAATCAGCACTTGCCCCAATTCCAGACCTTGAGTCTCGGCCATCGCCGGGCAGGCGAGCGCCAGGCCGAGCAGGGCGGTGGGCAGGGATTTGGACGCGGACATCGAGAAAACTCCAGGCAGACAAGGGCAGGGCAATGAACAGTGCGACGCAATAAAGAACGAAGGAAACACATGGCAATTTGGCTTTTTGTCCGGCAATGGCAATCAGCACGGCATGAACTAACCTCACGTGTCTGGTTTGTCCCGTCAATCAACACTCTGTTTCTGCATTTATTGGAGAGAGGCCAAGGTCATGGCAAAAGGTAAAAAGAAGGCCGCCACGGCGCCTGAAAGTCCGAAGCTGAAGAACAAGGATTACCTTGAGCAGTTGCGCAAACTGCACGTCGAACTGGTCAAGTTGCAGGAATGGGTGATCGCCAAAGGCGTCAAGGTCTGCATCGTTTTCGAAGGCCGCGATGGCGCTGGCAAGGGCGGGACCATCAAGGCATTGACCGAACGTGTCAGCCCGCGAGTCTTTCGCGTGGTGGCGCTGCCGGCGCCGACCGATCGCGAGAAAAGCCAGATGCATGTGCAGCGTTATCTGCCGTATCTACCGGCGGCAGGCGAAGTGGTGATTTTCGATCGCAGTTGGTACAACCGCGCCGGCGTCGAGCGGGTGATGGGCTTTTGCACCGATGAGCAGGCCGACAAGTTCCTCAAATCGATTCCCTGGGTCGAGCACGCTATCGTCCAGTCCGGGGTGATCCTGCTCAAGTATTGGCTGGAAGTCAGCCCCGAAGAGCAGACCCGCCGGCTTGAGGCGCGGATCAACGACGGGCGAAAGACCTGGAAACTGACACCGATGGACCTGAAATCCTACAGCCGCTGGTACGACTACTCACGGGCGCGGGACGAAATGTTCAAGCACTCCGACACCGAACACGCGCCATGGCTGGTGGCCGACTCCAACGACAAGCGCCGTGCCCGGCTGAACATCATCACCGATGTGCTCAGCCGCATTCCGTATGAGGATGTGAAGCGCGAGAAGGTCGAGTTGCCCAAGCGGCAGAAGCCGGGCAAGTACCGCGATCCGGATTATCCGTATAAACGCGTAGCGGAAAAGTTCTGACGAATTGCGTCAGACACAGGGGAACTGACCAGCACAAATCCCTGTAGGAGTGAGCCTGCTCGCGATAGCGGATTGTCTGTGGCGGATGTGTTGCCTGACACACCGCTTTCGCGAGCAGGCTCAATCCCACAGTATTCGGTGGTGTATCCATCATTGTTGATCGGCAAAGCCCTTTAGAAGCAAACAGTCCATCCGTCGACTGCGCTGAACCCCTTTGATCCCGTTTCTTTCTATCAAGGAAGCCCTTCACGAGATCATTCCCTGATGTTCAATCAGCGCAAACAAGAAAAACTGGCGGCATGGCGAAAATTGGCGACGCAATCGCAGATGCGACTGGATCCGGAAGAACAGTACGACGAACTGCTCAAGGCAGCCGATGAGATGGAGGAGCAGGGGTTGATCACCAGCGCCGAGTGGCGGCAGTTAGTTCGCGATGCAGGTAATGTGTTTACCGCTGATTTGGGGCGAACAAACGGTTAAGTCCTTCAGGTCACGCGACCTTTCTTCGACTTCAACTGTGCGCCCCTGGAATCGTGCAGTAGCCGCGCAAACGCGATTTTGTCGATCGGCCGACTCATGAAGTAACCCTGCACTTCATTGCATTGGTCGACCCCGAGAATATCCAGCTGCTCTTCAGTCTCGACGCCTTCGGCGGTCACGGTCAGGCCCATGGCTTTACCCAGCCCGATGATCGCCTGCACCACCGCGCGATCGTTGGTGCCGCTGCTGATCGAGGCGATGAAGCGCTTGTCGATCTTGATCCCGTCAAACGGATAGGCACGCAGGTAACCGAGCGATGAGTAACCGGTGCCGAAGTCGTCCATGTTCAGGCGTACACCCAATTCCTTCAGGGCATTCATAGTGGTCAGGGCGCCGTCGGTGTCGTTGAGCATCACGTTCTCGGTGATTTCCAGTTCCAGGCGACTCGCTGGAAAACGGGTTTGCACCAACACCTCGCGAACATCCTCGACCACATCGCTGACGGCAAACTGCGCGGGTGACAGATTGACCGACAGCATAATGTCTTCCGGCCAACCCAATGCGGTTTCGCAAGCTTCGCGCAGCACCCAGCGACCGAGCGGGACAATCAGATCGGTCTGTTCCGCCAGCGGGATGAACAGGTCCGGACCAAGCAGGCCTTTGCTGGGGTGTTGCCAGCGCACCAGCGCTTCGACCGAAACGATGTGTTTGCCATCGACCTTATAGCGCGGCTGATAGTGCAGGATGAATTCGTTGTGCTTGAGCGCGTGGCGCAGGTCATCCTCCAGTTGCCGGCGCGTCTGGATCTGATCGCTCATGTGCGCTTCGAAATAGCACCAGGTGTTTTTGCCCTCGGATTTGGCTTGATAGAGAGCGATGTCGGCATAACGGATCAGGTCGCTGGGCACATAGCCGTGGCGGCGACTGAGCGAAATGCCGATGCTGGCGCCGATGTGCAGCGGGTGATGTTCGAAGACTATCGGTTGATGCAGGCTGCCGATCAGGCGGGTGCAGAATTTGTCGATCTCATGCTGACTGTCCATGCCATTGAGCACGACGATGAATTCGTCGCCGCCCAGTCGCGCGACGATGTCGTGTTCGCGGGTGCATTCACGCAGGCGCACGGCGACTTCCTGCAGCACGGCATCACCGGCCGGGTGGCCAAGCGAATCGTTGATCGGTTTGAAGTTGTCGAGGTCGATCATCAGCAGCGACAGCGGCGGCGCGTGCTCCTTGAGCAGCAGCGCCTCATCCAGATAACGTGCGAGTTTGTTGCGGTTGGGCAGTCCGGTGAGGGCATCGTGCATCGATAGATGCTGGATCTGCGCATGGGCGGCGACCTCGTCGGTGATGTCGCTGGCAGTGCCGCGATAGCCGATGACCGCGTGTTTGTCGAAGATTGGCCGGGCGGACAACCGACAGTGGCGCGTCTGGCCGGAGTGGTCACGGTAGGTGCAACGCAAGTCACTCGCGCTGTTCTCCTCGGTCAGTTTTCTCAGCCACAGTTCCAGCGGCGTGGTGTCGCAACTCAACAGGTGGCCGATGTCCTGCCCCAGCCACAGGGTTTGCGGGTAGCCGGTCACTTCGCTGAAGCGCGCCGACAGGTACGTCAGCGCCAGGTTGCGGTCGACTTCCCAGATCCAGTCGGACGCGGCTTCAGCCACGGCGCGAAAGCGTTCTTCACTGGCTTCCAGCTCCCGGTTGGCGTTTTCCAGTGCTTGATTGGAGGTTTGCATGACGGCAAAACTTTGGTCGACGTACTGCGATGAACGCAAGGCATGGCGGAAGAAGTACGCGGTCAGCAGCATCAGCACCACAATCGTCGCGCCGAGTGGCGGCAGCAATGACCACAGTAAATGTTGTCCGGGCCGTTCCAGATCAGCGATCAGGCTGTAACCGGTGCTGTCCAGCGGCACGCGAGGGCGGTTCGGGTCGAGCGTATCGTCCAGTGCCAGGGTCAGGTTATTCAAGCCGTAACCGCTGCCGATCAGGCGCAATTTGGTCGGCGTGAGTTTGTCGACGAACACCAGCACCGAAGAAGTCTGCGGATCGCCGAGTGGTCGCTCATCGTTGGGAATGATCGCTGCCGTCGACACCAGCGCCGGCCAGCCTTCGAACAGTGAATAGCGACTGACTGGCTTGGTCAGGTCACCTTGGCCCAACACTTGATCCAGTAATTCCGTGGCGCTCACCTGAACGAACGCGGACAGCTCGGCATCGACCATTTGCCCGCGCACCACCGCGTAACGGGTGCCTTCGCGGTTGAGGACGAACACGCCGTCATAGCCGTCACTGGTGAACAGGGTCTTGCCGAGGTTCTGCTCGGTGTAGGCCCAGTCGGTGTCGACCTGACCGCTCAAATGCTCGTAGGCGGTGGTCCAGTAGGCGTAGCTGGTGATGTAGTTTTTCGAGGCAGTGATGCGGTTTTCCAGCGCGCGAGCCGAGTAAAAGCGGGTTTTGTTGACCTCTTCGCTGTCCAGGCGCTCGGCGATACCCAGCAAAGCGACCGCCGCCGCAATCACGCCGCTGACAAACAGCGCACCGACCGCGAAGGCCAGGCGGCGGGTGACGGCGCTCTGGCGCGGTGGAAGCGGGGCTGCATAGCTGGAAAGGTCCATGTGCTCGTCCTTGATCCGCTGTCTTCTGAATCTAGAACCACGGCGCGGGCGCAATGTTCAGATTCTTCTCGGCGACTGCATTGAAAGCGTAGTGAAGCCCGCGTGATTTGCCTCCCCGAGTGCAGCGCGCCGATCAGCGGCGATTCCCGAAAGGGCAAGACTTCCCGCGCAAAAACCGGATAATGGCGCCCATTCGTTTAGCCGTATTCTGGTAATCCTGCATGGAAATCAAGGTCAACTTTCTCGACAACCTTCGACTTGAAGCCAAGTTCGACGACTTCACGGTGATCGCCGATCAGCCCATTCGCTACAAGGGCGATGGTTCGGCACCGGGGCCGTTCGATTACTTTCTGGCGTCGTCGGCGTTGTGTGCGGCGTACTTTGTGAAGTTGTACTGCGACACGCGCAACATCCCCACGGAAAACATTCGTCTGTCGCAGAACAACATCGTCGACCCGGAAAACCGCTACAACCAGATCTTCAAGATCCAGGTCGAGTTGCCCGCGGATATCTCCGAGAAAGATCGTTTGGGCATCCTGCGTTCCATCGACCGCTGCACGGTGAAGAAGGTCGTGCAGACCGGGCCGGAATTCATCATCGAAGAAGTCGAGAACCTCGATGCCGATGCCCAAGCGCTGTTGATGCCGGTGGCTGGTTCGGACGCAGGTACTTTCATCGCCGGCAAGGACCTGCCGCTGGAGCAGACCATCGCCAACATGTCGGGCATTCTCGCCGACCTCGGGATGAAGATCGAGATCGCTTCGTGGCGCAACATCGTGCCCAACGTCTGGTCGCTGCATATCCGCGATGCGCATTCGCCGATGTGCTTCACCAACGGCAAGGGCGCGACCAAAGAAGGCGCACTGGCCTCGGCGCTGGGCGAGTTCATCGAGCGCCTGAACTGCAACTTCTTCTACAACGACCAGTTCTGGGGCGAAGAGATCGCCAACGCCGAATTCGTCCATTACCCGGACGAGCAATGGTTCAAGCCGGGGCCGAAAGACGAGTTGCCGAGCGAGATCCTCGACGAATACACCCGGAAGATTTACGACCGTGACGGCGAATTGCGTGGCTCGAACCTGTTCGACACCAACTCCGGCAACACCCAGCGCGGCATCTGCTCGCTGCCGTTTGTGCGCCAGTCGGACAATGAAGTGGTGTACTTCCCGTCCAACCTGATCGAAAACCTCTACCTCAGCAACGGCATGAGCGCCGGCAACACCCTCGCCGAAGCGCAGGTACAGTGCCTGTCGGAGATCTTCGAGCGCGCGGTCAAGCGCGAAATCCTCGAAGGCGAAATGGCCCTGCCGGACGTGCCGCAAGAAGTACTGGAGAAATACCCGAGCATCCTCGCCGGCATCAAAGGCCTGGAAGAGCAGGGCTTCCCGGTGCTGGTCAAGGACGCGTCGCTGGGCGGTGAGTTCCCGGTGATGTGCGTGACCCTGATGAACCCGCGCACCGGCGGCGTATTTGCTTCGTTCGGCGCCCACCCGAGCCTGGAAGTGGCGCTGGAACGCAGCCTCACCGAACTGCTGCAGGGCCGCAGTTTCGAAGGCCTCAACGATCTGCCGCAGCCGACGTTCTCCGGTCAGGCCGTCACTGAACCGAACAACTTCGTCGAGCACTTTATCGATTCCAGCGGAGTGGTTTCGTGGCGCTTCTTCAGTGCCAAACCAGATTTCGAATTCGTCGAGTGGGACTTCTCAGGCCAGGGTGAAAACTCCAACGCCGAAGAAGCCGCAACGCTGTTCGGCATCCTCGAAGACATGGGCAAAGAAGTCTACATGGCGGTCTATGAGCACATCGGCGCCAAGGCTTGCCGCATCCTCGTGCCGGACTACTCGGAGATCTACCCGGTCGAAGACCTGATCTGGGACAACACCAACAAAGCCCTGCAATTTCGCGCCGACATCCTCAACCTGCACAACCTCAGCAAGGTCGGCCTGCGCAACCTCGCCCAAGGCCTGGAAAACAGCGAGCAGGACGATTACACCGAGATCACCACGCTGATCGGCGTCGAGTTCGACGACAACACGCCGTGGGGCAAGCTGACCATTCTGGAACTGCGCCTGCTGATCTGCCTCGCCCTGCAGAAGTACGAACAGGCCAAGGATCTGGTCGAAGCGTTCCTGCAGTACAACGACAACACCATTGAGCGCGGCTTGTTCTATCAAGCGGTCAACGTGGTGCTGGAGATGGAACTCGACGAAGACCTCGAGCTGGAAGACTACGAAGCCAACTTCCGCCGGATGTTCGGTGACGAGCGCATGGACGCGGCGATTGGCTCGGTCAATGGCAGCGTGCGCTTCTATGGCCTGACGCCGA
Source organism: Pseudomonas sp. IT-P395 (assembly GCF_949767675.1). Taxonomy (NCBI): domain Bacteria; kingdom Pseudomonadati; phylum Pseudomonadota; class Gammaproteobacteria; order Pseudomonadales; family Pseudomonadaceae; genus Pseudomonas; species Pseudomonas sp. IT-P395. Next base: position 593,480 of record NZ_CATKPW010000011.1, read on the forward strand.
CCAGCATGAAGCTGGAAGGGCTGGATCGGCATTTGCGCTTGATCGAAAGCTATAAGAAGTTGCACACAGCGCGGGCGAATGTGACGGCTTTGTCGCGCTGATATCTGCGCTAGAACAAAAGCACCCTCGGGTGCTTTTTTTACCTGCAAGTCTTGAATCGTGTGAATGTCTTATAGATGAGTAGTGGCCAAGTGCTAGAATTTGCCACGAGCGTCTGAAGTCACGGACGATGATTTAAAATCAGGGAGAAGTGTAAATGTCGGAAAAGATTGTAAAGTCCAAACTGGTCAACTTTCTGGTAGCTGATGTCGAGGTGAATTACGAGGAGGTGGGTGAGTTTTACGATGCTGTTGGCGCCGGCAATGTCGACGTGGTGGCCGGGGTCATGGAGTCGTTCAAGCAAGCCTATGGCGGTCTGTGGGTCGGTGGGAAGATGGTGCTGACCAAAACGGCGGTTCACCTCAATGCCAACGCCTTGAATCGCATGGTTCAGGACGGTACGTTAGACATCGAGATTCCGATCGGTATGATCCGCGCTGTCGCCAACGAAGGTGGATTCTTCACCAAGATCATCCGTCTGGACACCGACGCTGGTAGCGTCAAATTCCGCTGCTATGGCGCTAAAGAGGTCGTGGCGCTGATCGAAAGGATGATCGTGCCACGGGTCTCGACTGCGGTGCTCAAACGGTCTTCTAACGCTTAACGACCATGCGCCGCATTCGCCAGCAGCTCGGTATCCACTCGCACAAACACCGAGTCACCCACCGCCGTCAACACGTCCCCGGCAAACACCTCACAGATCACCCGGGTCTTGCGCCCGACGTCACCCTCGACTTTCGCGCGCAGAGTCAGCGGCACGCCCATCGGTGTCGGTTTGATGAATTTGATCCCAAGGTTGCCGGTGACGCAGTCGATACGCGGCAGGCTGCCAGGCTCGCGGTTTTCCGCGCGGTAGTGATACGCCATCGCCGTCCAGTTGGAATGGCAGTCGACCAGCATCGCGATCAGCCCGCCGTAGACCAGATCCGGCCAGCCGCAGTATTTGGCCTCCGGCAGGTGTTCGGCAATGACGTGCACGCCGTCTTCATGCCAATGGCTTTTGACGTGGAGGCCGTGCGGGTTGCGGCCGCCGCAGCCGTAGCAGACGCCTTCGGGCGCGGCGAGGTCTTGCAGAGGAGTATCGAGGCTGGACATGGTTTTTATTATCCTGGCGTGGTGAGTCCGGTCAGGCGCAAGCGATTGCGCCCGCCGCGTTTCGATTCGTAGAGGGCGGCGTCGCCTTGCTCGATCAGCGCGGTGAGGTTGGCTGGCGGTTTGTCGAACAGGCTGGCGCCGATGCTCAGGGTCACGGCGGCAGTAGTGGGGAATGTCTGTGAAGTGGTGCTCAGAAACTGCTCGCGCAGTGTGTTGCCCAGTTCCATGACGCGCTCGCCCGAAGCGCTGTTGAGCAGGATGACAAACTCGTCACCGCCCAGGCGCGCTGTCAGCGCATTGCGCGGCAGCACCGAGCGGATCATTTCGCTCAGTGCGATCAGCAAACGATCCCCGGCGGTATGGCCGTACTGGTCGTTGACCAGTTTGAAATTGTCGATGTCGATCAGCAGCAGGGCGCCGGGATGCTCCGGCGATACGTGTTCGAGCAAGCGCGGTGCGCGTTTTTCCAGGGCGCGGCGGTTGTACAGGGCCGTCAGCGGGTCGCGCTCGGCGAGGCGGGCGATCTGTTTTTCCCGACGGTAACGTTCGGTGCCGGTCATCGACAGGGCGATCAACATGATTGCCATCGCACCCTCGACCAGGGAAATCTGAATGATCTCGCCCCGAAACGCCGCCAGATCGATCAACGTGCCGGGGATCACCACGGTCAGGGCTTTGGCCACGTAGAAGATCCCGTGACCGAGCAGGACGTAACGCAACTGCACCGCACCGACGCTCAGCGACTTGCCGTGGGGGCGCAGCAGTGAACTGGCCTTGAGGGTCGACAGCGCCACCAGCAGCGAATTGGCCGCCAGCATGACCTTCGACCACAGCGGCCCGTCCGGCAACAACAGCATGACCAGCCAAGTGGCGAAGATCAGATACCAGGCCGGCGAAAGGCGTATCTGGGTAAAGCGTGCCACGCCAAGCAGGAACAGGAAATGTGCGGTCACCAGCAGGCCGTTGGCGAACCAGATGCCGATCAGCAAAAAGCCGCTGCTGCGCAGCAAAGCCAGGGTGGAACCGACGGTGATGGTGGCGAAACCGGCGCTCCAGAACAGTAGCGAAGGCTCACGAATGCTGCGCCACTCGATCGCCAGATACAGCGCGGCGGCGGCTGCGAGGGCGATGGAAATGGTCAGCATCGTAGGTGGGTCGAGCGGCATTTCTGGATGAGCCTGTCTGATTGGCGGTGAGACCGGCGATTGTAAGCGTTCGGGCGGCTTTTTCGCAGCGGTCGTGTTGCCGCGCAGACCATTGGCAGCGGGGAGGGCGCGGTTGCTGACCGCCGCCCTGATCACCGTGCCGATCGGTCATTGCTCGGGCGTGAGCCAAGTGTCGACGACTCGACGATCCAGTTCTTCCCAATACGCCATACCCAGCACCCGCGTGGTGTTGAGCCCGCGCAGGTAGCCGCGCAACTGGTTAGCGGTGTCTTTGATGAGCTGCCGGTCGGTCGCGTCTTTGTTCAGCAATACGCTTTCGTACTGAACCAGATACTCGGCCACGCGCTCGCGGAAATCGGGCAGAACGGCGTCACGGATCAGGTCAAACGTTCTCAAGGCGAACTCCTCATTTCATGTTTTTCTCGTTGTGATTGAGTGTGTATCAGTCTGCACGTCGCGCAACTATTGCTAGAAGTAATAGTGACCATCAAGAAACGCAAGTTCTGCTTTGGCGGCAATCGGCGGAAAATCGCCTCCATCGAACACGCCGCTCAAGGAATCTGCGCGATGAAGACTATGACCCGACTGGCTTTGGTCGCCCTGCTGGCAGGCGGCGCACTGTTCACAGCACCGACTTACGCAGCCGACACCGGGTCGTGTCACTTCCAGACCATCACCGGCAGCAGCGCGACGTTGCAGCATTCGCAGACCGTGGGCGTGTTGCTCAGTGAGAACACGCTGGACAACCTGCAATACCTTGGGCGTTACCACGACATGGCGGTCAACGGTGCGAAAGGTGCGCTGGATTCGCGGATTCGTGAAGCCTTTGTCAGCAGTTCCGATCCGGAATTGGCCATCGACTGGCTGGTAAGTTCGCTGCAACAGCAGTTCTTGTCCGTGACCGTTTACGACAACCTTGATGCGTTGGTACAGGCGCATCCGGACATCGTGGTGAAACTCGACACCTTCAATCGTTTGCTGACGCAGCAAAACAGCCTGGTCGAAGCGCGTTTCACCGCACGCTTCTACGACACCGACCTGCAATACATCGGCAAGGCTGAAGGCGCCGTTGAGAAACAGCTGCCCTCGGTGTGGGTGCATAACCAGGCGGCACCGGTCATTGCTGCACAAATCGACAAGCAGCGTGACTTGCAACTCAACGCCTTGAAGCAATTCGATGTGTCGCTCAAGGCGCTGGTGGCGTCGAGCTGATCACTTAAAACATAAATGGCGACGGCGGCTCCGTGAGGCTGAACCGTTGCCGGTTGAACCGAACCTTTATTTTCAGGATGACACCGATGCGTCTTTTATTTGTGCCTGCTTTGGCCTTTGCTTCTTTGTTGCTCGCCGGTTGTGCTTCGGCGCCGAATAACCCGAGCCTTACTTTGCAGACCAGCAAGACGCCTGCGCAGTACGCCGATTGTGTTGTGCCGAAGTTGCAGGGCAGTGCGTTGAACCCGACGGTTTCGCAGACTCAGCGTAGTTACCGGATTGTGGTGCCGAGCAAGATTTCTGCTGACAACGTGCTTGAGGCGTACAAGGCGGGTAATGGCGGCAAGGTGTTTATTTACGAGCGGCATTTGTTGGCTTCGAATCTTTTGCCTTCGAGTTTTGAGCGGGCTGCGCAGGATTGCATCTGATTTTCGCTTTTGTACGGATTTGACTGAGCTCCTTTGGTTGGCCGCAACCAACCAATTTTTTGCCTCGCGCCTTTATGTGGCTGCGGGGCTTTTTTTTGTTTGGGCTTGGCGGCCTTTGGGCCGACCATGCTCGGGGTGTTCTTTGTGAATATCCGTTGCTGCGGTGATGGCTTATTACGGTTTCGCCCTTACGGCGACTCACTTTTTTTCAAACGCCAAAAAAAGTAAGCAAAAAACGCTTGCTTCTGCGTGCGGCCCGCTCGCTGGGGCTCGGGGTTCCTTCGCTGCGGGATCGATCCGGGCGCAGCGTCTCCGGTTTGCTTCGCTGCACCTACTCCCGCTGTGTTTGGCTGCGCCAAACGGTCGCTGCGCTCCCACGCCCGGATCAATCCCTCCGCTCAGCCTTCCGACGTCGCCTGTGGATCAAGATCAAGAGCAGGCGAGCTGACACTCGGCCTATTGAGTGGTGAAGAGTGGGGGGCGTGGACGGCTTTGGATTTGTGGTGGTGCTTCCGCTCATCGGAACGCCGCCCGCCCAGCCCTCTCCCGAGGGAGAGGGGGCCGATCTGTGGGCTTTTCACAGCCTGAGTTCAACGCGGTATCGCACGTCGGCGTAACTCTCCCAAACACCATCGTCAGTCCCCTCTCCCTTTGGGAGAGGGCTAGGGTGAGGGGCTTTTGATCTGGGCTATGCAGCAGGTTGCTGTAACATGCGGCGACTTCACTTAGGCGAGCAGCGAAAATGGATTCTCACTCGATATTGACCTTCACTCTGGTCGCTGCCATCGCTATCGCCAGCCCCGGGCCGGCGACGCTGATGGCGATCAATAACAGTCTCGCGCATGGGCAGCGCAGCACGATCTGGTCGTCGCTGGGTAATGCCAGCGGTCTGTTCTGTCTGTCGGCAGCGGCGATGTTGGGGCTGGGGGCGTTGTTGGCCAGTTCGGAAATTCTGTTTAACGCAGTGAAGATCATCGGGGCCGGGTATTTGTTCTACCTCGGGGTCAAGCAGCTGTTCAAAAAGGGCCCGATGCTGCCGGAGGGTGTCGAGGCGGAGGCGAGCATGGTGCGGCCGACTCGCGGCAAGTTGTACAAGTCGGCGTTCCTGACGGCGGTGACCAATCCCAAGGCGACGATGTTTTTTACCGCATTGTTTCCGCAGTTCATTGATCAGGGCGCCGCGCTGTTGCCGCAGTTTCTGGTCCTGACTTCGATCTTCATGGCGTTGTCGGTGTCTTCACTGAGCTTGTACGCCGCGTTGGCTTCCCGCGCCAAGGGCGTGCTGACCCGGCCGGCGTTGTCCCGTTGGGTCAGTCGTGTGGTCGGTTCGACCTTTATCGGGTTTGGCGCGGCGATTCTGGCGATGCGGCGGCAGGCGGCTTAAACCCATTTGAACCGGGCCGGGAATCTCGCCACGAAGCAGGTTCCCAACTCGGCGCTTGAGGTCACGCTCAAGGTGCCGTTGTGCGCCGTCGCTATCTGCGAGGCGATGTACAGACCCAGCCCCAGACCTTCGCAACGTTGCCCGGCTTCGGCGCGGGAAAACGGTTCGAACAGCAGTGGCATCAGCTGCGCTGAAATCGGCGTGCCCTGATTGGTCAGGGAAATCACGATCTCGTCGTTTTCTGCACAAGCAGTGAGGACGATCGGTGTGCTGTTCGAGCCGTGGGTAACCGCATTGCCCAGCAGATTGGAAAGCAATTGGCTGATCCGTAGCGCATCGCAATAGACGCCTGCCGGCACATCCAGTTCATGAACGAATTTCGCCTGCGGATGGGACCCCTGAACCTCGGCAAGGGTCAATTGCAGGGTGTGCTGCAAGTCGTCCACCAGCTTGCGCTGCACCGGAATCCCGCCGCCCAGGCGTCCTCGGGCAAAGTCAAGGATGTTTTCGATCAGCACGCCCATGCGCACCGAGCTATTGCGGATCGCCGCAATCAGGTTGAGCGAGCGCTTGTCTTCGGTTTTGCTTTGCAGCAGGTCGGCGCTCATGCGCACGGCGCTCAGTGGTGTGCGCAAGTCGTGGCCGAGTACGGCGATGAATTGCTCGCGCAGGCGCCCGAGTTCATTGGCGTTGTCCAGCTCGATTTGGGTCGCTTCCAGATGGCGTTGCGTGTCCAGGTTCATGGCGATCAATTGAGCGAACAAGGTCAGTGTTTTGGTAATGGCCGGTTCGTCGATATTGGCCGGGACCGAGTCGATAGCGCACAGAGTGCCGAAGAAGTCGCCATTGGCTTTGACGATGGGAATGGAGATGTAGCTTTCCAGGCCATAGGTTTTCGGCGTGTGGTGCAGCGAAAAGACCGGGTGCGCACTGGCGTGCCCGAAAATCACCGGTTGTTGATGCTGGCGGATCTCGTGGCAGATAGTCGATTCAAGTACCAGCTCGCCACCGGGTTTGAGCCCGAAATCAATAGAATCATCGACGGCGCACGCCACCCAGTTGCTTTCGGTGACCCGCGCTACCGCAGCGAAACGCATGCCCGTGAGGTGCTTGACCATGCTCAGGATGACCGGAACAGCTTCAATGCTGCGGATCGCGTCGATGTCGGGGGTAAAGGCCGGATTGGTCATAGCGCGATGCTTCGTGAAGAGTTCGCTCAGAGACTAACGGTTATTACTGCTTATGACTAATGAAGAGGCCAGAAAGTACAAGGGCGCCGTGGATGTCCCCGGCGCCCTTGTTTATTGCTGCTGATCAGAACGTCAGTGACTCAGAACTTGTATTTGGCGGTCAGCATGTAGCTGCGCGGGTTGCCATAGTTGTCGTTGGAACCCCACGTGACATTGGAGCCGATGGCGGAGTAGTAGACGCGGTCAAAGATATTGTTCGCGTTAACCTGAAGATCCAGGTGTTTGTTGACCTCGTACCCGGCCATCAGATCAGTGACGGCGTAGCCACCCTGTTCGAGGCGGTAGCTGCCGTTATTGGCCAGGGCGACATCGTTGTACATGCGGCTCTGCCAGTAGACGTTGCCGCCCACGCGCAGATTTTGCAGCGGGCCCTGGAAGCGGTACACGGTGGAGACCTTGAACAGATGCTCAGGCGTGTCGGTATCGAAACGCTGATTGTTGTTCGTCGGGTTCTCGTCTTTGATGTAGTGCGCGCGGGTATAGGTGTAACCAGCGCCGACCTGCCAGTTGTCGGTCAGCGCGCCTTGCAGTTCCATGTCCACGCCTTGGCTGCGGATCTTGCCCGATGACCCGTAGCAGGTCAGGACCGGGCAACCGAACTGATTGTCGGCCAGGGTGGCGCGGCCGGTCTGGTCCATCTGGAACACCGCCAGACTGGCGTTGAGGGCGCCGTTGAAGTACTCGCCCTTGATGCCCACCTCGTAGTTTTCGCCGACGATCGGCTCGAGCACCTTGCCGCCGAGGTCCTTCTGGGTTTGCGGGGTGAAGATGTCGGTATAGCTGGCGTACACCGAGTGATGGTCGTCGAGTTTGTAGATCAGACCGGCATAGCGAGTGACGTTACGAGTGACCTTGTAATCGCCATCGCCGGAGCGGTCATCGTAGTCGTACCAGTCGAGACGGCCGCCGAGGATCAGCGTCAGCGGATCGGCCAGGCTCAGGCGGGTGGTCAGGTACACCGCGTCCTGGGTGGTGACGTTGCGGGTTTTGCCGTCACGCACGAAATCAGGCTTGGGTGCGCCGATCGGCCAGGCCGTGGTGTACGGATCGTATTCCTTGGTGGTCGCGTCATATACGCGGTTGCTGGCGCCGACCACCAGTTCGTGGCTGCGGCCGAACGCTTCGAACGGGCCGCTGGCAAACACGTCGAGCGAGTGTTGCTTGTCGGTGTGATGGGATTGATAAGCGGTGGTTTCCAGCGGCCCGGCGTAGCGCGACAGGTAAGTCCCGGAGAACTCGCCGTCGAGGGTCGAGGACGAGCCGGCGACGTGCAGTTTCCAGTCATTGTCGAAGCGATGCTCGACTTCACCGAACACGGTGTCGATTTGCAGCTTGCGGTTTTCCCAGTCGGTACCCGGGTAGGTGGAGCGGGGCAGATCGAGGTGATGGCCGTTGGTGCCAATCGGCAGGCCGCCCCAGAAATAGTTGGTTTGCTCATTCTGCCGCGAGAAGCCGAGGGTCGCGGTGGTGCTGTCGCTCAGGTCGGCTTCACCGATGGCGTAGAACAAACCATGATCGTTTTCTTCCTTGTCGCGGAAGCTGTCGGCGCCCTGGTAGGAACTGACCACGCGGCCACGCAGGGTGCCGCTTTCGTTCAACGGGCTGGAGGCGTCGATCTCGCCACGGTAGTCATCCCAACTGCCGGCGGCGCCAGTGAGGGTGACGCGTTGATCGGCGGTCGGACGTTTGCGCACCAGGTTGATCGCCGCCGAAGGGTTGCCGGCGCCGGTGACCAGGCCAGTCGCACCGCGGACGATTTCGACGCGGTCGAACATCGCCAGGTTCGGTTGCACCGCCATCGAAAAGGGCGAGTACGAACTCGGCAGACCATCGTACATGATGGTGTCGATGTCGAAGCCGCGCGAGCTGTAGGTCTGTCGACCCGGACCGCTGGCCTGACTGAGGAACAGTCCCGGCGTGCCTTGCACCACATCGTTGATGCTGGTCATGTTCTGGTCGTCCATGCGCTGACGGGTAATCACCGTCACCGCCTGAGGCGTTTCGCGCATGGTCAGCGACAGCTTGGTCGCCGTCCGCATCGGGCCAGTAGTGTAAGACTGGGTGTCCTCGGTGGTGCTGCTCATCTGCGTGGCGCCGATTTCCGTCGCATCCAGTTCCAGCGTGGTCGGCGCGGTTTTTTCAGGCGTGGCGGGCGTTGTCTCGTCGGCCAGTGCCGGTGCGATGCTGGCCATGCAGATGGCGAGCGCCAACAGGTTAGGTGAACGGTTTGAACGGCGGTGAATGGTGCGAAACGACATCAATCTGCTTCCCCAAATGATACGAAAACGAATCCAGTGCGAGTGCGTGTAGGAATTATTCGCATTAGTGTGTCAGATCATTCCGGGTGAAGAAAGGCGTACGGCTCAGTTAGTTAACGAATTTTTCACAATTGGCTGACCGCTCTGCGGCGTGGGTTGGCGCAGAGTCGTGGTTTTTTGGGGGGCAAATGAGATGTAGCAGACCGGTCACAAAGGTCGGTGACCGGCGCTGCTGAGGGGCGTGCTCAGTGGGTGAATATGACGAACAGGGTTGTCAGTTCAGATCGCTGGCGTCGTGCCGCTCGGGCACTTGAGTCGCTTCATCGCCCCACGTGCGATTGACGCGTTGCCCACGAATGACTGCCGGCCGTTTGGCGATGTCTTCGGCCCAGCGCTGCACATGCGTGTATTCGTGCGCCGCGAGAAACTCGGCGGCGGAATAAACGTTGTTGCGCACCAGTTGCCCGTACCACGGCCAGACCGCGATGTCGGCGATGGTGTAGCTGTCGCCGGCCAGGTAGGCGCTTTCGGCCAGGCGCCGATCGAGCACATCCAGTTGGCGCTTGGCTTCCATGGTGAAGCGGTTGATCGGATACTCCATCTTTTCCGGCGCATAGGCATAGAAATGCCCGAAACCACCGCCCAGGTACGGCGCGGCGCCCATTTGCCAGAACAGCCAATTCAAGGTTTCGGTGCGGCCAGCCGGGTCTTTCGGCAGGAAGGCGCCGAACTTTTCGGCCAGATACAGCAGGATCGAACCGGATTCGAACACACGAATCGGCGGCTCAACGCTCCGGTCCAGCAGCGCCGGGATTTTCGAGTTGGGGTTGATCTCGACAAAACCGCTGGAGAACTGATCACCTTCGCCAATGCGAATCAGCCAGGCATCGTATTCGGCAGCGGTGTGTCCCAGCGCTAGCAGCTCTTCCAGCAGAATCGTGACTTTGACGCCGTTGGGCGTGGCGAGCGAGTAGAGCTGCAGCGGATGTTTGCCGACTGGCAGCGTCTTGTCATGGGTGGGGCCGGCAATCGGTCGATTGATACTGGCGAACTGTCCTCCTGACGGGGCTTCGTTTTTCCAGACCTGGGGCGGAACATACGGCGCTTTGCTCATCTAAGGGGCCTCTTCGTTGGCAAGTGGAAAAAATACCTCGCTGATAAGAGACAGGACACCACAGAACTCGCTGTGTAATCCAGAGGTCGCCAGGCCAAATGTCCCCTGCATTCAAGACTGGCCAATCCCCGGAATCAATAAACACGCGGCAAGGCCAATCAGGGCGGTGCCAATCACCCGGTCAATGACTCGCTGTTTTTCCAGCATGCGGCGGCGCAATCCCTCTGTGGAGAAGAACAACGCGACCAGACTGAACCACACCCAGTGGGCCAGCGACATAAACAATCCGTAAGCGAAGTTAATGGCGAGCGAGCTACCGGCCTGAACAAACTGGCTGTATGCCGCGACGACAAACAACATGGTTTTCGGATTCAGTGCATTGGTCAGAAAACCGCTGCGAAACACCGCCCAGGCTGAGGGGGCCGAGCAGCCAGCGTCCGCAAACGTCATCACCGAGGTATTGGTAAAAGATTTGATGCCCAGATAAACCAGGTATCCGCCGCCCAGCAGTTTCATCGCCATAAACAACAAGGGCGACTGCGTGATGATCACGGCCACGCCAAACACCGTGTAGAGCACATGAACCTGCACGCCACAGGCGATGCCCAGCGCCGCCATCAAGCCACTGCGTCGCCCGAACGCGTAACTGTTGCGGGTGACCATGGCAAAGTCCGGCCCAGGACTGATCACCGCCAACATCGTGATGGCGATCATCAGAAACAACTCATTCATCAACATTCTCCAGTCATTATTTGCGCTACGTTAACTCACAGATGTCGCGCTGCATGACGCGAACAGGATCGTGATCAGTACAGCGTTTGGCGCGAATGATGAAGAATTGTCGTCTGCAGAAAAAACGATTTATAGTCGCGTAAATCTGTGAGAAATCGTCGTCTATATGAACTTGCCTCCATTGGCTGCCTTTCGTTTTTTCAACACCGCCGCGCAGACCCAGAGTTTCGTCAAAGCCGCGCAACAGTTGCACGTCACTCATGGCGCGGTGAGCCGTCAGGTGCGCTTGCTGGAGGAGGCGATCGGGGTCGAGTTGTTCGAACGACGCAATCGGGCAATCTTTCTCAATCAGGCCGGTCGCCTGTTGTTCGAGGTCACTCGACCGATGTTCGAGCAGTTGGAAGGGGTGGTTTATCGTTTGCAGCAAGAGCGCCATGACGATGTGCTGGTGGTGTCTTGCGAGCCGACCATCGCCATGAAATGGCTGATCCCGCGTCTGCCCGACTTTCACCGCAGCCACCCGCACATTCAGGTGCAACTGCTGACTGCCGGAGGGCCGATCGACTTCGCCCGTTCAGGTGCTGACCTGGCGATCCGCCGAGACGATTTTCACTGGGACGAATCGGTTCATGCCGTGACGATTTGCCAGGAGTGGATAGGCCCGGTTTGCCTGCCCTCGAAAAAGCCCGAGTCCGCTGATTTGCGCGGCGCCTGCCTGTTACGCAGCAAAACGCGTCCGCTGGCATGGGACAACTGGCTGCGGCTTGTCGGCCAAGGCGTACCGGACGGCAGTCGCGTCGACTACGAACATTTCTATCTGTGCATCCAGGCGGCATTGGCCGGCCAGGGCATCGGCATGGCGTCTTTTCTGATGGTGCAAAGTGAGCTGGAGTCCGGGCAATTGATCGCACCGTTCGGTTTTACGCAGGACGGATCGACTTACTGCCTGCTATCGCCACGGCCGTTCGAAAACTGCGCCAACAGCACCGCCTTCCGAGTGTGGCTGACTGAAGCGATGAGTGTGTGCCGTTCTCATCGCTGACCTCCTGAACAGAGCTGCTGCAACGAACCTGTTAACGCCTGGCGCACAATCAGCCCAACTCAGCGCTGCGGCCATTGATCCTTGATTTCAAACCACGGCGCCTTCGACGTCACTTCGACGTGTTGCTGTTTTTCGCTGGTGAACGTTGTGTCCAGCGTGCCCAGCGCGACCGAAATCCATTCCCTGTGCTCACCCTCATCACGCGCCCAGAACAGTGACGAGCCGCAGTGCGAGCAGAACTGGCGCTGTACCGCTTCAGAAGAACGGTAAGACTTGACTTGATCGGCCCCCGCCAGCAATTCCAGATTCTGGCGCAGCACGCTGCCATAGCTTGCAAATGCCGCACCATGGCTTTTGCGGCACTGGCTGCAGTGGCAGTGCGAAAGTGCTTTGGGCCGTGAGCGAATCTGGTATTTCACCGTGCCGCACAGGCAACTGCCCCGGAAGGTTTGAGGGGAGGGCGTGAGCATTATTATTGGGAGTCCTTATAAGTGATGGCGTGTTTCAGGCTGCCGGGTGACTGCGCCAGAAACCCGGTAATCAGGGAAATCACTTGCTGCTGAATCACCGCGCGTGGACGGCCACCCTCGCCATCGGTGCAGATGATGCTGTCGCCCGGTACGTCTTTGTCGAGTATGGCCACGGCGTCAGGTTTGCAGATCGCCATAAAGGTGAAATGGCTGGCGTCGCTGATCTCGACGAAGCGCGATGAGGTTTTCGGCAGGCGTTTGGCGAGGTCGACGGATTCCAGTTGCGCGGGCAGTTCTTTCGACGGTACGCCGGCGGCGATCACCAGGATCGGTACGGGGTAGGTCGCCAGGCTTGCATCGGTCATCCCGCGCGACAGGCCTAGGTCCAGTGACACCACGGCAGTGATGCGCTTGTCACGCCAATCGGCGGCGAGCTGAGCTTTCGATTGCGCCGTGCTTTCAGTGTTCATCTGTTGATACGCCGTGCAACTGATCAATTGCGTTTGGACTTTGCAGTCGTCGGCAAAGCGCTTGGGGTCGAAGCGCGCGCCGCCGCTTTCCAGCACCGTCCAGCCACCGAGAGAATGACCGATAACGGCAATTCGATCCTTGGCCACCGTACCGAATTTACCCGGTTGCGCCGTTACCGCATCAATGGCACGGCTGAGGTCAACGGGGCGTTGCCACAGTTGCGCTGCTGCTTGCGGGCTGCGATCGCGGCTGGTAGTGCCGGGATGGTTGACCGCGGCGACGATGTAACCCTGATGGGCCAGCGCACTGGCCAGCCACGTCTGGTTGATCCAGCTGCCGCCGTTGCCGTGGGAAATCACCACCAATGGATGCTCACCCTTGGCGGCTGGGGCGTCGAGCACGGCAGGGGCGCCGACGAAGACCGGGTTGTCACCGAACAATTGGGGCGTCGCATCCGTGGTCGCACTCGGGTACCAGACGACCATTTCCAGCGGGCGCTCGTTGCGCGGGTCGGCCAGCGTGGCGTACTGGAAACCGACGGGTCGGGTATCAGCGAATACGTGGCTGCTCAAGCAGATCAGTAGCAAGGCGCCGAGAGACTTTTTCATTGTTGTTATCTTCCGTGATGGGCCGAATGGGCGAGGTGAACTTTGCCCGATTTCGCGCGCTTCAGCGAGCCTCTTTGATCCCTGCGTCTTAGGCATTTTCCATCGGCCAGCGTGTAGCCAGATGCGCTGTCAGATAGTCCAGAAAGGCTTTGACCTTCGGCGTCATCGCCGCGCGTTCCTGTACGCAGGCGTAGATGTCCATCGGCTCGACAACGGAGTGGGTGGCGTCGCTGTGTTCAAACAGCGGCACCAATTGCCCGCTCGCCAGATAAGGTGCCGCGACAAACTCCGCCAGCCGGGTGACCCCAGCGCCGTGGACCGCCATTTGCGCCAATGCATCGATGTCATCACTGACGGCGGTGGCATTGATCGGGGCATCGAAACGCCGGCCGTCGCGAGTAAAACTCCAGCGCAGAAAACGCCCGTCCAAGGGATAACGAAAGGCCAGGCAAGCGTGGTTTTGCAGGTCGTCTGGTGATTGCGGGCGACCGGCGCGTTGTAGATAGGCCGGCGCGGCGCACATGACGAAGGGCAGTGAAACGATCTTGCGCGCGACGATGCCGTCCTCCAGTTGCGGTTTGATCCGCAGGCTCAGATCGATGCCGTCCTGGATGTGGTTGATCTTGCCATTGGTGGTCGAGAGTTCGATGAGCAGACGCGGATGCCGAGCTGCGAAACCGGCGATCAGCGAGGCCAGCACATGGCGGCCGAACGCAGACGTCGACGCGATACTCAAGCGGCCTTGCAACTCGGTTTCATCGCTGCTGATCGAGCTTTGCGCGGCTTCCAGGTCCGCCGCAATACGGCGAACTTTCTCGTAGTAAACCGCGCCGTTTTCGGTCAGCGCCATGCTGCGCGTGGTGCGCTGCAACAGGCGCACGCCGAGATGCGCCTCCAGCCGATTGATCGTCTGGCTCACCGCCGCCGCGCTCACGCCCAAGGTCTTGGCGGCGCCGACAATCGAGCCGGCTTCAACCACTTTGATAAAGCTGGCAATCGCCGCTAACAGATTCATCCATGCCCCGTTGAGGGTTGATTCGTAAGTTCTGCTTTATAAAGTACCTGCGGTTGAGCGTCTAGTTGCAGCCGGAGGGCTTTGCTAACGTGCGGTCTCCCTGTCAATGGATGGAAACGCCTTATGAATCAACCAACAAACTCCGAAGCCATGATCCTTGGCCGTCGAAAGCTGTCGCCGCGCGCCACGCCTTATGTGTTTGCGTTGTACATGGCGACGATCATGGCGTTTCTGATGTCGCTGGTGATCACCGCTGCCAACTCCGGCATTGATAATGATTACCTGGGTAATGCCTTGCACGCCTACAAGCTGGCGATGCCTGCGGCGTTCCTGTGCATCCTCATCGTGCGGCCGATCGTGATCAAACTGGTCGCGTGGACAGTGCATCCGCATTGTTGAAAACCGCCACGTCAGCAGTGATTGTTCTGACGTCTTCGCGAGCAGGCTCGCCCCTCATTGGAACTCAATTCCCGGTGGGAGCGAGCCTGCTCGCGAATGGCCTGGGGTCTCAGAAAAATTCATCGAGCAACTGATAAAAGGCGATCCGCTGCTGATCCGGCTCGACGCCATACACCTCGAAAAATAGCGGTAGCCACTGCTCGCCGAGGTTGTCCGTGATGCTGTGCGCAGCCAACGCCAAATCCTGATAACGATCGGCAACGCCCAGGCGTCCGCAGTCGACAAACCCGCTGAAACGACCATTGGCTGCGAGCAGGTTGGGCAGGCACGCATCGCCATGAGTCACCACCAGATCCTCGTGCGCCGGGCGTGTGGCGAGCAACTGCTCGAACACTTCCTCGGCGGATTGTCCGAGGCGCGAGTCGTCGAAGTCTTCTTCATCGATCAGCCCGGCGAGCAGGTGTTCGCGGGCCCGTGTGATCTTCTGCTCCAGGCAATGATCGAACGGGCAACTGTCGATCGCGACCGCATGCAGTGCGCGCAACGCCTGGGCTGCGAGCGTGACGATCTGCTGCGGCGAGAGGTGCTCGCTGCTGGCCAGATCGCGACCGGCCACGGCGGTCATCAACAGCCAGTTGTGTTGCGCTTGCGTGGTGGTGTCGAGCACTCGCGGCGCCGGCAAATCCTGAGTCGCCATCCAGCGTAACCGCTGCACTTCACTGGGCAACTCGCCCCAGGTCATCACCTGTTCGGTTTTGACGAACTGCGGCGCAGCCCCGGCAGGCGTGATCCGCCATACATCAGCGCGCGATTCGCCAATGGTCTGCTGTTCAATGGCCGCACCGGCAAATTGGCTGCGCCATGCTGCTGGGAAATCCATGTCTTTTGTCCTTGTCATTATCGATGTGCGCATTGTGCCGCTCTGGCGGTTTTGTTCGCAAACAAGGATCGGCGCGCAGAAATCCATCGAAACTTCGCCAACGCCCCGAGTGTCCAGACCCTTACACCTCCCGGCGGATGTGCTGCCGGGACAGCTCCATGCAGCGGAGAAAGACGAGGATCGAGATGACGATGACAGTGGGAGATTTTCTGGTCGAGCGGCTCAGCCAATGGGGCGTTACGCGGATTTTTGGTTACCCGGGTGACGGCATCAACGGCGTTTTCGGCGCGCTCAGTCGGGCCAAGGGAAAAATCGAATTCGTCCAGGCGCGCCATGAAGAGATGGCTGCGTTCATGGCCTCGGCACACGCCAAGTTCACCGGTGAGCTGGGCGTGTGCATTGCCACTTCCGGCCCAGGCGCCTCGCACCTGATCACCGGCCTTTACGATGCGCGCATGGACCACATGCCAGTGCTGGCCATTGTCGGTCAGCAGGCACGCACGGCGCTGGGCAGTCACTACCAGCAAGAGCTGGATCTGGTGTCGATGTTCAAGGATGTCGCCGGGGCATTTGTGCAGCAGGCGTCGGCGCCTTCACAGGTGCGGCATCTGCTCGACCGGGCCGTGCGCACGGCCGTGGGCGAACGCCGGGTAACCGCGCTGATTCTGCCTAACGATTTGCAAGAGCTGAAATACGAAGCACCGGCACGCGCGCATGGCACCGCGCATTCCGGGGTGGGTTACACGAAACCCAAAGTGTTGCCTTATGACGTGGATCTGCAGCGTGCCGCTGACGTTTTGAACGCGGGCGAGAAGGTCGCGATTCTGGTTGGCGCGGGGGCTTTGCAGGCGACCGATCAAGTCATCGCGGTGGCCGAAAAACTCGGCGCGGGCGTCGCCAAGGCTCTTTTAGGCAAGGCCGCGTTACCCGACGATCTGCCTTGGGTCACCGGCAGCATCGGCCTGCTCGGCACCGAGCCAAGCTACAAACTGATGAGCGAATGCGACACTTTGCTGATGATCGGTTCGGGTTTTCCCTATGCGGAGTTTCTGCCCAAGGAAGGCCAGGCGCGGGGCGTACAAATCGATTTGCAGCCCGACATGCTCAGCCTGCGCTACCCGATGGAGGTCAATCTGGTTGGCGACTCGGCGGAAACACTCGCGGCGTTGTTGCCGCTGCTTGAGCAGAAAACCTCTGGCAAGTGGCGCAAGAAAGTCGAAGGCTGGCGCGGCAGCTGGGAGAAAACCCTGGAAAGACGTGCGATGGCCAAGGCTGACCCGGTCAACCCGCAAAGGGTGGTGTATGAGCTGTCACCGCGCCTGCCCGATCAGGCAATCATCACCAGCGACTCCGGCTCGTGCGCCAACTGGTTTGCCCGTGATCTGAAGATTCGCCGTGGCATGCAGTGTTCATTGTCCGGTGGGCTGGCGTCCATGGGCGCCGCTGTGCCTTACGCGATTGCCGCCAAGTTCGCCTATCCCGAACGTGCAGTCATCGCGCTGGTGGGCGATGGCGCGATGCAGATGAACAACATGGCCGAGCTGATTACCGTCGCCAAATACTGGCGACAGTGGGCGAGCCCGAAATGGATCTGCGCGGTGTTCAACAACGAGGACCTTAATCAGGTCACGTGGGAACAGCGGGTGATGGAGGGCGATCCGAAATTCGAAGCTTCGCAAAGCATCCCCGATGTGCCTTACCACTTGTTCGCCATTTCCATTGGCCTGAAAGGCATTTTCGTTGATCGCGAAGAAGATGTCGCCGCTGCCTGGGAGCAGGCACTGGCCTCGGAGGTGCCGGTGTTGATCGAGTTCAAGACTGATCCGAATGTGCCGCCGCTGCCACCGCACATCAAACTTGAGCAGGCGAAGAAATTCGCCACGACGCTGCTCAAGGGCGATCCGGATGAGGCCGGGGTGATCCTGCAAACCGCCAAGCAGGTGCTCGGCGCAGTGTTGCCCGGAAAAAAGTAACCGGTTAATCGACAGGCAACTGTTGATCGTTCCCACGCTCTGCGTGGGAACGCCTCTAGGGACGCTCTGCGTCCAGTGACGCGGAGCTTCACGGGCAACTTTCCCACGCGGAGTGTGGGAACGATCACCGATCGAGTGGGCACGACAAGAGGTAAGTTGATGATTTTCGTGGGCTGTGCAGGTTGGAGTCTGGGGCGCGAGCATTGGCCGGCGTTTTCGGTGGAAGGCTCGCAGTTGCAGCGCTACGCTTCGCGCCTCAACTGCGTGGAAATCAACAGCTCGTTCTACCGCCCGCATCGTCGGCAAACCTATGAGCGATGGGCTGATGGCGTACCGGAGGACTTTCGCTTTTCGGTGAAAATGCCCAAACACATCACCCATGAATTACGTCTGGCGGGATGTGAGGCAGCGCTGGACAAGTTTCTGGCTGAGTGCGGCGGGTTAGGCGAGCGTCTCGGTTGCTTGCTTGTGCAATTGCCGCCATCACTGGCGTTCGACGCCACCATCGCCGAAGCCTTTTTTAAGATACTGCGTCAGCGCTTCTGCGGCCCTGTGGTGCTCGAGCCACGGCATGAATCGTGGGTCATCGCTGAGCCGATGTTGATGACTTGGCAGATCGCCCAAACAACCGTCGATCCCTCGCGCATCAGCAATGATGCTGCGCCCAGTGGCTGGGCCGGAGCCCGGTATTGGCGCCTGCACGGCTCACCGCGCATTTACCACAGCGCCTACGATTCAACTTATCTGCTAGACCTCGCACAAGCTCTGCAATCAGCGGCCGCAGCAGGTGCTGCGACCTGGTGCATATTCGACAACACCGCCAGCGGCGCAGCGCTGGGCAACGCCTTGACGCTGGCCACACTGACGGCCGATTGGGAGCAGGAATGTGCGGCCGTGAAACTCAACCTGGCGAAGAAGCCCTCACCCTAGCCCTCTCCCAGAGGGAGAGGGGACTGACCGAGGTGTTTGTGCAAGTAACGCCGACTTGAAATACCGAGTTGAACGCAAGATTTGAAAAGCGCACAAATCGACTCCCTTTCCCCCTCGCCCTTGGGGGAGAGGGGACTTACCGAGGTGTTCATGCAAATGACGCCGACTTGAAATACCGAGTTGAACGCAAGATTTGAAAAGCGCACAAATCGGCTCCCTTTCCCCCTCGCCCCTTGGGGGAGAGGGCTGGGGTGAGGGGGTAGATCGAACAGACTGTCGCGATCGCCTGCAAAACCACTAATTACCATCGGCCACTTTGCGCTCTATCTCATCGATCTTGCGCTGCAGCGTCTCGGCGTCCTGCTCCTTCACTCTCGTGGACGAGGGCGTGATGACCTTATCCACGGCTTCGGTGTCATCGTCCCGGTCTTCAAGATCGCGCTCGACCACATTCACCGGTTTGCCAGACGTGTCGGTTGGCGGGGCGTTGGGGGTTTTATCGTCACTGTTCATGTTGCTGACCTCCAGGGGTGTAAACATTGGAGGCAGGCAGTGCGGCAGGCGTTCGATATTTTTGCCGGGTAGTGCCGAATGGCGCCCTCCCGCGTTGGAGAGGGCGCGCTGACGGTGTTCAGTCCTTGAGAATGTCGCGATCCTTGGTTTCCGGCAGGAAGAACGTACCGAGTATCGCCGTCATCACCGCAATCACGATCGGGTACCACAAGCCGTAATAGATGTCCCCGGTCGCGGCGACCATGGCAAACGCCACGGTCGGCAGGAAGCCACCGAACCAGCCGTTGCCGATGTGATAGGGCAGCGACATCGAGGTGTAGCGAATGCGGGTCGGGAACAGCTCGACCAGCCACGCCGCAATCGGGCCGTAGACCATGGTCACGTAGATCACCAGAACGGTGAGCAGGAGCAACACCATCGGGTAATTGGTTTTCGCCGGATCGGCTTTCTCCGGATAACCGGCCTCCTTGAGTGCAGTGCCGAGGGTCGCGGTGAACGCGTCGTTGCGGGTCTTGAAGTCGGCAGCCGGTAGCGCACTGCCTTCGAAACTCTCGACGACTTTGTCACCGATGCGCACTTGCGCGACGGTGCCGGGTTCGGCGATCACGTTCTCATACGGTATCGCGCGTTTTGCCAGCAGGGTTTTGGCCAGGTCGCAGGAACTGGTGAATTTGGCCTTGCCCACCGGGTCGAACTGGAACGAGCATTGATCGGGGTTGGCGATCACTTTGACCGGGTTCTTCTCCTGAGCGATGAACACGTCCGGGTTACCGTACTGGGTCAGCGCGTGGAAGATCGGGAAGTAGGTCAGCGCCGCCAGCATGCAGCCGACCATGATGATCGGCTTGCGCCCGATGCGGTCGGAGAGGCTGCCGAAAATCACGAAGAACGGCGTGCCAATCAGCAGTGAGCCGGCGATCAACAGGTTGGCGGTTTGCGGGTCGATCTTCAGCGTCTGCAACAGAAAGAACAACGCATAGAACTGCCCGGTGTACCAGACCACCGCTTGCCCGGCAGTACCGCCGAGCAGCGACATGATCACTACTTTGAGATTGTCCCAGCGCGCGAAGGACTCGGTCAGCGGCGCCTTCGACGCCTTGCCTTCAGCCTTCATTTTCTGGAACACCGGCGACTCGCTCAGTTGCAGGCGGATGTACACCGAGACGATCAACAGCAGGATCGACAGCAGGAACGGAATCCGCCAGCCCCACGCCTCGAAGGCTTCAGTGCCCAGTGCGGTGCGGCAGGCGAGGATCACCAGCAACGACAGAAACAGGCCAAGCGTTGCAGTGGTTTGAATCCACGAGGTGAAGAACCCGCGTTTGTTGCGCGGCGCGTGCTCGGCCACGTAAGTCGCGGCGCCGCCATACTCGCCACCCAGCGCCAGACCCTGCAGCAGGCGCAGGGTAATCAGGATGACTGGGGCAGCGACACCGATGGTCGCGTAGCCGGGCAAAATACCGACGATCGCTGTCGACACACCCATGATGACAATGGTGATGAGGAAGGTGTGTTTGCGCCCGATCATGTCGCCGAGCCGGCCGAACACAATCGCCCCGAACGGCCGCACCGCAAACCCCGCGGCAAACGCCAGCAAGGCAAAGATGAACGCGGTGGTTTCGTTGACGCCGGCGAAGAAGTGCTTGGCGATGATCGCCGCCAGTGAGCCGTAGAGATAAAAGTCGTACCACTCGAAAACCGTGCCCAAGGATGAAGCGAAGATGACCTTGCGCTCCTCTTTGGTGATGCCGCCGCTGCGCGGTGGACTGCCGGTCGATGCTGTGTCGATTGTGGCCATGGGTGTTCTCCGTCGTGCTTATTGTTGAAGGCCGGAGTCCCCCGTTACTGCTTATCGCACTCTGGCCTTGTGGCAAATACCGCCATTGCTTTCGCGTGAAACTTGCACAGTCTGACCGCCTCGCATGGCTGCAAGGTTTCCTGAAGCATAATCAGCTTTTGCCAGATATCCACCCGCAGACCTTTACGTCTGAGGCGGCTGAGAAGTTTGCGGTGAAGATAGACGCAATGATGGCACTGAGCTATCTTTCACCTCACTTCTCCCCGGCCATGTGCCAATGACGAACACAGGAAGTGAAGGATGAGCAAAGGATCGCTACTCAAAAGTCATCATGTTTCCTTGCACTAAGTGCGGTCTGTGCTGCAGAAACCTTGATAAATCACCCCTCTATGCCTCTTTGGACAGGGGAGATGGTGTGTGCGTCAATTTCGAAGAAAGCACCCACCTGTGCCGTATTTACGATACGAGGCCGCTGATCTGCCGGATTGATGATTTCTACGATCAGCATCTGGCGGGGACGATGCGCCTTGAGGACTACCATGCTGCAAACGCTCACGCCTGTAAGGAAATGCAGCAGCAGAATTTGATTGTTGTCGCTAATTAATCGAGAGGGATCTGAAATGCCATTACCGTTTATTTTGTGGGGTGCAGCGGCTGCACTGGCGGCTACAGGCGTCGTGAAGGGGGTTCAGGCATCGGGCAACTTCGATAAAGCCAAGGAGATTGGCGAAGAGGCCGAGGCCCAATACAACAAGGCTTCCAAAAGCCTCGACAAGTCTCGCAAAGAGACTCAAGGCGAGTTGGAAGCGCTGGGTGAGTTGAAGGTTCACACGTTTACCCACCAGATCAAATACCTGGTCGAAGCGATCAAGAAACAAAAGAACGCCAAAAGCACGCTGAAAGGGTTTAACGAAGACCTGACGATCGAAGAACTCAAGGATTACGAAAAGCTCGTACTCAACTCTTTGGAAATTGAAAAGGGTCTTGCTTCCGGTATCGGCGGTGGCGCATTGGCCGCGATCGGTGCCTACGGTTCGGTGGGTGCTCTGGCGAGCGCCTCCACCGGGGCCGCGATTTCCGGACTTTCAGGCGTTGCGGCCACCAATGCCACGCTGGCCTGGCTTGGCGGTGGGGCTCTCAGTGCAGGCGGTTTTGGCATGGCAGGCGGTATGTTGGCGTTGGGGGGGATTGTGCTGGGTCCGGCGCTGGCCATTGGCGGTTTCATGATGGCCAGCAAGGCGGAAGAAGCACTGACCAAGGCACACCAGTATGACGCGGAGGTTGCCACGGCGATTGCCAATATGGAGGTGGTCAAGACCACACTCAAAGGCGTTCGCTCCAATGCCAAGGAAATCACCAACACCATCAATGAGTTAGTCGTACGTTTCGAGCAGGTCAAAGTCGATAACGATAATGACCCCATCGCATTCGAACAAATGCTGGCCTTGGGAGTAGGGCTCAAGAAGGTCCTGGATGTAGCGATCATTGCCGATGACGGCGGCGCCACTAAAGACATCAAGCGCACACTCTCCGGCATTCTGACCCTGGACTAAGACCATGAAAAATGAAATTGCAGGCCTGGTAGGAAAGCTCCCCGTCAATCCGGCTGATACCGCCGGCGAGTCTTTTAAAATGCTCGTGTCGGCCTGGTCCGAGTACAAGAAAATTTCCGAGGTCGAAGAAACCAAACGAACGGAAATCAATGCCTATAAAGAAACGCAGTTGGCCAGAATCGAGGGTCAACGCAAAGTGCTGGAGCAGTATCTCTCGGGGATGTTCAAGGAGAGAGCCACGACCATAAGCGGATTCTTTGAGGCGTTGGATAAAGGTATTGCCAGCGGCAATAGTGAGTTGATCAGTTCGTCGATTGGCGCGATCGTCAGTATTACCAAAGAGTCTCCACTGGCAGGCGCACGGGAAATTATCGGGGCAATGTATAACCCCGAGGTGAAAACCATCGAGATCTGACTGAAGTCTTGTCAGGCCGGCGCCGAATAAGGCGCCGGTTATCATTCATACTCACGCCTTGACCCAACGCTGACGACTCCACGCACTCAGCCAGTCGACCACAAACACCAGCACCAGCATCGCCAGAATCACCGTGCTCGCTTGCGCTTCCTGAAACAGGCTGAGGCTGACATAGAGCATCTGCCCAAGCCCGCCGGCGCCGACAAAACCCAGTACGCTGGCCATGCGGATGTTGTTTTCCCAGCGATACAGAATGTAGGCGAGCAACTGCGGCGCCAGGTTCGGCAGTGTGCCGTAGCAGAACGCAAGAATCGGATTACCGCCCTGCAAACGAATGGCTTCGGCCGGTTGCGGCGGCGTATTTTCCAGAGCTTCGGCAAATAACCGGCCAAGCACTCCGGTGGTGTGCAGGGCGAGGGCGAGGGTGCCGGCGTTCGGGCCGAGGCCGGCGGCAAGTACCATCAGCGCGGCCCAGACCAGTTCCGGAATCGCCCTCAAGGCATTGAGCAGCAGGCGCGAGGCACTTTGCAGCGGCCAGCCGAAACGCCCGGCGGCCGGCAACGCAAGGACGATGCCGAACACCGCCGCGAGTAGCGTGCCGAGGGCCGACATCGCCAATGTTTCCAACGAACCGTGGAAGATGGCCTTGAGGTAATCCGCGCTCAGATCCGGGCTCAGAAAGCGCTGCACATACGCGCCCATCTGCTTGAGACTGGTGGCGCTGCCCAGTTCACCGAGATCCAGCCCCAGATAAGCGAACGAGGCAACCACTGCCAGCGCGATGCCGGCAATCAGCAGCAGGTTGAGCAGGCGACTCATGTCAGCCTCCAGCGCAGCAAGCGGCTGAGTTGATCGGCGGCCAGGACCAGCATCAGGAAGCACAGCAGAATACTGGCGACTTCACCGCCGGCGAACATGCGGATCGACAGATCGATCTGCTGACCCAGGCCGCCGGCGCCAACGAAACCCATCACCACCGATGCGCGAATCGCACATTCCCAGCGATAAACCGTGTACGACAATAACTCCGCCGCGACATTGGGCAATGTGCCGTAAGCAAACGCCGCAAGACGGCCGCTGCCAGCCTGGATCAGTGCATGCGCCGGGCGCTGGTCGGTCGATTCGAAAATCTCCGCGTAGACCTTGCCGAGCATGCCGCTGTAAGTAATGGCGATGGCCAGCACCCCTGCCGCCGGACCCAGCCCGACGGCGCGCACGAACAATAGCGCCCAGACGATCTCGGGCACGCTGCGCAAGAAGATCAGCAGGCCGCGCACCGGCCAGCGCAGCAGACGCCCCAGTCGGCTGGGCACGCCACCGCGCGAGGCGGCAGACAGCGACAGCGCACGACTGGCAATCAGGCCGGCCGGTATCGCCAACAACAGCGCCAAGGCCATGCCGGCGGTGGCAATGGCCAGTGTTTGCAGGGTGGCTTTGAGCAGTAACTGAAGAAACGCTGCGTCGTGCGCAGGCGGCCAGAACTGCGCAACAAAACGGCCCATCTCATTCTGGCTGTCGGGCAGCAGTACACCCAGATTCAGTTCGCTGAGCTGGACGCCCGGCCACAGCAAGGCAATCGCCAGCAACGTCAGCAGCAGCCGTGGCCACGCCGCGGGATCGCGTGAATCGGCTTTCAGCATCGTGGAATCTGCACAGTCAAAGGCGCCACCGCAGCGGTCGGCGATTGCAGTTTTTCGTTGGCGTACAGCGCGTCGAGCATCTCGGGGCTGACTTGAGCGGAAGGGCTGTCGAACAGAATCTGCCCGTCGCGCAGACCGATGATTCTAGGGAAGTGCGACAACGCCAGATCCACCGCATGCAGGCTGGCCACCAGGGTGACGTTGTGTTCGCGAGCGTGGCGCGAAAGGATCGATAGCGTGTGCCCGGCCATCACAGGGTCCATTGCTGACACCGGTTCATCAGCCAGCAGAATCTCCGGCGCCTGATACAAAACCCGGGCAATCCCGACGCGTTGCAACTGGCCGCCAGACAGTTGCTGGCAATGCGCGAACAACTTGTCACCCAGATCCAGCCGCGCCAACGCCGCACGCGCACCCGCCACATCCAGTGGATGCAACAGGTTCAGAAGACTTTTGCCCAGACTCCATTGGCCGAGCTTACCCGCCAGCACAGCTGTGATCACGCGCTGACGTGGCGGCAACGGCGGTGCCTGATGCACCAGACCAATCCGTGCGCGCAGGCGCTGACGCTGGCGGGCCGACAAGTGCCAGGCGCGTTCGCCGAGCACTTCGATCTCACCGCTGCTGGGCCGCAACGCGGTCGCCAGCAGGTTGAGCAAACTCGATTTGCCGGCCCCGGACGGGCCAATGATGGCGACCTGTTCGCCGACGCCAATCTGCAAATCGACAGCGCGCAGGGCGTCGACTCCATTGGCGTGGCGCAGGCTGCCCTGGTTGAGGCTCAGGGTCATTTCAGCAGTTCGGCAGCGCGGGCGGCTTCCTCGATGCCCTTGTAATTTTCAGGCTTGGTGTTGATGAAGCGACTGGCGGCCTGCAGATCAAGGATCTTCTTCTGTTCAGGGTTGGCCGGGTCCAGATCAAGGAAGGCTTTCTTGATCTTCGCTGCCAGCGCCGGGTCGAGGGTGCCGCGCACGGTCCAGTTGTAATCGAAGTAGGTCGGGGTGGTGGCGAAGACCTTGACCTTGTTGGTGTCGACCTTGCCGGCATCCACCAGTTTCTGCCAGACGCTGGCATTCAGTACACCGGCGTCGACCTTGCCGGCCTGCACCCAGGCTACGGTGGCATCGTGGGCGCCGGAGTAGGCGACACGGCTGAAATACGCTTCAGGCTTGATGTTGTCGTTTTTCAGCATGAAGTAACGCGGCATCAGGCTGCCGGAGGTCGACGACACCGAGCCGAAAGCGAAGGTCTTGCCCTTCAGGTCGGCGAGGCTCTTCACGTTCGGGTCGGCGGTGATGAATTTGCTGGTGAACTGCGCATCCTGTTCGCGTTGTACCAGCGGAATCACCGGTGTCGTTGCATCAGTCTTCAAACGCGCCTGCACAAACGTGAAGCCGCCGAGCCAGGCCATGTCGAGGCGATCGGTCGCCAAGGCTTCAACCACTGCCGGGTAATCGGCCACCGGCACGAATTGCACCTTCATGCCCAGTTGCTGTTCCAGATAGGCACCCAGCGGCTCGAATTTGCGCAGCAGTTCGGTCGGCGCTTCATCGGGAATCGCGCTGACCCGCAAAACGTCGGCGGCGTGGGTCACAAGGGCAGAAAAGGACAGCGCCAGGCCGGCGGTCAGTGCCAGGGTTCGTTTGAGCATGGGAATCTCCGTTTCGTGAGCGTCAAAAGGGCTGAAGTGGCGACGTGAGGCGCAAACTCAGGGTAGACGAAACGGCGAGGTTATACGCACTCAAGGCATCAAAGACCAGCATCAACAGATGTGGATTTGTAAGCCGGCCAACCCTTGAAGGCGAGCGTTGATCGTATTGTTCGCCGGGGCGCGGGCGATGCCGGACGCGACGAGTTCACTTCGCTTGTTGAATTCTTGCCTGAGTGTCCTGATCGATGAGGGCGCGCAGTGCAGCGAAAATCGGTGCAGCACCGGTGTGCTTCTCACCGTAGGTCAGATTGAAGCGGTAGTCGAAGTCCGCCGGGTTCTGGCCCTGAGTGTGTTGCAACAGGGTTTCCAGTTTATCCAGTGCCTTGACCGCTTTGGCTTCGGTTGACCGGGCATGTTCGTAGTCGTCCCACAACGCAAGAATCTCGTTTCTCAGCGCCTCATCAAGCGAGCGGGTGAGCAGCAGAAGGTCATTACGCTCCTGCTCAGCCTTGTCGGGGAACGCGGCCTGATCGACTGCCGGGATGTCGCCGTTGATCGCTTCGCCCAAGTCGTGAATCACGCACAGCTTGAGCACTTTCAGCAGGTCGAGTCCGACTAGTTCATCGGCGAAAACCATCGCCATCAGGCACAGGCGCCAACTGTGTTCGGCGGTGCTTTCGGTGCGGCCGCTTGAGGTGTGTGCGCTTCTGAGAACGTCCTTGAGTTTTTCCGCTTCACGCAGAAATTCAAGGCGTCCGCTGATTTTTTCGAGGTCCATGAACTTGCCCGATGGTGGAACCGAGAGGCAAGCCTAGAACTGATGTGGGTGAGCGTCCACGCATAAAATATGCTTTCAAAGCGTCTCGACAAGTCGCGCGGCCGTGCCGTCGGACAACGGAATACGGGTCCAGCGGCACAGGCTCTGGCGGATTGGCACGAGGTCGGAGTCGTTGTTGCCGGTGACGAATTCCAGCGCTGGTGGCGCCTGCAGTTCGCGCCAGCCGAGGGCGTCGAGTGCGAGTTCGTTGCTGGCGATTTCCGGCGTCACGAAACGCCACAACGATTGCCCGAGCAATTGGCTCAACGGGCTGGCGAACTGCGCGGCACGGGCCGGGGAGCAGGCCAGCAAGCGGTGGGTTAGGTCACAGACCAGATGCACCGGTCGCGTGCTTTCGCGCACCAGACGGGCGAGAGCCTGATCGGCTGCCGTGTCGAGACGCGCGGCCAGCAATTGCTCAAGCTGTAGATGCGCAGCCGGATCCAGCGCCAGCACGCCACTTTCCCAACGGGAAATAGTCGATTGGGTGACGTTGAACATCTGCGCGGCATGGCTTTGCTTGACGCGATGCAACAAGCGCCAACGACGCAGGGCGATGCCGGGGAGGGCAGGTTTGAGCAATGAAACTGACATGATGGATGTCGGAAAAATCTAAAGGGCCGCCAGTCTGAAGACTGCCGACCCCTGCTGCAAATCGATCTGACGATCAGACTGCTTCGGGCAGTCTGGCAATGACCTTGATCTCGAAATCAAACCCATACAGCCACGTCACACCAACAGCCGTTACCGTCGGATGCGGCGCCTCGCCCCAGAACTCGGTCAGCACCACATCCCAGATCGTCTCGAATTTCGACTGGGGGTCAACGATAAACACGGTGACATCGACCACGTCATCGAAGCTGGCACCGGCCTCCTCAAGGATTGCATTGAGGTTAGTGAAAGCCTGACGCACCTGGTTTTTCAGGTCCGGCTCGGGCGTGCCGTCCTCGGTGCTGCCGACCTGTCCCGAGACAAACAGAAAACCGTTGGAGCGAATGGCTGGCGAGTATCGATGCCGCTCATAGAGGGTGCGGCGTGCGGGTGGGAAAACAACATCGCGCTGAGTCATGGGAGTGTCTCCTTCATCTGAGTTGATGGAGCCACTGTAGGTATTTGCAGACAGGCGATAAACGCGCAAGCTTGGCGTTCACTGTTTGTGAAATCCAAACAATCGAGGGCGCACCTTGGACCGTTTTGACGCAATGCAAGCCTTTGCCCGGGTGGTCGAGGCGGGGAGTTTCACCAAAGCGGCAGAAACCCTGCACATGAGCAAAACCACCGTGACGCAACTGGTTCAACAGTTGGAGGCACGGCTGCGGGTCAAACTGCTCAACCGCACCACGCGCAAGGTCAACGTCACCGCTGACGGCGCGGTTTATTACGAGCGGGTGATCAAGTTACTGGCGGATATGGACGACGCCGAAACCAGCCTGCCCGGCGCGGCGGCGATGCCCAAGGGCCGGCTGCGCGTGGACGTGCCGAGCCCGCTGGCGCGGTTGATTCTGGTGCCGGCCCTGCCTGAGTTTAACGCGCGTTATCCGGATATCCAGATCGACATGGGCGTCAGCGACCGCATCGTCGACATCATTGATGAGAATGTTGATTGTGTGGTGCGCGGTGGCGAGCTTATGGACTTGTCGCTGATGGCGCGCAAGGTCGCCGACCTGCAGTTGGGCGTGTTTGCCGCGCCGCAATACCTGGCGCGGGCGGGCACACCTGCGCATCCACGGGAGCTGGAAGACAGCCATCATCGCGTAGTCGGTTTCCTCTGGGCACGCACCGGCAAACCAGTGCCGTATGCCTTGCACAACGCCAGTGAAAACCTGCAAATCAAAGGCCGTCACGTGCTCGCGGTCGATGATGGTAATGCCTACCTCGCGGCAGGTCTGGCGGGCCTGGGCGTGCTGTGGCTGCCCAAATACATGTCTGCCGAACACGAGGCGCGCGGCGAACTGGTGCCGCTGTTCGAGGACTGGAAACTCGAGTCGATGCCGCTCTATGTGGCTTATCCGCCGAACCGGCATGTCAGCCTGAAACTGCGAGTGTTCATCGATTGGGTGGTGGCGTTGATGGCGTGACGGCATTTTGGTGCGCTTATTGCTAGCCGCTGTGCCAATGCCGTCAAAAAACCAACACATTCGGCGACCTGAAAGCCTGTAGCGATGAGATGCATGGCTTTCAACTCAAGGAGCTTCACCCGCATGAATATGTACATCGATATCGTCGGTGCATGCAATCTGAGCTGTCCCTCTTGCCCGATGGGCAACTCGGAAAATCTCAACTTCAAAAAAGCCATGCAACTCGACATGTTCAGGCAGATTGTCGAAAAGGCCGGGATCGAGGGCGTTGATACCATCTTCCTCTACAACTGGACCGAGCCACTGGTTCATCCCAAAATTGGCGAATTCATCGAGATCATCAATGCTGCCGGCATGGAAAGCGGCATCAGCACCAACCTGAATCTGGCCAAGAACATGGAAAAGGCCTTGTTGGCCGAACCGAGTTACTTCCGCATATCGCTGTCGGGTTTTAATCAGGAGACCTACAAAAAGGGTCATGTCGGCGGCGATATCGAAGTCGTAAAGCAGAACATGCTTGCCCTGCATGAGATCAAACAGCGATTGCGTTTGAGTACCCGGGTCGACGTTTACTATCACCGCTATCTGGATAACATCGAAGAAGAAGCACTGATGCGCGAGTTCAGTGAGCGCCTGGGCTTCATCTTCACCACCGGCTATTCGGTGATGATGCCGCTGGAGAAAACTCTGGCCATTGTCGAGCGAGACCCGTCTGTCACGCCTACCGATCTGGAAACCCTGAAACGCCTGGCACTGCCGCCGTACGACGATCTGGTCAACGTTATCCAGCATTACCCCGAGCAAGCTTGCTCGCTCAAGGATGACTGGCTGGTGATCGACTGCGATGGTAATACGGTGCTGTGCTGCACGATCTTCAATCAGACCGAATATCAGGTCGGCAAGTACCTCGACATGCCGCTTGCTGAACTGACACGTCGCAAATCGACGCAGCAAAACTGCGTCGACATGTGCAATCGCTGCGCGAAAAAAGGCCTGCATATCTACTCGATGTACCCCAACCAAGGCGTGCTGGAGCGCCACGCGGTTAATCGCATTCTTGATTTCGAGAATCTCAGTAGCCTAGGGCTTGCTGTGGACAGCGAACTGCTGGGGCGTGCGGGTGAAGTCAGTGCTGAACGTTTCGATGAAGCCCAGTATCTCCAGCTAAACGACGATGTCAGGCACGCCGTTTCCACCGGACAATTGAAAAGTGGCTATCAGCACTATGTGCTTCATGGCCGTCTGGAAGGAAGAATGGGAGCTGGTGTGTTCTCGGTGGTCTGAACTGGGCTCAGGTGGGCTGATAACCAGGCGATAAAGCTTTTCGCCAGCGGATCATGCTCACTGTCGCGGTGGGTCAGCAGAGCCCAGTTCGGCCCGCGAATGGTGTTCTCGACCAAGGGTTGCAATAAGCCGTCAGCGCGCGCCTGACGGCTTAGCAATTGGCTGACCAGCGCGATGCCCAGCCCCGAACATGCGGCGTCGAGCAGCAATCCCGGATCGGAAAAATTCAGCCCCTGATCCTGCTGGCCGACGTCGATCCCGGCCTCGACCGCCCAATGACTCCAGTCCATTTCCCGCTCGCCATGCAACGTGGTGCGTTGTGCTGCCGGCAACGCTAAAACCCTCGGGTGACAGGCTGGAAATAGCCGGTCGGCGTGCAGCACTTTGAAACTGCATTCGGCCTGCGAGCTGATGTCGTCGCGCACAGCGATGTCGATGGTCTGCGTGGCCATGTCCGGCACTTCATCGGTGCTGTAAATCCACAGGTCTACCTCGGGATGCTGCGCGCGAAAATCCGCCAAACGCGGCAACAGCCAATGCCGAGCGAATGCCGGTGTGGTGTTGAGCACCAGTTGATTGGGTTTCTGATACTGGCCCAAGCGCCGAATCCCCACCGCCAATTGCTGCAGCATCGCTTGCGTGGTGCTGAGCAAGTCGTGGCCGGCATCGGTCAATGCCACGCTGCGACCGCTGCGGAAAAACAGCGGCTGTTCCAGGTACGCCTCAAGGCTGCGAATCTGCTGACTGATCGCCGATTGGGTGAGGCTCAGCTCTTCGGCGGCCTTGTGAAAACTACCGAGCCGGGCGGCGGCTTCGAAGCCACGCAGGGAACTGAGCGGCGGCCAGTGCTTGAGCATATCGATAAGCTCCTCTAATCAGTTGTGCGCTAAATCCATCGTTTGTTTGCCTGTTTGCGCGTCCGTAGCATTGGCGGCGTGAACACATTGGCTTAACTAGCGAGGCTTATCATGCAGCACAACGACAATAAAAACAGCGCCTGGATGATGCCGGCAGAGTGGGTGACCCATGCCGCGACGTGGATGGTCTGGCCGCACAACCAGACGTTGTGGGAATCCGGTTGGCGCGTGACCCTGGCGCAGGTGCAGGAAGATTTTGCGCGCGTCGCCAACGCCATCGCCCGTTTCGAACCGGTGAAACTGGTGATCGACCCGTCGGCCATCGCCAGCGCCAAAGCCTTGTGCGGCCCGAACATTGAATTGATCCCGCTGGACGTGAATGACAGTTGGTGCCGCGATTCCGGCCCGACGTTTGTCTGCCATCCGCAGCAAGGGCTGGCCGGTGTCAGCTGGCGTTTCAACGCCTGGGGCGGCAAGTCGGCGCATGATCTGGACGAAAGCCTGGCGCGCCGCGCACTCAATCACCTTGGCCTGGAATGCTTCGGCACGCCACTGAGCAACGAAGGCGGGGCGATTCATGTCGACGGTGAAGGCACGCTGATCACCACCGAATCGGTGCTGCTCAACCCCAATCGCAACCCCGGCATTGGCAAAGCCGAGATGGAAGCGATCTTCAGCCGTTTGCTCGGCGTGAAGAAAACCATTTGGCTGCCGGGCGATCCGGATTACGTCACCGGCGACATGACTGACGGCCACGTCGATGGCGTCTGCGCCTTTGCCCGTCCGGGTGTGCTGCTGGTTGACGCCACTCACGACCAGTCTTCGGTGTACGCCGAAGTGGCGCGGGAAAACCGTCGTGCGTTGGAACTCGCCACCGATGCGCAGGGGCGCAAATTCGAGCTGATCGAACTGTTCGAAGCCACCGATGCGGTCGACACCGAAGCCGAAGTGTTCTGTGCGTCCTACACCAATTTCTACATCGCCAACGGCGCGATCATCATGCCGGCGTATGGCATCGAGGCTGACAACGTCGCCTCCAAAGTGCTGGAGCAAGCCTTCCCCGGCCGCGAAGTGGTGCCGGTAAGGATCAATCATCTGGCCCATGGTGGCGGCGGGGTGCATTGCATCACGCAACAGCAGCCGGCCTGGCCGTTGAGAGGTTGAACGCATGAGCATTCTGACCATCGCCACCACCCAGATGCCGTGCACTTGGGATTTACCGGGAAACCTTGATCGCGCCGAGCAGCTCGTCCGCGACGCCGCGAAGCAGGGCGCGCAAGTGATCCTGTTGCAGGAGCTGTTCGCCACACCGTACTTCTGCATCGAACAAAGCCATAAACACATGGCCCTGGCCGAGGAATACCGTGACAGCCGCGTGCTCGTTCGCTTCGCCGCACTGGCCCGCGAGTTGGGCGTGGTGTTGCCGCTGAGCTGGTTCGAAAAGGCCGGCAACGCTTACTTCAATTCGCTGAGCGTGGCCGATGCTGACGGGCGCCTGTTGGGTGTGTATCGCAAGACCCATATCCCCAATGCCATCGGCTATCAGGAGAAGGAATATTTCAGCCCCGGCGACACCGGTTTCAAAGTCTGGGACACCGCGTTCGGCCGCCTCGGCGTCGGCATCTGCTGGGATCAGTGGTTCCCGGAAACCGCGCGTTGCCTGGCGTTGATGGGTGCTGAGGTGTTGCTGTATCCAACGGCGATCGGCTCGGAACCGGGCTGCGCGGCGCTGGATTCCCGCGACCATTGGCAGATGACCATGCGCGGCCATGCGGCGGCCAATTTGCTGCCGGTGGTGGCGTCGAACCGCGTTGGTCGAGAAACCGCGACCACCGATTCGAACCTGCAAATGAGCTTCTACGGCTCGTCGTTCATCAGCGATCACAAGGGCCAATTGCTCGTCAGCGCTGACCGCGACAGTACCGGTGTGCTGCTGCACAGCGTCGATCTGGCCGCCATGCGCGAAGAGCGTTTGAGCTGGGGCATCTATCGCGATCGTCGTCCGGACATGTATGGGCCGCTGCTCAGTCAGGACGGTCGCCACCTCCATGCACGCTGGAACACTCAAGGGGTTTGACATGGCTATCCACCACAAACGCTTGCGCGGCGCGATCGGCCTGGCGCTGATCTGCTTGATACCGTCGCTGCACGCCGAAGACAAAACCCTGCGGCTGTACAACTGGGCCGATTATTTTGCTGAAGACACGCTGAGCCGCTTCACCGCCGAAACCGGGATCAAGGTGATTTATGACGTCATGGACGGCAGCGAGACCCTCGAAGCCAAGATGCTCTCCGGCGGCAGCGGTTACGACCTGATCTTCCCCGGCGACACCGTCGCCGAGCGCTTGATGCGTGCCGGCAGCCTGATGCCGCTGGATCAAACGAAGCTGACGGAATTGGCTGATATCGAACCCGGTTTGCAGAAACTGCGCGGCCATTACGAGCATTCCAGCAAGGCCACGGTGCCCTACACCTGGGGCACCATTGGCCTGACCTACAACGAAGAGCAGATCAAACAGCGCATGGCGGACGCACCGGTCAACAGCCTCGACATGCTGTTCAAGCCTGAGCTGGCGGCGAAGTTTGCCGATTGCGGGATTTCGATGATCGATTCGCCGGATGAGGCATTGGCGGTAGTGCTCAACTACCTCGGTCGCGATCCGCGCAGCGGCAAAGCCGAAGATCTGGCAGCGGCCAGCGAGTTGCTGATGAAGTTGCGCCCGTACATCCGCAAATTCCAGTCGCAACCGGTGACCGATCTGGTCAACGGCAATCTGTGCCTGTCGCTGGGTTACAGCGGTGACATGACCCAGGCGCAACGCACCTCGGACAGTGCCGGCAAACACACGCGCTTCCAGTATCGCGTGCCGCGCGAAGGCACGACGGTGTGGATGGACACCATGGCCATTCCGGTCGACGCCAAACACCCGGAATACGCCTACGCGTTCATCAACTTTGTCATGCGCCCCGAGAACATGGCAGCGATCAGCAATTTCACCGGCTACCCGACTTCCAACGCCAAGGCGCGGGCGAACGTCGATGCAAGTATGCGTGACAACCCGGATATCTACCTCGACGAAGCGACCTATGCTCGTTTGATTCCGGGCAAGGACATTCCCCAACCGGACATGCGCGCGCGTATGCGCACCTGGACCAAATTCAAGACTGCCACTGGCAAATGATCCATGGCCGGCGTGTTGCGCCGGCCTTTTTCTACAGGAAAAGCAACATGTCGACTCGTCGCGAGTTCATCAAACAAGTCACGGTCGCCGCCGGTGTCGGCGCGGCATTCATGGGCCTCGGCCTGTCGCCGGGCAAAGTCCTCGCCGCCGCGCAAGGCCGCTGGTTCATGCCCGACGAAGGCGATAAACATGAGCGCGCCTACATCGCTTTCGGCGCGCAGGACGCGATCTGGGAAGACTTCACCGAAGACGTCCAGGAAGCGCTCGGTCGTATCGCCCGCGCCATCGCCCGGTTTGAACCGGTCACCGTGTTCTGCCGCAAGAACGAGCGCAGCATCGCCGAAGAATTTTGCGGTACGCGCAATATCACTTACGTCACTGCCGGGCTGGATGACATCTGGATGCGCGACATCGGCGCCAACTTCGTCATCGACGACAAGGGTGGCTTGGGCGCGGTGGACTTCAACTTCAAAGGTTGGGGTGGCAAACAGCAGCACGGTAAAGACTCGAAGATCGCCGCACTGGTCGCCGACGACGCACAAGCCACCTACATCCGCACCGATCTGGTGGGCGAGGGCGGTGGCATCGAGGTCGACGGTCACGGCACCGGGATCATGACCGAGAGCAGCTGGATCAACCGCAACCGCAATCCGGACTGGAGCAAGGCCGATGTCGAAGCTGAACTGAAGGAGCGTCTGGGCCTGCGCAAAATCATTTGGCTGCCGGGCATCAAGGGCAAGGACATCACCGACGCTCACGTCGATTTCTACGCGCGTTTCATCAAGCCCGGCGTGGTGATTGCCAACCTCGACACCGACCCTGAATCCTACGATCACAAGGTCACCCTGGCGCACCTGGAAATCCTCAAGAACGCCACCGATGCCGACGGTCGCAAATTGCAGATCCACACGATGTCGCCGCCGCTGAATCCGCGCAAAAGCAAGTTCAACCAGAACAACCCGGACTTTGCTGCCGGTTACATCAATTACTTCGTCATCAACGGCGCGATCATCGCCCCGGAGTTCGGCGATAAAGCGGCAGACAAAAAGGCTTTCGATCTGTTGTCGCAACTGTATCCGGATCGCGAAATCGTCCAGCTCAACATTGATGCAATCGCCGCCGGTGGCGGTGGAATTCACTGCGTCACCAGCCATCAACCACAGGCGTGATTGACTCTTTGGCGGATCAAGCCAACTATCGGCGCACAACAACATGACCGATGGACCCGAACTTGATCGAACGACGCCAATTCAGCGGAGGCATGAAGGGGAAAAACCTCCGCTATCTGAATGAGCAAGGCGCGGATGACGCGCGCATGACCCGCACCGGTTTTTTGCTGCTGGAACATTTTTCATTGCCGGCGTTTACCCAGGCGCTGGATACGGTTGTCACCACTAATCTGCTGCGCCCGGGGTTGTTTTCGTCGCGCACGTTTGGCTTGGGCGACGGCGAAGTCATTAGTGATCTTGGGCTGGTGATCCGCCCGGATGCACGTCTGGATTCGGCCGCGCTTCAGCAGCTGGATCTGCTGGTGGTGTGTGGCGGGTATCGCACCGAATTGCGGGCGAGTGACGAGTTTATTCATTTGCTTCAGGTTGCAGCGGAGCGCGGCACCTCGCTCGCCGGGTTATGGAATGGCTCGTGGTTTCTTGGCCGGGCCGGTTTGCTGGATGGTTATCGCTGCGCGATCCACCCGGAACATCGCCCCGCGCTGACCGAAATCGCTAAAACCACCCACGTCAGCAGTGAGCCTTACGTGATTGATCGCGACCGGCTGACGGCTTCGAGTCCGTCCGGCGCTTTTCACATGGCACTCGACTGGATCAAAAGCCTGCACGGCAAGGCGTTGGTCGAAGGTATCGAAGACATTCTGGCTTTTGAGGAGTCGCGCTACCGCCGGATCAAACCGGATGAAAACCTCTGCGTCAGTGCGCCGCTGCGTGAAGTGGTGAAACTGATGGATGCCAATCTGGAGGAGCCGCTGGAGCTGGAGCAACTGGCGGTGTACGCCGGCCGCTCCCGTCGCCAGTTGGAGCGCTTGTTCAAGGAACAACTGGGCACCACGCCGCAGCGCTATTACCTGGAACTGCGCATCACCGAAGCAAGGCGTTTGCTGCAACACACTGAGCTGTCGCAGGTGGAAGTGCTGGTGGCGTGCGGCTTCGTTTCGCCAAGTCATTTCAGCAAATGCTACAGCTCATATTTCGGCTACAGACCTTCCAAAGAAAAACGGCTGGTCAAATAACCCAAGCCGTCACCCACCTGAATTCACCTCGAAATCCCACGTCGGTGTACCTCCCCCAAACACCCCGGTCAGTTCCCTCTCCCTCTGGGAGAGGGCTAGGGTGAGGGGCTCTTGAAGACCTTATACATCACCGAAGCGCGCCATATGCCCCAGTCGTTGCAAGCGGGAGTCCTGCCGGTTTGCAGATGGGCCATGCCGAGCCATTGAAAATGGCGTCAAAGTGCCACTGATTGCCACCCCAAACACCACCTGTCACCCTGCGCCTCGTTCAAAGGATCAGGACAAGGAATCAAGGATTGAGTGGCTACGTCCCCAACCCTCCAAAGGGTTATCGCAACACCGGCGTCGAACCCGTCGACGTCAACGCCCAACACTGGGCGCAATACAAAGACCTTCCAGCGACACCAGACGTAAAACCAGAACCGTTGGGATGCGTCTTCGCCAAAAGCTGCAACTTGCCCGACGGCGAAATCAACCACACAAACCAAGCTGGATTCGTCCCGGTAGAGAAACTGGCGGACTACGGTTTGTGGGCTGTCCTGGCCACAGGAGCGGCAATCACCGCCGAAGGCACAACTCTTCAACTGGTCGGCGGTTCCACAACCGGCAGCGCCATTGCTCAGCGAGTGGGTGGCTCCCTCGCGCTAGGCTTGCTCGAAAGTGCAGGTGCGTTGGCAGCAGGTGCCGCCGTCGGCACCGTTGCGCTATTAATGCCTAATACCAACCTTGCACCCGACAGTGCCTTCTACAAAACCGACCAGTACGCCACGCTCGAAACGGGCCGCACTCGCGTCCGCGTCAACGTGAAGACCTTGCCGGACGGTTCCGTCAGCGCTTACGGTTTCTACACGGGCGGCAAAAAGGACTGGGAAAATGTTCCTGTCATCAAAGCGGAAAAGGACGGCGAGAAATACGTAGCCGACGTAGGTAACGGCATTGGCCTTACCTGGACGCCAGCAGCAAACCCAGATGGTGTGCTGGGTATTCCAGCACTTGAAGGCGTGCCGCAATTACCTCCCGTATGGATATATCCGCCGACAGAAAAGTCGGACACGCTTTTGGCTAATCCAGCACATCCTCCCGAGTTTCAGGATGCGATCATCTGGTTCCCCGACGATGCAGGTCTTGAGCCCATCTACATCGTGCTCAGCACGCAACTAGAGAAGAACAAGGTAGCAGGGGCGGCCTTCGAAGAAGAGTCGTACAGCGGTTTTTCGGAAGAAATGGAAGAGTCCGGCCAACAAGTAACGATAAAAACAGAGAGCGGCACCCGGACCCGCCTCGATATGATAGGCAGAGATGCAAACGGCGATATCGCGTGCGTCGAATGCAAAGCCTCGGAAACGGCACCACTGACCCGCAATCAAAAGCGAGCATTCCCGGAAATCGAACAGAGCGGTGGACGCATCATGGGTAAGGGCAAACCCGGCTTCCCCGGCGGCACCCAAATCCCGCCAACCCGAGTAGAAATTCTGCGCCCGCCGCAAAAATAACGGAATCAAGGAACTGAAATGTCAGTAACAGACGCAAAAACCATCGACATGTGGGGTATCCCAAAATGGGACAGCAACAAGATCATCCTCGGTATTGCTGACCATTTGGAATGGGGCGATAAGGCTGAACAAGGCGAGCACCTGTTGGTGCTTCAAGAGAAAATCAACAACTACATCGCTTTCATCGAAAGCGGTGAAATCTACATTGAGATACCCGGTGCACTCGGAAAATCACCTGTCATTCGTGTCCAAGGCAAGTACGAGTTACCCGAGCAAGGCGAGTTGTTCATCGATCGCGTTGCTGAGGCATTGAAGGAGGTGGGCATAGGATTCGAATTCGTGCTCAAAGCGGACTAATAAACACATCTAGGGAAAACGGAGCTGACAATCTCCACTGAGAGATCGGGCATGTCCATCACCGAAACCAAAGTCGTCGACATCATCGCAGTACCCGAGTGGGAACCAGATAACGTCGTGCTCGTCATCACCGATCACCTGGAATGGGGCGACAAAGCGCAACAGGGTGAACACCTGTTGTTGCTTCAAGAGAAAATCAATACCTACATCGCCTTCATCGAGAGCGGCGAACTGCTGGAAAGCTATCCGCCAGCGAAAGGTAAAAAACCGAAGATTCGCATCAATGGTCTCTATGAGCTGCCCGAGCAAGGTGAAACCTTTATCGACCGCGTGACCGAGGTACTCAAAGGCGTGGGCATTGGAATGGAGTTTGTACTCAAGGATGACTTTGCAGTTCGCCACTAGCGGTTGCCCAGACGCCGGCTTGTCCTCTGAACGCTGACAGTCCTCTCTGAAAGATCGCGCGCACTGAATACTCCTGCGCGACTGGAAATCGAGCCAGCCAAGCCATTTCAGCAAGTGTTACAGCTCGTATTTCGGCTACAGACCCTCCAAAGCAGAGCGGCTGGTCAAATAACCCAAGCCGTTTCTCATCTGAGTTCACCACGGTATCCCACGTCGGCGTACCTCTACCAAACACCCCGGTCAGTCCCCTCTCCCTCTGGGAGAGGGCTAGGGTGAGGGGCTTTTAAACACCGCCGCGCACACACGTTTAACTTACACGCACTGTTACGCCATAACGGCTACAACACCTTGCGCCGTTGCCTACGCGTACGCCAGAATCCGCCGGCTTACGCGCCTTGAGGCGGGCTGTATCGTTTCCCTGTCACTGCAAAACAGTGATCGGGTTTGGTAGCCCGTTTTCTAAGCGTAATGCGCCGCTATATGCAGTCTCTTTTCGAGGCTCGGTTTTATATGGTGGCCATGCGTGGGGCTCCTTCGGGAGCGCC
Organism: Pseudomonas sp. IT-P395; assembly: GCF_949767675.1. Taxonomy (NCBI): domain Bacteria; kingdom Pseudomonadati; phylum Pseudomonadota; class Gammaproteobacteria; order Pseudomonadales; family Pseudomonadaceae; genus Pseudomonas; species Pseudomonas sp. IT-P395. Next base: position 632,839 of record NZ_CATKPW010000011.1, read on the forward strand.
GGGGTTTACTCGCTTAGACCGGTCTACCAACCTGCGCAATGGTCACCACCTCGTTTGGTAGCGTGAGTGATGGCTCCTTATTTTTTGCTAAGCGAGTGTCATCTATGTTCAAAATTACGCCGAACCCGCCAGAAACCGATCCTATCCCCTACGACGCCGAGCTCGAACCTCAAAACATCAAAGAGGCCACCGACCGCGCGATCAACTTCTACCTCAATCCCTCGGCGCTGAAGACGTCAATACCCACCCGCAAGACCGGTAAGATCTACCTCATCGATCCCACGGTAGATAACGAAACCCTGCTCGTCGAAGCCACTGAAACACTGTCCTGCGCCAGTGACATGGCCCGAGATCTCGCCGATTCGATCGATTCTTCACAGCGCAAAAAGATGCTGATCCTGCAACAGGTGATCATGCTCAGTGAACTCGTGGTCGGCCGAGTCCTGGATAACCAGCGCTTGCCGCACTAGTCGCGATGCAGATGGGTGAGGGGGCTCGCTCCCTCATTGCACAGAAGCGTCCGCAATCGCGGCGCTTCACGCCTTCTATCGAAGAACCGCAAACGGTTCTTGTCTGGAGTTTCAGCTGATGTCTCAGCCACCCGAACCACCGGTCACCGACCTGGTATCGCCGTACGCATCGCCCAATTCAAGAAAGCTGCACGAAGCGGCAGAACGTGCGCTCGACCATTATCTGTTGCCTGCCGCGATCATGGCCACGCCCTATACGCCCAGCACGATGTTCATGGTTAATCCGCAATCCGACGCCGAGTCCTTGCTGAGCAATGCCAGCGGCTCCCTGGCGTCTGCGACGGTCATGCTCGGTAATTTTGCCGGCGTGCTGGAGGGATCAAACCGTCATACGCTGTTGGGTATTGCGCAAGTGGTCATGTTGGGAGAGTTGGCAGTCAATAAGGCGTTGGATCTGGTTGTGCCAACTGAGTAGTCGCTCACGTTAATGATCAAGCAGTCAGCCTTCGCGGCTGACTGCTTTTTTTGTTTCTACAGGTGATCGGCATCAATCACAGCCTTGGCAAACGCCTGCGGATCTTCCTGCGGCAAGTTGTGCCCGATCCCGCCATTGATCAAACGGAACTGATACTTGCCAGTAAAGCGCTTGGCGTAATCCTCCGGCGCCGGGTGCGGCGCACCGTTGGCGTCGCCTTCAAGGGTAATGGTCGGCACGCTGATCGACGGCGCGGTGGCGAGTTTCTGCTCCAGCGCGGCGTACTTCGCTTCACCCTGCACCAGGCCCAGCCGCCAGCGGTAGTTGAACACGGTGATGTCGACGTGATCGGGGTTCTCCAGCGCCTTGGCGCTGCGGTCGAACGTGGCGTCGTCGAATTTCCACTGCGGCGAAGCGGTTTGCCAGATCAGCTTGGCGAAGTCGTGGGTGTTTTTCCCGTAACCGGCACGACCACGGTCGGTGGCGAAGTAGAACTGATACCACCACTGCAACTCAGCCTTGGGCGGCAGCGGGTTTTGCCCGGCGAACTGATTGCCGATCAAATAACCGCTGACCGACACCAGCGCTTTCACCCGTTCCGGCCACAACGCCGAAACGATGCCTGCCGAACGTGCGCCCCAGTCATAACCGCCGAGCACCGCTTGCTTGATCTTCAGCGCATCCATGAAGTCGATGACGTCACTGGCCAGTGCCGCCGGTTGACCGTTGCGCAGGGTGTCTTTGGAAAGGAACTGCGTATCGCCATAACCGCGCGCATAGGGCATCAACACCCGATAACCCTTGGCTGCGAGCAACGGCGCGACTTCGTCGTAGCTGTGAATGTCGTAGGGCCAGCCGTGCAACAGGATCACCACCGGGCCATCGGCAGGGCCGGTTTCGGCGTAGGCCACGTCGAGTACGCCGGCCTTCACATGTTTGAGCGGGCCGAAGGGCGAGGGCGCGGAATAACTGACGGCCGCAGGTTCAATGGTTTGCGCTTGCGTGGTGCCAAAAGTGCCGAACAACGACAAAGCCAGAATCGACAAGCCGAACGCGGTGTTGCGGGTGTGCAGTGCCTTTTTCATGGTGACGTCTCCTTTTGCGAGCTGTTGGCCGAGGGGTCGTTTTGAACCCTTGAAACCTTGAGTGCATTTGAGCGTGGGGACGTATCTGGCCTGTGTCGAAGAACGGCTCTGTTGAAAGTCGATGTGTCGCGGTGGGGGTCGTACACAGTGTGATACACAGCGGATAAACCGACTCCCCCTGGACCTGATTCAGGCCAAAATAATAAGTCGCTGTTTTAAAACAAAAAATATTTCACTTCGCGCTTCCCAAAGCCAAAAAACCTTGGTAAATTGCGCCCCGTTCTCACAGCGAACCTAACGGAGTAGCTGGAAAGAGCAGTAGGGGCGTCGCCAAGCGGTAAGGCAGCAGGTTTTGATCCTGCCATGCGTTGGTTCGAATCCAGCCGCCCCTGCCATATTCGAAAAAAACGCCAACTTCGCAAGAAGTTGGCGTTTTTTTATGCCTGCGATTTGGCCTGGCGGAGCAGGGCAGGCATGCGCGGCGCCTAAGCACCGCGCACGTCGTCCACTCAGTGCGGTGCGCGCGGAATGGTTTTCATCAGGTCTTCGGGGCTGATGTGGCCGACCACGCTGCCCGGTTGCGGCAGGTTGAGGATGTGGCCTTTCATCTTGCCGATGATGTGCATCTCGCACGGCTTGCAATCGAACTTCAGCGTCAGCACTTCATCGCCATGGATCAACTGCATCGGCGCGACTTTGGTGCGCACACCGGTCACGCCTTTCGCCTGTTTCGGGCACAGGTTGAAGGAGAAACGCAGGCAGTGCTTGGTGATCATCACCGGCACTTCGCCTGGCTCTTCATGCGCTTCGTACGCGGCGTCAATCAACTTGACGCCGTGACGGTGGTAGAAGTCGCGCGCCTTCTGGTTGTAGACGTTGGCGAGGAAGGTCAGGTGCGAATCCGGGTACACCGGCGGCGGGTTGGTTTCGGCTTTACGGCCGCCACGCGGATGAGCGGCGACACGGGCGGCGGTCAGGGCTTCGATCACTTCACGGCGCAGCGACTTGAGCTGCGAGTTCGGGATGAAGAACGCCTGTGGCGCATCCAGCTTGATGTCGGTCGCGTGGTACTGCGTGGTGCCGAGCTGGCCGAGCAGATCTCGCAATTGCTCCAGAGCTTGCTCAGGCTTGTTGGCCACACCGAACGGACCGTTCAGGGTGATGCTGGCGCTGATACCTTCTTCACTGGTGGCGGTGACTTCCAGCTGTTCTTCACGCAAGCGCGCGACCCAGCTCAGGGCCACGCGACGCTCCGAAGAGGTCTTCTGCAGCGCCTGTTGCCAGTTGTGATCGAGATTGCGATTGAGCGGGTGGTTCGGGCGCAGCTTGTACAAGCCTTCCGGCATCTCGTTCGGCTCGACGCGGTAGCGGTAGCGCTTCTCGCCGTCTTCTTCGAATTCACCTTTTGCTTCGGCGATGTTGGCGCGGAAACCGACCACTTCGCGTTTGACCAGCACGTTCAAGCCGTCACCGTTGGACAGCGGTTCGTGGGTCACGACCTGCATGTCACGCTTGGCGACTTTTTCGACGATACCCACCGGCAGACCGGTGAAAGTCGGTGAGTCGAACGCGCCAATGTCGATCTTGCGATCGGTGACGAAGTAATCGGTGCTGCCACGGTGGAAAGTCTTTTCCGGATCGGGCAGGAAGAAGTGCGCGGTGCGGCCGCTGGAGGCGCGGGCCAGGTCCGGGCGATCTTCGAGCACGTCGTCGAGGCGCTGACGGTAATAGGCGGTGATGTTCTTCACATAGCCCATGTCTTTGTAGCGACCTTCGATCTTGAACGAACGCACACCGGCTTCGACCAGGGCGCGGATGTTGGCGCTCTGGTTGTTGTCTTTCATCGACAGCAGGTGTTTTTCGTAGGCGATCACGCCACCCTTTTCATCTTTGAGGGTGTACGGCAAGCGGCACGCCTGCGAGCAGTCGCCACGGTTGGCACTGCGCCCGGTCTGCGCGTGGGAGATGTTGCACTGGCCGGAGAAGGCCACGCACAACGCGCCATGGATGAAGAATTCGATGGCGGCGTCGGTTTCGTCGGCGATTGCGCGGATTTCTTGCAGGTTCAGCTCGCGGGCCAAGACCAGTTGCGAGAAACCGGCCTGATCGAGGAACTTCGCCCGCTCCAGCGTACGGATATCAGTCTGGGTTGAGGCGTGCAGCTCGATCGGCGGAATGTCCAACTCCATCACGCCCAGATCCTGAACGATCAGCGCGTCGACCCCGGCGTCGTACAACTGATGGATCAGCTTGCGCGCCGGCTCCAGTTCGTTGTCGTGCAGGATGGTGTTGATGGTGGTGAAGATGCGCGCGTGATACTTGCGGGCGAACTCCACCAGTTCGGCGATTTCGCCGACTTCGTTGCAGGCGTTATGGCGCGCGCCGAAGCTTGGGCCGCCGATGTACACGGCGTCAGCGCCGTGCAGGATCGCCTCACGGGCGATAGCGACATCGCGGGCAGGGCTGAGCAATTCCAGGTGATGCTTGGGCAAGGACATAGTTTTTTTAGTCAGGCTGTCACGGTTAGGCGCGCATTCTACCCGTGAAACGACATGTCGGCACCTCTGTACCGATGGTCTGCAAATCGCGCTCGGCACGTTTCGCGGATTCGCGCAACTGTCAGACCTGTCAGTTGTTGTGCAGAAGGAAGTTCGAAATAGTAATGAAATCGCTCGCCGAACATTCATTACGAAAAGGACATGTTGCTATGAACGATAAAGACTATTTTCGTTATTTAGGCATCAACAAAAATAACTTGAACAGAAGGACCCGCGCGCCGGAAATTTACTACAAAGCAGTGATTGACCCCATCCATCCGCACCTTGACGGGCCGGTATTCCAGGCAACCAAAGAAGGCAGAGCTTTCTACTTCGGTTCCACCGAGACCTTTAGTCTGATCGCACACCATCGAGATGATGCAAACAACATTCTCGAAATAATGTCGTTCGTTATCAATAACGAGCTACCCGATGGGGAACACGACATAGGGGGGCAGGGTAGTAGTGTGCAAGGGCTCATCACGATGACCCCGGATATCATCTATGCCAGTGCGGGAAAAATTGAGTTTCACAGAAATGACACGAACAATTCGATAATCGCCGATTTCCACTTCGACTTTGAGTTTGAGGACCGCGGTAAAGTCAAAAAATATAGCGTGAAGGATGGAAAGTTATCGCTTGTCGCAACAGGGCCACTTGAAGCCCGGAAGCGATCCTGAAAAGGACCCGAGCCAGTCTTTAGAGGCTTGGCTCGGGTCTATGAGTCGGCGGCTGATGACTTAAAGGCGTGGAATTCAGGCCTTGGCCGCCATCGCAGTCACTTCCACACGCATGCCTTCAACCGCCAGCGACGCCACACCCACCGCCGCACGCACCGGCCATGGCTTGGCGAAGTAGCGCTTGTACACCTCGTTGAATGCCGCGCGATCGGCCATGTCGGTCAGGTAGATGGTCAGGTGCATCACCCGGTCCATCGAGCTGCCGGCGCGTTCCAGTGCAACTTTCAGCGCTTGCAGGGTGCATTCGCTTTGCAGGGTGATGTCGCCCAGTTCCAGACTGCCGTCGGCACGGGTCGGGATCTGCGTGGACATCATGATCCCGTTGAACGTGGTGACGTCCGACGAAATCGAGTCTGCGTCCGGATCGGGGGTAAAGGTGATGTCTTGGTTAGCCATGCGGATCCCTTGTGTGAGCGAGTAAATTGCGCCAGTTTACAGATTCAGGGCTAACGGACAAATGATCAGCCGCCACCGCAGCGAGAGCGTAGAGGGCGATCAAACCGGCAGCGTCGCCGCTTCTGCCGCTATGGCTGCAACGACGCTGGGGCGGGCGGCGATACGGCGTGAGTGGGCGGCCAGCGCCGGCCAGTGCTGCAGGTCGATATTGAAGCTTGGCAGCCACGTCAACACGGTAAACAGGTAGGCATCGGCGACTCCGAATGTGCCCAGCAAATAGTCCTGATCCACCAGCCTGCGGTTCAGGTAGTCGAGGCGTTTGAACAGTTTTTGCGTAAAAATCGTTTTGGTCGCTTGTGGCATTTGCGCATCGAACAGCGGCGCACAGCCACCGTGAATTTCCGTGCTGATGAAGTTCAGGTCCTCCTGCAAGCGCGTCCGCTGCCAACTGCCGGGTGTCGACGCCAGTGCGCTTTCGGGGACCTGATCGGCGAGGAACTGCAGGATCGCCGGGCCTTCTGTCAGCACTTCGCCGTTATCCAGGAGCAACGCAGCGACGTAGCCCTTGGGGTTGATGTCGCGAAAGTCTTGCCCGTCGGCCGTGCGCTTGCTCTGGTTGTTGACGCGAATCAACTCGAAGGGCAGCCCCGATTCGCGCAACACAATGTGTGGCGCCAGCGAGCAGGTCATCGGGGCGAAATACAGTTTCATGGCACTTCCAGTGGGTGAGGAAGTGTCAGCATCCCTTGCAGGGGCAGGTCTTCGCAAAGGTCATTTGCGGTGTTAGCGTATGACAAAATCTCATGAGTATCGAACTCGTCATGGTCGCCAGACTGCCCTCGCTCAATGGCTTGAAAGCGTTTGAGTGTGCCGCTCGGCATATGAGTTTCACCAAGGCTGCCGAAGAACTGAACGTCACGCAAACCGCCATCAGCCATCAGATCCGCCGTCTCGAAGAGGAGTTGGACGTGAATCTGTTTCTGCGGCTCAAGGATGGGCTGGCCCTGACTGAAGACGGCCAGGCGTACTTGCCTGGCATTCGTACAGCCTTCCAAGAGTTGCGCTATTCGACGCAGACGTTATTGGAGTCGCGCCACAACAGCGTGTTGACCATCAATACCTTGGTGTCGGTCGCTTCCAAATGGTTATTGCCGCGATTGCCATCATTTCAGCAGGCCTTTCCCGCCATCGATGTGCGCATCAGCGCATCCACCGAGCTGGTCGATTTTCGTCGGGGCGGCATCGATGCCGCGATTCGTTACGGGCGTGGCGACTGGAAAGGCTTGCGCGCCGATTTCCTGATGTCCGATGAGATTTTTCCGGTGTGCAGTCCGGCGTTGCTCAACGCGTCGAAAAGCCTGAATGCACCGGCCGATTTGCTCGAGCACACGTTGTTGCAAGTCAGTGGCATGACCGCCGGCGACTGGAACAACTGGCTCAGCGCCGCCGGTGAGTGTGCGCAACTCGCCGAGCGCCCGCGCCTGACCTTCGATCTGGCAATGATGGCCGTGCAAGCGGCGGTGGACGGGCAAGGTGTGTGCATCGGGCGTTCGACGTATGTCGACGACGACCTGCGTGCTGGCCGGCTGGTCGCCCCGTTTAATCTACGGTTGAAGGATGAATTGGGTTTCTATTTGGTGACGCCCCATGAAACCGCCGATACCCGCAAGATCGCGGCGTTCAGGGCTTGGCTGTTGGCGCAACGCCCCGGCGACGAGGTCTTTGTATAAGCGTGTATCAATCCCGTGCAAGGACACACGTAAACAACAAACCGAGGATTTGCGACACATCCTTTCTACATGCCGCGCCCACAGTAGAGGTCACCCCAATACGACCTTTGAGAGGCACGCCATGCACCGTCCACTGTTTCTGACCACCGCAGTAATCTTCGCTTCGATGATCGGCCTTGCACACGCGGCCGACGCGCAACCCAAGAGCTGGCAGCAAGGGTTGAGCCGCACCGATCTGGTAAAGCAGGATCTCGGCGCGGCCGACCGCGAAGTGATTCAGGCACGGGTTGATTTCGAACCGGGCGTGACCTCGCCCCGGCATGCCCATCCGGGCGTGGAAGTCGCTTATGTGATCAGCGGCACATTCGAGTATCAACTGGAAGGCCGGGCGCCGGTCACGTTGAAGGCCGGTGATTCGCTGTTCATTCCGGAAGGCGTGGCGCATATCGCGCGCAATGTCGGTCAGGACAAAGGTTCCGAACTGGCGACTTACATCGTCAAGAAAGGTGAGCCGGTGCTGATTCTCAAACCGCAGAGCTAACGCGTCGGGCCGTAATAAATCGTGTGCAGTATCAGCAACTCTACGAAAGCGACGACCACGCAAAACCTGACGAACCCCGCAGTAAAGACCCTGCGGGGTTTTTCGTAGCTGAAGTCGAAACCGCACAGTAACAACAGAATGCCGAAGAAGGTTTTTATCGCGCGCATCAGCGTTCATCCTTGGCCATGCCACGTTTGCACGGCTGATTCATGAGTCAGTTCCAGATGCCACTATTCAGTGCAGCGTCACAACTCTGCGACTCTCGCCAATCCTGATTCTGTCCAGCGCCCGGTTCAACGCATCGAGGGCATCGAGCAGGGCTTTGGCCTCGGCTTCTCGGCCTTCGCCCCAGAGACGTTCGGCCATTTTGTTCATGGCCTGAATGGAACGCTCGATGTCTGCGGCGGTGGTGGCCTCTTTATGGACTGACAGTTTTTTCGGCATTCAGGCCTCCTCTGGTGACGTATGACGAATCAGGCCGGTAAACGCTTGATGCGGTTTTTCGACGGCTATTGCAGCACATCTGCAAGCGTTTTGCTGCGACGTCCGCCGTCCATGTGTCGCAGGAATGATCAGTGGCTGTTCGCGTCTGGTCTAGAGTGGATCGATACAACGACTGACGAGATCAGGACGATGTTTGGCAAGTATCCCGAGCAGAAGCAGTCGCCACAGATTCGATGGAGTATTTCGCCTGGGCGATGCTGAGTTCACTCGGCAAGTTTGCACCGTTCTTGGCTGCAAGAATCTCGGCCATCACGCTGACGGCGATCTCCGCAGGCGTCTTGCTGCCGATGTATACGCCGATCGGTCCGTGCAGACGCTCAAGTGACGCTTCGGTTTCACCAAAATGCTCGATCAGGCGTTCGCGGCGCAGCTGGCTGTTGCGCCGCGAGCCGATGGCGCCGATGTAGAACGCCGGGCTGTGCAGCGCTTCCAGCAATGCCAGATCGTCGAGTTTGGGGTCATGGCTCAAGGCAACGATGCAGGTGCGCAGATCGACCGCGAAGTCGCGCACCACATCATCCGGCATGCCAATGATGCGCTCCACACCATCGACCGCCCAGGTTTCGATGTACTCGGGGCGCGGATCGCACACCGCCACTTTAAAACCGTTGAACAACGCCATGGTCGCCAGATACTCGGCCAGTGCGCCAGCCCCGATCATCAGCATTCGATAGCCGGGTCCCAAGGTGTTGAGCATCTGCACGCCATCGAAGCTGAACTGTTCCGGCGTCGCAGTCGGTTCGAGCATGACCTGACCGGACTCCAGCGTCAGGCGACGGCGAACCAGTTGCCCTGCGTCCAGTTGCACCAGCAACGCGTCGAGTGACTGCCACGACGGATTGAACTCAAGGATCAGTTCCAGCGTGCCGCCACAGGGCAAGCCGAAGCGATGCGCCTCATCGGCACTGACGCCATAGCGCACCCCTTGCGGTGCGCTGTCGCTAAAAGCGCTGCCGCCATGGGCCGTGGTGTAGCGATGGATCAGATCGTCTTCGATGCAGCCGCCGGACACGCTGCCCACCACGCGACCATCGTCACGCAACGCCATCATCGACCCGGTCGGACGCGGTGAAGAACCCCAAGTGCGCGCCACCGTGGCGAGCAATACACGCTCGCCAGCGGCAAGCCAGTCCCGCGCCGTGCGCAGGACCAGCAAGTCGATGCTTTCCATCAGTGTCTCCTCTTAGCGCATCTGCAGGATGATCGGGCTGCTGCTGGCCGGATCGGTGTGCTCACGCAGTTTGCCCACGGTCTGCGCATCGACAGCGCTGGCCTGATTGCCCCAGGTGCTGCGCATGAATGTCAGCACTTCGGCGATCTGCTGATCCGACAGCTGTTCACGGAAGGCCGGCATGCGATAAGCGTCCGGTACGCCAGCCGCGACCACACGCTGCGAACCATTCAGGGTGATGTTGATCGCCGAAGCGCTCTCCTTGGCCAGTGCCGAGGTGGCGCCCGCCAGCGGCGGCATCCATTCAGGTTGACCCTTGCCGTCCAGGCCGTGGCACGAAGCGCAGCGCGTCACGTAGGTATGCGCACCGGGCGAGTCCAGACGTTGCGCTGCCGAAACCGCTTGATACTGCCACGGCGCGCCGTCCCGTTCGCGATCCCCGGGAAGTGACTTCAGGTAGTGGGCAATCGCGCTCAGATCGTCATCGCTCATGAACTGCGTGGAGTTGTTGAACGCCTCGGTCATCGAGCCGTAGACCACCGCGTGTTGGTTGCGACCGGTCTTGAGGAACTGCACGATTTCCGCCTCACTCCAGCGGCCCAGACCGGTGTTGTGGTCATCGCGCAGGCTCGGCGCGTACCAGCCATCGAGCAAGGCGCCGGCGAGGTACGGTTTACCGGTGTCATCGAGTGCCTTCTCGTTGAACGCCAGGCCGCGCGGCGTATGGCAACTGCCGCAGTGCCCGGCGCCCTGAACCAGGTAGGCGCCACGGTTCCATTGTTCATCCTGCGAAGGTTTGGCCGCGTAGGGCTCGGCGTCGACAAACACACCGTTCCACAGTGCAATCGGCCAGCGCAGGTTCAGCGGAAACGGAATCGCGCTGGGGATGTTCGCCTGTTTCACCGGCGCCACGCCTTTCATGAAGAACGCATACAGCGCGCGCACATCATCGTCACTGAGCTTGGCGTAGGACGGGTAGGGCATCGCCGGGTACAACCGGCGACTGTCGGGTGCCACGCCGTGGCGCACCGCCCGGTCGAAGTCCGCCAGGCTGTAGTGGCCAATGCCGGTTTCCGTGTCCGGGGTGATATTGGTCGCATGGATTGAGCCCAGCGGTGTGGCCATTTCCAGGCCGCCGGCGAACGGCGCACCGCCCGGCACGCTGTGGCAGGCCACGCAATCGCTGAGCCTGGCGACGTATTCGCCACGGGCGACCAGTGCCGGGTCGATATCGGCCACGGCGATCTGATGGGTTTCCAGGCGCGAGACAGGCTCGCGGGTGACATACCAGGCCAGCAGGCCTGCCGCGACCAGGCACGGCACCGCCAGCCAGCCAGCGGTTCTTGCGAATCGGCTGTTATTCATGGACGCTCCGGCGCTGATCAAGTGAAGGTGTGTCGGCTCATGGGCAGGCTGCGCACCCGCTGACCGGTTAGCCTTGCCACCGCGTTAGCGACGGCGGGCGCGACCGCTGGCAACGGCGGTTCACCGATGCCACCCATTTTTTCCCCGCTCTCGACCACACGCACATGGACCCGAGCCATCCGCGCAGGCGGCAGGATCGGATACAAGTCGTAGTTACGCGCGCGGGGCTTGCCATCGACCCACACGGCTTCCTCCACCAGGGTTTGCGACAGCCCCAACGCCACGGCGCCATTGACCTGAGCCTCGACAATCGCCGGGTTGACGATGCTGCCCGGATCAATTGCCTGCCAGATGTCGTGCACCTTGACCTGACCGTTCTCGATGGACACCTCGGCGATCACCGCCGTCTCTGTACCGAACGGCGAAGCCATGGCCACGCCGCGCGCACGTTTGCTGCCATCCTCGGCGGTAAACGGCCCGCGCTTCCAGCCACCTGACAGTTCACCCACCGCTTGCAGCAGCGTGGTCAAACGCTTGTTGTCACGCAGCAGATGCAGGCGCAGGTCGAACGGGTCTTTGCCGCCCTTGTCGGCCAGTTCATCGAGGAACGATTCATAGAAGAAATCGTTCAGCGAATTGCCCACCGAACGCCAGTAACCGAGCATCGCTGGGCCTTTGACGTAGATCTGCGCGATGCGCTTGTTGGGGATCGCATAGGACTTGCCCGACAAGCCTTCAAGCGCTGTGGGGTCGAGTTTTTCACCCTGCTTGCCGGCAAGGGCTTCGGTCGGCCCTTCGGTGGCACTGATCGCTTCGATTGCCAGCGGCCAGCCGTCGCTGTCCAGCGCCGCACGGAAATTCACTGCGGCAACCGGGCGCAGCACGTCACGCAGGAACTCTTCTTCGCGACTCCAGATCAGTTTGACCGGACGGCCAACGGCCTTGGACAGCGCAATCGCCTGCGGATAGGGACTGGCCGAGTCGTAGAGGAAATGCCGACCGAAGAAGCCACCCAGCAGTGGCGAATGCAACGTAATGCGCGACGGATCCAGCCCGGTGCGTTTGGCGATGTCGGCGCGGAACATGTCCGGCGCCTGATTCGGCAACCAGACTTCCAGCGAACCGTCCGGATTGAATCGGGCCAGTGCCGAAGGCGGCTCCAACTGGCCGTGGTTCAGGTATTGGTTGTGGTAAGTGGCGTCGATCCGGGTCTTGGTCTCCTTGAGAATCGACGCCACGTCGCCTTCATGTTCATCATCTTTGGCCGGGCCTTTATCTTCAGCAAGGCGCTTGAACCAGGCATCGCTGGAAAAGTCAGCGGGCATCGGTCGTACTTTGCTCTCGGCCGTTGGTTCTTGCCAATCAACCTGAATCGCCTCGACCGCACGTTTGGCGTGCCACCAGCGCTCGGCGAGCACCGCCACGGCGCCCGGCAGACGATGCACGGAATGCACGCCTTTCATTGCCTTGACCTGGTCTTCGTTGCGCAGGCTGCCGACTGTCATTCCCAAGCGCGGGGCATGTTGCACGGCGGCATGGAGCATGTCGTCGACTTTCAGATCGATGCTGTACAGCGCCTTGCCCGTGGATTTGTCATAGGCATCGAGGCGCTTCACCGGTTTGCCGATCCAGCGGAACTGGCTCGGATCACGCAGCGTCACGGAAGCCGGATCGGGAACCGGCAGATCCATTGCGCGCTCGGCCAGATCACCGTAGGCCAACGAGCGGCCCGACTTGGCATGCACGACTTTGCCAGGCTCGGTGGTCAACTCGCCGACTGGCACGCCAAGCTGTTGCGCACCCGCCTGCAACAACATGGCACGGGCGAGGGCGCCGAGGCGGCGCATAACCGGGTAGCTCATGCGCACCGACATACTGCCGCCGGTGATGCGCATGCCGTTTTCCAACACCACATAGGCTTCGCCGGGCGGCGCGGCTTCGACGAGGAAGGTTGCCGGGTCGGCATCCAGCTCTTCACCGACGATTTGCGCCATCGCCGTGAACGTACCTTGTCCGCCCTCCATGAACGGGCAGAGCAGACGCACGCGATTGTCTGGACGGATTTCGAGAAACGCCGGCACTTGCGTGCCGCGCTCGGCCGTCGCCGCTGCAACGGCAGCTTGCACGCGCGTCGCACCCAGCGGCAGACCGAAGCCGAGGACCAGCGCGCCGACGGCGGTACCGGTCAGAAAACGCCTGCGCGAAACATTGATCGGTTCGTGCAGATCCAGTGCTGCGGCTTGCAGTGAAGGGTCGATTCGAACGTTCATCACGCGTCTCCCTTGCCGGCCAGCTCATGCACGGCGGCATGAATGGCGTTGTAGGTACCGCAGCGGCACAGGTTGACCATCGCCGCTTCGATTTGCGCATCACTCGGTTTGGGGTTTTGTTTGAGCAGCGCGGTGGCGGCCATCACCTGCCCGGACTGGCAGTAGCCGCACTGCGCGACCTGCAGATCGACCCAGGTCGCGACCACCCGTTTGCCCACGTCATCGCTTTCGATCGCCTCAATGGTGGTGACCTCGCGGCCGACCACACCCGCCACCGGCGTGACGCACGAGCGCACGACGTTGCCGTCCACCAGCACCGAACAGGCGCCGCATTGCGCCAATCCGCAGCCGTATTTGGTGCCGGTCATGCCCAGATCATCGCGGATCACCCACAGCAAGGGCGTATCGGCGTCGGCATCGACCTGATAGGTCTTCTGGTTGATTCGTAGTTCCATGGTTCACCCGCTGATCATCGGTTGACTTGCATTGTTATGAGCGGTGACACGCGGCGAGGCGTATCAGCGTTTTTCGTTCAATTCGCTACTGTGCCGAGGGCTTCTGCTTCGAATGGCTGCCCACGCAAAAGGGCAATGTCACGACTCGGCGCGGTGCCGAACAGCCGGGCATATTCGCGGCTGAACTGCGACGGACTTTCATAGCCGACCGCAAACGCCGCCCGCGAAACGTCGAGACGCTCGACCAGCATCAGCCGCCGCGCTTCGTTGAGCCGCAGCCATTTCTGGTACTGCAGCGGGCTCATGCCGGTGAGCTGACGGAAATGATGGTGAAAGGTCGGCGCGCTCATCTGCACCCGCGCGGCCAGATCGTCGATGCGCAGGGCATCGGTGTAGTTGACCTTCAGCCAGTCAATGGCCTTGGCAATGCGATAACCCTGACCATCGACGGCCGTGATCTGCCGCAGCCGTGCGCCTTGGTCGGTGTGCAGCAGCCGATAGTGGATTTCGCGCAGAATCAGCGGCGCCAGCACCGGGATCGCCTCGGGTTCATCGAGCAATGCCAGCAGCCGATCAAGTGCGCCCTCCAGCGCAGAGGACAGGCTGCCAATCGCGGCGCCCGTGCCCGTTGCTGGCTGCCGTTTGGCCGGCAAACCGCTCTTGGTGATGACCTCGGCGAGCATGCTGACATCCAGTTTCAGCACCAGGCCGACACAGGGCTGTTCGGCACTGGCGAGCATCACTTCGGAATTGGCCGGCAGGTCCAGCGACGTCACCAGAAACCGTGACGGGTCATAGCTGTAGCCTTCACCGCCGACCCACAAGCGCTTTTCGCCGCGACCGACGAGAATCAGGCTCGGTTCGATCATGCACACCACGGGCGGCGCCGGTTGGTCGCGACGAAACAACGACAAACCGGGGATGGCCGTGGCGAAGTCACCCGGTGCGCTCACGCGCGGGTCAATGTGCAATGCCAAAGGCGATTCCTGGGGCAGAGGGGTAGGGATCATGTCGGGTCACTCCTGTTGACCGAACTCTAATCCGCGCGCGAGACGTTTCCTATCCATCACCCTGCATCGCCAGAGGATCAGGCAAGCATTCAAGAGGAATGCGCTAGGGAAGGGCCGGATTGACCGGGAGAATGTGTCTATCTGTTACGGGGGCATTGTCCGGAAGGGACTACAAACTGCTTGCCCCTGCGCATCACATCCACAGGTTTTTCGCACCACAGGTAGTTCACATGACGTTTCCATCTACAGATCCATCTAAAAGAACAGGCGGCTGGAGCGCTGTGCTGGCCATGTCGTTGGCCGCATTCGCCTTGGTCGCTTCAGAATTCATGCCGGTCAGCCTGCTGACGCCGATTGCGGCCGACCTGCACATCACCGAAGGCCAGGCCGGGCAGGGCATTTCCGTGTCCGGTGCCTTTGCCTTGATCACCAGCCTGCTGATTGCCTCGGTCGCTGCTCGCGTCGAACGCAAGAAGCTGCTGCTGGGCCTGACGTTGTTGATGATCGTCTCTGGTACGGTCGTCGCGGTCGCGCCGGGTTACCCGTCATTCATGTTTGGACGTGCGCTGATCGGGATAGCGATTGGTGGTTTCTGGTCACTGTCGGCGGCGACTGCAATACGTCTGGTCAAGCCTGAACAGGTTTCGCGAGCGCTGGCCATCGTCAATGGCGGTAACGCGTTGGCCACGGTCATCGCCGCGCCTGCGGGTAGCTTCCTGGGTTCGCTGATCGGCTGGCGCGGGGCATTCTTCTGTGTGGTTCCGGTCGCAGTGCTGGCCGCCGTCTGGCTGCTGATAAGCCTGCCGTCGTTCAAGGCCGAGCGCCAAGCCGGTAGCGGCAACGTTCTGCGCCTGATGAAGCAGCCGCCAGTGGCCTTGGGCATGGTCGCCGTCAGCGTATTTTTCATGGGCCAGTTCATGCTGTTCACCTACCTGCGTCCCTTTCTTGAGGGCGTGACCGGCGTCAGTGTTTCAACGTTGTCCTTGATGCTGCTGGGGCTGGGACTGGCCGGTTTTATCGGCACCTTTCTCATCGAACGGTTTATGGGCCGTGGCCTCTACCGCACGTTGACCGTCATCCCGCTGATCATGGCGGCCATCGCGCTGGCGTTGGTCAGCTTCGGCAAGTCCCCGCTGCTGACCGCCGTGTTGCTCGGCCTCTGGGGACTGGTTGCCACTGCCGCGCCGGTCGGCTGGTGGACATGGCTGGCGCAGACGCTTCCGGATGACGCGGAAGCCGGAGGCGGCTTGCTCGTGGCCATTGTGCAACTGGCGATCGCCGGAGGCGCAATCATTGGCGGTCTGGCTTTTGATCTGAGCGGATACAAAGCGACATTCGAGCTCAGTGCTGCGGTACTGGTTGTCGCGTCTGTGCTGGCCTGGTTGGCGGGGCGCAATGCCACTGAAGTTCATCTTGTTGAGTCGGCCGCTGTTTCCGGCGATCCGGAGTCCCGATTTGTCTGATCGAGCAGGAGGCTGCTCAATGCACCAATGACGGTTGGGTCGCGACCGAGACCGTGAAGACCACGACAAACAGCACGACCAATCCCCAGAACATCACCATGATCGTCAGCAGAAAAACCTTAAGGCCTTGATAAAGCCTGCGCAGCCAATGGCCTTCGGGTTTTGCTTCAGCGCGGGCTCTGAGTACGCCTTTCAAATAAAAGCCGAGCAGCGCAAGCAGTGCGCCATCTATCGCCAGCGCAGGCAGGCCGGCCAAGGGGAAAATGCTTTCCCAGCGATAGAAAGAAGACCGGCTCAGAAAGACCACATAACAAGTCAGGCTGCCGTAGGGCAGGGCTCGCCACCATTTTCCCGCCAGCGCCCCGACCATCAGGCACATGATCACCATGAACGGGCTGAGGAGAATATGGAGCATCCATTCCAGTACGTTGGGCAAGTAGTCCGGGGAATGGATGTTGCGCCAGAGGTGTTCCAACATTGTTTGGGTTCCTTCCTTCTAGGGAGTCAGTGCTGCTGCGGTGCTTCCGTGCTGCTGGACGGTATCGGCGTGTTTTTGGGTTACATAAGGGGTGTTGGGTGAATTGGGGGCTTTAGGGAGCGCGGACTACGCCGGAGCATGCCCGGGCGGTGGAGGGTTTCCAGTTTTTGCGCTATTGCTATAGGACCGGCATGGAGCCGGGATCAAGGAGTGATCTGATGAACGATTATCGAAAGTTGACCCAGGCGGAACTGTCTGTCGCCCTAAAAATGCCTGAGAGCGAGGTTGCGCTTTATGTCGCCGACAACGAACCCATGGCGGATGGTTCTGGCCACTGGGTGTTCTTTTCTCTCTCAGCGCCCAAAAGCCTTCTCTCTCGCCTAAGGGTTGACGATGGTCACCGGCTGGCACTTGGCAAGTCGTGGACAATTGCGGATTGACAGGTTGCTGCCCCTTAGTCGAATCACGGATCAACAGCTTGGTGACGGGAGACACGGTGCGGCAGCTTTTGGCCAGAAGCGGACGCTTGATGTCTCTGCGGGCAAAAGGGCGATTCATATTCTTCAATAGGGTGATAGTGCATGAGCTTTAATGAAAGCTGATGGATACTAAAAGCAGAGTTCTTAGGGCTTTTTTGAAGTTTTCGCAGTTAGGAGGCGTAGTGGACGAAGTAGTCAAATTCTCATTGCCTGTCGTACTGGCTATCCTTGCGTGGTGGCTGAAGCTGGCTCGGGAGCACAGTACTGTTGGTAGAGCCATTTACTCTGAGATCATGGCACTCACGGAGATAACTAGGCATCGTCACTTCTTGCAGGATTTGAGGCTGCGAGCCAAGCTTTATCGCAATGAACCGGCAAAACTGGCCGAGGAATACAGGATATCGGTGGCAGACCATTACTGTAGGGTTTATGCGGGAAACATTCAGAACATTGGTTGCTTAGACGCTGAGCAAGCGGCCCTAATTGTTAGGTTCTACCAGCTTGCGGATAGTGTCGTGAGAGATGTTTCTGAGGGCGGGCAATTATACCAAGGCACCAATGACCCATGTGCTTATGAAGAGAACGCATTGCTTCTTGAGCAAGCCATGCAGGTCGCAGAAGACCTTAAAAAACTGAGAGAGAAGCAGTCAAACGAGCGTTGGTATCGACGCTGTTGGAGAGCGATCACATGATCGTACGTTGCCTAGCGACGGCCGACTTTTGTTTTGCCGAAAGCGTCGGTGTCTGTCTGAATTGGATAGAAGTCTGTAGATCTGAAACGGAAGCTTAACTGACCCTATTCAAGCGTTTTGGTAAGATGGAGATCATGTATGAGTGGCATTGTTTCCAGAATCAATCAAGGAAGATATGACTCCGAGCAGAGTCTGCTGAATCTTCGAGATAACGCTATTAGTAAAGATCGAATTGATGTTTTGGACTCGGTAAATCAACGTCTTAAAAAGCGCCATCCAAAAATCTATGAGCGTCTCGTAGGGCCGCTTCAAGAGCGTAAAAGAGACAAGAAATTCAAATGCTATTGTAATAACCCTAAGAGTTTGCATGCTATCTATCAAGATATCATGAGTAATAACGTTCATTTTCATTCGTTAATGTGTGATGCCTGTTGGCAGCAGGATATCGCCAAAACGTGGGGGTACTACGGTTGGGCAAGAAAATTGATTCCACAGAAAACATGGGATGCCTTGTGTGGAATGCGTGCATATGAAAAATTCGTTGAGTAATTCGTCTCCAATTTATTAGATATTCTCTGCAACATCTAATCGCCGATTGCTGCCTGTAATGAGGGCTGCAATTGGCCAATAGTGGCCGCTCACGGGCGTCCGACTCCGGCCATGCGCGGACACACCTACAGCGCTAGGTCGACGCTACAGATTGGAGGCGAAAAATGTCCGGTAGCGTTTCCAAGTTTCCTCTCTTCTGTCGAAGATGGATGATGCAGTATCAAGTCGCCATCTCGGAGTGAGGCCGCCCTTATGAGCAAAACGAACAACATCTCCATCGGATCCATGCACGACTCGCAAGTGCAGCAAGATGCTCAGCATTCCAGTCAGCACTTCGACCAGAGTGTACAAAATCTTGATCTGAATGAGTTTTTAGAGGCCTTTACCCAAGATATCTCGAAGATCAACGATCAAGATGTTGCACAGGGTCTCCGTTCTGACGTCGAGACAACTAGGGTGCAGAATAGCTCGCCGGCACCGAAGATCGGCATCATCAAAGAGTGCCTGGGATCGATCAAAACTGTTCTGGAAGGAGCTACTGGCAATGTGCTCGCCTCATACCTACCAACACTAATTGCCTTCATGGGAGTGCTCTGACTCCATGGACAGTCTGGTATTGGAGCTTCAGAGCGACGTACTTGACCGGACGATTCATCTTCCGGACCTGTTGCGTAAAGCATTACTCGTGTCCAGAAAACTTAAGATCAAGGACATCGAGGAATGGCTCAATGATGAGCTAAACGGTTACGAAGCACGTTCGGTGCCCAGCTACCGGATCATTACTGGCGAACTGAAGGCTTTCAACCCTTACAGGGGGTGGATCCCCGTTGATATGGGTGGCGAATTGCACGCATCTGTGTGTGAACACCCTACTCGCGACTCAGTGAGCCAGATCATTGATCTGGTGGAACGTACTGAGACCGGTACGGTAATGGTTAAATTTCCCGCTGATCTCAATACGGCGTTCAGAAATTTGATGAGGACAGACTTTGAGCCGGCCTTGCACGTGCCTATACACAAGCTAGTTGGCATCTTGGACGTAACGAAAACCAAGATCATGGATCTTTGCCCTAGATCTGGAAGCACGAGGGATCCTTGGCGAGGGAATACGCTTCAGCAAGGTCGAGGAGCAACTTGCGCAGTCTATTACGAACAATACGATCCACATTGTGAGAATGGAGAACTCTCAACTTCAGCAATCTACAGATAGATCAGGTCAGATTAAAACTGTGGAATAGCCAGTGACTGTTCACGGCTAGCCAATATAGGTATTTCGTGATTCCAAATTCAAGGAAAAATGGCGCTTCATACGGTCTAATGTTAAAAGCCTTAGGTGTAGAGGGGCCATGCAGAATAGTGGCTGTAAAATAGTGTGTACTGGCTAAATGTACGAGAAGAAAATGGATAATCTAAAAATTACACAAGATGATAAAGTCGGATCGATTTCAGCGATAGCTCAGGTTGCAACCATTGCTGCGCCATTACTTTATCTCTTAGGGAAAAAATACTCTTCCGCATATTTCGACGGGCTGGGTTGTGGTTGGGTGCACTCTCATCTAACCATTCAGGAAACCGTTTCCTATTCCCTCCCTGTTACTCTTCCGATACTTGCAGCGACTTTGTCTTCTCTAGAGTTGTTTCTTAATGGTACCTCATATCAAGCAGTGAAGAAAGGATTGATCTATATATCTATTGTGTTTTTGGCAATTGTTACAGCGGCAAGCTTTTTTTGGAATTTTAATTTATTGAATGCTTTGTCGAAAGTTATTTATTACGCGTTCTTAATTTCGTTCGGCATGTATGTCTCGCACGTTTTTGTAGCAGTAAAGCGCAATAACGCGCCACATCTGACTTCGGGTATTGCCTGGCTGGTAGGTTCTCTGGTTGTAGTCTATGGATCAGCCGCTACTCTAGGGAGTGTTGACGCTAGTAGCTCTCTGGAAAATCCGGAAAAAAGTTTCCCGCTGATGACTAAAGGTCCTGATTACGGAAAGCCACAATCGTTGAGGCTGATCTCTAAAGTCGGGGACAAATATCTTATGTTATATCAATCTCACGGGAAAACGTTGTTCCGATTGGAGTCGAATGTCGATTCCTATACTATCCATCCTTTGGAACGTGCTCAGTAATTAATTCATCTTTGAATATAGTTTAATGATTAAGGCCGTTCAGTCGCCGGTAGACATTGCCGGTCGCTGACTGAAAAAATTAGCAAGTATTGGCTGCTGCCTGCCAATTGCGGCGGCTACATCAAGGATTGATTTAGCCGCCTGTCGAATCGGACTATCTCCGTATTTAGATGGGCCCAAGACCTGTCTGGGCAATTGTGCGAGTTAACCACACATACAGACTAAGCTTAGTTTTCCTCTACAGGATAGATACATCCATCCCTGCGCAGTAGATTAATATACTCTTTATTTGGCCGGCCTCCGGCAATATTTGCGAGTTCTCTTCCTATTTCAGTGAAGGGGAATGCCTGCATGAAAACTTTATTCACGGTTTTTTTCGATGGCTTAGGGGAAGTATAGTAATTCTCTGAAAAGTATCGAAGATATATTTTATCCTCAGACCTTGTAGCGCCATACCAAATGACGCCGCTATTTAAAAGCCCAATACTTTGTAGGTGAGTCTCAGCCTTGGTGCTTAATCCATTAGCTCGAACATAATTAAAAAACTCGTGAGAAAATACTGGAAAAACTCGTTCGTCTCCATCGGTGACAAACGAAAACTCGCATAGCAATGTAAATAAATTTGCATCATCTACACTTAAAGATTTAACGGCCTGAACTGTGCGAGATTTAAAGCTGCCGGGCTGAGCAACTTCTCCTGCTAAGAGTCTAGACCAGATTTTTTGCATTTGGGCATTTCCAATGTCCTGCCCGAGATTGAAAAAGTTAACAACCCAGTCTTCATTAACCTCTTCCGATGAAACTTCGCCGGGTAAGTATTCGACAGCTCCTTTAACGATAGCATCAATGTTGTTCTGTCGTCTTATCTCTTGATGGCTTACACGTTCTAATGCTCTGAGAGTCACTGAGTCAACTTTTTCTCCAGCCTTTGCTAGTATTAGCATGGCTTTCGCTTCGGCCTTAGCGTTTCTGACTTTCCCTGTTGGTTCGTATAACGCACCTATACCTTTGGAAACTGACTCTATCAGTTTTGTTAGTGGCTCTGAAACACCTTTCAAGTCTATTAGCGAAAGACCGTCAGCCATTGTGTCGCCCCCCTCAGTTGGCGATAAACCACTTTATATTCCTACCCAAATTGGCTTTCCATACAGAAAATAGTGTAGCGACTTCTGAGATTAAATTACGGGTTTATGTAGAGAATCATATCGAGGATCGAAGGCATGCTATAAGCACCCTATTCGGGCACGAATGATCGCTTTTGGCCGAAAGCGGTCATTCTGGAGCAGTAGCTATCGGCCAAAAACGATCAGTAGCAAGAAGGCTCTACGCCGACCTCCCTGCTCAAATCACCCATTCTGCAAAAGCTTCAAAGCCCGATCAAAATCGAACCTTTCCACCTGTACCGCGACCAGAGCCAGGCGTTCTTCTAACGCCCGATCAAGTCGCATATTGCGCAATCCAGCAAGCGCATCCAAAGCCGCCGTATCACCCTCGTCCAAAAGACCCGCGAGTCTGTTCAGTTGCTCGTTGATTGCCGAGTCGTTCTGCGGCTCATCACCTGCGCCGGCGGATTTGTCTGCCTTGAGGTCGGCCAGTGCGACCAGAATCGGCTGCAGGCAATACTCGACCTGCATCGCCAGCCCTTGCAGCACCGTAGCCGGCTCGCCGTCATGGCAGGCCTGTTCCAGCAAAGCGCAGGCTTGCGCCACGGCTTTGGCGCCGATGTTGCCGGCGGTGCCGCGCAAGCTGTGCGCCAGTCGTTCAGCGGCGCCAGCATCCGGATCGATCTGTGCGGCGTGGAACTGCTCGATAAAGCCTGTCTGAGTGTCGCGAAACTTGCAGAGCAGGCGTAGGTAGAGATCCCGTCGTCCCATGCAGGTGGCGAGACCTGCCGCGAGGTCGATGCCCTCAAGCTGCTCGGGCAAGCCATCGGCGAATCCTGCGTTCAGCGATGCTTGAGCGGTACGTGGCTTGATCCATTTTGCCAGGGTGGCGAACATGGTTTCGACGTTGAGTGGCTTGGAGATATGGTCGTTCATGCCGCATTCGAGGGCGCGCTCGCGGTCACCGTCCATCGCGTTGGCGGTCATGGCGATCACCGGCAAAGTGTTGAAGCGCGGTTGCTGGCGAATTTTTCGGGTTGCCGTGTAGCCATCCATCACCGGCATCTGGCAATCCATCAACACGCCATCGAAGTCGCCATCCTCGGCGAGGATGTCCAGGGCCTCCTGACCGTGCGTGGCGAGTCGCAGGCGTATTCCGACGCTCTCCAGCAGCTCGCTGGCCAGTTCCTGATTGAGATCGTTGTCTTCGACCAGAAGCAGCCGCGCGCCATTGAGGCTGGCGACGGTGTTGGCATTGTGCAGGGAGCGTTCGCCCGTTCGCGTTTCACCCTGTGGTTCTCTGCCCAGCACCACGCCGATGGCTTCGAGCAGCGAGGACGGCGTGACGGGTTTGGTCAGTACCACCGGCAACTGGATGCCTTGGCGCTCGGCTTCTTCGCGGGCTTCTTCGCGTCCAAATGCGGTGATCATGATCACCGATGGCGTGCGCATCAGGCTGGCGGAATGCATTTTGCTCACGGCTTCCATGCCATCCATGCCGGGCATCCGCCAGTCCATCAAGACCAGATTGTAAGGCAGTGCCTTGTGCTCGGCGTCGGCCAACATGCGCAGCGCCAGATCACCGCTCTGCGCGACATCCACTTCCAGGCCAAAGCTGCGCGCCATGCCCGAGAGAATTTCACGCGCACTGGCATTGTCATCCACGACCAAGACCCGCATGCCCAGTAGCTCACCGGCCTTGAACATACGGCGCGGCTGCACGCCTTGCTGCACGCCGAGCTGCACCTGGAAATGGAATGTCGAGCCGGCCCCCGGTTGGCTTTCCACCCAGATTCGGCCGGCCATCAGCTCCACCAGTTTCTTCGAAATGGACAAGCCGAGCCCGGTGCCGCCGTACTTGCGAGTGATCGAACTGTCTGCCTGACTGAACGACTGGAACAGGCGTGAACACTGCTCGACGGTCATGCCGATGCCCGTGTCGCGCACCCAGAAGTGCAGTTGCACGTGTTCGTTGTGTGTACCCACTTCTTCCACGCCGACCACGATGTCACCGTGCTCGGTGAACTTGGCCGCGTTGTTGCCCAGATTGATCAGCACTTGCCCCAGGCGCAGGGGATCGCCGATCAGGGCCGTGGGCAGATCGGGCGGGATCTGGAACAGCAACTCCAGACCCTTGTCTTCGGTCTTCAGGCCAATCATGGCGGCGAAGCTGTCGAGCACGTCCTCGAGGCGGAAAGGCGCCTGTTCGAGGCTCATCCTGCCGGCCTCGATCTTGGAAAAATCGAGGATGTCGTTGATGATTCCCAGCAGGTTCTCCGCCGAGCGGTGCACCTTTTCAATGTAGTTGCGCTGGCGATTATCCAGATGGGTACGCAGCGCCAGGTGGCTCATGCCGATGATGGCGTTCATCGGCGTGCGGATCTCATGGCTCATGTTGGCAAGGAACTCGCTCTTTGCCTGAGTGGCTTCTTCGGCTGCTGCTCTTGCTTCTGCCAGCGCCGTCACGTCGATGTTGATGCCGGTTGCGCGCAATGGCTGGCCGTCCGGCGTGCGTGAGAAACGGTTGAGCGAGCGGAACGTGCGTATCTGCCCGTCATTTTTGCGCACGATGCGAAAGTCGAATTCGACGCGGTCATCGCCACTCTGCACGGCGCTGTCGAAGGTGCTGCTGACCCGCGCCAGATCCTCGGGATGCACCAGCGCCTGCCAGTGCTGCAGCGTGCCACCGAAGGCACCCGGTTCAAGACCAAACAGGGTTTCAAGCTGCGGCGTCCAATAGTTTGTGCCGCTGACCAGATCAACATCGAACAGACCGATGTCGCCGGCCTCTTGCGCCAGGTTCAGGCGATCGCTGGCAGTCCGCAGCCTGGCTTCCATCGCTCTGCGCTCACTCACGTCGCGCACCGAGGCACAGACGCAGACGCCACGACCTTCCAGGCGGGGCAGGTGGGAAAGGCCAATTTCCACGGAGAACAGGCTGCCGTCTTTACGCACGCCGCTCAGGTCCTCCAGATCGCCACCCATCTGCCGGGTGCCGCCGCTGGCGATGAAACCGTCGCGCAATTTGACATGACGCTCGCGGGCAGCCTGCGGCACCAGACGCTCGATGCTGGCGCCAATCAACTCGCCGGGGGCATAGCCAAACAGGCTGTCCATTTGCGGGTTGGTCATCAGAATGCGACCGTCAGCCCCCAGCACCAGCATACCGTCCGGTGCAGCCTCGATGATGCCGCGGTACCAGGCCTCGGTGGCCCGCAATGCTGCCTGTTGGGCTTCCAGCTCACTGGCCTGGTGTTCCAATTGCAAAGTCTGCGCGCCCATTTCGTCCGCCTGACGACGAGTCTCCAGCAGCAGCGCCTGGGCCGCCTCACTGCGCTCCATGATGGCCATGGCGCCGGCCAGCCTGGGCAACACTTCTTGCAAGAGCAGCGCTTCGTTCTCTTCCAGTTGGCGAAAACCGGCCATTTCCACCACCCCGAGCAGGCGTTCGCCACGCAGCACGGGTTGAACCATCAGGACGCTGGCGGGAGCGGCGCCCAACTGCGTGCGTACATGCCAAAACGGTTCGGGTAAATTCTGCAGGTGGCGGGGTTGGTGATCCAGTGCGCACTGGCCAAGCAACCCGTCACCGAGCGCAAGTTCAACGGGCAGCGGATGCTCACTGTCCACCGCGTAACCGCCCACCAATCGAAGGCGCGAGGCGCCTTCATAGAGAACGTAAAGTGCCCCTTGGCACATGCCTAACTGCGGCGCGATGTGGCTAAAAAAAGCCTGGGCCAACTGCTGCGGGGTTTCCGCCTGTTGCAGATCCACTTGCAGAAGCGAAGTGTGGTTTTTAACCCAGCGCTGGCGCTCAAGCTGACAAGCCTCCACCTGCAACGTGGCAATGGCTCGGGCGAGGTCACCGGTTTCGTTGCGAAGGTCGGTGTGGGGGATCTGCCCGTCGAGTTTGCCGGACGCCAATTCGTCTACCGCCACACGGACACGATTGAGCGGCACGCGAATGGAATAACTGACCAGCCAGGTCAACAGCAAAGCCAGTGTCGACCCGCCCAGCAGCAACACATAGGTGATCGTGGTACTGCGCTGCGCATATTCGGCCAGATTCTTCGCCGTATCGTGGATGTCGGCTTGCTTGTTGTTCTCGATCTGCGTGAGCAGCCCGTCGCTGCCCTGTTCCAGCGCGAGAAAATCCTGACTGTTAAGCAACATCCAGGCTTGACCGAGGGAGCCTTTGCCGGCGAATTCCAGCGCCGCATCGCCATCTTTTTGCAGACGCTGCAAGACCCTCTCGAACTCCAGCAGACTGCTCAGACTGCTCTGTCGCCGCAGTGTCGGGCGCACCTGTTCCAGGGCTTCGTGGAGTCGTTCCTGGGCGACACTCATCTGCGCTCTGGCGCTGATGCGAATGTCCGCGTTGTTGGTCGCGATCGCACGTTGCATGGCCAGCAAAAGATACGGCAACTGCACCCGGACTTCCTGCACATGCTGGATACCCACCAGATCCTGCTGGTACAACTGCTGCATTTCGTTCCTGAGCGAATACTGGGTGCGCAGGCTTTGCACGCCCAGTATCAGAACCAACATCAGCAGCGCCGCGAAGCCGATGATCAATTTGCTGCGCAGGGACAGGCGCTCGAGCGTCTCGAACAGTCTGTTCATAACGGGCCTCGTTCAGCAGTGGGGGGGGGCAAAGAGCGGCACACGGCTCAGGGTTGGTCAGCGATCTGTTCAAGCAAGGCCAATTGTCTGGCCAAGTCCTGATCGCTGTCGGCGAACTGCACGGCAATGTTCTGGAACTGCTCGGTATTGGCCAGAAATGCATCGCAGATGTCCGGGTCGAAATGTTTGCCTCGACCTTCGCGGATTATTTCCACTGCTTGCTCATGGGGCATGCCAGGCTTGTATACGCGGCGGCTGATCAGCGCATCGTAGACATCCGCCACAGCCATCAAACGCGCGCTGATCGGAATATCGTCGGTGGCCAACCCTTGCGGATAGCCGCTGCCATCCCATTTTTCTTGATGCCCGTAGGCGATTTCCTTGGCCAGACGAAGGAAGTCGACGCCGATCCCCAATTGGTCCTCGGCGTGCTGGATGGCGTCGCGTCCCAAGGTTGTGTGGGTCTTCATGATCTCGAACTCTTCCGGCGTGAGACGTCCGGGCTTGAGCAGGATGCGATCAGGAATGCCGATCTTGCCGATATCGTGCAGCGGTGCCGACTTGAATAGCAGCTGGATGGTTTCCTCGTCGAGAAAGTGACGAAAGCGCGGATGCTCGCGCATCAGTTCGGCCAGCAATTTTATGTAGTGCTGGGTGCGGCGAATGTGGTTGCCGGTTTCGTTGTCGCGGGTTTCGGCCAGCGAGGCCATGGCGTGGATGGTGACATCCTGGATGGCAATCACTTCGCGGGTACGGCGTTGCACTTCCTGTTCCAGAAAATCGTTTTGATTGCGCAGAAAGTCGGCGACGGCCTTGAGCTTGACCTGAGTCTCGACCCTGGCCATGAGCACCGGAGGAATGATCGGCTTGGTGATGTAGTCAGCAGCGCCGAGGCTCAAGCCGCGAATTTCGTCCTCCGTGGCGGTCATGGAGGTCAGAAAAATGATCGGTATATGACAGAGGCGGGCGTCATGCTGGAGCCGCTCGGCAACGTCATAACCGGACAGGCCCGGCATCATGATGTCCAGCAGAATCAGGTCGGGGAGCGGGTCGGCCTGCAGAAGGCGCAAGGCTTTTTCACCGCTGTTGGCGGCCTTGACCCGGTATTTGTCCTTGAGTAACTCGGCGATCAGCATCAGGTTGTCTGGGGTATCGTCGACCACCAGAACGGTTGCTGATGGATAAACGCCCTGCATGCTATCCATGGATGTTGGCTCCCTTGACTGATAAGCAGTAGGCGTACTTACGCCAGACTCTTGTCGGCAAGCGTAGCTAGAAAAGCGGCAATCGGTAGGTCGAAGCAGGGAGGTTTGTTCGATGAGGTACTCGATTATTGGCCGCTCGCGCCACGGTCATCAATCCCACGCTCTACCACGCCCCGTTTATCTCTTTTGATCCCCCGATAAGAAAAACCGATACCTGCTTAAGGATTTCCCAGAGGCGGGCGGTATACCTGCGGCTTTACAGTCACCTTCATCGTTCAGCGTGGACGGTCTACTTACAGGCCTTGTCCGTCGGGACTTCTACAAAAATAAGAAGGTGAGAGCATGACGAGTGAAACGGTCGATATCAAAGCGTGGAT
This sequence comes from Pseudomonas sp. IT-P395, assembly GCF_949767675.1. Taxonomy (NCBI): domain Bacteria; kingdom Pseudomonadati; phylum Pseudomonadota; class Gammaproteobacteria; order Pseudomonadales; family Pseudomonadaceae; genus Pseudomonas; species Pseudomonas sp. IT-P395. Next base: position 660,686 of record NZ_CATKPW010000011.1, read on the forward strand.
CGACAACCGCAAAGTGGTGCCGTACCAGTGGCTGATTATGGGTTTATGTTTTTTCATCGTGCTTTTCGATGGCTTCGACGTCGCGGTGATGGGGTTTATTGCCCCCTCGCTGATTCAAGAGTGGGGATTGTCAAAAGCAGCGTTTGGCCCAGTGATGAGCGCGGGCATGGTTGGGCTGGCGATCGGCGCGCTGACCGCTGGCCCTTACGCCGACCGAATCGGCCGCAAAAAGGTGCTACTGACGGCAGTGACTGGCTTCAGCGTGCTGAGCCTAGCCTGCGCCTTTGCGCGTAATCCCTACGAACTGGCGGCCTTGCGTCTGCTGACCGGTGTGGCGCTGGGCGCAGCGTTGCCAAACACCACCACACTGCTTTCCGAGTATTTGCCGGAACGCAATCGGTCACTGTTCATCACGATCATGTTCACCGGGTTCAACATGGGGTCGGGGTTGGGCGGATTTCTCGCCGCGTGGTTGATTCCCCATCACGGTTGGCAGTCGGTGCTGCTCGCTGGCGGGATTCTGCCGATGTTGTTACTGCCCTTGATGTGGCTGTTGCTGCCTGAGTCGGCGCGTTTTCTTGCCGCGCGCAACGCGCCCGCCAGCCAGATTGCCAAGGTGCTGAGCAAGCTGGGGGGCACGTTCAGCGCAGCGACGAAATTCGTCATCGCCGAACCGCAGGCTCAGCAAAAAGCACCGCTGCGCTTGTTGTTCACCGAAAGCTATCGCTTCGGCACGCTCGCTTTGTGGGCGACTTACTTCATGGGGTTGTTGGTGATCTACCTCACCATGGGCTGGATGCCGACCCTGCTGCGTGAAGGTGGGCTGTCCATCGAACGCGCCGCGACCATCACCGGCCTGTTTCAGATTGGCGGTACCGTCGGCGCCATCGTAGTCGGCTGGGCGATGGACCGGCGTAATCCAAACGCGGTAATTGCCACGTCCTACGCACTGGGTGGCGCTTTCATTCTGCTGCTGGGCGCCTTCAGCCTTGAATCCAGTCTGCTGGCGTTCGGCGTGGTGGCGGCAGGTTTCTGCATGAGTGGGGCGCAAACCGGCCTCAATGCTTTCGCGCCGGGCTACTACCCGACAGATTGCCGCGCCACGGGCGTCAGCTGGATGCTGGGTATCGGCCGCTTCGGGGCTATCTTTGGTTCACTCATCGGTGGCGCGGTGCTCAGCCTTGGGCTGGGGTTGCCGCTGCTGTTTGCCCTGTTGAGCGTGCCTGCCTTTATCGCTGCACTGGCGATCATGGCCAACGGTCATGCACGGCGCCGAGTCAATCGGGCCTTGCTGACGCATTAATCTTTTTCGACAAAGGAACTCGTTATGGCACGCATCATTGGTGGCCTTGCTGTATCTCACACCCCGACCATCGGCTTTGCGGTCGATCACGACAAGCAGCATGAGGCCGCCTGGGCGCCGATCTTCCGTGGCTTCGAGCCGATCAAGGTGTGGCTGAAGGAGCAGCAGCCGGATGTGCTGTTCTATATATTCAACGACCACGTGACGTCGTTTTTCTTTGATCACTATGGTGCATTTTCCCTCGGTGTCGATGAGCGTTACGAAGTCGCTGATGAGGGCGGTAATCCACGCGAGTTACCGGGGATCGCTGGCCATGCGGCGCTGTCGCGGCACATCGGTGAGAGCCTGGTAGCGGATGAATTCGACATGAGTTTCTTCCGTGACAAGCCGCTCGATCATGGCTTCTTCTCGCCGATGTCGGCGCTGCTGCCGTGCGAGCCGGACTGGCCGGTGGAGATCGTGCCGCTGCAGGTTGGCGTGTTGCAGTTCCCGGTGCCGAGTGCGCGGCGCTGCTACAAGTTGGGCCAGGCGCTGCGCCGGGCGATCGAAAGCTACCCCGAGGACTTGAAAGTAGCCATCGTCGCGACCGGCGGCGTTTCCCACCAGGTGCACGGCGAACGCTGTGGTTTCAACAACCCGGAGTGGGACCAGCAGTTCATTGATCTGTTGGTCAATGATCCCGAGCGCCTGACCGAAATGACCCACGCCGAGTACGCCGCGCTGGGGGGCATGGAAGGTTCGGAAGTGATCACCTGGCTGATCATGCGCGGCGCGCTGTCGGCCACGGTGAAAAACCTGCACCAGGATTACTACCTGCCGTCGATGACCGGCATTGCCACACTGTTGCTGGAAAATCAGGATCGGCCCGTTCCCGTCGACGTCATTGCGCGGCACTTGCAGCACATGCAGCATCAGTTGGCGGGTATCGAGAAGCTCGAAGGCACCTATCCGTTCACCCTGGAGCGCAGCGCCAAGGGCTATCGGTTGAACAAGTTTTTGCATCGCATGATCGAGCCGCACTGGCGTCAGCGTTTCCTCGACCAACCCGAAGCGCTGTTCGATGAAGCAGGGCTGAGCGACGAAGAGCGGGATCTGCTGCGCCGCCGCGACTGGCGCGGATTGATTCACTACGGGGCGATTTTCTTCGTGCTGGAAAAACTCGCTGCCGTGGTTGGGGTGCCGAATCTGCAGATCTACGCAGCGATGCGCGGACAAAGCCTGGAGGCGTTCATGAAAACCCGTAATCAGCAGGTGCTCTATTCGGTAGCGGGCAAGGCCCCGCGCTAACGTCACGGCGTCATCGACGGCTCGCTCCGGGCCGCTTCGCAACACCCTTGAATGATTTCACTGCGCCCGGCTCATGCGGGCGTAGCGGACTGCTTCATCCCAAAAAAATGGATAACAATAACAATGAAAATCACCGCCAATACTCGCGTAGTCTTCACGCTGTCCGCTGTTTGTGTGCTGCCTGTCGAGGCGAGCGCCGCAGGCTTTGTGGAAGACGCCAGCGCCAATCTCAATCTGCGCAACTTCTACATCAATCGTAATTTCACCAACCCGGCCAATGCGCAGGGCAAAGCCGAGGAATGGACGCAGAATTTCATTCTCGATTTCCGCTCTGGATTCACCCAAGGTGCAGTCGGATTTGGTGTGGATGTGCTGGGCCTGTATTCGCTGAAGCTTGACGGCGGTCAAGGCACGGGAGGCACGCAATTGCTGCCGCTGGACAGTGATGGCCGACCTGCCGATCAATTTGGGCGCCTGGCTGTCGCCGGGAAAATGAAAATCGGCAAGACCGAAATCAAGCTCGGCGAGTGGATGCCAGTGTTGCCGATATTGCGTTCCGACGACGGTCGCTCGTTGCCACAAACCTTTCGTGGCGGTCAGGTCACTTCACAGGATATCGCCGGGTTGACCTTGTATGGCGGTCAGTTCCGGCAGAACAGTCCGCGCAACGATTCAAGCATGGAAGACATGTTCATGCAGGGCAAAACCGCGTTTACCTCTGACCGTTTCAACTTCGTCGGCGGCGAATACGCGTTCAACGAAAAGCGCACGATGATCGGCGTGTGGAATGCTCAGCTAAAGGACATCTATCAGCAACAGTATCTGCAACTGGTTCATAGCCAACCACTGGGTGACTGGACGCTGGGCGCCAATCTTGGCTACTTCTGGGGTCGCGAGGATGGCAGTGCCCGCGCAGGCAATCTGGACAACCGTACGTTCTCGGCATTGCTGTCGGCACGCTACGGCGGCAACACGTTTTACCTCGGTTTGCAAAAGCTCAGCGGCGACGATGCCTGGATGCGCGTCAACGGCACCAGCGGCGGAACCTTGGCCAACGACAGCTACAACAACAGCTACGACAATGCGCGGGAGAAATCCTGGCAGCTGCGCCATGACTACAACTTCGCCGTCCTCGGCGTGCCCGGTCTGACCCTGATGAACCGTTATATCAGCGGCGACAATGTGCACAGCGGAGCCGTCACCGACGGTAAAGAATGGGGCCGCGAATCCGAGTTGGGTTACACGCTGCAAAACGGCGCGTTCAAGAACCTCAACCTGCGCTGGCGCAACTCGAGCATTCGCCGCGATTACAGCAGCAATGAGTTCGACGAGAATCGCTTGATCATCAGCTATCCGTTGAACCTGCTTTAACCGCTTCATTGGCCTGAGTTCGGATTACCTGGCGGATCACCTCCATCAACGCCTGCGCGACCGGTGAGTGCAGGCAGCTGCTGCGGTACGTCAGGCCGATGGCCCTGGCGGTCTGTTTCAATTCCAGCGGCAAAATGCACAACTCGCCGCTAGCGATTTCCTGTTCCAGTTGATGCGCTGAAACGGCTGCGAGCATGTCCGAGCGTAACAACAGTCCGCGAATGATCGCCATGTCGGCGCTTTCCACCACCGGGGAAGGCGCCGGAATGCCGAAACCGGCGAAGCAGTCGTCGAGCATTTTGCGGGCCGGCGAACCGGCGCGCGGCAATACCCACTTCGCGTTAGCGAGATGATCTTGCAGGCCGGTTTTGCCGTAGAGCGGATGATCACGCCGCGCAAGCACGACCATTTCCTCTGTCAGCAGTGACTCACCGACCAGGTCGCTGGCATAGGTCGACGAACGCAGCGCTCCGAAAATGAAATCCACATCACCGGCGCGCAATTCAGTCGCCAGCAGGTCGAAGGGACTCTCATTGGTGATCACTTGAATACCCGGGTGCTCGGCCATCAGACGCACGATGGCTTCGGGCAGGATGCGCGTGCGGCCGAGGGGCAGGGCACCGACGTGGACGACGCCGTGCAAGGCACCGCGAAGGGCGGTGATGTCGCTGTCGATATGGCGCAGTTCGTTCAGCGCACGGCGGATTGCAAACAGGATGTCATGACTCGCGCGGGTCGGTTGCAAGCCGCGCGGCGTGCGCTCGAACAGCGATTGGCCGCAGCCGTTTTCGAGGACTTTCAGCGTCGAACTGACCGCAGGCTGACTCAGCCCCAACAGGTTGGCCACTGTCTGCATGTGCTGGGTTTCACAGAGTTTGACGAACACTTGCAGGCGTCGCGCCTGGAACAGATAAAGCGGTTCAATCGCAGCTTTTTCACCTTGGCCGAGCAATGTCGGCACGCTCCCAAGCTCTGCCAGCACCCGTCGCGCTCGGGGCAGCAAACGCTCTCCGAAATTGGTCAGGCGCATACCGTTGGCGTGCCGCTCGAACAGCATTACGCCTAGCCGTTCTTCGAATTCGGAAATCGAGCGGGTGACCACCGATTGCGCCCGGTACAGCGCGACTGACGCCTTGGAGACGCTGCCGTGATCAGCCACGCGGACGAAGGCGCGCACGTGCATCAGGCTCGGCAGTTCAAAGATTTCCATGAGCAAGGACTCTGCGGGTCGGCGAATCCGACGACTATGCCGCCGCTATTTTCGAGTGGCAATAAAAAAAACGCATACCTCGAACACTCGAACGCATTACTCCGTCGGCGGCGTGCGATGCGATGCTCTTTCGCAACGCAAAGGAGTATCCGCAATGATCGAATCAACCAAAAACGCGCTGGTTGTCAGCGCCCACTCAGCCGATTTTGTCTGGCGTGCCGGTGGCGCTATCGCTCTGCATGCACAGCAGGGTTACCACGTTCATATCGTCTGCCTGTCGTTCGGTGAGCGCGGCGAATCCGCCAAGTTGTGGCGCAAGGGCGAGATGAGCGAAGACAAGGTCAAAGCCGCACGTCGCGAAGAGGCTCAGGCCGCCGCCGACATTCTCGGGGCCAGTGTCGAGTTCTTCGATATCGGCGATTACCCGATGCGCGCCGACAAGGAAACCTTGTTCCGTCTAGCCGATGTTTTTCGCCGGGTGCAACCGGAGTTCGTCCTCAGTCACTCGCTCAAAGACCCGTACAACTACGATCACCCGCTGGCCATGAACCTGACCCAGGAGGCGCGCATCATCGCCCAGGCCGAAGGCTATAAACCGGGTGAGAAAATCGTCGGTGCACCGCCGGTCTACAGTTTCGAGCCACACCAGCCCGAGCAATGCGAATGGCGCCCCGATGTATTGCTCGACATCACTGATGTCTGGGACAAGAAGTACGCGGCCATCCAGTGCATGGCCGGACAGGAGCATTTGTGGGAGTACTACACGCGCGTCGCCCTGCAACGCGGTGTGCAAGCCAAACGTAATGTCGGGATCACCTCAACCCGCAACATCGTTTATGGCGAGGGTTACCAGAGTATTTTCCCGCGTGTCACGGAGAATCTGGGATGAGCGAACATATCGGCAAGACAGGCGTTGTTGTGCGCAATATTCAGCGGGCCGAAGCGGCGCTAGTCGATGAGTTGAAACGCTTCGGGGTCGCGACCATACATGAAGCACAGGGCCGCAAAGGACTGTTCGCGAGTTCGATCAGGCCGATTCAACAAGGCACGGTGATCAGTGGTTCAGCCGTCACGGTGCTGGTTGCGCCGGGTGACAACTGGATGTTCCATGTGGCCGTCGAACAATGCCGGCCCGGCGATATTCTGGTGGTTGCGCCGAGTTCACCGTGTACCGACGGCTACTTCGGTGACCTCTTGGCCACCTCGCTCAAGGCTCACGGCGTCCGGGCGCTGGTGATTGAGGCCGGCGTGCGCGACACCCATACCCTGCGCGAAATGGGCTTCCCGGTCTGGTCCCGCGCCATCAGCGCGCAAGGCACAATTAAGGAAACCCTGGGTTCGGTCAACCTGCCACTGGTGTGCGGCGGGCAACTGGTGCACCCGGGTGATGTGGTGGTTGCTGATGACGATGGGGTGGTGGTCGTACGACGCACCGAGCTGCAGCAAGTCGTCGAAGCCAGTCGCGCCCGGGCCGACCTGGAGGAACAGAAGGCCCTGCGCCTGGCCAAGGGCGAACTGGGTCTGGACATCTACAACATGCGCGCGCGCCTGGCGGAAAAGGGTTTACGTTACGTCGACAGCCTCGAAGAACTGGGAGACTGAGCATGGCGCAGACCCGCATCCCCTGTCTATTGATGCGCGGCGGTACGTCGAAAGGCACTTACTTTCTGGCCGACGATTTACCGCAAGAGCCTGCGCTGCGAGATCGCGTGTTGCTGGCGGTGATGGGCTCGCCGGATGCGCGGCAGATCGACGGCATTGGCGGCGGTGATTCACTGACCAGCAAAGTGGCGATCATCAGACCGTCGAGCCGTGCGGGTGCTGATGTCGATTACCTTTTCGCCCAGGTGCTGGTGGATGAGCCGCGTGTCGATTACGGTCAGAACTGCGGGAACATCCTCGCCGGTGTCGGTCCGTTCGCCATCGAGCGCGGGTTGGTGGCGGCGACAGCCGATGTCACCCCTGTGCGGATCTATATGGAAAACACCGGACAGATCGCCATCGCCCATGTCCCAACGTCTGATGGTGAAGTGCGCTATGACGGCGACGCCCGTATTGACGGCGTGCCGGGGCAGGCCGCGCCGTTGATTGTCGAATTCGAGGATGTCGCGGGCTCCAGTTGCGGCGCCTTACTGCCGACCGGCAACGCCCGGGACGTGATCGACGGCGTTGAAGTGACCTGCATCGATAACGGCATGCCCGTGGTGCTGATCAACGCGCAAGAGCTGGATTGCAGTGGCTATGAGAGTCCCGCGCAACTCGACGTCAATGCTTCACTGAAACAGCGTCTGGAGTCCATCCGCCTGCAAGCGGGGCGGCGCATGAATCTGGATGATGTGAGTCAGCGCAATGTGCCGAAAATGTGCCTGATTGCACCGCCGCAGGTCGGTGGGGCCATCACCACACGCAGCTTCATTCCCCATCGCTGCCACACCAGCATTGGCGTGTTCGGCGCAGTCAGCGTGGCCGCCGCCTGCCTGATCAAAGGCAGTGTGGCAGCGGTCATGGCGGTGGTGGAGGAGGGCGAGGTGAAACGCCTGTCGATCGAACATCCGACGGGCGAGTTCACGGTGGAGGTGCGCTTGCAGGACGAGCGATTGGTTGGGTGCGGACTGATGCGCACGGCTCGGTTACTGTTTGATGGCTTCGTCTGCATTCCATCAGCGACCTGGCGTGGTAAAGCCGTTGGTCAATCAGGAGAGTGCCTCTCGCAAGTACGCGTAAAGAGCTGAAAACTCCATTTTTCACTTTGCTCCTGCCTATTTCGGTGGCAAGCCTTGGCTGACCTTTTTAGTGGGTGGCCGCCAACCAGCGAAGAAATCTGGAAATCTCAAACCCCAGAAACGACAAAGCCCTGAATAATCAGGGCTTTGTCGGTACAGAATATGGCGGAGGCGATGGGATTCGAACTCATGGACCTGTTACAGTCGACGGTTTTCAAGACCGTTGCCTTAAACCACTCGGCCACACCTCCGTTGCGTTGCGGGCGCCATAATACCTGAATGAAACACACTGTCAAACTCTCTGCATGGCTTGTTACAGAGCGTCTGTTATGATCTTTGCGACTGAACGTTTCAAACCAACAGGAGTGTCGCCATGCGCGAACAGGATTACGCAGTTAATAACAGCGTGCAGGCTGAGCAGCTAGAGGTTAGCCGCGTCCTGCGCAACACTTATGGCCTACTGGCTCTGACCCTCGCATTCAGCGGCGTCATGGCTTTCGTTGCCCAGCAGATGCGCGTTGGCTACCCGAACATTTTCGTGGTGCTGATCGGCTTCTACGGGCTGTTTTTCCTCACCAACAAGCTGCGTGATTCCGCGTGGGGCCTGGTGTCCGCTTTTGCGCTGACCGGTTTCATGGGTTTCCTGCTCGGCCCGATCCTCAACCGTTACCTGGGCATGCAGGGCGGCGCTGAAGTGGTCAGCTCGGCGTTCGCGATGACCGCACTGGTGTTCGGTGGTCTGTCGGCCTACGTGCTGATCACCCGTAAGGACATGAGCTTCCTCGGTGGCTTCATCACCGCTGGTTTCTTCGTGTTGCTGGGTGCAACGCTGGCAAGCTTCTTCTTCCAGGTCAGCGGCCTGCAACTGGCGATCAGCGCAGGTTTCGTGCTGTTCTCGTCCGTGTGCATCCTGTTCCAGACCAGCGCCATCATCCACGGCGGTGAGCGCAACTACATCATGGCGACCATCAGCCTGTATGTATCGATCTACAACCTGTTCATCAGCTTGTTGCAGATCTTCGGCATCATGAGCCGCGACGACTGATCGTTAGTCGTTTCAACAAAAAACCCGCTTCGGCGGGTTTTTTGTTGCTCGTCGAAAAGCGTAGTGGCCTTTCGCCTACAAAATGATCTGAAAATAGTGGCGTATTTTTGGAACTCACCTAAACCTAATTACCAAGGAAGAGCAGTAGCCTGATCGACAGGAGTCGGTAACCAGCCCCCCTCGTGTAATTCCTGCGTCCCTCGCATTCACTTCCCTTGCTGTTGATCGCTAGGCCTTTCGGTCGAGAGCGACTGTATTCGTTCGTCCAGTGAAAACCGGGAGGTGAACCACGCCAAACTCCATGCACCGTGACCGTATCCCGGCGAACGACCGGGACCCTGATACCAGAAAAATAATGGAGGCCCTGCCATTGCAGGCGTTGTCCCAATCAAGGAGATCATCGATGAACCAGCCCCAAGGAAAACTGGCTGTACTGGCCGTCACCACCGCGCTGTTCAGCGCGTCAACCCTCGCCGGCGTCTATCCTGACTTCGGCTATCAACCACCTTCCAGCCAATACTCTGGCCCACTGTTTGAGTTGAGCCAGAATTACCCGGCCACAGCGCCGAAAGTACCGCTACCCGGTTTTTTCAAGAATCTACCGACCAAGCCAGATAACAATTTTGAGACTTGGCGTGCGTACATGGAGGAAGTCAAAACCTATTGCCTCGAAGGCAACGTCGAGGCTGATTGGTACGTGCAGAACAATAAAAAACGTCAGTGGTATCACATGCCGTGGCAGCACTATGGCCCGCTGGGACGCGAAGGGATTCACGGCCTGACCAAAGAGGCGCAGATCCAGGTCAAGCAACTCGCCCCCACGCAGACCGCCACCGGCCAGACTTACGCGGTGGGCATCTATAACGACATCGGTGCCTATACCATCGGAGAGGTCTGGAAAGACCCGAACAACCCTGATCCGAAATACACATCGGCACCCAACAGCTTCCCCGACGGCACCGTAGTCTGCAAAGCCCTGTTCGCCGATATCGATCGCAGCACCGTGCCGTTCCTGGTGAACCCGGTGTTGTGGAAGGGCTACGTCACCGAAACGTTCACGTCGGCCAATCGCAAGGTCAAGGATGTCGCATTGATTCAGATGGACATCGCCGTGCGCGATCAGCGCATGAGCGCCACTGGCTGGATCTTCGGCACCTTTCAGTACAACGGCGCGAAAACCGGCAAGCCGGGCTGGGACAACCTTGTCCCGGTAGGGATCATGTGGGGTAACGATCCGGAAGAAATCGGCAACGACTTCACCAACCCGCAACCGACGCAAACCAAGATCAACCCCGCATTGCAACAGACGGCGATCAACGCCAAGACCCAAGAGTTGCCGCCCACCCATCTGGGCTGGAACGGTCGCCTCAATGGTCCGGTGGACAACCCCAACAGTTCCTGCCTGAGCTGCCATGCGACCGCCGAAACGCCGCAAGTGGCGATCATGAATCCAACGTTCCAGGCCAATGCGCCGCAGCCGGGTTCGCCTGAATGGATGAAGTGGTTCCAGAACATTCCGGCCGGCCATGCTTTCACGCCGGGCACTCAAAGCACTGACTACAGCCTGCAGTTGTCCGGCGGTCTGGTGAATTACTTCGAGTGGAAATGCGACATGAGCGGCATCTATGCTGACGGCAAGAATGCGTGCAGCAAAGCGTCGGACATGAAACTGAAAATGCTCAAGTCCACCAACAACGCCACGCCGCAGCCATTGCAGAAAGTCATTCGTGACCCGAGCCTGCAGCAACTGCTGGAGTAAGAAGCGAAAAGCCTGCGCACGTTTCGGCGTGCGCAGGCTTTTTTCAGTTGATCACGATGCTGCCATCAGTCTGCTGTTTGTAGACGGTGTAGGGCAGCAACAGCGTGTCGAGTGCCCCGGACACCACGGCATCGATCAACACCACGGGAATCGCGGCGTTTTTGTAATCGTCGGCATCAACGCCCTTGCCCAGAGGCGCATGCAGGCTGCAAAAGTCGTAGGCGAGGCCGCTGTAAATCCTTGGCACCGCCCCGCAATAACTTTTCTGCTCCTTGAGGCTGTCCACCGCAGCCTGATCACTGCGCACCACGGTCTGTACGGTCCCGCAACCGGCAAGCGTCAACGCTGCCAACACCATTGCCTGAAATCTCATTACCGCCAATCCTTCGCCGGAAAAACCTCAATCTACGCCGAACGTGCGGAAAAAGCACTCAGGCCATCGGTGGCAAACGGCGCTTGACCGGCGTCTTCTTGACGATCGCGGTGTTGGTTTCGGCCAAGGTATTGAGGCGGTCGAGCAGGGTGTCCAGTTGTTCCATCGAGCGCACATGCAGGCGCGCGATAAAGCAGTCCTCGCCCGTCACCTTGTCGCACTCGGTGAATTCGGGAATCGACAGAATCTGCCGTTCAACTTCCTGTAACTGTCCCGGCAATGGCCGCACCCGGACGATGGCCTGCAATTGGTAACCAAAGCATTTCGGGTCGATCTCGACGGTATAGCCCTTGAGCACACCGCGTTCCTCCAAGCGCCGCAAGCGTTCAGCCACGCTTGGCGACGATAATCCACTGATCTGCGCCAGCGCTTTGAGTGAGCGCCGTGAATCTTCCATCAAGGCGCTGATGAGGATCTGGTCAATGTCGTCGGTCATGGAAAACTCCAGCATTAGGCAATTGACGGAAACCACCCTCGATAAAAAAGGCAGATTGCGAGTTTAGCCTGCTTTTTGCTCTGGAGCGTTTGCGTGTTCGCTTGGCATACTTTTGCCACAAAGACAGGAGATCAATGATGGACAAGACACTGCGTCACGGCTCATTTGAAATGACCGCCGCCATGCTGATATCCGGGACGATCGGCTGGTTTGTGCTGGTCTCCGGGCAACCGGTACTCGATGTAGTGTTCTGGCGCTGCGTGTTCGGCGCCGGCACCTTGCTGTTGATCTGTGCCGCTTTCGGCTTTCTGCGCCCGGGCATTCTGACTCGCACCACGTTCTTGCTCGCGGTGCTGAGCGGGGCGGCGATTGTCGGTAACTGGGTGCTGTTGTTTGCCTCGTATTCTCGCGCTTCGATTGCGATCGGCACGGCGGTGTACAACGTGCAGCCGTTTATGCTGGTCGGGTTGGCGGCACTGTTTCTCGGCGAAAAAATCACTCTGCAGAAGTTGTTCTGGCTGGCGATTTCGTTCATGGGCATGTTGGCGATCGTCAGTGCCCATGGCACTCAGGGCGAGAGCGGCAATGACTATCTGATGGGGATTGCGTTGGCGTTGGGTGCGGCGTTTCTGTATGCGATTGCAGCGCTGATCATCAAGCGCCTGACCGGCACGCCGCCACATCTGATCGCGCTGATTCAGGTCTGCACCGGGATCTTGCTGTTGGCGCCGTTCGCGCATTTCAGTGCGCTGCCGCAAGCCCCGAGCGCCTGGGCCAGTCTGGTGACGCTGGGCATCGTCCACACCGGTCTGATGTATGTGCTGCTGTACGGCGCGATCCAGAAATTGCCGACCGCATTGACCGGCGCACTGTCGTTCATCTACCCGATTGCGGCGATCTTCGTCGACTGGTTCGCGTTCGGCCATCGTCTGGAAGTTCTGCAATGGCTCGGCGTGGCGGCGATCCTCTTGGCCGCTGCCGGCATGCAACAGGGTTGGGGCTTGAAGTCCCGGCGACTGGCCGCGCAGTAACCCTCAGATGTTCCAGCGCGGTGCGGTTTTTGCCAGGCGCTGGCGCATCTCGGTAACGTTCGCCGCCAGTTGCCGGGTCAACAAACGATAGCCATCCAGCGCACTGTAAACGGGCGCATCGAGGCTGGCCTCCGGCAATTCCAAAGGCCTGTCCAGGCGTTGCGAGGCGCCAGTTTTCAGCGCCCGGGCCATGCCGATCAGTTGCACGCGAATCTGCCGGTGCTCGGCCTTCAGCGCGGATTGCAGGTGGGCCATGGCTTCCGGATCGTTGGCATCCGGGCGGATGTTGCCGAGGATCTCCAGCGTGCTGATGCACATGCGCAGATTGCGCTGGATCGCATCTAGTTCGGTCATGGACACCTTCACTTCCTTGGACACCGACGGCATCAATGAGCGCAGCTGCACCATCACCGCGCCGAGACGGCCCATCAGTTTCAAATGCTCATCGGCGCTGACCGGTTGACCGCTGATGATGCGTCCGTACACCGTGGCGCAATCGCGCAAAGCATCGGCGAGGTTGTAGCGCCACGAATACACCGCGTAGAGCGGCAGGGCGAAAGAGAAGGCGAGGGCGAGGGCGATGCCGATCAGAATATCGACGCCGCGCCACAAACCATCGGTGATCGGATTGTCGCCATGCCCGGCGACGATGAACACGGTGATCGCCGAAAGCAGGGCGGTGTAACCCCCCTTGCCGATGGCGTGATAAGAGAAGAAACCGCAGACCACCGCCATTGCAAAATACGTCAACCACGGCATGCCGAGCCATGCCTGCTGCGCCACCAGCAGCAACCCGACGCCGGCACCGATCAAGGTGCCGGTGGCGCGCTCGGCGGCTTTCTTGCCGATGTTGCCGTGGTGCTGCAAACCACCGATCACCACCAGCATGGTCACCGATGCCCATTCGCCGTGGGGCAGGTTGATGCCGGTGGTCAGCAGGATCGTTGCCAGCAAGCCGAGGGCCACGCGCACCGCATGGATCAGCCGCGCGTGCCGGTAGCGTCGATAAGGATCAAGCAACGGTCGCAAGACACGGCGCAGCAAGGGCGGAAGTCGATGGGTGCTGTAAGTACTCAGTGCGGGCCTCTCGTGATGGTGGTTCAGATCAATGGAACGGGAAAATGTAATTCATCCATGCTGCCATACGCAGGAGGATTTTGCGCATCGTGCCAATGTGGTGGAAGTGCTGACTGTACAACGCGGCCTGCCCGTACGCACCGCCCGGCATCAGCTTGCTGTACTGGGCGAAGTCCGGATCGGTGATTTCGATGATCACCGGCACACGCCCGGCCGGCGGCGAACCGGTGTAGCCGATCAGGGTGCCGGAAGGTTGCACCTGACCTTCGGCAATCACCCCGATGACATTTTTCACCCGACCGGCGAACACCTTGCCGGGAATGCCGTCGAACGCGACTTCCGCCTCATCGCCGACGGTCAGGCGCAGCAGGCTGTTCTGGCGCATCCACGCAGCAAAATATTGGCCTTCCTCGGGAATGAACACCATCGAGGGACGCAACGGCAACTTGCTCGCCATCATCCCCGGCCGCAACGAAACATGGGTGACGAAGCCTTTGCTCGGCGCACGGACGGTGGTGTTGTCCAGCTCGAACTGGGCGTTGTCGAGCTGCGCTTGCAGGTCGTCGGTGCGGGCAATCGCGGCATCCAGTTCACGCTGGGTGCCGAAGTTGCGCCGGATCAATTCGGTAATCCGATAGCGATCGCCCTTGGCGGCGATCAATTGCGCCTTGAGCGACTTCACCCGGTTTTGAAACGGCGTAGGGTCGATGCGAAACAGCACGTCGCCTTTTTCCAGCGGCTCGTTCCCTTTCACCGGCACGTCGATCACTTGGCCGCTGATGATGGGAATCACCGGCACAGAAACGAAGTAAGTGCGCGCCACCTCGGAGTAGGGATGGTTGTAGTTCATGGTGAAAATCAAGGCGCCGATCATCAGGATGCCGCCCAGTACGGCGGTGGGCACCGTCCATTTGTTCAGCGGGATACGGAAGATCTTGAACACTGCGACGCAGATCGCGGCGTAAGTCAGGATGAGCAGTAGATCCATGGCGTTCAGCCCTCCCGGTTGTGGGGAGCAGTGGCATTCGCCGCTTCGAGTCGCTCGAGGCGTCCTTGCAGTTCGCTCACCTGTTGCTCCAGGCGAGCGACATGGTTTTGCACGGATTTGCCGTCACCGAACCCCCAGCCGCGATCTTCTCGATAGGCCATCGCCCAGATCCACAGGAACGGCCAGAGCGCATGCAGCGTGAACAGACTGACCCAGCCAGTGGCATGGATTGCATCCTGATGCGGATGGTTACGGTGCACAGCAATTTCGTAGGGAATGTCATGCAGCACGATGATCCCGTAAAACAGCACGAGCCCGGCAAACACCAACACGCCTAACGCGAAGTAATCCAGCATGATCAAGCTCCCGGCATCCAGCACAGTGCTGGCATCAGTGTAGACACTGATTTGCCGGGCGCTTGGCGACTTTGGATCAGAACCGCATGTGGTCGCCTTCTTGCTTATTCATGATGCGGGTGACAGTGATCAGAAGATGTAATCGGTGGTCAGGAAGCTCGAGTCACGCCCGCGAATGATCTCGCTGATCAGGTCCTTGTTACTGTCCTGGAACTTGGTCGCCACCAGCGTACGGATCGAGAACACCCGCAATGCATCGTGTACCGACAGCGTACCTTCCGCCGAATTCTTGCGGCCGTTGAACGGGTAAGTGTCCGGCCCGCGCTGGCATTGCGCGTTGAGGTTGATCCGCCCGACCTGGTTGGCAAAGGTGTCGACCAGACGACCGACCGCCACCGGGTTGGTGCCGAAGATGCTCAGTTGCTGACCGAAGTCCGACTCCAGCACATAGTCGATCACGGTATCGAGATGACGGTACGGCACGATCGGCACAACCGGGCCGAATTGCTCTTCCTGGTAGACGCGCATCTGCGGATTCACCGGGTACAGCACTGCCGGGTAAAAGAACGAGGCGCGGGATTCGCCGCCATTGGGGTTGACCACTTCGGCACCCTTGCTGCGCGCATCCGCCACCAGACCGTGTAGATAATCGACCTTGCCCGACTCCGGCAGCGGCGTCAGCGACACGCCGCTGTCCCATGGCATGCCCGGTTTCAGCGTGGCCAGTTTGGTGTTGAATTTTTCGATGAAGCTGTCGACCACGTCTTCGTGGACGAAGAGGATTTTCAGCGCGGTGCAGCGCTGACCGTTGAACGAAAGTGAACCGGTGACCGCTTCGCTGACGGCGTTGTCGAGATCGACTTCCGGCAAAACGATGCCTGGATTTTTTGCATCCAGACCCAACGCAGCACGCAAGCGGTGTGGTTTGGGGTGCAGTTTCTTCAGGTCGCTGGCGGCTTTGTTGGTGCCGATGAAGGCGAAGATGTCGATCTTGCCGCTGGCCATCAGCGCACTGACGGTTTCGCGGCCACTGCCGTAGATCACGTTGATCACGCCGGTGGGGAAGCTGTCGCGGAAGGCTTCGAGCAACGGACGGATCAACAGCACGCCGAGCTTGGCCGGTTTGAACACCACGGTGTTGCCCATGATCAGCGCCGGAATCAGCGTGGTGAAGGTTTCGTTCAGCGGGTAGTTGTAAGGCCCCATGCACAGGGCGACGCCGAGCGGCACGCGGCGGATCTGCCCGAGGGTGTCCTGTTCCAGCTCGAAACGGCTGGAGCGGCGATCGAGCTCCTTGAGCGCATTGATGGTGTCGACGATGTAGTCGCAGGTGCGGTCGAACTCTTTTTCCGAGTCCTTGAGGTTCTTGCCGATCTCCCACATCAGCAACTTCACCACGGCATCGCGCTGCTGACGCATGCGGCCGAGGAAAGCTTCGACGTGCTGGATACGTTCGGCCACGCGCATGGTCGGCCACAGGCCCTGGCCACGGTCGTAGGCACGTACGGCGGCGTCGAGGGCGGTGAGCGCGGTGTCGGCATCGAGCAGCGGGGTGCTGCCGAGGATGACTTGATCGTCGCCGTTGTCGCCTTTCAGATAGACCGGGCTGCGCACAGTGGCGAGCGGGCCGTCCCAGCGGCGCAACTGGCCGTCGACCAGATATTCGCGTTGCTCGACCTGAGCGTCGAGGCGGTATTTTTCCGGGATGTCGCTGACAGAAGGGAACAGGTTGCCAAGGATGTTTGCTGTGGTCATGTCGCTACCCCGTGTTGATGTCCGTATGCAGATCAAAAAGCCTTCACAGGTTATACGCCTGAATGCGCCGGAATTTAAACCCGCAAATGTCACCCGAATGTCACGCAAAGGCGCAGAGCAGAGGGGGCTGGCAACACCGCGAACTCTGTGGGAGCTGGCTTGCCAGCGATGTGGCCGGTACTTTCAGCATCTTCATTGCCTGACACACCGCTATCGCTGGCAAGCCAGCTCCCACAGGGTTTTGTGTCTATAGCCGATCCCGAGGCGAGTCCTGGCTGGCCCCGTTTGCCCCCCTCAATGTCCCGCAATGCCCTCAACCTGCTGCGGCCGCTGCCTTAAGGTGTGAGCACAACAATAAGCGAGGCCGTTATGCGGGCAATCCGACTGACTCTACTGCTGGCGTTGGCCATGGCGCTGCCTGGCTGCGGTGAAGACCCCAAACCCCCGGTCACCACCCATAACGCCGTGCCCAACGACTCGGCACTGGCGCAGATCTATACCAACAGCTGCCAGCTCTGCCACGCCAATCCCGCCGCCAACGCACCCCTCACTGGTGATCGCAAAGCCTGGGAGCCGCGCCTCCAGCAGGGCGCTGACACGCTGCTCGATCACGCCATCAACGGCTACAACGGCATGCCGCCGATGGGCCAGTGCGTCGAGTGTTCGGAAGAGCAATTCCTGCAATTGATCGGCTTCATGGCCGACCAGCCCCTCCCTCAATAAGGTGCCCGGCATGACCATGGATCTGACACGGCGTCAGTTGTTGCAACGGGCAAGTATTGTCGGCGCGTTCAGCGCGTTGGCGAGCCACCCGGCACTGGGCCAGTTGATGCGTGCGCCGCGTTTGATTCCGTGGCGCAACTGGTCGGGCGGGCAGAGTTGCCTGCCAGCCGCTCGGTTGGCGCCGAAGAATCTCGATGAGCTGGCAACCATCATCAAGCAGGCACAAGGCAAGATTCGCCCGGTCGGCTCGGCGCATTCCTTCAGCGCGCTGGTGCCCACTGACGGCACGCTGTTGTCGCTGAGCTATTTCAACGGTCTGCTCGATCACGACGCGAAAACCTTGCAAGCCGAATTCGCCGCCGGCACACCGATGTCGCGCATGGGCCAGCCGCTGAAAGACATCGGTCAGGCTCTGCAAAACATGGCTGACATCGATTACCAGACACTCGCCGGGGCCATTTCCACCTCAACCCACGGCACCGGCAAAAACTTCCAGTCGTACTCGGCGCACGTCTGCGGCATGCAACTGGTGACGGCCAGCGGTGAAGTGCTCGACTGCGACAGCCAACGCCATGCCGAAGTATTCAATGCCGCCCGGGTTTCTCTCGGTGCCCTCGGCGTGGCGACGAAAATCCGCCTGCAAAACCGCCCGGCCTATCGCCTGCGCGAACGCCAGTGGATCGCCAAGACTGAAGAACTGCTGGAGGACATCGACAAGAACACCCGTGAAAACCAGCACTGGGAAATGCTCGTCGTCACCCATTCCGACTACGCTTTGTCCATCGCCCTCAATGAAACCGACGACCCGGCCACACCGCCGATCAGCCCGGAAGAAGAGGGCGGTAACGAGTTCGTCACCCTGATTGAGAAGATCGACAAGTACGGCAGCGACTTCCCCGACCTGCGCCGCACGCTGCTCAACAACTTGCGTCATCTGGCCAGTTTCGATGATCGCGTCGGCGACTCGTTCGACATCTACGCCAACGTACGCACCGTGCGGTTCAACGAAATGGAATATTCGGTGCCTGCCGAACACGGCCCGGCCTGCCTGCGGGAAATCCTCAAGCTGATTCAGGACAAGGATCTGCGCACCTGGTTTCCCATCGAGTATCGCTACGTCAAGGCTGACGACATTCCGTTGAGCATGTTCGAAGGGCGCGACAGCTGTTCGATTTCGGTGCATCAGCACTACCAGATGGATCATCACAACTTCTTCGCGGCGGTTGAACCGATCTTCTGGAAGTACAACGGCCGACCGCACTGGGGCAAGTTGCACACGCTCAACGCGAAGAACCTGCAAGCGCTGTATCCGCGCTGGCGCGAGTTTGTCGATGTGCGGCAGGCACTGGATCCGAGCGGGCGCTTTCTCAATGCGCATCTGGCGTCGATATTGGGGGTGAGCTGATGGCGGTCAATCGACGCAATTTTCTGCTTGGCACGTTGGGGTTTGGCGCATTGTTGGTGGGCGTCGGCGCGTGGTTGCGGCCGGGAGACCACGGCGCGCCGTACAGCGATTATTTCCGCGCACTGAACAAAGAGTTAAAGGAAAAAGGCCCGATGCGCCCGGTGCTGCTGATCGACCTGGATCGGCTCGATCACAACATTGATGTGGTGATGCAATCGGTCAGGCGCGGCGGCAAACAATTGCGCCTGGTGGAGAAGTCGCTGCCGTCACCGGGACTGTTGAGCTACATCGCACAACGTGCCGGGACGCAAAAATTGATGTCATTCCATCAGCCGTTTCTCAATCATGATGCGCAGGTATTTCCACAGTCCGACATCCTGCTCGGCAAGCCATTGCCGGTGCGTTCGGCAGAGCTGTTCTACCAAACCCACAAAGGTCCGTTCGATCCCGCAAAGCAACTGCAATGGCTGCTCGACGGCCCCGAACGTTTGCAGCAATACCTTGCGTTGGCGAAGGGTTTGGGCACACGGATGCGCATCAACATCGAGCTGGATGTCGGCCTGCATCGCGGCGGGGTCAGTGATGAGCAGGTGCTGGGGCAGATGCTCAGACTGATCAGCGCCAACCCGCAGCACCTGGAATTCGCCGGGTTCATGGGTTACGACCCGTTCGTAGGCATGGGCGTGCCGGGGATTCTCGGCTCGCCGGAAGAACTATTCGCCAAGGTCATGGTGATTTATCAGCGCTGCGTCGATTTCACCCGGCAGCAGTTTCCAGCGTTGTGGCATGACGGTTTGTGCCTGAACACCGCTGGCAGCCCGAGTTATCGCATTCATGAAAAAGAGAAGCTCAGCACTGAAGTTTCGGTGGGCACGGCGATGCTCAAACCGACGCACTACGATTTGCCATCGCTCACCGAACACGTCCCCGCGACCTACATCGCCACGCCCGTATTGAAAAACACTGGTGCGGTGAATATTCCGGCGCTGGATGGCAAGTCGAAGTTGTTTTCGTGGTGGGACCAGAATCAGCGCCAGACTTTCTTCATCTACGGCGGCAACTGGATGGCCGAGTTCGAATCGCCAGCCGGTTTGCAGAGTAATGGGGTGTACGGCCGCAGCTCGAATCAGGAAATGGTCAATGGCTCGAATGCCGTGGGATTGGTTGTGGAAGATCAAGTCTTCCTGCGTCCGACGCAGACTGAAGCAGTGCTGTTGCAGTTTGGGGATTTGTTAGCGGTGCGGGGTGGCAGGCTCGTCGAAATCTGGCCGGTTTATTCTTGATTTTTGAACTTCTAAAATGTTCGGTGAAAGACATGTAAGGAAGTAAAAAACGATTCGATCATCCGGTCGGTTTATCAAAGCCATTGCGGGAGTTTCATGGAAGGGCGCATCTGTCTACTGTCAGGTTTTACAGTAGACGCGGATAAAATTTGAGCCTATTTAGTGTGTGACAGAGTCAGGATTATAGGCTTTTGTTGAAAGTCCAGCGATAAAGCTTAAAAAGCTTTTTTTCATTGATGCGAGATTCCGCTTATAAGGATGTTTAAGATGACTATTGATATTGAATCAGAATCAAAAGCTGTCGGCGAAGCGAAAGTAGAGATTGAGGGGCAAGGGCCTTATGAGGTTGACAAGTCCTTTCTTGAGTTTTCACACGAAGCTGTAGAAGTTTTTGTCGTATTAAAGACTCCTAGACTGCTCAGTAAGTACTTCAGGTTTAAATTTCCTTCGAACAGCAGTCACTTGGAGTACAACAGATTTTCTGCGGAGTATTTTGATGAGGATGGTGAGTTTTACAGTCTCGAATACAAGCCGATTTCAGGCGGCATTGATACATTTATTGAAAAGTCATCGAGTAAAGTAAGTGCTGTCTTCAATATGCAAATGAAACTGGCAAAGGAACAGGACGGCGCGCCTCACCCTAAAATCACAGTGCATGGTCGGTTTGATCTGTCCACCCCGAACTGACTTAAAGCCAAATCTCGATAAAAGTGTAAAACCTGTGGGAGCTAACCTGCTAGCGATGGCTAGCTCCCACAGTATTTTGTTGTGTCTGTGATTTCTCGACCAATTCTGTAATGAAGCTTTTATGACAAAAGTTCGGTAGCACATCGCCAGTCCGGTCATGCCTATGTAACGCGCTTGAGGGGCCCAACGGGGCGCTTTTCACAAGCCGAGGCGGGACGCCGGGAGTGAGGCAATGGGGACTATGGAACGCTACTCGAAAGTGGGCATGCAGGAACTCGATCAACGCCTGTCGAAGATCGTCGAAGCCGCGCGCAAGAAGCCGGTTTCGGTGTATCGCTACGGCGCGCCATGGGTCTGGATTGTCTCGCAGGATGACTGGCAGGGCGCCTTGAAAGAGGTCTCCAGCTACATTCCGCCGGGCCATTCGCTGGTGTTGCTGCGCCCGCAGATCGACGACTTGCTCGACGCCCACCGCGAGCTCCTGCACGACCTCAATGCCGAACCGGGCATGCTGATTCCCGCGCAAACGGTCATGCACATCCTGCTTCTGCAACTGCTGTATTCGGTGCCCAGCGAGCAGCAACTGTATGAACAGCTCAATTACAACCTGCTGTTCCGCTGGTTCGTCGGTCTTGGCCTGAACCAGAAAGTCTGGAGCTTCAACGCCCTCAGTCGCGACATCGCCACGCTGCTCAACGAGCCGCGCGCGGTGCTGCTCATCCAAAAAATCATCGGCGAAGTGTTCTGCGGTGCCTTGCTGCAAATGCCCGAGTTCTCGTTGAACTTCGCGCTTTTGCACACGTGGCTGGGCAAACACGCCTGTGTCTCGACAGCCAGCAATTGACGCCATACACGCGGCGTTCGAAACGCCAACAGGTCATCGCGAATTCAGGGGGTAGTGTGGAACCGATTTTCAAGTCACGGCTGGCGCTGTGGGGCTGGCTGCTGGTGACGGCGGGCGCGCAGCCGGCATTGGCCGAAGAGGCCGCCAACAACGTAGCGGCCCAGCGTCTGGTCGACGTCAACGAGTACTTCGTGCGCGGCAACACCGTGCTCGATGCGCGGGCGATCGAAGAGGCGGTGTACCCGTTCCTCGGTCCGCAAAAAGCCCTCAGTGACATCGAAGGTGCGCGCGACGCATTGCAGAAGGCCTATCAGCAACGCGGCTATCAATCAGTGTTCGTCGAGCTGCCCGAGCAAGCCGTTGCCGATGGCATCGTCTACCTGCAAGTCAGCGAAACCAAGGTCGGCCGGGTACGTGTGGTCGGCGCCAAACACTATTCGCCGCTGGACATCCGCGACGACGTCCCGGCGCTGAAGGAAGGCGAGGTGCCGGACTTCGCCAAGGTTCAGGGCGAACTCGCGCAGCTCAACAAAACCCCGGGCCGGCAAGTCATGCCACTGGTGCGCGAAGGTCAGCGCCCCGGCACCATGGACGTCGATTTGCAGGTCGAAGATCAAAACCCGTGGACTGCGAGTGTCGGCCTCAACAACGATTACAGCGCCGACACGGAAAAACTGCGCACGGTCACTAGCCTTGGCTACAACAACCTCTGGCAACTCGGCCATAGCGTCAACCTGACGTTCTTCACTGCGCCGCAGGAAACCGATAACGCCAAGGTCTGGTCCGGCTCCTACACCGCGCCGCTGACCGATCGCTGGAGCGTGCAGTTCTCCGGTTACCAGTCCGATAGCAACGTCGCCACCATCGGCGGCAGCAACGTGCTCGGCAAGGGCCACTCCTATGGCGTCTCGGCGATTTACACGCTGCCCTCCAGCGGTAGCTGGTCGAATTCGCTGTCCGCCGGCATCGACTTCAAGGACTTCGACGAACGCCTGACCTTGTCCGGTGAGAGCGACAAAGTCCCGCTGCAATACGCACCCTTTACCTTCGCTTACAACGGCTATCGCTACACCGAGAAGAGCCAGCTCGGCCTCGGTCTGAGCCTGGTCGCCGCCACTCGCAGCATCTTCGGCTACGGCAGTTCCGACGAAGACTTCGACTACAAACGCTACCGCGCCAAACCGAGCTTCGCCGTGCTCAAGGGCGACACCAACTACACCTGGACCTTCGACAGCGACTGGCAGAGCGCAAGCAAAGCCGCTTTCCAGTTGGCCTCGGGGCCACTGGTTTCCAACGAACAGTTCTCTGCCGGTGGCGCGACCTCGGTGCGTGGCTATCTGGCCGCCGAGCGTACCGGCGATGACGGCGTGCTGCTCAGCCAGGAAGTGCGCACGCCATCGCTGGCCAAGTACGCCGGCACATGGATGCAGGACTGGCGTTTCTACGCCTTTGCCGAAGGCGCGCAACTCTACCTGCGCGACGAACTGCCGGATCAGGACGCCAATTACGCCTTGGCCAGCGTCGGTCTCGGCACCCGCGCCAGCCTGAGCAAATGGCTGTCCGGCAGCCTCGACTGGGGCTACCCGCTACTCGAAGGGCCGAACACCTCGAAACAGGAATCGCGCCTGCACTTCAACCTTCAAGCCACTTTCTGACAAGGAGCACGTTCATGCAGCGCCTCTTTCTTTCGTTGTTGATCTGCCTGGGCTTCGTGCTCCCGGCCACGGCTCAGGCCTGGTGGCAGGACGACTGGCATTACCGCAAACAGATCGCTGTCGACACCACGCCACAAGGCGCGGCGATCAATCAGGCCCTCGGTCGCACCGCGCTGTTGGTGCGCCTGCACACCGGCAACTTCACCTTCGACGGCGTGAAAGAGGACGGCGCCGATCTGCGCTTCGTCGCTGCCGATGACAAGACCGTGCTCAACCACCAGATCGAAAGCTTCGATGCGCTGATGGGCATGGCGCTGATCTGGGTCGATGTGCCGAATGTCGAGGGTGGTCAGCGCCAGGACATCTGGATGTATTACGGCAATCAGAAGGCGCCGGCGACCGGCAACGGCCAACTGACCTTCGATCCGAATTACACCGCGCTGTATCACTTCGACGGCGCCACCGGCACCCCGCCGAAAGACACCACCGCCTACGGCAACACCGCACAAAGCGCGACCGGCGCGGCGATTGACGGCGTGGTTGGGCGCGCCTTGCAGTTTAGTGGCCAGCCGTTGTTGCTGCCGGCCAGTCCTTCGTTGCAACACAACACCGGCAGTGCGTTCACTTTCAGTGCCTGGCTGCGTCTGGATCAGGCCAGTGGCGAGCAACTGATTCTCGCTCGCCGTGAGGGCACCAACAGTCTGTTGATCGGTGCCAACCAAGGTGTGCCGTTTGTAGAGATCGACGGCCAACGTGCCGTCGCCACGCAAGCGCTGAATCCAGGCCAATGGCAGCACGTCGCGCTGACCGCTGAAGGTTCCAAAGTCACCCTGTTCATCAACGGTCGCGAAGCTGCCACGCTCGCCCAGGCGATGCCAGCCTTCAACTCGGTCATGGCCATCGGCGCTGACGTGCACGAAGGCCCGTTCCAGCCGTTCGTGGGCGCTATCGATGAATTGCGCTTGTCGAAAGTTTCACGCCCGGCGCCGCTGTTGCTGGCCGACGCGACCTCGCAAGGCGCCGAGTCGAAACTGGTCGCTTACGGTGTCGACGAAGAACAGTCCGGTTTCGGTTTCGGCAGCCTCGGCTTTCTGCTCAACGCGGTGCCAATCGACGCTTGGGTGATCATCGCCGTGCTGGTGCTGATGATGTTCCAGTCGTGGATCATCATGCTGCGCAAGAACCGCAGCCTCAGCCGCGTCACTGCCGCCAACGAAGACTTCCGTGTGCAGTTCGCCAAAGTCGGTACGCGTCTGGAAATGTTCGCCGACGACGCGCAACTCGCCCAGCGCTTGCAGCATTCATCGCTGTGGCGCCTGTACCTGGTGGCGGTCAAAGAGATCCGCACTCGCCGCGAACAGGGCGCCGATACCTCCTCGGTTTCGGCTGCGACCATCGAAGCGATCCGTTGCTCGATGGACGGCGTGCGTACCCGCGAAAACCAGCAGCTCAGCTCGAAGCTCTCGACCCTGTCCAACGCCATCGCCGGCGGCCCGTACATCGGTCTGCTCGGCACGGTGCTGGGGATCATGGTGGTGTTCCTCGGCACCGCAATGGCCGGTGACGTCAACATCAACGCCATTGCTCCGGGTATGGCTGCCGCGTTGCTCGCGACCGCGATGGGCCTGTTCGTTGCGATCCCGGCGCTGTTTGGCTACAACCGCCTGATCACCCGCAACAAGGAAGTCAGCGCCGACATGCGTGTGTTTGTCGACGAGTTCATCACGCGGCTGGCGGAGATGCACGGCGAGAGTCAGTTCAGTGAGTCGGCGCATCGCGGCCATCACGCCAACCACTCCGTACCGGCCTGAGGAGCACTGACATGGCGTCTGTAAATGCCTCCCACGACGATGACGAAGATGCCGCGGTAGACAGCATCAACATCACCCCGCTGGTCGACGTGCTGATGGTGGTGCTGGTGATGTTCATCCTCACCGCCACCGCGCAGGTCTCCGGGATCCAGATCAACCTGCCCAAGGCCAGCGCCTCCGTGTCGCTGTCCGAGGCCAAGACCAAAGCGATTTCGGTCAACGACGGCGGCCAGGTGTTCCTCGACGCCTATCCGGTGACGTTGGCCGAGCTGGAAGAACGCCTGCGCATCGAAAAGGCACAGAGTCCGGATTTCCCGGTGATCGTGCGCGGCGACGCGACGGTGCAATACCAAAAAGTCATTGAAGTGCTGGATCTGTTGCGCCGGCTCGAACTGTCCCAAGTCGGTCTTGTGACCGGCAAACCGAGTCAGGGCTGAGTCATGACCGCACAACTCCCGATCGAGCCGCTGCCGGTGAAAAAGCCAGCGCTGCGTTACGCGAAGTGGGGCGCCGGATTGCTCATCGGTGCACTCGCCGCATGGTTTCTGTGGCAGTGGGCCAATGACATGAGCGGCATCCGCCGCGAAGCGCCGAAGGTGCCGACGATCATTCCGTTGCCACCACCGCCACCTCCGCCGCCGGAAAAACCGCCGGAACCGGAAAACCCGGTGGAAGAAAAAGTCGTCGAGCCGGAGCCAACGCCCGAGCCAGAAGAGGTCAAGCCCGAGGAAGAAGCGCCGCCATCCCCGGCGGATGATCTGGCCAACCCGATGCAAATGGACGGCGATGCGCAGTCCGGCAACGACGCTTTCAACATCGGCGCGGGCAAGGGTGGCGGCATGGCTGGCACTGGTGGCGGGCGTCTGGGCACCGGGACGTACAGCCAGTTTCTGGCGTTCACCTTCCAGCGTTTGCTGCGTGAGAACCCTGAGCTGCGCAACCTCGCGTTTTCGTTGCAGGCCGATGTCTGGCTGAGCAGCGTCGGCGAGATCACCCGCGTCGAGCTGATCAAGTCCAGCGGCAACCCCGAAATCGATACTCAGGTGCTGGCGGCGCTGCGCGGTGCCCCGGCCCTCAGCGAACGGCCACCGGCCTCCATCACTTTGCCTGTGCGCCTGTCCCTGCAAGGGCGGCGTCCGGGTTAATTCATTTATTTACGCTTTGGCAAAAGGAGTTGTGTGCAGATGATTTCCAACGTGAATCGATTGTCCCTGGCGGTCGGCATGGTCATTGCGACCCTGGTCGGTCAGGCCGTGGCAGCGCCCGCGCCCTCGGAGAACGCCACGATCAATCTGATCCGCTTGCTGGTCGAGCAGGGCATTCTGAAGCAGGACAAGGCCGACGCACTGATTGCTCAGGCGCAGAACGAAGCGGCCCAGGCCAAACAGGCTGCGGCATCCACCGCCGTGGCGGCCGGGCCAGTGGCGGCGCCGGGTGACGTCCGTGTGCAATACGTGCCGGCAGCGGTGCGCGACCAGATTCGTGATCAGGTCAAAGCCGAGGTCATGGCCACCGCCAAACAGGAAAACTGGGCCGCGCCCAACAGCTTCCCGGAATGGGCTGCGCGCATCAGTTTCGACGGCGACATTCGCTTGCGCAACGAATCGCGCTACTACTCGGACAGCAACAGCAACGAGATCGTCGACTTCGCCAAGCTCAACAACAACGGCCCGTACGACGTCAATCCGAACAGCAGCACCAATCTGCCGCCGCTGCTCAACACCCGCGAAGATCGCACCAACCAGTTCCGCATCCGCGCAAGGCTGGGCATGAAAGCAGAGATTTCGCCGCAATGGACCGCCGGCATTCGTATCGGCACCGGCTCGGACAACAACCCGGTATCGACCACGCAAAACCTCGGCGGCGGTTTCGCCAAAAAGGACATCTGGCTCGATCAGGGCTACCTGAACTGGAAGCCTACGGATGAATTGACCCTGACCGGCGGGCGCTTCGCCAACCCGTTCATGTCCACCGACATGCTCTATTCCAACGACCTGAACTTCGACGGCGTGGCGGCGATTTTCGACCACAAACTCAATCGCGATTGGGGCGTGTTCGGCACCGTCGGTGCGTTCCCGGTGGACTACACCAACGACACCGCCAGCAGCAACGGTTTCGACAAGGAAGAGAGCGACAACAAGTGGTTGTACGGCGCGCAGATTGGCGCCAAATGGGCAATCAACAGCAACAACCGTTTGAAAGGTGCACTGGCCTACTACCGCTTCGACGACATTCAAGGCCAGCGTTCCAGCCCTTGCGAACCGTGGGCCGGCGCGCCGGGCTGTGACAGCGACGGCAGCCGCGCGGCGTTCATGCAGAAGGGCAACAGCGTGTTCCTGCTGCGCGACATCACGCCGAACCCGCTCAACCCGACCACCACGCCGCAGCCGCAATTCGTTGGTCTCGCTTCCGAATTCAATCTGCTGGACTTGAACGTAGTGTGGGACGCCGACCTGCCAGAAGACTTCAAACTGCGCAGCCAGGGCAACTACATCCACAACCTCGCGTACGACGAAGGCGACATGCGCAAGCGTTCGGCCGGGCAGATCGTCAACAACCTCGACAGCAACGGCGACATCGAAAGCGGCGCCAATGCGTGGATGGTGCAATTCACCCTCGGCAGCGCGCTGGACCTGAAAAAGCAGGGCGATTGGAACATGTTCGCCGGCTACAAGTATATCCAGCCGGATGCCTTGCCGGACGGCTTCAACGACTCGTCATTCCACCTTGGCGGCACCAACGCCAAGGGCTATTTCATCGGCGGCAACTACGGTCTGGCGAAGAACGTATACGCGACCGGTCGCTGGATGAGCACCGAAGCGGTGTACGGCGCGCCGTTCGACATCGACGTCTTGCAGCTTGAGATCAACACGCGCTTCTAAGGCGCCGGGAGAGGGTTATGAAAACGCGATTTGTGTTGCTCGGGCTCGGGCTGTTGATCGCCACTGGGGCCAGTGCCGAAGGCATGGAAGAACGCCTGCGCACGCAATTGCGCAGCACCACGCAACAGTTGCAGGCCCTGCAAAGTCAGCAGGCCCAGGCCAGCGCCGCGCAACTGGCGGCGCAAAACGAAGCCAAGGCTGCGCAGGCGCAAATCAAGCAATTGAGCGCTGAACTGGCCAAGGCCAAAGGCGTCGCTGAGCAACTGGCCGGGCAGCAGCAGAGCCTGCACAGCCAGGCGCAGGCACAAGTGGCGGCCAGCGCCGAGCAGACCGGCAAGTTCAAAAAGGCCTATGACGAGTTGCTGGTCATGGCCCGTGCCAAAGAGGCAGAACGGTCTAAGCTTCAAGCGCAATTGGCTGAACGTGACACACAAGTGCAGCAATGTTCAGTCAAGAATCAGCAGATGTACGGCGTCGCCAAACAGATCCTCACTGCCTACGAAAACATCGACGTGGCCGAGGTGATGAAGATCCGCCAGCCCTTCGCGGGCAGCGCCCGGGTCAAGTTCGATGAACTGGCGCAGGGGTTCGGTGACGAGCTCTACAAGACTCAATTCGACGCGCCGCAAGCCGCGCTCTCGCACTGATAAACAAGGAAGAAGTAATGACTCAATTGATCAGCCATGTTTCCCCACAATCCCTGACCGACGTCCTGCAAGCCGCCGGTTATCGCGTCAACCAGACTGAACAGAACGGCATCGTCCAGTTGCTCAGCGCCAGTCAGGGCATTGGCTATGCCGTGCGTTTCGGCAACCCTGCGGTGGAGCAGGGCAGTTACGTCGACTTCACGTTCAGCTGTGCGCTGCGCGTGCAGGGTGAGTTGCCACAGGGTGTGGCCGAGCAGTGGAACGCCAGCCGCCGGTTTGCGCGGTTGTCGTTGCAGGGCGAGTTTCTGGTGATGGAAATGGACGTGGTGGTGGCGGCGGGCGTGAGCAATGATCACCTGCGTGGCAACCTGGAATTGTGGGATCGCTTGCTGCAAGAGTTTATTGTTTATCTGCGTGACTTCACCCAGAACGGCAGCGCGCAGACCGCCAAAGTCGCCATCGCTGAGCAAGAGGAAGTCGCGCTGTGAAAAAGCCTGCCATGGTGATCAGCGCTGCGGCAGTGGCGCTATTGGTGGTGACCGTGGCGCTGGTGGTGCGGCCGGGCAGTGACCCGGTCGCCGCCCAGCAATCGTCGCCGCTGGCGGCGGTTGCAACGGGGCCGGCGGTGGCGCGCTTGGGCAATCAGCAAGTAACCCCTGCGGAACTTCAAACGTTGCTGGCGACGGTGCCAGCGGAAACCCGCGAGCAACTGCGCGGCAATCGTGAGGCACTGGAACGCTGGATTCGCACGCGGCTGGCCGAGAAAGCGGTGCTGGAACAGGCTGATGCGCAGGGTTGGGCGCAGCGTCCGGAGGTTGCGCGGCAGACTCGTGCGGCGACTGAGCAGATTGTTTTCCGCGATTACTTGCGTTCGGTCAGTCAAGTGCCGGCGGATTATCCGAGTGCGGCCGAATTGCAGCAGGCTTATGACGCCGGCAAAACCAATTGGCAGACGCCGGCGTTGTATCGGGTCAGTCAGATTTTTCTCGGCGTCAATGATCCGCAGAATCTTGAAGCGGTGCGCAAGCAGGCGCTTGAAGTGAGCAAGAAAGCTCAGGCAGCACCGGCGGAATTTGCCGCACTGGCGACTCAATATTCGCAGGATCGCGTCACCGCTGAACGCGGCGGTGATAGTGGCCTGCAACCGTTGCAGCAACTGGTGCCGGAGGTGCGAGGCGCCGTGGCACGGCTCAAGGTGGGCGCAGTCTCTGATCCCGTCCAGAGCGCCGCCGGGTTCCATGTGATCAAACTCACCGAGCAACAACCGGCGCGGCTGGCGACCCTCGACGAACTGCGCGATCAACTGACCCAGGCCTTGCGTGCGCAGCGGCAGGAACAGATTGCCCAAGCGTACCTCG
Source organism: Pseudomonas sp. IT-P395 (assembly GCF_949767675.1). Lineage (NCBI taxonomy): Bacteria > Pseudomonadati > Pseudomonadota > Gammaproteobacteria > Pseudomonadales > Pseudomonadaceae > Pseudomonas > Pseudomonas sp. IT-P395. The sequence continues at coordinate 690,755 of NZ_CATKPW010000011.1, forward strand.
ACGGCATGCTCAATACCGCGACGCTCAGCATCGACGGTGCCGAGCTCAACAAAGTCCTAGAGGAAAAACACTGATTTCACCTTCACTGAGTGACCTGTGGGAGCTGGCTTGCCAGCGATGGCGGCTTACCAGTCACCCATGATGTTGGATCTGCCGGCCTCATCGCTGGCAAGCCAGCTCCCACAGGATCTCCACTGGGTTCAGAAATAGTTTAAAAGTGCTGAAAGCCACCAAAATACAAAGATCGACAGGGAGTCATCGATGTCATTCACCGAACCCGCAGGACGACCGGGCACCACCGATTACCACTGGCCACACGACCACAGCGAACCGTGGCTCGCCCACGCCGCGACCATCGACGCTGACGTCGCCCAATACTTCCTGGTCAGCGCCCGCTGCGGTTGCTTCATGCAAGCCGCGCGCAGCCTCAACGTGCGCTCGACCTTGCTGCGTAAACAACTGGCCCAGCTCGAACAAGAACTGCAACACACGCTGTTCAGCTTCCAGGGCAGCGCACTGAGCCTCACCCGTGAAGGCCAGCAACTGCAGGCCAAACTGATAGCGCTGGCCAACGAACGCAAACTGCCGGTGATCGAACAGCCACTGATCCGCCTCGCCGTCGCCGAATCGATCCTCCACGACATCCTCGGCCGCGACCTCATCGCACTGCTGCGCCGCAATGCCAGCGTGCGTCTGGAAATCATCGCGCTGGACAGCGAATTGTCGCTGCGTGCCGTCAGCGCCGACGTCGTCCTCTGGCTCTCCCACGGCGAAACCCCACACCCGGGCCCGACCTTCGCCACCAGCGAACCGCAAGCGCTGGCACGCCTCGACTACCTGCCACACATCGCCAAACGCTACTCCCGCGTCACCGCCCGCCCGGACACCCCCGACGACCTAGCCGACTTCATGCTGGTGCAATGGCAACACGACCGCCAGATCGACAGCTTTCGCCCATGGAATGACCTGGTCGAACAGCGTCTGGCCGGGGTGGTGCAGATGCAGTCCTATGAATTGATGCTGGAGATGATTCGCTGCAGCGCGTGCATCGGTTTGTTGCCGGCGTATATGAGCCGCTTTGACCGGGGCCTGATCGCACTGCCGGGGTTGTTCGAAGAGCCGATGCAGTTGCAGGCATGGCTGGCCGTAAACACTGAATCGCAGAATGTGGCCGAAGTGCTGACCCTGACCGACCTCATTCACCACACCTTCAACGAACGCCGGGAATGGTTTCAGCCCTGACGCATTTTCCTGTGGGAGCGAGCTTGCGCGCGATTGCAGTCTGACACCTGACATTTATAGCGACTGGCCGACGCCCTCGCTGGCCTACCAGCGAGGGCGTCCGAACCTCGGGACATTGTTATTTATCCGAAGGTGGCTCCACTACTTCCCAAGAGCCTGTTTCCTGGACCACGTCGTATCCATGGAGCGAGAAAACCAAACCCGAGTTATGAACGTTTTGATCTACAAAATCAAAGGTGCCCTCACCACTGTAAACCTCCGCTAGGTCGCCATTGGCTATACCCGTCCATGCGGTCGCGCTGGATGGAAAGTATTCGATCCACGGCTGGGCGTAGCAGCGATCCAGGACATCACGAATCTCCGGCGTCATGTAGACATAGTCGTATCGGTCAAGATGCTGCATATACTTGGAATACGTGTTAGGCGCTCCAGCATGACCGACAAGCAAATCGTATACGTTTGAAACGGTCACCGGATAGCTGACCTGTGCGTTGCTTTGATCAGTGATCATGATAGTCGTGGTGCCATTGCCCATCCCGACCACTTTACCTCCATGATCTACAGCAGCGATGCCTCTCTCGGATGACGTATATCTGTAAGGAGGTTTACCCCCAGTTGCCTGTCTTACGGCAGTGTTTCCGATTGCATCAGCCCCCGTGAAGTTGCGGGAGTAAGTGCTTCTGACCATCACACCGTTTAATAAAAGCAACGACGTGTCCACCTGTAACGCGGTTGACGTGCTCGTTAGTGCGTCGGTTGAGGTTTCAGTCTGTTTGTAAGTCGTCATGGGGAAGCTCCTGCATTGTGTTTGGACAGGAACAATCAAAGCGCTTTAAAAGGAATTGCGCACCTGTCAGATCTGACAGGTTCGGACCGAAATCAGACGGATGGTAAGGGAGTGAGGCGGTCACGTGTTCTTGTCATTTAATGAGCCGGCGACTGAAAAATCGCTCTCGCAAGTGTATTCGCTCCCACCATTTTCGCTCTCGCCAGACGGGTTGCGTGCGATTTAGAGTGATCGGCCACACATCGATCCAGGAAGGATCCGCCATGCCCGACCACAACGCCGCCATTCATATTGAACGCTTCAGCGAGTCGCACCTCGAGGCTGTCACGGCGCTTTACAACGAGCGGGCCGTCACCCGGCAGGTGTTGCAGATGCCGTTTCAGTCAATCGACGTCTGGCGCCAACGGTTGCTGGCGGAAAATGAACGGGTGTTGAAGCTGGTCGCGCTGCATCAGGGCCAGGTCATTGGCCATCTGGGGCTGGAAAACTATTCGCGGATTCGTCGCAGCCATGCCGGCAGTGTCGGTATGGCAGTCGTCGTGGAGTGGCAGGGCAAAGGCGTGGGGTCGAAGCTGTTGGCGGCGGCGCTGGACGTCGCCGACAACTGGATGAATCTGCACCGCGTCGAACTCTCGGTTTACGCCGACAACGAGGCAGCCATCGCGCTCTATCGCAAATTCGGTTTCGAAACCGAAGGCCTGTTTCGCGATTACGCCGTGCGCGACGGGCAATGGGTCGACACCCTGAGCATGGCCCGCCTGCGCAATCGCCCGAAAACCTGACTCAGTCGCCCAGCGCAAACGCCACCGCCGACTGTGCATGCAGTTCGGTGGTGTCGAGCAGGGGCAGGGCGCTGTGTTCGGGTTTGATCAACAGGCCGATTTCCGTGCAACCGAGGATGATTGCCTGCGCGCCACGCGCGGAGAGGGATTCGATCACTCGTTGATAGATTTGCCGAGACTGATCGCTGATCACGCCGACGCAGAGTTCGTCGTAGATGATCCGGTGCACGTCCTTGCGCTCGGCTTCGTCCGGCACCAATACCGTCAAACCCTGGGCAATCAAACGTTGCTTGAGAAAATCCTGCTCCATGGTAAATGCCGTGCCGAGCAGGCCGACCGTGCGCGCATCGATGTCCAGAGCCGCCTGCGCGGCCGGTTCGGCAATGTGCAGAAATGGAATGCTGATCGCTGCCTGAATCTGTTCGGCGACCTTGTGCATGGTGTTGGTACACAGCACCACGCATTCGGCGCCGCCGGCTTCGAGCCTGCGCGCAGCATCGACCAGAATCGCCGCCGCATCGTCCCAGCGCCCGGCGTGCTGGGCCTGTTCGACAGGGCCGAAATCGACGCTGTGCATCAGCAATTGCGCCGAGCGCAACGGGCCGAGACGGTCACGGACTTGCTGATTGATGAGTCGATAGTATTCGGCGCTGGATTCCCAGCTCATGCCGCCGATCAGGCCGATGGTGCGCATTTGATGTCCTCAGGCAAATGACAGTGTCGAGCGTTCAGGTCTGCGCCGAGTTTCCTTTTCTTCATGCTTCGATGCCAGCAGCAAGTGACTGTACCGCTGATCTTTCACGCAGGTGTCATGGTGCTTCATCGGGCCTGGTGCAGGTTAAACGTACGCCGGGGCTGGTATCTGCCACTATCGACCTTTGCAGCTCCTTTCCGAGGAACACCGCTATGGACGACGTACAACAACTGGGCGAGATGCTTCGTCATTACGCCGAGAGCGAAGCGCACAAGAAGCAACTGTTCGAGACGCAATCGGCTGCTTGGGCTACACGGATTACTGCGCTGTTCAGCGAAATTCAGCAATGGCTGGAGCCGGTGCAGGCGCCGAATCTACTGGAGGTGAGTCGCGAGGCCTATGTCGCGTTCGGGCCGAGTAACCCGGTAGAGACGTCCACTTTCAAGACGGAGAAGCTGAGCATTGTGATTGCCGGCAAACCGGTGGAGTTCGTGCCGGATGTAATGGGCAGCGCGGGTCAGATTTCGCTCGCGGTGATGGGGCTGACGGCGGCGCGTTATGGCAGCATTTCGCTGGTCGGATTGCCGGACGGCACGTGGCAATGGCGCAAGACCAATGGTTTGAAGGATCCGGATACGTTTGCCTTCGACGCCAATTTCCTTGCCCAGCAGTTGCAGAGTCTGATTCCTCGCGATCGCGTTTAAGATCAAGAGCTTACCCCCTCACCCCAGCCCTCTCCCCCAAGGGGGCGAGGGGGAAAGGGAGCCGATCTTCATTGTTTTTGAGATTGCATTCACCCGAGATATTTCAGGTCGGCGTAACCCGAACAAACAACTCGGTCAGTTCCCTCTCCCCCAGGGGGGAGAGAGAGCCGATCTTCGTTGTTTTTGAGATTGCATTCACCTTAGATATTTCAAGTCGGCGTAACCCGAACAAACAACGCGGTCAGTTCCCTCTCCCTCTGGGAGAGGGTTAGGGTGAGGGCAGCCCACCTGACACCCTCACATATCGAGATTGACCCACCCCGGTTTAGCCACCTCCGGCGCCACCGCTTTCACGGTTTTTCCGGTAGCCAGCTCAACCCGCCGAGCCACCTCCGGATCATCGGCAAACGGCACCATGCTCGCCTCATCCAGACTGTCCGCTGTCTCCCGCCGCAAGCAGTACTCCACCGCCAGCCACAGAAACACCACGCCCAACACATCAAAGAAAATCTCCATCACGAGCGGCTCCCTGCCTCAGGCGATCTGCGCTTCACTGCGCGCCAGTGCAACGTCGGCAACCCGCACCGTGCGCCACACGTTGTAAGCCATCAGCAACATCCCGGTGAGGAAGAACACCCCGCCGGCAAAGCGCACGATGAATCCCGGATGACTGGCCTGCAGCGCCTCGACAAACGAATAGGTCAGCGTGCCGTCCTCGTTGATCGCCCGCCACATCAGGCCTTGGGTGATGCCGTTGACCCACATTGAGGCGATGTACAAAACCGTGCCGATGGTCGCCAGCCAGAAGTGCAGGTTGATCAGCGGCGTGCTGTACATCTGCTCGCGGCCAAACACTTTCGGCACCATGTGATAGGTCGCGCCGAAGGTGATCATCGCCACCCAGCCCAAGGCGCCGGCGTGCACGTGGCCGATGGTCCAGTCGGTGTAGTGGGAGAGGGCGTTGACGGTTTTGATCGCCATCATTGGCCCCTCGAACGTCGACATGCCGTAGAACGCCAGCGACAGCACGAGAAAGCGCAGGATCGGGTCGGTGCGCAACTTATGCCAGGCGCCGGACAAGGTCATCATGCCGTTGATCATCCCGCCCCAGCTCGGCGCGAGCAGGATCAGTGACATGGCCATGCCCAGCGACTGCGCCCAGTCCGGCAGTGCGGTGTAATGCAAATGGTGCGGGCCGGCCCAGATGTACAGGGTGATCAGCGCCCAGAAATGCACGATCGACAAACGATACGAATACACCGGCCGATTGACCTGTTTCGGCACAAAGTAATACATCATCCCGAGGAACCCGGTGGTCAGGAAGAAGCCCACCGCGTTGTGCCCGTACCACCACTGCACCATGGCGTCGGTGGCGCCGGAGTACACCGGATAGGACTTGAACCAGTCCACCGGAATCGACAGGTGATTGACCACATGGAGCATGGCGATCACCAGGATGAACGCGCCGAAAAACCAGTTACCGACGTAGATGTGTTTGGTCTTGCGCTGTACCACGGTGGTGAAGAAAACGATGGCGTAGGCGACCCAGACCACGGCCATCCACACCGCGCCGGAGAATTCGATCTCGGCGTATTCCTTGGTGGTGGTGTAGCCCATTGGCAGGGTGATCAGCATGATCACGATCACCGATTGCCAGCCCCAGAAAGTGAACGCGGCAAGGGTGTCCGAGTACAGCCGCACCTGGCAGGTACGTTGCACTGCGTAGTAACTGGCGGCAAATTGCGCGCTGCCGGCGAAACCAAAAATCACCAGGCTGGTGTGCAGTGGGCGCAAGCGGCCGAAGGTGGTCCACGGCAGATCCAGATTCATCTCTGGCCACACCAGTTGCGAGGCGATCAAAACCCCCATCGCCATGCCCACCACACCCCAGAAAATTGTGGCAATGACGAATTGGCGGACGACCTTGTAGTTATAAGCCTGTCCGATTGTTGCTGTGCTCATGGTCAGTTCATCCACGGTTGCAAAGTCTTGCCAGGCCACCCGGTCTGGCATGAGCTGCACTGTAGAAACCCCGCCAGAAACAAAACAGGCTCAGGAATCTTTGATTTGTGCGGATCAGATTGAAGGGCTGACTGCGGCGTTCTGCCGCGCCCTGATATGGTTTTTATCGCTTCAGGTGAATCTGTAACGTGCTGCGCTGCTTCGTCATAGTGCTCTGAAGAAAACTGTGGGAGCGAGCCTGCTCGCGAATGCGGTGTGTCAGCCAACAATGCAGTTGCCTGACACACCGCATTCGCGAGCAGGCTCGCTCCCACAGGAATAACTGATGAGGTGGCAGTTGCATGTATCAATACGATGATTACGACCGGGCGCTGGTGTTCGAGCGTGTTGCGCAGTTTCGCGATCAGGTCGAGCGCTTCATGGCCGGGGAACTGAGCGAAGAGGAGTTTTTGCCGCTGCGCCTGCAAAACGGCCTGTACATGCAAAAGCACGCCTACATGCTGCGCGTGGCGATTCCCTACGGCACGTTGAGCGCCGAGCAGATGCGCACGCTGGCGAGCATCGCCAGCGACTACGATCGCGGTTACGGCCACTTCACCACGCGGCAGAACATGCAGTTCAACTGGATCGAACTGAGCGACGTGCCGGATATTCTCGAACGTCTGGCGCAGGTCAACATGCATGCGATCCAGACGTCCGGCAACTGCGTGCGCAACATCACCACCGAGGCTTTCGCCGGGGTCGCGGCTGACGAACTGATCGACCCGCGCCCGTTGGCCGAGATCCTGCGGCAGTGGTCGACGATCAACCCGGAATTCCTGTTTCTGCCGCGCAAATTCAAGATCGCCATCTGCTCGGCCAAACAGGATCGCGCCGCAATCATGATGCACGACATCGGTCTGTACCTTTACCCCGGTCGCGACGGGCAGATGCTCCTGCGAGTGATCGTCGGCGGTGGCCTGGGCCGCACGCCGATTCTCGGTTTGCAGATCCGCGAAGGCTTGCCGTGGCAGCATTTGCTCTCGTACGTCGAAGCGGTGCTGCGGGTGTACAACCGCCACGGCCGGCGCGACAACAAGTACAAGGCGCGGATCAAGATTCTGGTCAAGGCGCTGGGCATCGAGGCGTTCGCCAAGGAAGTCGAAGAGGAATGGCAACACCTCAAGGACGGCCCGGCGCAACTGACCGAGGCCGAATACCAACGGGTCGCCAGCGCCTTCGTGCCGCCGGTTTATCACACCTTGGCCGACACCGATCTGGACTTCGGCACGCGCCTGGCCGAAAGCCCGGCGTTCGCTCGTTGGGTCGCGCGCAATGTGCAGCCGCACAAAGTGCCGGGTTACACCAGCGTCGTGCTGTCGACCAAACCGGGCATGGCCTCGCCGCCGGGGGATGTCACCGGCGTGCAGATGCTCGCAGTCGCTGACTGGTCGCAGCGTTTCGGTTTCGGCGAGATTCGTATTGCCCACGAGCAGAACATCGTCCTGCCCGATGTACCGAAAACCGATCTCTATGCGCTTTGGCAACTGGCGTGCAAACACGATCTGGGCAGCGCCAACGTCGGCCTGCTGACCGACATTATTGCCTGCCCCGGCGGCGATTTCTGTGCCTTGGCCAACGCCAAATCAATCCCGATTGCCCAGGCGATTCAGGCACGCTTCGACAACCTCGATTACCTGCACGATTTGGGCAATATCAGCTTGAACATCTCCGGCTGCATGAATGCCTGCGGCCATCACCACATCGGCAATATCGGCATCCTCGGCGTCGATAAGAACGGCAGCGAGTGGTATCAGATCACCCTCGGCGGCGCGCAAGGCAAAAACAGCGCATTGGGCAAAGTCATCGGCCCGTCGTTCAGCGCCGCTGAAGTGCCGCAGGTGATCGAGCGGATCATTGGCACCTTTGTGCGCTATCGCGAGCACGAGGAATTGTTTGTCGACACCGTGGCAAGGATTGGCCTGGAGCCGTTCAAGGAGCGGGTCTATCCGAAAACGCTGGAGGCCGCGGTATGAACAATCTGTTGCGGCTGGAGCAGGGCGTGGCGCGAATAGTTACGGATGACCCATGGACGCTGGTGCGTGAGCCATCGACGCCAAGGCCGGCAGGTTTGCTGATGTTGCCGCTGGCGCACTGGCTGGAGTCGCCGTCGACCCACGCGGTGTGGCTGGGCCCGGACGATGAGGTTGAAAGCCTGGTGCCGTGGTTGGCCTCGTTGCCACTGATTGCGCTGGATTTCCCGAGCTTTCACGATGGCCGTGCTTACAGTCAGGCGTATCTGCTGCGCAGCCGGTTCGGTTGGGCAGGGGAGTTGCGCGCGATTGGCGATGTGTTGCGTGATCAGCTCAGCCATATGCGCCAGTGTGGTTTTGACAGTTTTGCGGTGCGTCAGGACAAATCGGCTGAGGATGCGCTGAAAGGATTGGTTGGCATGAGCGTGTTGTATGGGCGCTCAGTCATCGAACCGCGTCCGCTCTTTCGTCGGCGTTGACGGTTAAAAAAGATCGCAGCCTTCGGCAGCTCCTACATGAGGTCACTGTAGGAGCTGCCGAAGGCTGCGATCTTTTGATCTTGCTTCTGCCACCGGGGAAACCCCTACAACCCTCACTCGTTGGGCATTTTTCCTTGGGTCGATGGTGGCCTTTTGGTAGAGTCGCCGTCGCCAGCGGGTTTTCGGCTGGACGATGGAACCGAAGAAGGGAGTCTGATCAGTGAGTCCGGGCAAAAAAATCCTCGGCCTCACAGCGTTGCTTTTGATGGTGACGCTGTGGGCCAGTTACTTTTACGTATTCAAGGAAAACCGCAGCGGCCAGCTCGGCGGCGTCGGCGAAAGCACCGCGTGGTGCGGCACGCCACCGTCCACCGAAGCGGCGTTGCTGGGCAAGGACCAACTGACCTTGCGCGTCACCAACAACCTGCGCGGCGAGTTCATGCTCAGTGGCTCCCTGGTGGTTTCGGAACGCACCTTCAACCGTTACGACCTCAGCCGCAACGAACTGCGTCTGCGTCTGGAACCCTTGCAGTGGTCCTATGGCGTCACGCCGATCTTCCTTGAACAGGTCAAGGTGCAGCCGCTGAGCCGCAACCTGTCGGCCACCAACAAAAGCGCCTACGCCGAACTTGAACCACGGCCGATCGGTGTGCAGGGTCAGGTCACTGAATTCCCCTTCGACACTTATCGCTACGGCTATAAACCGGTGCTTTATTACCTCAAGGGCAGCGAACGCATCGACCTGCGCTTCAAGAACATCACCACGCTGATGGAGATGTCCAATACCTTCACACCGATTCAGAAATACAACCGCGTCGACTACATCAACGAGAACAACTCGATGATCCGCGACGACGATTACAAGGCTTACGGCCCGCACGAGTGTGCGTTCAGCGTCGAGCGCAAAGGTTCGTTCAAGGTTGTCGTGTTGTTGCTGCTGTTGGTGTTGTGCCTGCCGTTGCTGCTGGTGTTCTACCGTAACGAGCCGGGGATCGACTTCCTCGCCACGCTGTTGGGCGCTGCGATCGTGCGGGTGCTGCTGATCGGGCCGGTGCAGGATTTTCAGCTGTACAACATTGATTTCCTGTTGGGCGCGGCGATTTTGTTGGTGGGCACGGTGTCGTTGATCAAGGCGATGCACATCAACAGCCGGCGCGAGATGGCGTTGCGCAGTGGTGAGACTTCATCCTGGTAAACGGTTGAACCTTGAAAAGCCCCTCACCCTAACCCTCTCCCAGAGGGAGAGGGGACTGACCGAGTTGTCTGGCGAGTGACACCGACGTGAAAAACCGAGTCGATTATGGATTCAACGCCAATCGCTCACGTCGGTGTATCTCTTGAATATCCCCCATTCGGTCCCCTTTCCCAGAGGGAGGGGGACTGACCGAGTTGTCTGGCGAGCGATACCGACGTGACAGACCGAGTCGATTATGGATTCAAAGCGAATCGGTCACGTCGGTGTATCTCTTGAATCTCCCCCGGTCGGTCCCCTCTCCCTCTGGGAGAGGGCTAGGGTGAGGGAAGCCAATCTCCAGCCAATCACTTAAGCGCCGGATCCCCCATATTCATCCTCTTCCACCCCTGCAACAGCACCTGCGCCTTTGGCTCCTGCCCGCTGTCGAGATACCACTGAATCAGCGACAACCGCGCGTTGCGGTTCGCCGGTTGTACCTTGAGCAAACCTTCCAGCACCGCGCACGCCTCATCGACCTTGCCGCTTTCATGCAGCGCCACCGCCAGCACATAACCGTACTGCGCGTTCTGCGGCTCCAGTTGCGCAGCTTTTTTCAGCGGTGACATGGCTTCGGTGGTCTTGCCGGCGCGGATCAGCGACAAGCCACGGGTGTGCTGCAACAGTGCGGCGTCCGGATGCTGCTTGAGGCTGTCATCCAACAGCGTCTGCGCCTCCTGGCCACGGCCATTGGCCTCCAGCCATTGCACCAGCGTCACCAACGCCGGATAGAAATCCGGGTCGCGCTTGAGTGCCGAGCGCAGCAGACCTTCGACTTGCGAACCACGGCCATTGGCCTGATACAGCATCGCCAGATTCAGATTGGCCTCGGCACGTTCCAGCAGGCTTTTCTGCACTGCTTCGTACTCGGCAATCGCAGCCTCCCAATTGGCTTGCGCAGCGCCAAGACCATTGTTGCGCGCAACACTCAACAGATCCCGCGCAGCCACAATGCGCACGGCTTTCACTGGATCACCCAGTAGCGGCGACAACAATGGCGCACGCTCCGCTGGCGGCAGGAATGCACTGATCGCTCGCGCAGCGCTTTCACGTACTTGCGGCGCCGGATTCTTCAAGTCCTGGGTGGCCAGTTTCAGTGCCTGTTCGCTCGGGTACAGCGGCAATTCAGCGAGCAACGTCGCCCGTTGAATCGCTGGCAAATTGCTGCGCTGCAACTGCTCATATAGCGCATCCGCGGCGCCCGGCTGGCCGTTGCGGATCAACCACAGGCTTTCGTCATAACGCGGTGCCAGCGGCGCGGTAGAGGCGCTCCACAACTTGAACTGAGCGGTGACCTTGTCGCCAGTCTTGCCTTGATGGCAGGTCAGGCAGGCGTCCGGTGTGCCGAGCTTCTGCGCCCGTTCCGGGTTGGGAATGCTGAAGCTGTGGTCATGCCTGAAGTCATTGCCCATGTAGAACTTGCCGGGCATGTGACAATCGACGCACTGCGAACCGGGCTGGCCCATGGTGTGGCGCGTATGCTCGATGGAATCGTAGTTCTTCGCTTGCAGGCCTTTGCCGTCGACACCTTCGATTGAAGTCTTGCCAGCGGTGTTATGGCATTGCAGGCACACCGCGTTGCCCGGTGCCTTCAGCTCGTTGCTGTGCGGGTTGTGGCAGTTGCTGCAACGCACACCCTTGTCGAACATTTTGCTTTGCAGGAACGAGCCATGTTCGAACACCTCATCCTTGATCTTGCCGTCCAGCGCATACAGTTCGCGGGTGAGGGTGCTCGGCAGGTAGTCGTCCATCAGCCGCTTGCCGACGGTGTAGCCATCGCCCAACGGCGCTCGACGTGCATGGCAGCGGGCGCAGGTTTCGATCTCGACGGTGGCGTTCTTGTCCTTGAGGTCGACGTCAAACCCCTGATGAATCAGGTCGGTTTTTTTCTGCGTCCACTCCAGGTGATTCGAGGCCGGGCCGTGGCAAGCCTGGCAACCGACACCGAGGCTGTTCCACTGACTGTTGAAGGTGTTGCTGGCCGCATCAAAATTGCGCTTGAAGCCGGTGGTGTGGCACTCGACGCACATGAAGTTGGCGTTCTGGCTCGGCTTGCTCCAGTGCAGCGGATTCTTGAAATTGACGCCCTGGCCGGGATAGAGATGAAACCAGCGATGTTTCTCGGTATCCCAGGCCACGCCGAGCGCCTGCAAACGACCTTCGCCGACTTCGATCAGGTATTGCTGCAGCGGCGCGATGCCGAAGGTGTAGGCGACTTTGAAGTCGGCGTTCTTGCCGTCGATGCCGGGCGTATTGACCCAGAATTCATCGCCCTTGCGCGAGAAACGCGTGGTCTCGTTTTCGCCTTTGAAGGTGACGTTGTTGAAGTCGCCGAGCATCGTCTCAGCGTTCGCCGGCTGCATCGCCAATTGGTGATGTGAACCTTGCCAGTCTTTGACCTGTTCGCTGTGGCAGCCCTGGCATTGTTGTTCATCGACCATGGTTGCCGGTTTGCTCGCCACAACTGGTTGTGGCTTGGCAGCCGGGGCGACGGGGGCGCTGATCGGCGCGGGTTTCAACGGCGCCGGAGCAGGGCTGAACAGAAACCAGCCGATGCCCGCGACGGCGGCGAGCAGTACAGCGATGGTGATCGGGAACAGGTATTTTGAAATGGAAGGTTGCGTCGAATCAGGGTCAGGTTGTGCTGTTTTATTTTTATGCTTGGGCATTGCGACTTCCGTAGTCCAGGTGCATTTGCCGTCTGGCGTGCGTTCAAGCTCGATGCAGCTTTGCCGGATCATCGGCGTCTGTCAAATGACCCTTGTGATCCGTCGCGCAGGTTTGTGTGAATTTTGTGCTTTGCAATCGCAATTACTGAGGTTTTAGCTATACCTGTAACTCCCCCAGGCAAAGTTTTCGGCCTTCTGACAGGAGTTACAGCATGAAGCTAGCAGTGATGATGGGCACTCTGTGTTTTGCCACTCTCGCAGTGGTGGGTTGTTCCAGCAAAACCGTCGACCCGAAAGAGTACTCCGGCTTCCTCAAAGACTACAGCCAGCTCAAGGAGGCCAAATCGCCGTCCGGTGCCGAGGTCATGCGCTGGATCGATCCGAAGGTCGACATCAAGAAATTCACCAGTGTGTATATCGAGCCGACCCAGCTGTACCCGAAACCGCAACCGACCGCGAAGATCTCCCAGCAAACCCTCAATGGCATCACTTCCTACTACGATCAGGCACTCAAGCGTGAAATCGGCAAAGACCTGCCGTTGGCAACCGGTCCTGGCCCGGGCGTGATTGTGGTGCGTGCGGCGATCACCGCCGTGAGCAGCAAGACTGAAGGCCTGCACGCCTATGAGGTGATTCCGATTGCTCTGGTCGCCGCTGCGGTCAGCACCGCCAGCGGTATTCGCGATCAGGAAACTACCCTGGCCACCGAAGCGGTGTTCCTCGATGGCGCGAATAACAAGGTCGTCGCGCAAGTGGTGCGCAAAGGCACCGGCAAGCCGTTGGAAAATGACTCGCAGGCGATGACGGCGAATGACGTCAAACCGGTGATCGATGGCTGGGCCGCGGACATGCGTCAGTCGTATCTGAAGCTCAAGGCTGTCAAATAAGTGCACCCGGCCGGATTGTCCACGAGGACGGTCCGGCCGGTGCAACTCCTCAGAAGTTGGCGCGTGCCCGGCGGTTGTAGTGGCTGAGCAGGGCGTCGTAACCACGGGTGACGGCGTAGTAGTCGTCGCTCAAACGTTGCGGTTCGGCGTGTTCCTGCCAGTCCTTGTGCAGGGTGTTCAGCGCGTCGAGGTAATGCTGCGCGGGCTCGCTGATGTATTCCCACAGTTCCTTTGCGTCATCATCCTTGGTGCGGAATCCGCGCTCGCCGGTGCGCATGAAAGGCTCGCGGCGAGACCATGCCTGTTGCAGGCTGGCGGTGGTGTCCGCCACGGTTTGCGGTGTCAGCGTTTGGTGCTTCATCCCGTCTTCCAACTGCTCCAGCGTATTTCGGGCCTGAATCATGTAGGCCAGCAGCGACCAGTGGATCTCCTTGCCCATGCGCGCATCCAGCCGTTTCAGTTGTTCGCTGCGCTGGGCCATATCCAGCGCAAGAAGGTCTTTTCTCAAGGCCGCCGACGTTTGGAGGTAGTCAGCGATGGCGCTCAGGTACCGCTCCCGGTAGCCCCCTGACGGATTCGGGAACACGGAAACGAAGCTGGCACTTCTATCGAATCGTGAGGGCATCGATACTGTTGCCACGCCCTGCAGCGCTTTCGCATAGTCACGGGCGCGTTGCGAGAGTCCCGGCTGATAGCCCAGAAGATCGAGCTTCAGGTTCATGTTGGAAAGACAGACATCCTTCTGGATGTCCTGCACGATGCGCGCATCGCTGTCTTCGAAGTCTCGTGGCTCGGGCACCCAATTGGCGGCGGAATAATCCTTTGGCGGTTTCGGGTGTTTGTATTGCTCGTAAGCCACCTGCCAATGCACGTCGACACGGTTGACGCAGGTGATGATCGGGCTTAGCGCGTTGGCCTGAGCAGTGACGGGCGCGTCGCGATTGTCCAGCCACAGGTCGAGTTGCAGGAACGGCGTGGTTGCCCCCGACAACCCCATCACCAGCAGTGCGATCAGTAGACCACTGACAAACATCATTCTCGAACTCATGGTTTTGCCTCCGCGCCATACCATTGCTCACGGGTAGCGGGTGCACCGCAGCCAGTCGCCGTGGCGGGCAGACGACTGCACAAACGCTCGGCCCAGGGTTGCAGTCCCTGATTGCGGGTCACCGTGTCTTTGCTGGCGATCACATTGAGCACGCCGAGTAAGATCACCAGGGCGACAACGCCGAGTACCGCCAGGCAAATCTTCAGCAGTGGATTGCGTTGCTCCCAGGACACGTGCGGTTCGATCTGACGCCGCCGGACCAGGCCGACCACCGCCAACGTCGTTGCATAGACCACCCCGCCGACAGGACCGAATAGCCAAGTGAGTCCGGCGACCATCAGCGCACAGGGAATCAGGTCGCGAAGTACCCCGAATGGCGCCACGATCCCCGGACACAGCCGCTCGCTTAGCCAGTCATCCAGCAGCCAATAACGGTGCGCCAGATCGTGGGCCAGCCAATTGAGGCCGGCGGCAATTACGCCAAACACCACGATCGACACCATGAAAATATTGAACAAACCGGTGACGCGCAGCCCCAGCGGGATAAAATGAGTAAACGCACCGATCAGACAGGCCAGCACCACGCCAACGTAGGTCGGCCATTCACCGCGTTTCAGTTCCCAATCACGCCAGAAGAACGCGGTGCCACCGGGCAACTCTGCGCAGACCTTCGGATGATTGGCATACAGCGCCGAACTCAAATGTCGGCAATGCTCCCAATCTTTCTCACGCAGGCGCCGGGCCAGTGCGCGCCGCTGGCTGAACGGGCCGCTGCCGAGCAACAGGCGGGCGGCGCGGTGTTCGGCGGTGGCGGGCGGCTCTTCGGCGAGTTGACGTTGCTGCGCGATAAACCGCGGTGCCTCGTAGCGAGCGGTCAGCCGCTTCCATTCATCTTTCGGGCAAAGATTGGCCGGGCCGGAGTGCCAGCCCTGGCCAACGCACACCTGTTCGAAAATAGCGGAGGACCAGTATTCGCTGTCCAGCAGCAATCGACTCAGGTACAGGTTGAACCACTGCCGGTGCACTTCAGCGTCGAGCCAAAGGTATTGCGCGCACTGTGCGTAGGCCTGCAAAAAGGCTTCGCCGTCTTCGCGTTCGAGGGCATCACGCAGCGGTCGAGTCATGCGATCACGCTGCTGATCGAGCAACAGTTCGATCGACTCTTCATCCAGTTCCAGCCGTTGCCAGGCACTGAACCAGTGATAGGTCTGCACCGCCCAATCGACCATCGGCGCCGACGTGTCAGGATGCTCGATGCAATGCTGCAGCAGGGTTTCTTCGAGAATATGCGCACAACCCTGCTCAACGGCGAGGGCATGGCGCTGTTGCAACTGCGCAAGGCTGGTGCCGTGCAGCGAGCGCGTCGCCTGTTGCAAGGCATCGACCTCGACCACGGTCAGGCCGGTCAAATCCCAGCTGTCGTCCAGCGCTTCGTTGTCTTCGTGGACCTGCGCCCATTCCTTGTAATTCAGGGCTTGCTCATAGGCGTCACGCAGGCGCTGAAAGCCCTCGGCGTCTTCGTCCGGGCGGGTCTGTTTGAGCAGGGCGGCGTATTGGCGTTTGATACTGCGCGTATCGGCGTCGGCGGTAAGGCCAAGCACGGTCCAGCAACTCATTGCGTGTACAACTCCATGAAAACCTTCGACGCGGTCCAGTGGTGGCGCTTTGATTGTGCGCACCCTACCTGTTTCGCGTCGAAAAGTCCTCAGCCTCCATTCATTTGCCGACGAACCAGCGGAAATACGGGTTGCCGCCATCGCCGCGCATCACCTCGCCGATATCCCGTGCCCAGGCATCGCGGTCGCCGTCATAGGCATGCAGGCTGGCGCGATAGAACTGCATCAAGCGCTGGCGATGGCTTTCCATACGTTCATTGAATCCGGCATCGGCATTCACCAGTGGCGGCGCCTGATACAGGTCCAACAGTGCCGGCAACACGCGCGTGATCTCCTTGCTGCGCACCCATGGCGCATATTCGATCCTCGGCTGATCGTCGGTCACCGCAGGTGCATCGGCGGCAAAGCGTTCAAGCCCGGCGCGATCGGTGACCCAGGTCGCGAGCAGGGCAGCGGCCGAGCCGATACCGACGTCCTGCAGGGTGCTGCGCACGCTGTCCTGCTGGAAGCGCGCGGTGATTTTTGCGGCATCCAGTTCCATTGGCTGCAGCGAACCGACCAGCAACATCTCATGGAACTCGCTGGTCCAGAGCGAGGCATACGGGAACACATCAAGGAAGCTGCGCACCAGCGAACGCGAGTCGTCGATGTTCTGCGTCGGCAACGGCAGCCACTGCGCGACGATGCCTTTGTCCTCCAGGCGACTCGCCGCCAACTGATAGAAATCCCGCGAATACAGATTGACCACACCGGCCGCAGAGGGCGGTGGCGGTTCGAGGGTGATCAGGTCGTAGGTTTGTGCGCTGCGTAGCAGTTCCTGGCGCCCGTCGCGCAGACGCACATCGACGCCGGGATCGCTGGCGGCGTTGAAGTTGCCCTTGAACAACGGCGCGGCTTTGACCACTGACGGCAGCAACTCGGCGACCACCCGATGTTCCAGCCCCGGGTAGCGCAGCAGGGCGCCAGCAGTGATGCCGGTGCCGAAACCGATCACCAGTGTCGAGCGTGGCTCACCGTTGTGAATCAACAGCGGCAGCAAGGCTTGCACGCGCATGTAGCGCAGTGAGGGCATGGCATCGCCGGTGTTCGATACGCCTTGAATATACAAGCGATGGAAGGTGTTATCGCCGCGACCTTGAGCAACCACGGCGACGGTGCCGCCCCGTCCTTCTTCATAGAACGACAGGCTGCCGTTGCGCGCACCGGGCAGCAGGCTGGCGAGTTTGTCGACCGGGGTAAACACGGCAAATGCAACCGAGACCAGACCGAGGGCAACCACGGCCTGACGCCGGCCTTTCTTCACGTGATGACCTCTGCGTACGGCAAAATAGCCGATGCCGGCGGCGATAATCGCCAGCAGGCCCAAGGTGCGCACCAGCCCCAGCAGCGGGATCAACAGGAAGCCGCAGAGCATCACCCCGACGATCCCGCCGAGGGTATTGAAAGCGACCACGGCACCCACATCCCGACCTACGCGTTCATGGCCGACACTCAAACGCAGTGCCAGCGGAAACGCCGCGCCAAGCAGCAGCGTCGGTACAAAGACAATGCTCAACGCTGCCACCGCGAAGCGTGCACTCATGCCGGCGAGTTCACTGGCGCCCAGACTCAACAGCCACATTTCCGCCTGACTTTGCGCGATCACCAGCCAGCGCCCGAGCACGGCGATTTCCAGCAACGCGATCAGGCCGGCGCCGGCAATCAGCAAGCCGAACACGCCCCACGGATCACGAATGCGCTCGACCCGCCGGGCGAGCAGGGCGCTGCCGATAAACAGCCCGGTCAGATAGGTCGCCAGCACCACGGCAAATGCGTAGGTGCGGGTGCTCATGAACTGCACGATCGATTGCGACCAGACCACTTCATAACCGAGCGCCACGCCACCGGCGATGGAGTACAGCCACAGCGCGGTTCGATCCGGGGCTTTTTCCGCGTGGTGTTTGACGGTGGTGGTCAGGGGCGCCGGATGCTGCCGGGCCAGCCATAACGCACCGATGGCTGCCAGCAGATTGAGCATCGCCGCGAACAAGGCACTGCCACGCACACCAAGGCTGGCGATCAACACGAACGCGGCGAGGAGGGTGCCGACAATCGCCCCCAAGGTATTCGCCGCATACAACTGACCGCCGGCCTTGCCCGGATCGGCGGCGAGCGAACGCACCAGCACCGGCAGGGTGCCGCCCATCAACACCGCCGGCAGGCCGACCAATGCGAACGGCAATATCCACGCGATCAGGCCGACATGCTCTTGCAGCCAGGCAAACGGACTGGCCGCCAGGCTCATGGCCACGGTCGCGCCGACGCCGAGAATCGCCACCAGCACTTCCAGCCCGGCATACAGCAACACCGGCTGCTGCAAGCGATCGGCCCAGCGCCCGAACAGCCAGCCACCGATAGCCAAGCCTGCGAAAAACGCACTGATACCGGTGGTGATCGCATACACCTCGACGCCGACCACCAGCGACAGTTGCTTGATCCACAGCACCTGATAGACCAGCGCCGCCGCGCCGGAGATGCACAGCAGCAGGGCGGGGAACAGCAGCGCGGGAGCGGCGGTATGCGAGGCGGGTATGGCCGACGGCTTGCTGGCGATACGTGAGGACATGCGGAGGCCTTAATTCAAAAGTCATTGAGACTGGCTGATCGTTCCCACGCTCTGCGTGGGAATGCCTCATTGGACGCTCTGCGTCCGCTTCGGCAAGGGCCGCGGAGCGTCCCGGGCTGCGTCCCCACGCAGAGCGTGGGAACGATCAATAAGTCCGCCCGCCGGTGAGGGCGGGCGGCAGTCTTGCGGTGTTACTGCGCAGGCTGCGCTTTCATTTTTTCGGCAATTTTGGCGTCAACCGCAGCACGGATCTGGTCGATGCTGAAGCTGGCGGGTTTCTGGCTCGGTGGGTACTCGACGAAGGTCTGCAGGAACGCCGCCGACTTCATCACGGCCATTTCGGTCAGATAAACGTTTTTGGTGGTCCAGTCGTAGTACTGATCGGAAACGATGTCAGCACGTTCGTACGGGTCCATCCGCAGGTTGAAGATTTTCGGTACACGCAGGCACACGAACGGTTCGCTCCAGACCTTGAAACCGCCCGGGGCGCGTTGTTCGCAGAACACCGCTTTCCAGTTGCCATAGCGCATCGACACGAGCACGCCGTCATCGTTGAAGTAGTAGAACTCTTTACGCTCACTCTTAGGGCTTTGGCCGGTCAGGAAAGGCAATTGGTTGTAACCGTCCAGATGCACCTTGAAGCTGGTACCGCCGGAGGTTGGCGCCCAGCCTTTGAGCAACTTGTTGGCGACATCGGTTTCACCAGCCGCTGCGAGCAAGGTCGGGAACCAGTCCAGGCCCGAGAACATCTCGTTGGTGACTTCACCCGGTTTGATCTTGCCCGGCCAGCGAACCATTGCCGGCACGCGATAAGCACCTTCCCAGTTGGAGTTTTTCTCGTTGCGGAACGGCGTGGTCGCCGCATCCGGCCAGGAGAACTGGTTAGGACCGTTGTCGGTGGTGTAGACAACGATGGTGTTGTCGGTGATTTTCAGGTCATCAAGGGTTTTCAGCAGTTTGCCGACGTCGGCGTCGTGTTCGAGCATGCCGTCCGCATATTCATTGCCGGGCATGCCACTCTGGCCCTTCATCGAATCACGCACGTGGGTGAACAAGTGCATGCGCGTGGTGTTCATCCAGACGAAGAACGGTTTGTCCGCCTTGGCCTGTTTCTCGATGAACGCTTGCGCAGCAGCGGTGGTTTCGTCGTCGATGGTTTCCATGCGCTTGGTGGTCAGCGCGCCGGTGTCTTCGATCTTGCCGTCGGCGAAGCTGTGGATCACGCCACGCGGAGACACAGCCTTGACGAACTCGGCGTCATCTTTCGGCCAGTACGGACGTTCAGGTTCTTCTTCCGCATTGAGGTGGTACAGGTTGCCGAAGAATTCGTCGAAACCGTGGTTGGTCGGCAGGTATTCGTCCTTGTCGCCCAAGTGGTTCTTGCCGAACTGGCCGGTCGCATAGCCCTGCGACTTGAGGGCCTGAGCAATGGTGATGTCACGTTTCTGCAGGCCCACCGGTGCACCGGGAATGCCGACTTTCGACAGACCGGTACGCAGCGGTGTCTGCCCTGTGATGAACGAGGATCGACCGGCGGTGCAGCTGTTCTCCGCATAGTAGTCGGTGAACATCATGCCTTCTTTGGCGATGCGGTCGATGTTCGGGGTCTTGTAGCCAACCACCCCCATCGAGTAGGCGCTGATGTTGGTCTGGCCGATGTCATCGCCGAAGATCACCAGAATGTTGGGTTTTTCAGCCGCCGTGGCCGTAGCCGACAGCGCCATGACCGAAGTCGCCACCAAGGCGAGTTTCGGTAGCCATTTGCGTATGCGAGTCATCTGACTTGCTCCTTTTCGCGGGGGTCGTTTATTGCGACTAACCTTTATTGCAGTCCTGCATCACGCTTTCTTATTGCACCTGCCCGGTGACCGCAGGCTCGAACGGGTAGATCCGGCGCCACTCCGACGCCATGTCGACCACGGTCCAGCCACGGGAATTTGCTTCATCGAGGGCTTTGTCGAGCCGGCCGATATCGGATTGACGGTCATAGGCCCATTCGCGCTTGGCGTCGGTGTGGTGCACCAAGCCCATGAAACGCTTGCCGGGACCTGCGGCCGTCCACTGCAGCATCTGCAGGTCGCCGTCGGAGTTGCCGAAGGCGAGGATCGGCCGTTTGCCGATCACCGCGTCGATGCTTTCCGGTTTGCCGGGGCCGTCGTCGTTGTGCGCCAGTTTCGCTGTGCGCACGATCGAGGCCTTGCCGTCCTTGTATTGAAATGAAGTGATGAACGTGGTGCCGATCACTTGTTCCGGCGGGATGCCGTAGACCTTCTCGGCGAAGGCGCGCATGAACCCGGTGTCGCCGCCGGAGACGATGTAGGTCTTGAAGTCCTGTTTGCGCAGGTAATCGAGCATTTCCAGCATCGGCTGGAAGATCATCTCGGTGTACGGCTTGCCGGTCCTTGGATGCCGCGCCTGACTGAGCCAGGTTTTGGCGTAGTCATCGAAGGCTTCGGTGGTCATGCCGGTGTGGGTCGCCCCGACGATTTTCAGCAGGCCCTCCATGCCGGAAGCGGCCAGCGCCTTGTGATCGTTTTCCAGCACGGCTTTGAACGGCTGGGTAGTCTTCCACTCCGGATGCTGCGCGGCGTTGCGCTTGACCTCATCGAAGGCAAACAGCAATTCGAAATAGGCCGGTTGTTCGCTCCATAACGTACCGTCGTTGTCGAACACGGCGATGCGGTCGCCCGGTTTGACGAAGTCCTTGCTGGTCTGGTCGGTCACCGCCTGCACGAATTCGATAATGCTCTTCTTCGCCGGGCCGTCATTCCACGACGGCAGCGGCTCGCTGGCCTGAGCCAGCAATGGCAGGGCGAGGCCAAACAACAGGGCGAGTCCGAAACGTTGGCGTTGCCGTAGCGCAGTCGTCATGGGAAGTCCTTCTCGTGAACGGGGTTGAGCGGGCGCAGGGCCGAGGCCGGTTTTGCCTGCTGCTGTTCGGCCTGACTGTGAAGCGTAGTCAATGATTCGCGCAGTTGAACGAGTGTTTGCTCGGTGCTTGGCTGACGACCGTAAAGCCCGCGTAACAGCCCTTGCAGGCGCGGGCCCGCGTCGACCAGTTTCAGCCCCAGCCGACTGCGGCGCAGCCACATGTACAGCGCGCTCAATTGCGCAGGTTGCGCTTGCAGTTGTGCGTTGACTTGCTGCCAGGCGAAGTCAGGGGATTGCTGCCATGCCCGTTGTTGCGCTTGGCGGCGTACTTGCCACTGTTGCCGGGCGCGGTTAAACGCTGGACGCAACAGATAAGCGGCACCGACGACCGCCACGATCAGGGTCAGCCACCACAGCCAGCGTGTAGAGAAGTGCAGGCGATTCTGGCCGAGTTGTTTGAGGTCTGCGCTGATCGAAAAGACCGCTTTGTAAGGCGTGCCGGCTGCTGCTTCGAACGTCACCGCCGGCACTTGCGCGGTGCGCGATTGGCGAGTGCCGGCGTCCCACCATTTCACCTCGATGGCCGGCAACGTGTGCGAGCCGGCCTTGTCGATGCGGTAGCTGACGCTGTCGATGCGCTGACCGCCGAGGATGTCACCGCGACCGTCGTCCAGAGCGGTGACTTGCGGGGTTTTCGCATAGCGGCTCAGACCGGGAACATCACCGAGCATTGGAATCGGCAGGGCCATGGCCAGTGCGCCGTCCGCTTGCAGGGTCAGTTGGCGGGTGATGCTGTCGCCGACTTTCAACGGCGTCGCCGAGTGGGTGATGCTCTGAGTGAAACGCAAACCGTTGGCCACCAGCGGTGTTTCCCCGGGTTTGAAGCCGGGCGGCTGGGCCGCGCTGAACTGCACCGGTTGGCTCTGCGCACTGATTTCTGTCGTGGCCTGACCGGGTGTGGCGCGCACGGTCAGCGCCGGAATGTCGAAGCTGCGCGCGACGTTCGGGGTAATCAGGTAGCTGTAGCGCAAACCGCTGAAGGCCTGACCGTCGATGGTTTGATTGAGATGCTGCGCCTGACCGTCCGGCGGCATGACCAGGGCGCCATCGAGCTTCAGGTCGGGCAGGGTGGCGGCGCTGGTGAACCAGGTGTCGGTGAGGACGTCGATTTGCAGCTCGACCAGACCGCCAACCATGGCGCCTTCGGCGGGTTGCAGGTGGGCCTGGACTTTGAGTTGGGGTTCGGCGGCGAAAGCATTGAGGCTGAGCAGACTGGCCAGGAACCAGAAGCTGATTCTTGTAGTGATCAATCTGGCCCCATCGCTGGCAAGCCAGCTCCCACAGGGTTTTATGGTGTTCACAAAATCGGTGATAACACCGGAGTTCCCTGTGGGAGCTGGCTTGCCAGCGATAGAGCGAGCAGGGTTTGGACGCTTCATGGCCTGGCTCCCTGCTGATCCTGCAAGCTGAACTTCTGCCGGAGAAACTTCGCCGGCGAGGTGGTCAGGTTCTGCAGCCACAAAGCATCGGACGCAGCCTGCTCGGTCTCGACCTTTTTGCTCTGACCCTTACCCGGCGCCTTGTCGAATTTCACCTCATCGGGCTTGGTCTCCGGGGCGTTTTTCTCGGCGCTTTCGGTGTCCTTGAGCAGCGCTTGCGCCAGCGCCAGATTGGCCGTGGCTTCGGGGAACTGCGGTTGCAGCTTCAAGGCCTGGGTATACGCGGCGATGGCCTCATCGAACTTGAAGCGGCGCACGTAAATATTGCCCAGATAGAAATACGCCTGCGGTGTGTCGAGCCGCGCGAAGGTCGCCAGCGCCAAGTCGTAGTCGGCCGCGTGATACGCCGCGACACCTTTCCAGTACGGGTCGACAAACAGCGCGGCAGCCTGCGGCAAATGCTCATGTTCGAACGCCCAGCGACCTTGCTGGTCGCGGGTGAAAAACGCATCGGTCAGGGCGTTGGCCTGCGCCGGTGCTGCTGGCCAGCCCAAGCCAATCGCCAGTGCCAGCGCGGGCATCCAGTTGACGCTCCAGCCCTTGCGCACATTGCACAGCGCCAACAGCAACAACGGCCAGCACAGCCAGTAACCGGCGTCTTTCCAGTGCAGTTCGCGCTGCTCGGCGCTGGCACTCTGAAAATGCTGCTGCGCGTGCAACTCGATCCAGTCCAGATCATCGTCATTGACGCTCAGGCTGCCCAGTGGCGCATCGAGGGCGGAGGCCAGTTGCTTGATTGCTGCCGGATCGAAACGGCCCAGTGCCGGGCGCCCGTTGGCATCGGTGCGCGGCTGGCCGTTGGCATCATGGATGATGCCGCCGTCCTCACTGCCAACGGCCAATACCAGCACTTGCAATGGACTGTCGCCCACACGCTTGTCGAGGCCGTCGAGTTCTGCGGTGTCAGCGCCGTCAGTGATCAGCAGCAGGCTGCCGGGTGTTTTTTCGGCATTGAGCAAGCGTTTCGCCTGATCGATCACCGCGCCGACGTCTTTGCCCGGTTTGTCGATCAATCCGCTGCCCAAGGCTTGAATGAAGGTGTCGAGCAGCGCCGGATCATCGGTCGGCGGCAACACCAGATGGGCGCTACCGGCGTAGGCGATCAATGCGGTGCGAGCGCCGGCGCGGCGCTGTATCAGATCGTGCAGTTTGTGTTTAGCCGCTTCCAGTCGGCTCGGCTGCACATCGCTGGCGTCCATCGATGGCGACAGATCCACGGCAACAATCAGCGGCGCACGATTTTCAAGGAAGTCCGGCCGATCCTGTTCCCAGGTCGGTCCGGCGGCGGCGACGGCGCCGAGGATCAACAGTGCGCACAGCAGGTGCACCGGGCGCAGGCGCTGATGGTCCTGCGGAGTCACCAGCAGATGCGGCAACAAGTGCTCGGCGATATTGCCGCGCAGCCGTCGTTGCAGGTCGCGACCACGCCGCCAGAGCAGCGGCAGCACGGCACCGAACAGTGCGAGCAGCAGCCATAGGGGGCGGAGGAAATGGAAGTCGCTGAGGTTGATCTCCATCTCAGGCCTCCTGCCGCTGACGGGCAAACGCCAGACGCACACGCAGCAGCGCGCCGAGGTGATACAGCCCAAACAGCGCAACCGCCGCGCCTAGCGGCCAGTAGAACAACTCGCGTTGTGGTTGATGGCTGAGGGTTTTCACCTGGTGTGGCGTGAGGCGATCGAGGGTGCTGTAGACCTGATCCAGCGCGTTGCGGTCTTCGGCGCGGAAGAACTGGCCGCCAGTGGTTTTGGCGATCTGTTCCAGCGCCGACAAGTTGACCTTGGCCTCACCGGACGCGCTCGGGTCACCGATGCCGATGGTGTGAATGATCACGCCTTTGTTGGCGGCCATTTCAGCGGCGTGATCGGGGGTGATCGCGCTGCTGGTGTCGTTGCCGTCGGTAAGCAGGATCAGCACTTTTTCCTGCTCGTGGGCCTTGTCCAGCAGCTTCAGGCTCAAACCGATCGCGTCACCGATCGCGGTGTTGGGGCCGGCCATGCCGATACCGGTGTCGGCCAGCAGCAGTGAAAGGCTGGCGTGGTCGAGGGTCAGCGGCGCCTGCGGGTAGGCGCCGGTGCCAAACACGATCAGACCGAGGCGGTCGTCCTTGCGCTTGTCGATAAAGCCTTGCACCACCTCTTTGACGGCGGCGAGGCGGTTGATCTTTTCACCGTTGGTGTTGGTGAAATCTTCGGTTTCCATTGACTGCGAGAGGTCAATGGCGAGCATCAGGTCGCGTACCGGTTGTTGCCGTTCGATGGGTTTTTCCACGAAAACCGGGCGTGCGGCGGCCAACAAAATCAAGGCCCAGACCAGAACATTCAGCAGCAGTTGCCAGTGATTGCGGCGGTTGCCGACGATGCCCGGGGCCTCACCGATCGCGCGGCTCATGGCTGCGAAAAACGGCACACGCACGGCACTGCGGGCCTCGTTGTAGGTGGGCAGATAGCGGTAAGCCAGCCAAGGTAATGGCAGCAGAAGCAACAGCCAGGGGTAATCAAGCTGCCACATGGTGATGCTCCATCCAGTATTGGCAGGTGTCGAACAGCGCCAGGCGTTGCGGCGCGGGGAGGGCGCGCAGGGTGTCGTCGGGGGCGTAGGCGAGTTGCGCGAGTTGTTTGCTGAAATCGGCCGGGAGCGGCTTTTTGCAGTGGCGCTGCAGAAAGCCTTGCCAATCCTCCCGCCCAAGCGCCGCAGGACCCTGTGGGAGCTGGCTTGCCAGCGATGGCGTCCTGTCCGTCGATACAGATGTTGGATGTGATGGCCCCATCGCTGGCAAGCCAGCTCCCACAGGGTTTGCATTCCAGCGAGTAGGCTTGTGCATCGGCATCGAGAGCGCCACACGTTTGAGCAGTTCCGGCAGTTCGCGCAAGGCATTCAAGTCATCACTACGGCTGCGCAACTGCGTCAGACGTGCCAGGCCTTCGCGCCGATAAGCGTCCCTGCGCCATTGCCAATAACGCCGAATGCCGATCAACAACGCGGCCAATATCAGCAGGGCGAGCAACACCCACCAACCCCACGTCTGCGGCGCATAACTGACCGGCTCGGGCAGGCCCAACTCTTTGAGCTGTTCAATGCTCGGGATATTCGGGTTCATCGCCGTGCTCCGGCACTTTTACCCAGCTCGGCACGCAGTTGCGCATGGGCTTCTTCGGCGGTACTGAACATCATCAACGGCACCTGACTGCGGCGCAGCAGGGTCGCAACGTCCTGCAGCCGACCGCTGAGAAAGTCCCCCAGCGGTTGGTGCACGTTGCGTTTTTCCACCGCCAGTTCCACCTGCAATTCGCCTTGGGTAACCAGCAGGCGGCCATTGGTTGGCAGCTTCATGGCCAGCGGGTCGTAGACCTGCAGCGCAATCACATCGTTGTGCGCCGACAATTGCCGCATCAGTTGCAGGGTCCGTTCGCCGGCCCCGGCGAAGTCGCTGACGATGCAGATCAAATGGTCGTGCCCGGCCAGGGCGAGGCAGCGTTGCAAGACCTTGTCCAGCTGGTCTTCGTCTTCGGCGTCGGGGTTGGCCGCGCTGAGTGCCTGATTCTGCTCGGCGATACGACTGAGCAAGGCTTCCACACGTTTACGGCTGCGCAACGGTGCGATGCTGTCGATACGCTGATCGTTGAACACCAGTCCGCCAACCCGGTCGCCGGCGTTGAACACCATCCACGCCGCCAGTGCCGCGAGTTCGGCGCCGAGTGCGGATTTGAAGCTGCGTTGCGAGCCGAAGAACATCGACATGCGCTGATCGACGACGATCAACGCCGGGCGGTCGCGCTCTTCGGTGAAGGTGCGTACCACCGGTTTGCCGGTACGCAGCGAAGCGCGCCAGTCGAGGTGACGCAAATCATCGCCCGGCTGATAGCGACGCAGCTCATCGAAATTCAAGCCACGCCCGCGCAGGCGCGAAGCATGGTTGCCGGCGAGGATGCTGCCCCGCGGCTGTCGTGCGAGAAAACTCAGGTCACGGGCCTTGAACTCCAGCGCCATCAATTGCGCGAGAGAGACGTAGACCAGACCTTCGTCGTTCATGCCGGAATCGCCACTTTATCGAGGATCCGGTCGAGCACCTGATCGGCACTGACGCCGTCGGCCACCGCGTCGTAGCTCAATTGCAGACGATGGCGCAGCACCGGATGCACCAGCGCGCGCACGTTGTCCGGCGAGACAAAGTCCTGACCTTGCAGCCACGCATCGGCGCGGGCGCAACGGTCCAGGCCAATGCCACCGCGCGGACTGGCACCGATGGCAATCCAGCGCGCGAGGTCTTCGTCGTAATCGGCGGGGTGGCGGGTGGCGTTGATCAGGTCGATCAGGTAGCTGTCGATGGCCGGAGAGACATGTACCGCGCTGACTTCTTTGCGCGCGGCGAAGATCACCTCCTGCGGCAGGCTGAAACCCTTGATCGGTGTGGTGCTGGCGCCTTGGGCGAACTCTTCGTTGCGCAGCAGGCGCAGCACCTGACTCTCGTTTTCCGCGCTCGGGTAGTCGAGCAGGACTTTCATCAGAAACCGGTCCATCTGCGCTTCCGGCAGCGGATAGGTGCCTTCCTGTTCGATCGGGTTTTGCGTTGCCACCACGATGAACAGTTCCGGCAGCGCATGACTGTTACCGGCCACCGTAATCTGGCGTTCCTCCATGGCTTCGAGCAACGCCGCCTGCACCTTGGCCGGTGCGCGGTTGATCTCGTCGGCGAGGATCAGGTTGCCGAACAGCGGACCCGGCTGAAAGCGGATTTCATTTTTGCCTTCGACCTGATGCAGCACCTCGGCGCCAGTGATGTCCGAGGGCAGTAGATCCGGGGTGAACTGGATGCGGCTCATCTTCGCGTCGAGGTGTTTGGCCAGTGCTTTGACCGTGCGGGTCTTGGCCAGCCCCGGCAGACTTTCCAGCAGCAAGTGACCGTTGGCCAACAGGCCGAGGAGGATCTGGCGGATCACCTGATCCTGGCCGAGTACGGCTTCGGCGATGCTGGCTTGCAGGGCGTTGAGGTCGGTAAGCGCAGTCATGGGGGCAGTCCTTTGTGTCCGGTCTAGAAAAAGGCCAGGGTCAGGTTGACGCTGAAGCCGTTGCCTTCAGGGCGGTTCTTGGTGTCGAACTCCGGTACCCAGCGCGCACTGATATTGGCTTGGGCGTCGGCGAATTTACCGGTCCAGCCCACGACCGGGCCGGCGCCTACAGAGCGTCCGCGATAACCATTGAAGGTGTCGGCGGTCTGGCCTTTGTCATCGGTGAGTTGCTGGATGTAGCCGGCCGCAACACCCGCGCTCCAGCCATCGCCAAAACCATGGGTCCACAGTGCGTCGAGGGTGAAGATGTTGCCGTTGCGATAGTCGGTGGCGTCGTTCTCGGTATAGAACTCAAGACCGCTGGACAGCGTGAGTTCGCCGCCCTTGCCATCCAGATGCGTGAACGCCACCGTTGGCATGAAGGTGTAGTTGTTCTGTCCCGGGTTGGCCAGACGATCCTTGTTGTAGGCGCCGGTTGGCACGTAGATCGGCAGCGAAAACGAGATGTGGTTGAGCTCATCGAAGTGATAGCCGGCGGCAATCGGCGTGATCAAGGCGTCGGCGAATTGCGTGCCGGAATCGCTGTCCCCCAGGGTGCGCCCACGCGGGCCGGTGATGCTGGCTTTGATGTCGGTGTATTGCACCGGCACACCGATTGCCGAGGCGTAATTCCATGGGCCTTTGCCGGTGTCCCAGACGTGGGTGAAGTTGCCCATGGTGTAGGAGACTTTCATGTCGATCCCGCCGCTGACTGCGCCGGAAATCGGT
Source organism: Pseudomonas sp. IT-P395 (assembly GCF_949767675.1). Lineage (NCBI taxonomy): Bacteria > Pseudomonadati > Pseudomonadota > Gammaproteobacteria > Pseudomonadales > Pseudomonadaceae > Pseudomonas > Pseudomonas sp. IT-P395. Next base: position 719,620 of record NZ_CATKPW010000011.1, read on the forward strand.
GCACCGTCACTGCCCTTGAGCGAGCCGTCGTACCAGATGCTGGTGAGCGACATGACCCAACCCGGCTCGGGTGGGACGATCCCGGCGTTGGAAAACACCTGCTGGCCGGTGATCGGGCGGCCGACGCCGCCCTCTGCTGCGTAAAGCAGAGGACTGCCGATCATGCACAGCGCCAACAGCGGGCGCACAACGTTGGGCTTGATCATTGATGACTCCGCTTATTGGTTTGAATTGATCGTATTGAGCAACGGCATTTTCCATTCACCACTGGCGACTTCCGGTTTCGGTATATCAAGGCGAACAATCCCCTGTGCCGAGCCGTTTGGTGTCGGCGGGCAGTTGGGCTGCTGGGCGCCGACGCCACAGCTGACAAACATGGTCATCAGGCCGTATCCGGTGGCTTTGAAAACAGCGTGCATGGCGTTTTCCTTATTTGCCGAATGTCACATTGATACCCGTGTACACAACGAACTGCGGCAGCCCGTCGCCCTTGCGGTCGACCGTCCACTGCGGCTCGACGAAAGCGTTGAGGATGTTGCTGCCGGACTTCCAGGCTTTGCCAACACCCAGACCGAGCGGGATGTAGTGGGTGTCATTTTTCAGGTCGAAAGTCCAGGTGCCGGTGGAGCGCAGGTACCAGCCTTTTTCCAGGTTATGGATGATGAACGGCTGCATGGTTGCGCTCTCGACGTGCGGGCGATCGTTGTCACCGGCAAACGAACTCTGGTACTGCACCAGCGCGCCGAGCAGTCCGCGCGGCGAGGCGTCGATGGCCACGGCGGCGAGGCCACCTTGCCATTTGCCGGTACCGAGTTCGTCCTGTTCGGCGGTCGGCGCAGTGATCAACGGGCCAATGCCCAATTGCACGCCTTCGGTTTTCAGAATGAAGATATCGAACAGGTTCAGATCGCCGATGCCGGTGCTGTAACCGTTGTGCGGATCGGGGCGGGTGCTGATCGGTAGCGTGGCGCGGACCAGTTGCGGCACGCCGATGAAATCGTTGGGCGCAATCGGCAGGGTGCCGCGCAGCAACACGTCATTGCTGTGCGCATTGCTGTCGTAGAGTTTCGGAGTGTAGTAGTCCTGCAGATTGGCGCCGGGCGCCACGTTCAACGGGTTGTTGCTTTTGTTCGAGTCCTCGGCGTTATCCGCCTGCACGCCACACGCAGCCGCCAGCGCACTGGCCAGAAAAAGAGTCTTCCCCACTCGATTGAACATCATCCCCGATTCCCTGGTGGCTTCTGGATACTCGGCACTTCTCGGCCGTTACGGCGTAATCCCTTTCTTATCAAGCCTGTAGGACACGTCTGAATGACGCTAGCAGCTAATCGGGAGTTAGCCAGCCGAATGGATTAATTCTTAGGTTTTGTGTACGGGTTCACAGGTGATTGTGTACCAACTATTCCATTGCTTACGGTGTAGGAGCTGTCGAGTGAAACGAGGCTGCGATCTTTTGATCTTGGTTTTGTGGATCAAAATCAGAGAATCGTCCGGTCGCGGTTTGAGCTCTCGGCAACTCCTACCCATACGTATTTCAATTCGGGATGTTTAAAGGTTGTTTTGATTTTGCGGAACGTTCCCACAAGGTTTTCAGGTTGTCCGTCGGACGTCGGGTCTCTAGCCTGTGTTCGTCGCTGCCAAATCAGCGACCGGGACTGGAAACCCCGACGGGTATTAGTGGCGCGTACACGCCTTTCATAACGTATCCTTGCGCACTTCAAATGTGTGCACTCCGTTATGGCGGCTGTGCGCGGGAGACCTTCGGGTCGACCGGGTCGCCGCTGCCCGGGTTTCCAACCTGCGTACAGCTGCCACCTCTTCGTCCGGAAACCGAATGGGACAGCTCCAACTTTCAGCGGAGTTACACCATGAAAAAACCAACACCCAACCCCCCAGAAGCAGAAGCCGACACTACATCCCCCTACGCCTCAGTCGACAGCAAAAAACTCCACGAAGCCGCCGACCGCGCCCTCGACTTCTACCTCAACCCCACCGCCCACATCATGTCCAGCGCCAACGAGCCGGAACCCATGTACCTCGCCAA